>NZ_CP113910.1:5429404-6058809 GCF_024701375.2 Streptomyces sp. KMM 9044 | reverse complement strand
GAGCGCCCCGCGTATGGTGGCGAGCGGGATACCGACCCGCTGGGCGGCCCGGATGAAGGCGACCCGGCGCAGGGTGTCACGGCTGTGGCGACGCTGGTTGCCCGAGGTGCGCCGACTGCTGATCAGCCCCTTGGACTCGTAGAAGTGCAGGGCCGAGACGGCGGCGCCGCTGCGCGCGGCGAGCCGGCCGACCGTGAGTTCGTGGATCTTCTCCGGAACCTGGGGCACGCCTCGGAGGTTACCCACCCCGCGTGGCGGCCGGTCCGTTGACAACGCCCGCACCGCCGACCATGCTAAGCAGTCGCTTAGGTATGCGCGCGGTGGCGCGCGCGACCACGTGACGCGAGAGGCCGGGACATGGCAGAGCCGAGAATCTTCACGTCCGTCGACGATCTGAAGGCGGCGGTGGGCGAACAGCTGGGGTACACGGACTGGCTGGAGGTCGACCAGAAGCGGGTCGACCTGTTCGCCGAGGCCACCGGTGACCACCAGTGGATCCACGTCGATCCGGAGCGGGCAGCGTCGGGGCCGTTCGGCACGACCATCGCGCACGGCTATCTGACGCTGTCGCTGCTGCCGCTGTTCGGCCCGCAGCTGCTCTCCGTCGAGGGCGTGAAGATGGGCGTCAACTACGGTACGAACAAGGTGCGTTTCCCCGCACCCGTCCCGGTGGGATCGCGGGTGCGTGCCACCGCGAAGATCACCGCCGTGGACGAGGCGGGAGGCTGCGTCCAGGTGACCACGGCGTTCACCGTGGAGCGCGAGGGCGGCGACAAACCGGTGTGCGTGGCCGAGTCGGTGGCCCGGTACTACGTCTGAACCCGGGCCGGCGGTGATCTACTCCCCCGGGACGGTGTCCGTACGGTCTGCGCCGACCATACGCAGGACGAGGCCGGCGTAGAGGGCGCCGACCTCCTCGGGGGTGCGGGAGCCGTTGACGTTGAACCAGCGCGCCACGTCGATGCAGAGGGAGAGCACGGCGAGAGTGGTGCCCCGCACGTCGTTGACGTCGAACTCACCCGAGCGCACGCCCTCCTCGATGATCCCGCGCACCTCGGCGTCGACCTGCCGGCGCAGGGCGATGATCTCGGCGCGGGCGTCGGGGCCGAGCGCGTCGAGTTCGTACTGCACGACCCGTGCGGTGGTGCGCCCGACCGCGTGCCAGCGGACGAAGGAACTCACGGCCTCGGCGAGACGCCGGGTCGCGCTGCCCTCGGCGCGGGCCGCGGTCCGCAGGATGTCCAGGGCCTTCTCGTGGCCGATCCTGCTGATGCGGTGGAGCAGCTCTTCCTTGGTCTTGTAGTGGATGTAGAGCGCGGCCGGACTCATGCCGGCACGGCCGGCGATGTCGCGGGTCGTCGTGGCGTGGTAGCCACGCTCCGCGAACGCCTCGACGGCGGCGAGCAACAGCCGTCGGGCCGCGTCGGGCGTGACCTCACCCCACGGCTGCGCCTCGGCGCCGGCCGTCTCCTCCACCGTACTCATCGCTCACCCCATTCACTGGCAGGGACAACACCATACCGGCAAGGGTGAGCGATCGCTTAGGGCCTGCCCTTCGTCCGCTCCTCCGAGCGCGGACCGGGCATCGTCCCGTGGAATGCTCACAGCTTTTCGAAGGGGTCGTGTTCCGCGAGGAGCTTCTCCAGCCGCGCCTGGTCCACCCGGCTCACGATCTGGCCGGCCTCCTGACGGTCACGGATGACCTTGGCCAGGGTGAAGGCGGAGGTGACGAGGTACAGGACGGCGATCGCCATGAAGCCGCGCACCCAGGCGTCGGCCTCGAGCCGGATGATGCCGAAGGCGGTCGCCCCCAGGGCGACGGCGAACGAGACGACGGCCTGACCGTAGAAGGCCGCCGTGCTCTGCTGCTTGACCGGTGTGTCACTCATGGGGAACAGGGTCGGCGACCACGGCGGCGCGCGCATCCGTCCGGATACTCAGATCCGCCCCGGGCGGACTACTCGGACCGGCCGGCCCTCTCCGGTCTCAGAACGCCGAAACCCCGGTCAGCGCCCGCCCGATGACCAGCTTCTGGATCTGGCTGGTGCCCTCGTAGAGCGTCATGACACGGGCGTCGCGCAGCAGCTTGCCCGCCGGGTACTCGTCGATGTAGCCGTAACCGCCGTAGACCTGGAGGGCGTTGCCGGCGGCACGGACGGCCGCCTCCGAGGCGAAGAGCTTGGCCTTGGAGGACTCGACGGCGAACGGCTGCCCGCGGTCGATCAGATCGGCGACCCGCCAGGTCAGCAGCCGGGCGGCGTCGACGTCCACGGCGATGTCGCTGATCAGTTCCTGCACCAGCTGGTGATGGGCGATGGTCTTCCCGAACTGCTCGCGCTCCCCCGCGTACCGCACGGCCGCGTCGAGCGCGGCCTGGGCGATGCCGACACAGCCCGCGGCGACCGACATGCGCCCCTTGGCCAGGGCGGACATGGCGACCGAGAAGCCCTTGCCCTCGGGGGCGAGCCTCGCGGACGTGGGCACGCGCACGTCCTCCAGCACCAGCTCGGCGGTGGCCTGGCCGCGCAGGCCGAGCTTGCCGCGCAGGGGCCGACGGGTCAGGCCGGGGGTGTCGGCGGGCACGAGGAAGGCGGACACCCCCTTGTGGCCCGGGGCGTCGGTGGACCGGGCGAACAGCAGGACGACGTCGGCCCAGGTGCCGTTGGTGATGAACGTCTTGGTGCCGTTGACGACGTAGTCGCCGCCGTCGCGCACCGCGCGGGTGGAGAGGCTGCCGGCGTCGGAACCGGTGCCCGGCTCGGTGAGGCCGAAGCAGCCGACGTACGCGCCGGAGGTGAGGCCGGGAAGCCAGGCCCGTTTCTGTTCCTCGCTGCCCCAGACCGCGACGGTCTTCGCCACCAGCCCCAGGGACACGGAGACGATTCCGCGCACGGAGGAGTCGCCGCGCCCCAGTTCCTCGGTGACCAGGCAGTACGCGAGATGGTCGCCGCCCGAACCGCCGTACCGCTCGTCGATCGTCAGCCCGAGGAAGCCGAGGTCGCCCAGCTTCTTCACGATGCCCCGGTCGACTTCTTCGGCGCGGTCCCAGGCCGTGGCGTGGGGCGCGACCTCACGCTCGACGAAGTCCCGGGCGAGCCGGCGGACGGCGCTCTGCTCCTCGCCGAGTTCCAGGTTCATGGCAGTCACCCAACCCCGGGATTTTAATTACCACTGCTAGTTTTCTGGTGCAGCCCTACTATGTGCGCCATGGCCCGACCGCGCAAGCCCCTGCTCAGCACCGACCGGATCGTCGAGACGGCACGGGAGCTCGTGGACGCGGAGGGTCTGGCCGCCGTCTCCACACGCCGGCTCGCCGCACAGCTGGGGGTCAGCGGGCCCTCGCTCTACCACCACTTCCGCGCCAAGGACGAGATCCTCGAGGCGGTGGCCGACTCGGTGAGCGCGCTGGTCGACCTGTCGATGTTCGAGGACGGCCGGGACTGGCGGACCGCGCTGCACGACTGGGCGGTCTCCTACCGGTCCGCGCTGCGCGCCCACCCCAACATCGTCCCGGTCCTGGCCCGCGGCCCCGGCCGCCGCCCGGCCGCCCTGCGGCTCGCCGACGCGGCCTACGGCGCGATGGTCGAGGCGGGCTGGCCGCCCGCACAGGCCACGTCCATCGGCGCGCTGATGCGGTACTTCATCATGGGCTCGGCGCTCGGTTCCTTCGCCGGCGGCTTCGTGGACGACGCGGACGCCTACGACCCCGCCGACTATCCCCACCTCGGCCAGGCGCACCTGCTCGCCGACCAGCAGGAGAAGATCGACGAGCGTGCCTTCGAGACGGGCCTGACGGCTCTGCTGGACGGCCTGGCGGGGCAGTACGAGCAGGTGCGGGGCACCGGGTAGGGCCTCTCGCGCCCTTCGGCCCCCACCGAAGTGTCCGTACCGCGTGCCGGGGCGGACGGTTCAACGGTTCAGAAGACCACCAGAGCCCGTCCGCCCCTGCCCGCCAGCATGTTGTCGAAGGCGGCCGGGATGCCGTCCAGGGCGATCCGTTCCGTGACGAGAGCGCCCAGGTCGAGCCGGCCGGAGCGGATGTGTCCGGCGAGAACGGGGAGGTCGCGGGCGGGGTCGGAGTTGCCGTAGACGCAGCCCGACAGGGTCCTGCCCCAGTGGAAGATCTCCAGGGCGTTGAAGGTGACCTGCTGGTCCTTGCCGCCGATGCCGACGACCGCGGTACGGCCGCCGCGCCGGGTGGACTCCCAGGCGGTGCGGATGGTGACCGCGCGGCCCACGCACTCCACGGCCACGTCCACGCCCTGCTTCCCGGTGAGGGCCCGGATCTCGCGGGCGGTGGTGTCCGAGGCGACGACGTACTCGGTCGCCCCGGCGAAACGGGCCAGTTCCTCCTTCTCCGGGGAGACGTCGACCGCGACGATCGTGGCCGCTCCCGCGATCCGGGCCGCCTGGAGGGCGGCGAGGCCCACTCCCCCGACGCCGAACACCGCGACCGACTCACCGGGCCCGACCTGCGCGCAGTGGTGGACGGCACCGTAGCCGGTGAGCACCGCGCAGCCCAGCAGGGCCGCGTCGGTGAGCGGGACGCCGTCCGGGGCGGGCAGGACGCAGGACGCGGGCACCACCGTCTCCTCGGCGAAGGCGGCGACGTTCAGGCCGGGGTGGAGCGCGGTGCCGTCGTCGGCGCGGTGGGCGTGCACCGCGCCGACGCCGCTCAGGGCGTCGGCGCACAGCCACACCTCGCCGCGCGCGCAGGCGGGGCAGGCGCCGCAGGAGGGCGCCCAGTTGAGGACGACGCCGTCACCGGGCGCGACCCGGGTGACGCCCTCACCGACGGAGACGACCGTGCCGGCCCCTTCGTGGCCCAGCACCGCCGGGACCGGGAGACGCATGGTGCCGTTGGTCAGGGACAGGTCGGAGTGGCAGACCCCGGCCGCGGCGAGCCGGACCCGGACCTTCCCGGGGCCGGGCTCGGGCAGGTCGATCCCCGTGATCTCCAACGGGGCGTCGACGGCGGACAGTACAGCGGCACGGACAGCCATGATGGTGGGACTCCCCTAGAACTGGAGGGACTTGGTCTGGAGATACTCGGTCAGCCCGTGCACACCGAGTTCGCGGCCCACGCCCGACTGCTTGTAACCGCCGAAGGGCGCGAGGGGGTTGAAGCGGCCGCCGTTGATGTCGACCTGGCCGGTCTCCATGCGGCGGGCGAACGCCGCCGCCTGCGCCTCGTCGGCGGCCCAGACCGCGCCGGCGAGTCCGTAGACGGTGCCGTTGGCGATGCGCAGGGCGTCCTCCTCGTCCTCGTAGCGCAGGACGGACAGGACGGGGCCGAAGATCTCCTCCTGGGCGATGGTCATGTCGGGGGTGACGTCGGCGAAGACGGTGGGGCTGACGAAGCAGCCCTGTTCGCGTGGCGCGTCGGGGCCGCCGGCGACCAGGCGTGCGCCCTCGGCGACACCCTTCTCGATGTACCCGCGCACCCGTTCCTGCTGCTTGGCGTTGACGAGGGGGCCGATGCGGTCGCCGTACTTGGCGGCGGCGGCCGTGGCGAGCTCGACGGCCTCGTCGTACTGGTCGCGGTGGACCAGCATGCGGGTCCAGGCGCTGCACGTCTGGCCGGAGTTGGACATCACGTTGGCGACGCCGACGTTGACCGCCCGGGCCAGGTCGGCGCCGGGGAGGATCACGTTGGCGGACTTGCCGCCCAGTTCGAGGGCGACCTTCTTGACCGCACCCGCGGCGACGGCGCCGATCCGGCGGCCGACGGCGGTGGAGCCGGTGAAGGAGACCAGGTCGACGCCCGGGTGCTCGGCGAGGGCCTGGCCCGCCACCGGGCCGAGACCGGTGACCAGGTTGAACACGCCGGCCGGGACGCCGGCCTCGTGCACCGCCTCCGCGAGGAGCCGGGCGACCAGCGGGGTGTCCTCGGCGGGCTTGACGACGATCGTGCAGCCGGCGGCGAGGGCCGGGGCGGCCTTGGCGACGATCTGGTGCAGGGGGTAGTTCCAGGGGGTGATCGCGCCGACCACGCCGACCGGCTCGTGCAGGACGGTCGAGTTGCCCGTCCGCTCCTCGAAGGGGTACGTCGCCGCCAGCTCGGCGTACGAGCCCGCCACCGCGATCGGCACGGCCGCGTGCACGGCCTGCGAGAGCTTCAGGGGTGCGCCGAGTTCGGCGGTCACCGTCTCCGCGATCTCGTTTTGCCGGGCCACCAGCACGTCCCGGAGCGCGGCGAGACGGGCGGCGCGCTCGGCGGGTGTGGTCGCGGCCCAGGCGGGGAGGGCGGAGCGGGCCGCCCGCACGGCGGCGTCCACGTCCTCGGCGGTACCCGCGGGGACGGTGGCGATCACCTGCCCGTCGGCCGGGTTCACGACCTCGATCACGTCCGGACCGGCGGCGGGGCGCCAGGCGCCGTCGATGTACATGCCGTCGTATGCCTTCATCGTGCTTCCTCCGGGGCGGGGCGTCGTCGTCCACCTCATAAACTAGCGGCGCTAATTTAATGACGCCAGAGGAACGAGGACACGGGGCGGCGGCTCCGGTGCCGGAGGCCGGGGCGTGCGTGCGGGCGGGCGGGGGCGGCGGCACCCGACGGAGACCGGGCCGGTCCGCGCGGAGCCGCGCCCGCCCGGTCCGGACGGGGTCGCTCCCGGGTTCACGCGCCCCCGTGAACCCGGGAGCCGTCGGGACGGCCCCGGAGCGCAGGCCCACGAGGACCTCGCGGCGCTGCCGCACACGTGGTAAAACGCCCCGCCGCATGCTGCCCGGATCCCCTACCGCCCGGGCCCGTGCGGACGAACCGGACCTCGCCGGCCGTGGACCGGGGCGCGCCCCCTGCCTGCGCCCGGCCCTCGCGCGGCAGGCCCGCCGGTCAGTTCGTGGTGGGCCGGGCCGGGTCGGACTCCTCGGGCCGGCCCGGCGCGTCGGTGGCAGGCGTCCCCCTGGCGCCGGTGGGCTCGGCGGGCCGGGACGGCGCACGCGGCGCCGCCCCCGCGGAGACGAACAACAGCGCGCCGAGCATGACGAGCGGGGCCGCCACACCCGTCAACCCGGCGGTCAGGCCCGCCCCGGCGGGCGCGGCGACCTGGCCGAGACGGTTACCGGTCAGGCGGGGGCGAGGGCGGTGGAGCGGGCGCCGGCGGGGGCGGCCCGGACGACGGTCGTCGTGGAGAGCGGCTGGCCGACCCCAGGCGGAAGCCGGGCACCGCCGGCATCAGCGCCAGGACCCGTACGGACACGGGCAGGGCGATGCCCGCGCAGAGCAGTGCCGCCGGGAGACAGGTCACCGTCAGCAGGACGGTGCGGCCGACGAGGCGCAGCAGCGGGGTGAGGACCAGCCGGCAGCCGATGGTGGCCGCGGCCCGCGGGCTGAGCAGCAGACCGGTGACGGACGGGGCTACGTCCCGCTGCTCGCCGACCACCGGGAGGCAGGCGGTGAGGATGTCGGTGGCGGACAGGACGGCCAGGCTGACGAAGGTGCCCGCGGGGACGCCCCGGGCCCTCAGGATGCGCCCGACCGGGACGCGCGGAGCCGGCGCCGCGCGGGAGCCGGGCGGCACCGGGTGCTCCGTGCCCCACAGCGAGGTGAGCGCGATCGCCGCCCCCGCACCCGCCGCCAGCAGGGCGAGGGCGCTGCCGGCGGCTCTGTCGGCACCGCCGACGAGCGCGCCCGCCGCGACCGGGCCGACCAGTTGCCCGAGGGACGCGCCGATGGTGAAGTGGCCGAATTTGCGGTCCTGTTCGTGCGGCGCGGACTGGCGGACGACGAGTGACTGGGCTCCGATGGCGAAGCAGAGGTGGCCGAGCCCTGTCACCCCGCTCCACAGGGCCATCGCCCACCGGGAGCCGGCGAGCCCGCTGAGTGCGCAGCCGCCGGATATGAGGACCACGCCGACCGCCGTTGGCCATCGCGGCGACACCGGCCATGACGACGAGGCTCGTCTTCAGGCGCTTGTCCAGGGGGTACATCGCCGAGACGGTGATCATGAAGGTGGTCGAGCCGTCGCCGTCCAGTGACACGATCGCGGCGAGCAGCGCGGTACCGAGGACGCCCCGGACGATCGGATCGGCCCTGCAGCACCCGAGGACGCCCCGGACGATCGGATCGGCCCTGCAGCACCCGAGGACGCCCCGGACGATCGGATCGGCCCTGCAGCACCCGAGGACGCCCCGGACGATCGGATCGGCCCTGCAGCACCCGAGGACGCCCCGGACGATCGGATCGGCCCTGCAGCACCCGAGGACGCCCCGGACGATCGGATCGAAGAGACCGACGTCGGTCATCACACCGAAGTAGACGATCGCGAACATGAGCATCGCCGCGGTCGGGGCGGGGGTGGACACGTCGTCGATGACGCAGTCACCGAGGTGGGCGCCCTTGCCGACGGACACGCAGAACAGTGCGGGGATCAGTACGAGCGCCGCGATCGGCGACATCTTCTTCAGCATGATCAGGACCAGGGAGGTCGCGATCATGGCGAAGCCGAGGATGGTCGGCATGGAGTGGATTACCCGACATTCGCCCTCGGACATCCCACCAGGGCCGGCGGTGCGACGACGTCAGGTCCCGCTCGGCAGCGTGAACAAGACGCTGACGTGCGAGCAATGACTCTGTTGCTCAATTCGGGGGAGGGTCACGCACCGCATCCGGGAGGGGCGGGCCGGGACTAGACCGCTTCCTCGCGAGGCCCGTTCCCTGCGCCCCGTCGACGGGCCGGCGTCACTCTCCGCAATGGAGCAACAGAGTCAGTAATAAGCGCAAAACACCAGGTCACAACTTTACTCAGGTCGGCGCGGTGACAGCGCGGTGCACTTTTCGGTCACGGGGCGGTCAGGGAGCGGTTCCGGGGGCTGTCCCGGGCGCGATCTCGACGGGCACCCCGTTGAGCACGGCGTTGCCCGACAGCGGGTCGAGGAGGCTGCCGTCGAGCAGCTGGTTGACGTTGACACCGGGGTCGGCCGCGGCGTGCCGCAGCCGGGTGCCGGGCCGGTCGTGGCCCCAGCCGTGCGGCAGGCTCACCACGCCCCGGCGCAGCCCGTCGGTCAGCTCGGCGGGCGCGGTCACCTCTCCCCCGGCACCCCGGACGCGTACCGGCTGCCCGTCCTGGATACCGACGCGTTCGGCGTCGTCGGGGTGGATCTGCAGGGTGCACCGGTTGGTGCCGCCGGTGAGAGCGGGCACGTTGTGCATCCAGCTGTTGTTGGAGCGCAGATGGCGGCGGCCGACCAGGACGAAGCCGTCGGGGCGTGTGCCGAGGGCTGCGCGCAGCCGGGGAAGGTCGGCGGCGATCGGTTCCGGCAGCAGCTCCACCCGGCCGCTGCGGGTCCTCAGGGGCTGCGGCAGGCGGGGGCGCAGAGGTCCGAGGTCGATGCCGTGCGGGTGGGCGAGCAGCCGGTCGAGGGTGAGGCCGTCCGGATCGGCGCCGAAGCCGTCGCCGTAGGGGCCGAGGCGGAGCATCATGTCCAGCCGCCGCTCGGGGCCGCCGTGACCGGTGAGCAGTCCGGCGAGTTCCTTCGGATCACGGCCGTGCACCGGGGAGTGCGGGTCGTTCACCGCCCTGCCGAGGGCCTGGTCGACGACCAGCCGGTCGACGTCCTCCGGGTCTGCTCCGTGCGCGCCGGTGGCGGCGAGGACGAGCCGGGCCAGGATCTCGGTCTCCGCCATGCGGCCGGGTTCCAGCGGGAGCGCGGGACGGGTGTAGCGGACCTGGTTGCGTACGGCGAGGGTGTTGAAGGCGAAGTCGTGGTGCGGGCTCTGCGCGGGCGGGGGCGGGGGCAGGACGACATGGGCGTGGCGCGAGGTCTCGTTGAGGTACGGGTCGACACTGACCATGAAGTCGAGGGAGCCGAGCGCCTTGTCGAGACGGTCGCCGTCGGGCGCGGACAGGACCGGGTTGGCGGCGACGGCGATGAGGGCGCGCAGCGGTTCGCCCGCGTCGGTGGCGGTGTCGATCTCCTCGGCGAGGGCGGAGAGCGGCAGTTCGCCCTTGGCCTCGGGGTGCCGGCTCACCCGGGAGTGCCAGCGTCCGAGGGCGAAGCCGCGGCCCGGTCCGGCGGGGCGCGGGGTCTTGTCGGTGGCGGCGCGGGGGAAGAGCGCGCCACCGGGCCGGTCGAGATTGCCGGTGAGGATGTTGAGGACGTCGACGAGCCAGCTGGCCAGGGTGCCGTGCGGGACGGTGCAGCTGCCGATGCGGCCGTAGACGGCGGCGGCGGGGGCGGCGGCGAGTTCACGGGCGAGGGTGCGGATGGTGCCCGCGTCGACGTCACAGGCCGGGGCAACGGCCTCGGGGGTGAAGTCCTGCAACGCGTCGGCGAGTTCGGCGACGCCCTGCACGTGGGGAGCGCAGTCCCCCAGATCGACGAGGCGCTCCTCGACGAGCACGGATGCCATCGCCGCGAGCAGCAGGGCGTCGGTGCCGGGCCGGACGGAGATGTGCCGGTCGGCGAGGCGGGCGGTGCGGGTACGGCGCGGGTCGACGACGGTGAGGGTGCCGCCGCGGGCCCTGAGCGCCCGGAGACGGCCGGGGAAGTCGGGTGCCGTGCACAGACTTCCGTTGGACTCCAGGGGGTTGGCGCCGATCAGCAGCAGGTGGTCGGTGTGGTCCAGGTCGGGTACGGGGATCGCGTTGGCGTCGCCGAACAGGAGCCCGCTGGACACGTGCTTGGGCATCTGGTCGACGGTGGACGCGGTGAACAGGCTGCGGGTGCCGAGCCCACCGACCAGGAGGGGCGGATAGAGGGCGCCCGCCATGGTGTGCACGTTGGGGTTGCCGAGGACGACCCCGACGGCGTTCGGACCGTGGCGTTCGACGACGGGCCGGATGCCGGCGGCGACGGCGTCGAACGCCTCCTCCCAGCTGGCCTCGCACAACACGCCGTCGACCCGGACGAGCGGGCCGCGCAGCCGGTCGGGGTCGGCATCGACAGCGGGGAAGGAGGCGCCCTTGGGGCAGATGAACCCCTTGCTGAAGACGTCGTCGCGGTCACCCCGGGCGCCGGTGACCCTGCCCTCGTCGAGGGTGAGAGCCAGGCCGCAGGTGGCCTCGCACAGGGGGCAGATACGAAGAGCGGTGCGGGACATGGGACCTCCCGGGTACGGCGGCGGTGACGCACGGACAGGCGGGCGAGCGGAGGGACGGGCCCGCAGGCAGACGGACGGGCCAGGAGACGGCCGGACGGACGCCCCGAGCATACCGACCGGTATGCATGCGGGGGAGTCTTTTGCCGGTGCTGTTCGCCGGCGCCCCTCGTCGGAGCCCTCCCGCTCAGTCCAGTACGCGTGCCGGACAGGCGCGCAGCGTCTCCCGCAGATCGGCGATGATCTTCTCGTCACCCTCGGGGGCCACTCGGAAGGCCGGGCGGACAAGAGCGCCGGCGGTCCCGACGGCGATGCGGAGGCCGCGGCGCAGCACGTCGTCCGGTTCGCGGTCCAGGTAGCCGGACAGCAGGTCGGCGAGGTGGTCGGCGACGTAATGGTCGGGTTCGGCTCTGCGGGTTCCGACGGGCATCCGGTGACCGAAGTCGACCAGGGAGAAGCCGGGTGCGGTGCGCTTCCCGTCCAGGCACTCGTCGGGCACGACGCCCATGGCCCGCCGCCGGTCCGGGGCGCCGGTGGCGGCCTTCAGGCGTTCGACGACCTGGTGCGCGAAACGCTCCGGGGTGCGCCGGGCCGGTGTGTCGGCCCTCCCGAGCCCGCCGCCGAAGAAGCGGCAGACGGAGCCGACGGGCACACCGGCGCCCTGCGCGACGGCGCGGATGCTCAGGGCGTCGCGGCCGGCCTCGCCCGGAAGCGCGGCGCGGGCATCCAGGATTCCGGCCGGCCGTTCGGTGCTGCGACGCCGCACGGGCGTGCGACGGAGGGAGGCCGTGGGGGGCACGGGCACGGGCTTCATCGTGCTTCCGGGTCCCGGCCGGGTGCACCCCGGCCCCCGGCTCACCCTGTCGCGGTCGGGTCCGCGGCGGGCCCCCTGGTCGCGTCCGTGGTCGTGTCCGTGGTCGGGCTCGGTTCCGAGACCGTGATGTCGGCTGTGCCCTCCACCGGCTTTCCGCGCACGGCCCACACCGAGTCGTCGTCCGCGTGGAGACGGACGGTGACCTGGTGCGTGCCCCGCCGGACCATGTGCGGGGAGAGGTGGTGGCCGGGAGCGCGCAGCAGGGCGACGAGGCGGTCGTTCACGTAGAGGTGGGCGAGGCCGCGGCCGGGCACCGCACGGTGGGCGCCGTCCGGCGAGAAGCGGAAGTTGCGTAAGCGCAGCCGTACGTCCCAGCCGCCGTCGGTGTCGGGCATGACCTCGACGCCGACCTCGGGGGCGTCCTTCTCGTCCACCTCACGGTAGGGCCGGCCCTCGTCGTCCCGCTCCTCCAGGAGCCTGCCGACCGGCGACGGCGACCCCGTGCCCTGTTCCCGTTCCTGGGCAGCACGCGAGCCGCAGCCCGCGGATCCGGCCATCAGGACGCCGCAGACCGCGAGCGCGGCGGCCAACCTCCCCGTCCACACCATGCGGGGGAGCGTAGAACAGGCGTCCGCTCGCGCGGATCCCCCTGGAGTCGGGTTCCGTGTCCTCCGTCGAGAGGAGGGGCGGAGTCCTGAAGGAGTAGGCCGCGCGCCCCTCTTGCGCCGGGGAAACCGCAATCCTACGGTATTGCATAGGAATCGCACACAAGGGAGCAGTGAAAATGAGCGGGGAAGCGCGCAAGGCCGCCGAGGGACTCGGTCACCTCTCCGGTTTCGGCAACGAGCACAGCTCCGAGGCGGTCCCGGGCGCCTTGCCCGAGGGGCGCAACTCGCCGCAGCGCGCGCCGCTCGGGCTGTACGCGGAACAGCTGAGCGGTACGGCGTTCACCGAGCCGCGGGCCCACAACCGCCGCTCGTGGCTGTACCGGATCCGCCCGTCGGCCGCACACCCGGCGTTCACCCGCACGAGCAACGGGGCGATCCGCAGCGCACCCTTCAACCAGACGGTGCCCGACCCCAACCGGCTGCGCTGGAACCCGCTGCCCGCACCGGAGGAGGGCACGGACTTCCTGGCCGGCCTGTGGACCCTGGGCGGCAACGGCGACGCCACCCAGCGCGTCGGCATGGCGGTGCACCTCTACCACGCGAACGCGTCGATGACCCGGGTGTTCAGCGACGCCGACGGTGAGCTGCTGATCGTCCCGGAGCAGGGCGGGCTGCTGCTGCGGACCGAGTTCGGGCTGCTGCATGTGGAGCCGGGACACATCGCGCTGATCCCCCGCGGGGTGCGCTTCCGTGTGGAGCTTCTGGACGATGCGGCCCGCGGCTATGTGTGCGAGAACTACGGCGCCGCCTTCCGGCTCCCCGACCTCGGCCCGATCGGCGCCAACGGGCTGGCGAACGCACGGGACTTCCGGGCACCCGTCGCCGCGTACGAGGACGTCGAGGGCCCGGTGGAGGTGGTGAACAAGTTCTGCGGCAACCTCTGGTCGGCCACCTACGGCCACTCCCCCCTGGATGTCGTCGCCTGGCACGGCAACCATGTGCCGTACACCTACGATCTGCGCCGTTTCAATGTGATGGGCACCATCTCGTACGACCATCCGGACCCGTCGGTGTTCACGGTGCTGACGGCGCCGAGCGATACGCCGGGACTGGCGGGGGTGGACTTCGTGGTGTTCGCGCCGCGCTGGCTGGTGGGCGAGGACACCTTCCGGCCGCCGTACTTCCACCGGAACGTGATGAGCGAGTACATGGGCCTGGTCGAGGGGACCTACGACGCGAAGGCGGAGGGGTTCGTGCCGGGTGGCGGCTCGCTGCACACCATGATGTCGGCGCACGGGCCGGACCGGGAGACGTTCGAGAAGGCGAGCGCCGCCGAGTTGCGCCCGCAGAAGATCGACGACGGTCTCGCCTTCATGTTCGAGACACGCTGGCCGGTGTCCCTGACGCCGCAGGCGGCACGCGCGGAGCACCTGCAGCAGCGCTACGACGATGTGTGGCAGGGCCTCGAGCGCCACTTCCGTACGCCGTAGCCGGGTGGTCCGGGTGGCCCCCGCAGTCCGGTTCGGCTCCGGGGTGTCGCAGCCCATGCCGACACCCCTGCGCCTCACATTGCACTGAACGTTTCCGACCGGTACGGATAGCCCGTGACCTCCTTCGCTCCGGATTCGATCGTCCTGAATCGCAAGTTGCCGCTCTGGTACCAGGTGTCGCAGTCGCTGCGTGCCTCGATCCTCGGCCGCTCGCCCCGGGACCCGCTGCGCCTGCCCACCGAGGAACAGCTGGCCAGGCACTACGGGGTGAGCGTGCTGACCATGCGGCAGGCGCTGAAGGAACTGGAGGACGAGGGACTGATCACCCGTCACCGCCGGCGCGGCACGTTCATCGAGCCCGACGCCCACAGGGGTGCCCCGGTGCGACTGCTGGGCTCGGTGGACGCGATCGTGGCCCAGCAGTCCGGCATGACGACCGAACTGCTGGAGCACGGCACCGCGCCGGTGCCGACCGAACTCGCCGAGTACTTCCCCGGACTGACGCAGACGACGGCCTACCACCGGCTGCGCAGTGACGAGAAGACCGGCGAGCCGACCAATCACGCCCGCAACTACGTCCGTCCGGAACTCGCCGCCCGGATCGATCTGGAGGATCTGCGGCGATGGCCGATGACCAAGGTGCTGCGGGACATCGCCGGGGCGGACATCAGCCGCATCACGGACACCGTTCAGGCGCGGCTCGCGGATCCGGAGACCGCCCGCCTCCTCCAGGTGCCGCTGCTCAGCCCGATCCTTCACTACACCGGCATCACCTACGACACCGACGGCAGCCCCCTGGACGTGGCCGTGATCAACTACCGGGGCGACCGCTTCTCCTTCACCGTGACCCTGGAAGCCACCTGACCCCGCCCGCCCGTCAAGTCGTACGATGCCCAGCGTGACGCAGGACGACGCTCCGCTGCTGGCGGACCTCATGCCGTGGTCCGTCGCACCGCCGCGACTCGGCCGGGGGTGGCCGGCGGCGCCCGATCCGGCGGCTCTGAAAGCCCGTTGGGACACCCTGATGAAGGCGGCGGGACCGGACAGGGAGGCTCTGTTCCAGCCGACCCGCTCGCGGACGGGGCGCACTGCGGTCGGTCAGCTTCCGCGCCTGCCGGGCGGGACGGAGCGGCTGGAGCGCGCCTCTGGCCCGTGCCCGGATCCGGTCCGTGTGCTGCGTGCCCCCTTCGACGAGCAGTGGCTGATCCCCGACCAGCGGCTGATCGACGCGGCCCGCCCGGAGCTGTGGCGGGTGGCGGACGAGCGGCAGGTCTTCGCCGTCGAGGCCGGACCCGCCACAGGGCGCGGGGGCCGCGCGCGGGGCGGCGCCGTCGGAACCGACGGCGCCGGTGGCGCCCCCGGTCCGCCGCTGCTCGCCACCTCCCTGCTGCCGGTGTTCCGTCCCGGCCGGGTCCGCCCGCTGTACCGCCGGCCCGGGGGCACGGAGCCGAACCTGGCCCCGGGCCTGTCCGAGCACCTCACGGCGCGCCTCGGCCGGGAGGCACCGGCCGTCGACGTGCTCGCCTGGACGGTGGCCGTGGTACGGCCCGGCCCCGGAGGACTCACGGTTCCCCTCACCGGGGACGCCGGCATGTGGGACGCGGGTGTGGAGGTGGGGCGCCGGATGCTGTGGCTGATGCGGCGCGACGGGGAGCGCCCCCGACTCCCGGGCGGACGCCGCCCCTATGTCCGCGCCCCGCTCCCGTCCCACCCGTCGGCTGTCCGGTACGACCGTGCCGAGGAGGCCCTGTGCTTCGACGAGGGCCGCATCTCGCCGGTGCCGCCGGCGGCCTGGGACTTCGAGATGGCCGGGGCCCGGGTGCTGGAGCGGTGGTGCGCGGCCCGCACGGAGGAGGCCGGGCCGGGGACGCTGGAGGCGATCCGGCCGGCCGGCTGGTCGCAGACCTGGACGTCGGAACTCCTGGAGCTGATCACGGTCCTCGCCCTGCTCGCCGCACTGCGCCCGCGGCAGACCGCGTTGGCGGGCAGTGCGACGGCCGACCCGGTCACCCCGGCGGAACTGCGTCAGGCGGGCGTGCTCCCTGTACCCCGGTCGGCGCGTGAACCCGCCTCGGTCCTGGACGCACACGAGGAGGGGCCGGAGGGCCAGCTCGCGCTGATCTGAGACCACGCCGATCCCGACTGCGCCGCATCGGCAACGCTGACGGTCGGGGAAGGGCAGGAGCCCGCACGCTCCTGGACTGCTCGCGCCCCCGGAGCACTGCCGGGTGGGCCGGGGGCGCCGGGCCGAGGGGTGAACGTGGCCGGAAAGAGGTATCGGGAGGTGCGGAAACGGAAGGGGTGCCGGAGGAGGACGACGTACCCGTGCCGGAGCGCACCGGTGGGCGGCGCCACGCGCCGTGGGGTGACGGCGGCGGACACGGTGTGCCACGCCGGGACGGTGGGCCCGTCCGGACGCGGACGTGGGGCTAGCGGCTGCCGAAGAGGGAGCGGCGCAGCCGGCGCAGCGGGGCGAAGAGCGAGACACGACTCGTCCGTGCCCGTGAGCCCTTGTCTCCGCGGTCGTGCCGCTCACGCGAGGTCAGCTCGCGCATCAGCGACGTCGCCTCGGCCGCCTCCCGCTGCGGAACGGCGGGGCCCGCCAGCACCGAGAGGTGGCGGTCCAGTCGCGTACTGGTCGCGTTGCTTCCGCAGGCGATCGCAGGGACCCTGGCCCTGCCGCGCACCGTTATCTGATCCATGTCACTCCCCACCCGTACAAGTCCGCCCGGCCCCAGGCAGAGTAACCCTATCGCCCCATCCGGGCACTCGCGTATCTCGGCCACGGGATTCACCTTCCCCGTAAGGAGGTTGACGAACACGTGACGGTTACTCTCCGAATCCAAGAGCTTTCAGGGCGAGTTGAACAACCGGCTGGGTGGTGGGCTGCGGAGATCCTCCGTCCGGCTCGACGGTTACGGCGAGTGACGTCGCGGAGGTGTCGAGATCGGAGGCGACGAGAGGTGCGCCGCTCTCGAAGAGCCCGAGGGAGCGCGGTTGTGCGCCGGGGCGCATGAGCCAGAGCTGACGCACACGTCCGTTCGGCGGGTCGTCGTATCCGCCGAGGGTGACGACGGCGCTCCGCTCCGATGCGGAGGCGACCACTCCGATCGTGCCGCCCTCCGTGTCGCGGCCACTGTTCGCAAGGGCGTCGGGAGCGGCGAGAACGTGGGCGATCTCACGCGCACGGTCCCGTTCGGCGGTCAGTTGGTCCTGGGTCTGGTTCGCCTGGACGGCGAACAGCGCGGCGACGACGAGGGCAGCGGCGGCGGTGGCCGTCGCGAAGGGCACGAACAACGGCATCCGGTGCCGCCTGCCGGCCGGCGGCACGGGCCCGGTTCCCCATGCGTGGGGAGGGAGTTGCGGCGCACGCGCACGCGTCTGCTCCGGGGATCCGAAGCCGGGGGCGGGGGCGGGGGCGGGGGCGGGGTCCTGCGGGGTGGTCCGTACGGCGGCCATGACCCGGTCGCGCAGGGCGGGTGGGGCGGGGGCTGCCGTGGACCAGGCGAGGCGGACGGCGTCCTCGGCGAGGGCGCGTACCTCGGCGGCACAGCGTCGGCAGGTCGCCAGGTGCCTTTCGAAGCGGACGCGTTCGGCAGGCTCGAGTGCGTCGAGCGCATAGGGGGCGGCCAGCGAGTGGAGCTCTCCACGGCCCCCGCCGCCGAGCAACCGGTCCAGGAAGCTCATGCGGCACCTCCCAGGCAGTCGCGCAGTCGGGTCAGACCGTCGCGCATGCGTGTCTTGACCGTACCGAGTGGCAGGGAGAGCCGTTCGGCGACCTCACGGTAGGTGTAGCCGTCGTAGTAGGCGAGGGTGACCGACTGCCGCTGCAGCGCGGTGAGCCGGTCCAGGCAACGGCGCACCCACTCGCGTTCGAGGCCGGCCTCGACCTCCTCCGCGACCTGGTCGAACGCGGGCCCGCTGCCGCGCCGGGCGGCTTCACGCTGCTCGCGCTCCCCGGCCGCGCGGGCGCTGCGCACCCGGTCGACGGCCCGGCGGTGGGCGAGGGTGAGCACCCAGGACAGCGCGCTGCCCCGTCCCGGGTCGAACCGGGCGGCGGAGCGCCAGAGTTCGAGCAGCACCTCCTGTACCACCTCCTCCGACTGGGCGGGGTCGCGCACCACCCTTCGCACCAGTCCGTACACCGGCCCGGACACCAGGGCGTACAGCGCCTCGAATGCCTTCTGGTCGCCCCCTGCCACCCGCACCAGAAGCTCGTCCGCCTCCAACGCGCACCCCCTCTCCCGGCCCATTCGGGCCACCCGGTCACACAAGGCCTTCGCAGCGAGCACGCCTCCGGATGGGAGATACGGATCAGCGGACCGAAAACGCGGGTCGGGCAGCGAGAAATACTACGGGCGTCCGGATGCGGCGGACCCGTCGAAATTTTTTTTCCTCTCGACCAATCCGGCCCGGGCCCGGCTCCGAATCCCGGTGCGTCAGGCAAGTTGGCACTGAGGACGGACGGCATGACACCTAACTCCAGGACCGGCGCGGGACGCAGGAGCCTCGCGACCCTGATCTGTGGCGCACTGGCCGCCGGTGGGCTCGCCGCCGCCGGCACGGCAGCACTGGAACCGGGGGCGGCCTCCGCCTCCAGTCACCGGGAGGCCCCGCTGATCTCGGGCACCCCGCAGTACGACAACACCGACCTGTACGCGTTCGTCAGCCCCGACAAGCCGGACACGACGACGATCATCGCGAACTGGATACCGTTCGAGGAGCCGGCCGGCGGACCGAACTTCTTCACGTTCGCCGAGGACGCGCAGTACGACCTGCACATCGACACCAACGGCGACGCGCAGGGCGAACTGCTGTTCCGCTACACCTTCCGGACGCACACGAAGAACGAGAAGACGTTCCTCTACAACACGGGTCCGGTCACCAGCCTGGACGACCCGGACCTCAACATCACACAGACCTACGACATCGAGCTGCTCAAGCTGAAGGACCAGCACCTGGTGTCCCGTACGAAGATCGCGGACGACATCCCGGTGGCGCCGTCGAACGTCGGCAAGGCGTCCATGCCGGACTACGACAAACTCCGCAAGCAGGCCGTGCACGAACTGGCGGGCGGTGCCACGACGTTCGCCGGGCAGGCCGACGACCCGTTCTTCCTGGACCTGCGCGTCTTCGACCTGCTGTACGGCGGGAACCTCTCCGAGGTCGGCAACGACACCCTCAAGGGGTACAACGTCAACTCGCTGGCCCTCCAGGTGCCGACGGACATGATCGCCGAGTCGGCGGACCAGCCGGTCGTCGGCATCTGGTCCACGACCCAGCGCAAGAACGCCAAGGGGAAGTTCACCCAGGTGTCGCGGCTGGGCAATCCTCTGGTGAACGAGGTCGTCAACCCGCTGAGGGACAAGGACACGTTCAACGCGTCCGAGCCGCGGGACGACGCGCAGTTCCTCGAGAACGTCACCCACCCCGAGCTGCCGAAGCTCATCGAGGCGATCTACAAGATCGAAGCCCCCGCCGAGCCGCGCGACGACCTCGTCGACGTCTTCCTCAAGGGCGTCGAGGGGCTCAACCAGCCGCCGCACGTGACGCCGTCGGAGATGCTGCGCCTCAACACGTCGATCGAGCCGGCGGCCGAGCCGAAGCGGCTCGGTGTGCTGGACGGCGACAACGCGGGCTTCCCCAACGGGCGCCGGCTGACGGACGACGTGATCGACGCGGCGCTCCAGGTCGTCGAGGGCGAGCTGGTCGGCGCGGAGAACGACCTCGGTGACGCGGTCGACGCCAACGACAAGGAGTTCGGCGCCTCGTTCCCGTACCTGGCCAACCCGACGGAGGGGTCGCGCGGCCCGCTCGCCGAGGGCGTGGACAGCGGCAACGACGTGCGCAACCAGCTCGGTGACGCGCTGCGGCCGGCCGGGGCCGAGGGCTCCGACGGCACCACCCTGATCGCCGCGTCCGCGGGTGCGGGAGCCCTCGGGATCCTGCTGATCGGCGGGGCCCTGATGTGGTGGCGCAGGATGCGCGGCCGGGCGTACTGAACCACTGCGCCCGCCGGGGCGGGGCAGGACGGGCCCAGGGCCCAGGGCCGAGGTCCTTGGTCCTTTCCCTCCCCTCCGGCAGGCGGGCCCTTCGGCCCGCCCCGGTGACAGGCGCGGCCCGTCCCCTCCATCCCCCGCGGCACGGGCCGCGCCGCCGGTCCCCCGTACCAGGTGGGCAGGCGGACAAGCGAGCCAGCGAACAACCGAGGAGAGGCATGCCTCCGCGTACGAACGACCACGGCCCGAAGAACGGCCGGGACACCGGGCCGGCCGGGCTCACCGGTGCCACGGAGCCCATCGCCCCGCCGGACGCCGGGCCCCTGCAACCGGGCACCGGGGGCGAGCCCGGCACCTCACCCGGGAACCAGGCCGGCACCGGGTCCGGGGAGGGGACCGGCGCCGAGGCGCCCCAGGCCGGGGCCGGCGGCGGGGCGGTAGCCGGGGCCGAGGCGGCCGAGCCCGCCGTCCGAACCTTCTCGCCCGGCGTGCGGGTGGCTGCCCTGCGCCGGTTCTCCGCCGCTGCGCGCCGCTCGCGCGGGGCGCACCTCACGGTGTGCGCCGCGTTGTTGGCGGTCGCGATGACCGCCGGAGCGGTCGCCGTCGGCAGCGGCGGGGACGGAGCGCGGGCCGGTGCCGATGCCGCTCCCGCGGCCGGGGCGCTCGCGGCCGGTGTGCTCGCCGGAGGCGACCTGGACGCGGGGATCCGGGCCCTGCAGTCCCATCTCCGCGCCCAGCCCAGGGACTTCGGCGGGTGGGCAGACCTGGGGCTGGCCTACGTCGAGCAGGCGCGGACCAAGGGAGACCCGTCGCGCTATCCGCAGGCCGACCGGGCGTTCGACCGCTCTCTCGGGCTCGAACCCGGCAACGAGCAGGCCCTGGCCGGCCGTGCCGCCCTCGCCGCGGCCCGCCACGACTTCTCCGGCGCCCTGGAACACGCCGACCGGGCCCTGCGGCAGAACCCCTACAGCGAGCGCGCCCTGTCCTCCCGTATCGACGCCCTCGTGGAGCTCGGCCGGTACGACGAGGCTTCCGACGCCGCGGACACCGCGGACAGCCGCCGGCCGGGGGTGCCCGTCTTCACGCGGTACGCGTACGTACGGGAGTTGCGCGGGGACGTGCGGACCGCGCGCGAGGTGCTGGAGCGGGCCCTGGACGGCGCGTCCACGCCCGCCGACGTGGCGTACGTGGCGACCGCTCTCGGCCAGCTGGCTTGGAACCAGGGCGACCACGAGACCGCTCTCACCCACTTCGCCCGTGCCCTCGCCGCCGACGAGGAGTACCTCCCGGCGTTGGAGGGCCGGGCCCGCGCCCAGGCCGCGAGCGGTGACCACGCGGGCGCGATCGGGACGCTGGAGCGGGTTGTCGCCCGCTCCCCGCTGCCCGGCCCGCTGGTCGCCCTCGGCGAGCTGTACGAGGTCCGGGGCGCCGACGGCGACCGTACGAAAGCGGCCGACCAGTACGCCCTCGTCGACGCCCAGGCCGCCCTCGCCCGCGCCGGTGGGGTCAATGCCGACCTGGACACCGCGCTCGCCGCCGCCGATCACGGCGACCCCGAAGCGGCCCTGCGCGCGGCCCGCGCCGAATGGGCCCGCCGGCACAGCGTGCACACCGCGGACGCCCTCGCCTGGGCCCTGCACCGCAGCGGGCGCTCCGAGGAGGCGCTCCCCTACGCCCGCCGGGCGACGGCCACCGGCTACCGCAACGCCGCCTTCCTCCACCACCGCGGCATGATCGAACGCGCCACCGGCCACGACGCCGATGCCCGCCGGTCCCTCACCGCCGCCCTGGAACTGAACCCCGGGTTCTCCCCCCTCGGCGCCCGCGCGGCCCGTGCCGCCCTCGAGGACCTGGAGGCGGCACGGTGAACCTCCGCCGCTCCTCCGCCGGCGGCACCGGCCGCCGTCTCGCCACCGGTGCCGCCGTCCTCGCCGCCGCCTGCGCGCTCACGCTGCTCCCGGCGTCCGCAGCGAGCGCGCATCCGCTCGGCAACTTCACCGTCAACCGGTACGACGGTCTGGTCGCCACGCCGGGCGAGCTCCGCGTCCACCATGTCGAGGACCTCGCCGAGATCCCGGCCACCCAGGCGAAGCCGGATGTCGAGGCTCTGGGCACGGGCGGGTGGGCCCGTCGGCGGTGCGCCGACGCCGCCCGCGACAGCGAGGTGCGTATGAACGGGCGCAAGGCCCCGGTCACCGTGCGGAGCAGCCGTGCGCGCGCGCACCCCGGTCAGGCCGGGCTCGACACGCTGCGCGTGGAGTGCGACCTGACCGCTCCGCTGCCCGAGGACGACACGGTGGACGTCTCCTTCCGCGGGGCCGGGGCGTCCTCGGGTCCCGGCTGGCGGGAGGTCACCGCCCGCGGCGACCGGATGACGCTGGCCTCGTCGGACGTGCCCGAGACGTCGCTGTCGCGTGAGCTGACCCGGTACCCGGAGGAGTTGCTGTCCTCCCCCGCGGACACGGCGACCGCGTCCCTCCGGGTGCGTACGGGCGGGCCGGCGCTGGCGGGTGAGGGGGAGGAGACCGAAGCGCCCGCCGCCTCCGTGCTGCCCCGCGGCGCGGACCGGTGGACGCGCGCCCTCGACGACCTCGTCGCCCGGCACGATCTCACGGCGGGCTTCGCGGCGCTCGCGCTGCTGATCGCGGTGGTCCTGGGCGCGATGCACGCACTCGCACCGGGGCACGGCAAGACGCTCATGGCCGCGACGGCGGCGGCCCGGGGCGGCAGGGCCCGGCTGCGGGACGTCCTGCCGATGGCCGCCTCGGTGACGGTCACCCACACCCTCGGCGTGGTGGCGCTCGGCCTGCTGGTCACCGCCGGTTCGGCCGCCACGCCCTCGGTCGTCGCCTGGCTGGGCATCGCGAGCGGCGCCCTCGTCACCCTGGCGGGCGCGAGCCTCCTCCGCCGGGCCCTGCGCAACCGGAAGGCCGCACCGGACCTCTCGCACCGTCACGGACACGAACACGGGCATGACCACAGCCACGGGTATGACCACAGTGACGACCACGACCACGACCACACGCACGACCACGACCACGACCACGGACACGGACACACCCACGCGGACGCGGACGGTGCTCACGGCCACCCCGGTCACGCGGACTCCCACGCCCGCCTCCACCCGGCCGGGCACACCCACGCCGTCGAGCACACCCATGGCGGTCGCACGCACACCCACGCCGTCGCCCCCACCCTGCGCGGCACGGTCCTGCTCGGTCTCGCCGGCGGGCTGGTGCCCAGTCCGTCCGCCGTGGTCGTGCTGGTGGGCGCCGCGGCGCTCGGTCATGCCTGGTTCGGGCTGCTGCTCGTCGTCGCGTACGGCGTCGGGCTGGCCCTCACCCTCACCGCCGCCGGGTACGCCGTGGTGAAGGCGGGCAGCGGTGTGAACCGGCTCCTGGCCCGGCGCCCGCACTGGACAGCACGCCCGGCGGTCGCGCTGATGCGCCGGAGCGCACCCCTGGGATCGGCATTCGTCGTCGTGGCCCTGGGGGCCGGATTGGTGTTCAGGGGGGCGGCATCCGCACTCGGCTGAGCTACGTTCATGAGGAAACGGAGAATTCGCCCGGATGCGATGGGGGGCGCCATGTCCGAGGGACCGGGCAGTGAGCGGGTGGTCGCGGGCCGGTACCGGCTGCTGTCACCGCTGGGCGAGGGCGGCATGGGGACCGTGTGGCGGGCCCGTGACGAGGTGCTGCACCGCGAGGTCGCCGTCAAGGAGGTCCGTGCCCCGGCCGGACTGCCGGCGTCCGACGTGGAGCGGATGTACGCCCGGCTGGAACGGGAGGCGTGGGCGGCGGCCCGGATCACCGATCGCAACGTGGTGACGGTGTACGACGTGGCGACCGAGGACGGGCGCCCGTGGATCGTCATGGAACTGGTCCGCGGTCTGTCCCTGGCCGAGGTGCTGGACACCGAGGGCCCGTTGGACCCTCGGCGGGCCGCGCACATCGGTGCGGAGGTGCTCGCCGCGCTGCGCGCCGCGCACGGCGCCGGGGTGCTGCACCGGGACGTGAAGCCCGCCAACGTGCTGATCGCGAACGACGGGCGGATCGTCCTCACCGACTTCGGGATCGCCACGGTCGAAGGCAGCTCCGCGCTGACCATGACCGGTGAGGTGATCGGATCACCCGAGTTCCTCCCTCCGGAGCGGGCGTTGGGCCGCACGCCCGGCCCCGAGTCCGACCTGTGGTCGCTCGGTGTACTGCTGTACGCGACGGTGGAGGGCAGCTCGCCGTTCCGTCAGGACACCCCGCTGAGCACACTGCGCGCGATCGTCGACGAGGAGTTGCCGCCCCCGCGCCGGGCGGGACCGCTGGCCCCGGTCATCGAGGGCCTGCTGCGCAAGGACCCGGCCGAGCGACTGTCTGCGGTGCAGGCGCAGCAGGACCTGCGGCTCCTCGGCGCGGGCCGCACACCGGGCGCCGGTACGGCGGGGCCGGCCCCGTACGTCCCCACCGTGACGACCCGCACGCACCCGGACCCGCCCCTGTCCGCCGGAACCACCGCGGTCGCCCGTCCCGGACGCGGTCGCCGGGCCGCCGTCGTCCTGGTCGTGGGCGTGGCCGTACTGGCCCTGGCACTGACCGGTCTGACGTACGCCCTGCTGAACCGTGGGAGCGGCACGGACAGCCCTACGGGCGGGGCGGGTTCGTCCGCACGGCCCGGCGACGGCGACAGCGGATCCGGGAGCGACGACGGAACCGGGCAGACCGGCGGATCCGCCCCGGCGACCTCCGAGTACGACGGCGACGGCGACGGCGACGGCGACGGCGACGGCGAGGAGAGTCCCCCGCCGCAGCAGTCGGTGCGGGTGACCGTGGAGGGCACGCACACGGAGTACTCGGGTGCCTGCCCCCCGCCGAGAGAGGGGGCGCCCTCGTTCACGGCGACGTTCACCGTGGGGCGGCTGCCCGCGGAGGTGTCCTACCGCTGGGCGGGCGAGGACCGGTCGGTGGCCGACCCGGGGTGGCGGACGCTGTCGTTCCCGGACGGCGGCGGGCGCACGAAGCAGGACACGGTGATCGTGACGACGTACCTGGAGTCCGGGACGTTCGAGAACAGCATCGGGGTGGAGGTGCGGGAGCCCGTGCACACGACGTCGGACTCGGTGCCGTTCTCGGTGACGTGCGAGGAGGAGACCCCGCCGGACGGGGTCTCCTCCTCTCCTGCTGGTTCGGCGGCCCTCCCTGAGGAATGAGGTGTACGGCCGCGGGGCGACGTGGACTTGAAGGAGCCGCCCCGGGGAAGGCGGCTCCCCCGGCGGATCAGGCCGCGCTGTTGAAGGCCGGGAGGTAACCGCCGGACTGGCCGGCCGCCTTCGGGTGGTAGGACTCACCGATGTTGGCCCAGTTCACGCTGTGCAGCCAGGAGTTGCCGGAGCAGATCTCGTGGCCGGTGAACGGGGCGCGCACGTCGGCGAAGGTGAAGCCGTGGGCGTTGGCGCGCTGGGCGGTGACGCTGTTGAGGAGGTCGGCCGCGTTGTTGATGGCCGCCCGCTTGGCTTCGGAGAGGCCGATGCAGGTGGTTCCGAGCTGGTAGAAGCGGGGGTAGCCGAGGACGACGACCTCGGCGTTCGGGGCCCGGGCGCGGATGGCCGAGTAGACGTTGTTGAGCTTGCCGGGGAGCGTCGAGGTGGCGTACGAGCGCGCGGTGTTGATCCGGGAGAGGCAGGTGCTCTCCGACTGGAGCACACAGGTCGTCATGACGTCGGCGAAGCCCGCGTCGTTGCCGCCGACGCTGATCGAGACGAGACCGGTGCTGGTGCCGAGCGGGCCGAGCTGCGATGCCAGAACTTCATCCGTTCGGGCGCCCGAACAGGCGGTGAAGTTGAAGGACGAGGGTGAGTTGGCGGCGTTCCAGAGGTAGGGATAGGCCTTCGTACTGCGCTTGCAGTCTCCGCTGGAGCTGATGTAGCTGCCTGCTCCGACGCCGGAGGAGTAGGAGTCTCCGAGCGCCACATAGCCGTCCGCTGCGGCCTGTTGGGACGCGTTCGCCGTGGCTGCCCCGGTGAGGGTGGTAACGACGGCGAGGAGGATGGAACCGAGATAGACGGAAAGTCGGGAACGTCTCATGGAACCTCCCTTAGCAGGATCTCTGCCGCAACCTTCATAGCGGCTACGCGCGTTGACTGGAAGTGTCCATGCCAAAAATGCCGACCCCTCCCCAGGAAACCCGCAATTCGTTCACCACAGAACCACCGCACACCCACAGAACCACCGCACGCCCACGGGGTCACCGTCCGGCCACCGCCGGACCACTGACGGGTCGCCACAGGAGCACCGCCGCGCCGCCACCGCCGGCCATCAGAACATCTGTTCAATCCCGGACGAATTCAGGCCTTGAGGCTGTTTCACCCTTGACGCCCACAACGGGCTGCGTCAGATTGAAGCCTGGCATCCGACGCTTCAAGGGGAAAAGTCGGCCATGCAGACCATCCGCACCGGCACACCTCTTCGCACGAGTCACCACAGTCGGAGCCACGCGTAACACCCAAACCGACGAAAACGTGAGTTCTGTTTTCAGGCCTTGCCATACAGGCTCAATCGTCAATACCGTGATACATCGCAATACATCTCACCCGCATCGGTCCGTCAGTAAGCGGCTCCAGGGGAGGGCTCAGGACCGCGACGCACCGGCGCGGGGCGCGGTAGGGGGGTGCCGTGCTCGGTGACCGCAATGGGGACCGAGCCGGGCCGCGCGGTCGGCCGGCGTGTGCCGCGGCCGGCCAGTTTTGCCAGCTCACCCGGCGTGCACGAAGCTCTTGTCCGCGTCGTGCACGGGTGAGAACCCCCCTTTCGAACCGGACGAACAGCCGGGCTGCCCAGGGGCGGGCGGCCCACCGGACGAGAGGGATCAGACTGATGAGTTCCGTTCTGCAGCCGGCGACCGAGGACCAGAATCCGCCGGCCACCGGAAAGTACCGGCCCGTCTCCTCGCACCTGGCCATCGCACCACCGGTGAGCGTGGTGATACCGGCCATGAACGAGGCGGAGAACCTGCCGTACGTCTTCAAGACGCTTCCCGACTGGATCCACGAAGTGGTCCTGGTCGACGGCAACTCCACCGACAACACCGTCGAAGTGGCGCGCGGGCTGCGGCCGGACGTCAAGGTCGTCGAACAGCGCGGCAAGGGCAAGGGGGACGCCCTGAACGCCGGGTTCCAGGCCTGCACCGGCGACATCATCGTGATGGTCGACGCGGACGGCTCGGCGGACGGCAACGAGATCGTGTCGTACGTCTCCGCCCTCGTCTCGGGCGCGGACTTCGCCAAGGGGTCCCGCTTCGCCAACGGCGGCGGCACCGACGACATGACCTTCGTCCGCAAGCTCGGCAACCGGGTCCTGTGCGGGGCCGTCAACCGCAAGTTCGGCGCCCGCTACACCGATCTCTGCTACGGCTACAACGCGTTCTGGCGGCACTGCCTGGACAAGATCGACCTCGACTGCACCGGCTTCGAGGTCGAGACCCTGATGAACATCCGGGTCGTCAAGGCCGGACTGAGAGTGCAGGAGATCCCCAGCCACGAGTACCTGCGCATCCACGGCGCGAGCAATCTGCGGGCCGTGCGGGACGGGTTCCGTGTCCTCGGGGTGATCCTCCAGGAGCGCTCCAACCGGCGTGCGCTGCGCCGCCGCCCGCGCCGCTCCCCGCTGCTCGACACGGTCCGGGGGAAGGTGTCTTGAGCGAGCCCGGCATCACGGGTGCTCCGGACGGGCCGGACGGGTCCGACGCGTCCGAAGTGCCCGGCATCTCGGTCGTGATCTGCGCCTACACCGAGGACCGCTGGGAGGACGTCCTCGCGGCAGTCGCCTCGGTGCGGGCGCAGTCCCGCCCGGCCCTGGAGACCCTGGTGGTCGTGGACCACAACCAGGTTCTGCTGGACCGGCTGGCCAAGGAGTACCAGGAGACCGACGGCGTGCGGGTGCTCGCCAACGCGGGCCCCCGTGGCCTGTCCGCAGGACGCAACACCGGCATCGCCGCCTCGCGCGGTGGGATCGTCGCGTTCCTCGACGACGACGCCGTGGCCGAACGCGACTGGCTCGGGCACTTCGCCGAAGCGTACGCCGATCCGTGCGTGATGGCGGTCGGCGGACGCACCGATCCCCTCTGGGCATCGGGGCGGCGCCCCGGCTGGTTCCCCGAGGAGTTCGACTGGGTGGTGGGCTGCACCTACCGGGGCCTGCCGGCCGGACGTGTGCGGGTGCGCAATGTCCTCGGCGGCAACGCCTCCTTCCGGCGCACCGCCTTCGACGCGGCGGGCGGCTTCGCCACCGGGATCGGGCGGGGCGGGAACAAGCGCCCACTGGGCGGGGAGGAAACGGAGCTGTGCATCCGCCTCAGCCGCGCCCGGCCCGACGCGGTCCTGCTGATCGACGACCGCGCGGTCGTCCACCACCGGGTGCCCGAGGCACGCGAGCGCTTCCGCTACTTCCTCACCCGCACCTACGCCGAGGGCCTGTCCAAAGCACTGGTGGCGCGCAGCGTGGGCGCCGGCAAGGGGCTGGAGTCGGAACGCCGTTACACCACACGGGTGCTGCCCGCCGGGGTGGTGCGGGGGCTGCGGGACGCCCTGTCGGCCCGGCGGGGCGGGGCGGGGCGCGCGGGCACGATCGTCGCCGGGGTGCTCACGGCGGCGGGTGGATACGTGGTGGGGAGCGTGCGGGCCCGGCGGGGCGGGGTCACGTTCTCCGTGGTCGACGTGTCGGTCCCGGGGGGCGGGGCGCACCGCGGGAAAGACCGGCAGGACAGGGGACCGGGGGGTGTCCGTGTCTGACGAACGGGTGCCGATCCTGATGTACCACTCGGTGGCCGACGACCCCAACGACGCCACCCGCGCGCTGTCCGTGTCCCCGCGGGTGTTCGCCGGACAGATGGCGGTGATCGCCGCGCGGGGCCTCACCCCCGTCGGCACGGCCGAGCTGGCCGCCTGCTGGCGCACCGGGCGGCCGTTGCCCGCGCGGCCGGTCCTCATCACGTTCGACGACGGCTACGAGGGCGTGCACCGGCACGTCCTGCCGGTCCTCGCCGAACACGGCTTCCCCGCCACGCTGTTCGTCTCCACGGGCTGGCTCCGGGGGCCCTACGACACCGGGGGCGGCCCGGACAGCATGCTCGACTGGGCGCAGGTCCGCGAACTGGCCGCCGCGGGCGTGGAGATCGGCGGCCACAGCCACAGCCACCCGCAGCTCGACCAGCTCGACGACCGGCGGCTGCGCTCCGAGCTGATCCTGTGCAAGGAGATCGTCTCGGATCAACTGGGCCGCGCTCCGACGTCGTTCGCCTATCCCTACGGCTACTCCAGCCGCCGGGTGCGGGAGGCGGTGCGGGACACGGGGTACGCGCAGGCACTCGCCGTCGGCAACGGGCTCGCCCGCCGCGCGCAGGGGCCGTACGCGCTGCGGCGCGTGACCGTGCGCCGGTCGACGGACACCGCCGGGTTCGAGCGGCTGGTGGACGGCCGCGACCTCACCCGCGTCTTCGTCCGGGACCGGGCCCTGACCAAGGGGTACGCGGTGCTCCGGCGGGCGCGGCACGCGCGGCGGCTGGCGGCACACGTGCGGCGGTGACGGGGGCACACGGCGCGCCTCACACACGTCACGCGCCCCCGCGCGCCTCGGGGAAACAGGGTGCGCGGGGGCGTCCGTGTGCCCGATCATGGCTCTATGCCAGCGAACCCGCACGACGCACTGCCGATCCGGCTCAACGTCGACGACAGTGACTCCCCGTCCGACGTCGTCGACGCGCTGTTCCTCGGCCGCTTCGCGACGGGTGAGCAGTCGTTCTCGCACGCGGCGAACATCGACCGCGTGCGCTCCGGCGCGACCCTGCTGCCGAAGGGCGCCGAGGTGCTGCGCACCGCCCGGGACGACGACCGCAGCGCCACCCTGGCCCAGGGCGACGGCTGGACGCTGCTGGTCTCCCGCTGGAACCGGGGTGCCGACGTCACCGTCACCGCGACCACCGCCGAACTCGCGGCGAGGGTCCTCGGCGAGGCCACGGACGGCGCGGCGGACGAACCGGAACCGCAGCCGGAGAACGTCACCATGGGCTTCTGGTACGTGTCCCCGCGTCGCGGCCCGCACCGCACCACCCGGCAGATCTCCGCGGGCACCTGGGACGAGATCCGGTCCAACTACACCGCGCCGGTGGCGGACGCCATGGACGGCCTGATGAAGACCACGCCCGAGGACATCGCGGGCCGGCTGCTCCTGCTGCACGGCCCGCCGGGCACCGGGAAGACGTCCGCGCTGCGCACGCTGGCCCGCTCCTGGCAGGACTGGTGCCGGGTGGACTGCGTCCTGGACCCGGAGCGGCTCTTCTCCGACGTCGGCTACCTGATGGACATCGCGATCGGCGAGGAGGAGTCGCCGACAGGCAGGGGCCGCTGGCGGCTGCTGCTGCTGGAGGACTGCGACGAACTGATCCGCGGCGAGGCCAAGCACACCGCGGGGCAGGCCCTGTCCCGGTTGCTGAACCTCACCGACGGCCTGCTCGGCCAGGGCCGCAACGTGCTGGTGGGCGTCACCACCAACGAGGACCTGGAGCGCCTCCACCCGGCCGTGGTCCGCCCCGGCCGCTGTCTCGCCCGGATCGAGGTGGGGTCGCTGACCCGGGCCGAGGCGGTGGACTGGCTGGGCCACGAGGACGGCGTGGGCCGCGAGGGCGCCACCCTGGCCGAGCTGTACGCCCTGCGCAGGGGCACCTCTCCGACGGCACTGCCACAACCGCGGGGGGACGCGGAGGCGGGGCTGTACCTGTAGGCGCGGGGGAACGGGGCCGGGCGCTCCGGGACCGAGCCGGCCTCCGCCCGCACCCTGCTCCCCCTCCTGTACAACGGCCCGCGGCTACGCCTCGTACGCCGCCCGCAGCGCGTCCCGTGCGGCGGCCAGGGCCGCGTCCTCGTCCAGCCCGAGCCGTCGCGCGCGCTCCGCGTACGCCTGGGCCGCCGCCGCGGCCTCACGCTCCGCGGCCGAGCCCGCGGCGGCGACGAACGTGCCGTGGCGGCCGCGGGTCTCGATCACGCCGTCCCCCTCCAGCGCGCGGTAGGCCTTGGCCACCGTGTTCGCGGCGAGGCCGAGGGTCTGGGCCAGGCCCCGTACCGTCGGCAGCCGGTGGCCCACCGGCAGCACCCCCGACCTGGCCTGCTCGGAGATCTGCACCCGCACCTGCTCGTACGGCGGCACGCTGTCGTCGATATGGATCTTCAGGGTCACGGCCCGATTGTCCCGCACTCGGCAAAGAACGAGCGGAAAATGAGAGGCAGTCCCCGCACGTCTCCCCGTAGCGTGCGCATCCATGACTGTGACCGTCCGCGGCCTGCGCCCCGAAGCCCGCGCCGACCTCGAGGGCTTCGCCCGCGTCCGGCACGCCGCGCTGCCGTTCGGCCTCCTGACCCCGGAGTCCCTCGCCCACGACCTCACCCGGCTGCACCCCGACGCCCACTACCGTCCCCTCGTCGCCGTGGCCGACGGCGAGGTGATCGGCACGGCGCAGGTGCATCTGACCCACGAGAGCTCCGAGCCGGGCCGGGGCAACATCAACGTGTACGTGTTTCCCGGGCACACGCGCCGGGGTGCCGGGACGGCGCTCGTGCGCGCCGCCGAGAAGCGCCTGACCGCGCACGGGGCGACCAGGCTGTTCGCCTGGGTGCTGGACGACCCCGGCAATCGCGCCTTCGCCGAGCGGCACGCCTACCGGGCGAGCCGCACCGCCCACGTCCTCCGCCTGGACCTGGCGAACGGCATCCTCCCTCCGCTCGAGGACCCACCACCCGGCGTGGAGTTGCGCACGGGCTCGGACTTCGCCGACGGCCCGCGCCCGCTGTTCGCGCTGGACGCAGAAACGACGGCGGACGAACCGATCGATGTGGACACGGAGTTCACCGACTACGAGGCCTGGCTGGAGGAGACCTGGCGGCATCCGATGTTCAGCCCCGAGCTGACCTCGGTGACGGTGGTGGACGGCCGGCCCGCCGCCCTCTCCACGGCCCGCACGGACAGCGGCACCCGGTACGGCACAACCATGACCGGCACCGCCAGGGCCCACCGCGGCCGGGGGCTGGCCAAGCTCGCCAAGAACGACTCCCTGCACCGCGCCCGCGCCGCCGGGTACACGGAGGCGTTCACGGGCAACGACACCGGGAACGAGCCGATGACCGCGATCAACAAGTGGTTCGGCTACGAGGTCTGTGGCACGGAGGTGCGGTATGTCCGTGAACTCGGCTGACCGCCCGGTCCTCCTGGACGTCGTCCTCGTCAAGGCGGGGCGCACGAAGACCGCCTACCCGGCCGAACTGCTCGCCGACGACGGCACCCGCATCACCGTGCGCGCCCCCTGGGCGGGCGACGGTGTGCGGGACTTCGGCTTCGTCCGCTTCGAGCCCGGCGACATCTTCACCGAGTACTACTGGCGCGACCGCTGGTACGCGGTGAAGGAGGTGCGCACCGCCACAGGCACCCTCAAGGGCCACTACTGCGACATCACCCGCCCGGCCGAGCTCTCCGGCAACCGTCTGGTGGTCGAGGATCTCGACCTGGACCTGTGGGTCCCGGTGGACGGCACGGACGTACGGCGGCTGGACGAGGACGAGTTCGAGGTGAGCGGCCTCGCCTCGACTGATCCCGGGGCCGCTGCCGCCGCGGTGGCCGCCCTCGACGAACTGGACACCCTGGCCCAGGAGGGCGGGCTGGACGCGCTGCTCGCGTGAAGGGGCCGGGTCCGGGTCAGTCGTCCGTCGCCACGACCACCGCGTAGCGCTCGTCGTCCGCCTCCCGGCCCCACGGCGCCACGTCGTCCGACAGTCGCTCCGCACTCACCCGCCCGCCGAGCGGAGCCAGGAGGGCGGTGAGCCGGTCCACCGGTATCCCGACCGGGCTCACCCTCCCCCCCCCACCCCCTCGACCAGGGCGAGCCGCCCGCCGGGTCCGCGACGAGCCGAAGGACCGCTCCGCGCCGCGCCCGGAGATCCGTAGGGACATCGCCCGGACCTGGTGGCCCACTCCCCGGCCACGGCCGCCCCTCTTCCTCTTCTCCCGTTCACCACGCGCCTCCTCGGCCGGGGCCGCTCGCGGGTTCCTACCTGATCCCAGCCTGAGCACTCCCTTAACGGGGCCATAAGGATCTCCGCGAGCGGCCTTCGGCGGGCGATTTCCCGGTTTCTTGGGGCTAGCTTCTGAGCCACCCCCCACGGGATCCCCAAGCCCGTTGAATTTCCGAGGAGTTGCTGCACCATGCCCGCACGCCGCAAGGCCGCTGTCGCCGCCGTCGGTATCGTCCCGCTCGCCCTGACCGGGTTGTCCGCCTCACCGGCGGCCGCGCACGGTTCGATGGGTGACCCGGTCAGCAGGGTCGCGCAGTGCTTCGCCGAGGGTCCGGAGAGCCCGAAGTCGGCGGCGTGCCAGGCGGCGGTCGCGGCCGGCGGCACCCAGGCGCTCTACGACTGGAACGGCGTACGCATCGGCGACGCGGGCGGACGTCACGAGGAGCTGATCCCCGACGGCAAGCTGTGCAGCGCGAACAACGAGGCGTTCAAAGGGCTCGACCTGGCCCGCGCCGACTGGCCCGCGACATCGGTGAGCAGCGGCTCGTACACCTTCAAGTACCGGGTGACCGCACCCCACAAGGGCGGTTTCAAGGTGTACATCACCAAGCCCGGCTACGACCCGGCGAAAGCGCTGGGCTGGGGCGACCTGGATCTGGCGAACCCGGTGGCGACGTCCACCGACCCGGCCGCGGCCGGCGGTTTCTACACGTTCTCCGGCGCCCTCCCCGAGCGGTCGGGCAAGCATCTGCTGTACGCGGTGTGGCAGCGGTCGGACAGCCCGGAGGCGTTCTACTCCTGCTCGGACGTCTCGTTCGGGGGAGGAGAAGGAGACTCGAACGGGGGCACCGACGACAGCGGAAGCGGGTCCGGCGCCGGTGACACGCCCAAGGGCGAGGCCGCCCCGGCGCCGGTCGCCTCCGCCCCCTCCGAGGAGCAGATCGACGACGGCACCGGCAGGTCGACCATCGAGAACCACGGTCACGGAGACGACGACCCGCACACCACCGCGCAGCCGGCCCCGGCCGACACCGACACCGACACCGACACCGACACCGACACCGGCGGTGGCAGTGGCAGTGGCAGTGGCAGTGGCGCTACGGGCGCCGACGCGGAGGGCACCCCCGGGGCCACCGTCAACCAGCCCAAGGCGGCCGGCGCTCCGGGGAACCTCGCGGAGACCGGCGGCGACGGGAGCACCCCGTACCTGATGGTCGGCGGGGCCGCCGCCCTGGCGCTCGGTTCGGCGGCGCTGTTCGCCTCCACCCGGCGGCGCGCGGCGAGCGGGCGGCACGGCCGCTGACCTCGCGTCGATCACCGACCTCGCGTCGACCGTGACCCGGGGCCTGTCCGGCGGCTCGGGCCGGACAGGCTCCGCCGTGCGTCCGGGCGGTTGCACGTGTCAGGTGAACACCGAGGCACAGGTGGTGGGTCGGGCGCGGGCCGGGTCGAGGGCGTTGGCGACCTCGTGGAAGGCGATCCGGTCGATCAGCCCGATCGCCACGTGCTCGGACAGGTCGACCGGACACAGGTCCTGGAGCAGGACGTTACGCACGTTCGGCCCGCTCAGGTACTGACTGCGGTACGGGGTGACCACCTCGTCGTACCGGGTGGCGATGACGGTGTAGCGGACGCCGGACACGGTGTCTCCGCCGGCGTTGAGCCTGGTGAGGAAGTCCGACCCGGCGACCTGCTGGGCGAGGGCGGGGGTGGCCTCGGTCAGCAGGTCCCCGACGCCGGGGAAGTACGGCAGCAGGTTGGTGAGGCCGGCAAGGGTGGTGCCGTGGTTGCTGGGGGCGATCCCGACGAGGGCGTTCACCTCGTCGGCGCCGCCGAGGAACTTGAGGTAGTAGCGGGGCATCATGCCGCCCTGCGAGTGTCCGACGATGTCGGCCTTCGTCGCTCCGGTCGCGGCGAGCACCCTGTCGACGAAGACGTCGAGCTGCTGCGCGGACTTCTCGATGGGGCCGAGACCGTGGAAGAAGGGGACGCCCTCGAGCCGGCCGTAGTCGAGGGAGAAGACGCAGTAGTCGCGGTGGGTCAGATAGGGCGCGAGCCCCAGCCAGTTGTCGACGGAGTTCCCGAAGGTGCCGTGGACCAGGACGACGGGGCGGGGATGGGCGGCGGACGGCTTGCAGGAGTAGTCGTTCCAGCCCGAGCTGGGCGCGCCCGCGGCGTGGGCGCCGGTGGCGGTGGGGACAGCGAGGGCCGCGGCGGCCAGCAGGAGCGCGGCCAGGGGGCTGACCACTCGTTTCCAGGGCAGCATCGTGTGATCTCCTTGCGCTTCAAGGGGAGAATGCGATGGTCTTGCGCCCTGTGACCCGGATCACGAGGTTGTTGTTCACCCGTCAAGTTACGAGTGAGTACCCCAACGGGGAAGTTACGCGTCGGTAAAATTTCCGGCGATGCCCGGCAGAGCATCGATGGCACCTGATGAAGCGTCACCGAACGTCGAGAACCGTCACATCGAGGGCGGCACCCCTCCTCTCGGCCGGCCCGCCTCAGGCGACCGGCGCTCCCGGGACCGGCCCACGGGGACCGGATCCCGCCCGCGCGTCCTCGCACGGTCCACGCCCTCGCCGACAAGCCCGCGTGGGTACTCCCCCCTCGAAGGCAACGCCGGGCCCGGGCAGGGGCGAGCCCCCGCACGCTGGTTGCGTGCGGGGGCTCGTCGTCGCGTGCCGTCCGCGGTGAGGCCCTGCGCTGCGGGACCGGTGGTACCGGCCAGTCCCGGCCTGCGGGCGGGCGTCCGGCCTAGTAGACGCTGACTCCGTAGGCGCTCAGGGCCTCCGTCACCGGCTGGAAGAAGGTCGTGCCACCGAAGGAGCAGTTGCCGCTGCCGCCGGAGGTCAGACCGTACGCGGTGCCGTCGCTGCCGTAGAGCGAGCCGCCGGAGTCACCGGGCTCGGCGCAGACCGTGGTCTGGATGAGGCCGTAGACGACCTGGCCACCGCCGTAGTTCACGGTCGCGTTGAGGGCAGTGACCCGGCCGCTGTGCGTACCCGTGGTGGAACCGTCGCGGATGACGGTGGTGCCCACGCTCGGGGTGGCCGCACGCGTGATGTCCACGCCGTTCGCGGTGCCGGGCCGACTGACGGACCCGGTGTACCGGACGATGCCGTAGTCGTTGCCCGGGAAGCTGGAGGCGGCGGTCGAGCCGAGCACCGAGGTGCGGCTGGAGTTGCCGTACCAGGTACCCGCGCCGGCCGTGCAGTGACCGGCCGTCAGGAAGTACTCGACGCCGCTGCTGCTGCGGACGTTGAAGCCGAGGGAGCAGCGACCGCTGTTCGAGTAGATGGCGTCGCCACCCTGGATGAGCGGGGTGAACTTGCCGGGCGTGCGCTTGATCTGCAGCGCGTCGGCATCGGCGCCGGCCTCCTGCTTGATCTGCGCGATCTCGGCCTCGGACACCGTGCTGTCGACGGTGACGACAACCCGGTTGGTCTTGCTGTCGACGGCCCAGGCGGTGCCCGGGACGTCGGCTTCCAGCACCGAACCGCTGACGCTCTTGAGCTCGGCGGAGCTGAAGGTGGCGGGAGCTTCGGACGCGCTCGCGCTGGGGATCGCGATCGCGGCGGCGGCCACGAGACCGGTGGAGACGGCGATCAGCCGGGTGTGTCTCGAGATGCCGCTGCGGGGGGTGGTGCGCTTGATCCTCACTTCTCGTTCCTCCATGAAGGAAGTAGGGGGCCCTCGTGGGGTTGGGGCCCGTGAGGCGCAGTCAGGGGGCCGGTCGCCCGGATTCCGAACATGCCGTGCTCCTGACAAGCGCTGGGGGTGAGTATTCGGTCCACGGCACGGTCGACGCAAGAGTGCCTTTCGGCCGTCGCCCTGCGCACCGCCCGTCCGGCACGACCCTCTGCACCCTCGCGCCACCAGCCGATACCTCTGTGTCGCAACCGGCCACTCACGGCACCGAGATGTCTGGAAGTAATCCCTCCGAATATTCCTGCGAACGATCCTCCGAACAAACTCCGAAGGACTCGACAACCGCCGGACGGCATGCCGGCGCCCTGCGTTCCGGGCTCAGCAGTCGCACCCGCCGTCCCCACCACAGCAGCTGCAGCAGTCGCAGCACCCGCCGCAGTCCCAGTTGGAGCAGGCCTCCTTGCGCTCACCGGTCCAGGGATCCTCATAGGTCCCGCAGCACAACTGGCACGTGCAGAACAGACCCACCCACACCGCGCACCCGGCGATCAGCCCGGGGAGGAGCCCGGGGTGCCGGGCGGCGCGTAGGGGTGAGAACCGTGGGCACAAGAAACGGTGTTGAAGGCACGATCTACGGAGTTGGGCAGTTCATGGACGAGCAGCCGGTGAGCCAGACCGCCGTCGGTGAACTCCGCCTCGCCCAGTGCGAGCCGGATGCCGCATACGGCGGCGTCGGCGAGCCGGCGCGCCTCGGCGAGCGGCGTGCCGGTGGCGGTGAGGGGGTTCCAGGCGCCCGGGACGGCGTCGGCCTCCCGGTCCTCCACGGCGTCCAGGAGAGGGGCGAGCCGACCGAAGAGCCGGCCGGCCTCGGCGAGCGGCCCGGCGTTGCCCGTACGCCCGGTGAGTACCGTGGTGTGCGCGATGGCGGTCTCGGTCGGTTCGGTGACGGTGAGGATCGGGGTGCCGAGGCCGGCGAGGATCTCGATACCGTTCTGCCGGTCGACGGCGTCGACCAGGACGGCCGTGTCGAACCCGACGTCCGAACCGGTCCGCGCCCCGGCCCGGTCTCAGCTCGCAGCGACGCGACGGGCGGCGAGCGCCACCGGGCGGCGGGCCAGCAGCCCGTCCCGGTCGGCGACATGATCGCGCACCTTGGCGGAGGCCAGGACCAGCGAGACGGCCGCCGCCGGCCGCGCACCCTCACCGTGCGCGACGGAGGCGCTCCGCATACCGCGCAGCGGACACGGGCCCGCCGTGCGCCGTCCGGCATCGGCCCGCTCGGCCTGAGCCTCCGTCAGGACGGAGACGAGCAGGCCGTCGTAGTTGGTGACGACGCGTGCGAGCTGTCCGTGGTCCCCGCGCAACGCCAGGCACAGTCCGCACAGGTGCGCCGCCCACCGGGCCGTGAGCCGTTCACCGAGCCGGTGCCGGCAGGGCCTGACGATTCCGAACATGACGTTCCCCCGTGGATGATCCGATATGGAGCGGCGGCATCGTACCCATGGCCGCGTTCACCCGTACGCGCCGCCGATCACCCATACGCCGAGAAGAATCATATTTCACTCACAGTCAGCATCCGCTTACATCAGGACCCTTGGGGGGCCTGGGCTCTCGACGGATGCGCCCTGCACCAGTACCGTCGCAAACCCCCCGCACGGCGTCCAATCACTTGGCGCGCCATCCGCATCATGGACGACCATAGGAATGCGGAAAGCAAGAAGGACCGCTGTGAGAGGAGGCGTCCATGGGATCGGTACGCAAGGCAAGTGCCTGGCTTGGCCTCGTCGACGACAACGAAGACGAGCGTTACTACGACGACGACTACTCCGACGGAACCGGGCCCGGGGACGCCTGGGTCACCGATCCGCGGGTCAAGGTGGCCACGGACGTCGCCGCGGAGAAGGGCCGCCGCATCGGCACGGTGACCCCGGACAGCTTCCGGGACGCCCGCGCCATCGGCGAACTGTTCCGGGACGGGGTCCCCGTCATCATCAACCTCACCGCGATGGAGGCCGGTGACGCCAAGCGCGTCGTCGACTTCGCCGCCGGGCTGATCTTCGGCCTGCGCGGTTCCATCGAGCGTGTGTCCAACCGCGTCTTCCTGCTGAGCCCGGCCGACACCGAGGTCGTCAGCGGGGAAGCGGCGGCGCACCGGTCGGACGGCTTCTTCAACCAGAGCTGAGGCGGGGCCGCTCGCCGGCCCCGCCCCGCCCCCACCCACCCGGCCTACCGGAACGCGTCGATCCCGGTCAGGGCCTTGCCCAGCACGAGCTGGTGCATCTCCACGGTGCCCTCGTAGGTGAGCACCGACTCGAGGTTCGTCGCGTGCCGCATGACGGGGTACTCGAGCGAGATCCCGTTGGCGCCGAGGATCGTGCGGGCCGTACGGCAGATGCCGATGGCCTCGCGGACGTTGTTCAACTTGCCGAGGCTGACCTGCTCGGGCCGCAGGCGGCCGGCGTCCATGCGCCGCCCGAGATGATGGGCGAGCAGAATCCCCATGTGCAGTTCGACCGCCATGTCGGCGAGTTTGGCCTGCGTCAGCTGGAACCCGCCGATGGGCCGCCCGAACTGCTCCCGCGACTTCGCGTAGCCGACGGCGGACTCGAAGCAGGCGCGCGCCGCACCCATCGCACCCCAGACGATCCCGTACCGGGCGTGCGTCAGGCAGCTGAGCGGTCCACGCAGACCGGTCACCCCGGGCAGTACGGCACCGGCGGGCAGCCGTACGTCGTCGAGGAGCAGCTCGCTGGTGACGGAGGCGCGCAACGACCACTTGTGCCTGATCTCGGGCGCCGAGAACCCGGCGCGGTCGGTGGGCACCACGAAGCCGCGGATCCCGTCGTCGGTCTGCGCCCACACCACGGCGACGCCGGCGACCGACCCGTTGGTGATCCACGTCTTGCGGCCGTTCAGCACCCAGTCCCCGCCGTCGCGCCTGGCGTGGGTCCGCATGGCGGCGGGGTCGGAGCCGTGGTCGGGTTCGGTGAGCCCGAAGCAGCCGATGACCTCGCCGGCGGCCATCCCCGGCAGCCACTGCCGCCTCTGCTCCTCGCTGCCGAACCGGTGGATCGCGTACATGGCGAGCGAGCCCTGGACGGAGACAAGGGACCGGATGCCGGAGTCGGCGGCCTCCAGCTCCAGGCAGGCGAGCCCGTACTGCACGGCCGAGGCGCCCGCGCAGCCGTAGCCGCTGAGCGGCATGCCGAGCGCGCCGATCCCGCCGAGTTCCCGGGCCAGCTCGCGGATGCCGGGCAGTTCGCCCTTCTCGTACCAGTCGGCGACGTACGGCAGCACCCGGTCGCCCGCCCAGGCACGCACGGTGTCCCGGACGGCCAGGTCCTCCGGCTCCAGCAGGTCGTCGAGACCGAGCGGGTCGGCCGGGTCGAAGGGGGGCAACTTCGCGGACGCGGACATGGACACCCTCCGGGGCGATCGGGCCGGGGCCGAACAGGACCGGATGCGGCCGGTACGGACCCGGCCGGTGCCGATGCGGCTCGTGCTGCTCAACTAGCGCTGCTGGTCGGGTTCGGGCCGACGTTACGACGCGGTGCCGCACACGTCCACCCGGTCACCCCGCGGCACGCCTCACACCGAGACGCGGGACTTCGCGGCCTCCCTCGGCGCGGGGACATCGGCCACCTCGGCGGGGACATCGGCCGGGACCCGGGCGGGCCCGTCCATGGGCACCGCGGCGGATGCATCCCCCGCGGTCGCCGGCTCGCACTGCATCGTCCGCGGCAGCCGCAGCGCCATGACGGCCCCGAGCAGCAGCAGGGCCGCGCTGACCAGCAGGGTCACATGCAGCCCGTGCACGAAGGCGTGGCGGGCCGCGTCCCTCAGAGCGGCTCCGGCGGGCCCGCCCAGCTGCGCGGCGACCCCGTAGGCCTCGCCCAGCGAGTGCCGCGCCGCCGAGGACTCCGAGGCGGATACCCCGGGAACGTCCCTGAGGCCGGGCGCGTAGGCCGCGTTCATGACGCTGCCGAGGAGCGCGATCCCGATTCCGGCGCCCAGTTGGTACGAGGTCTCACCTATGGCGGCGGCCCCGCCCGCCTGTTCCGACGGCGCCTCGCTCAGCATCGACTCGTACGCCCCGAACAGGGTGGTCTCCAGACCGAAGCCGAGCAGGACGAACCCGCTCAGCAGCAGGACGCGGTTGTCCTGCCCGCCCATCGGGGTCAGCAGCAGCACCGCGGCGGCCGTCAGGCAGAAGCCGGAGAAGACCATACGGCGCGGTCCGAACCGGCGCAGCAGCCGCGCGCCGGCCAGCCCCGCCGCCATCGCGGCGAACGTCAGCGGCAGCAGGCGCAGTCCGGTCTCCAGCGGGGAGAGCCCGAGGACGAGCTGGAGGTACTGCGCGGCGATCAGTTCCAGTCCGACCAGGGCGAGCATCGCCAGCACGATGCAGCCCACCGACGTACTGAACGCCGGCCGGGCGAACATCCGCAGGTCGACCAGCGGATGCGCGCGCCGGCGCTGCCTGCGGACAAAGGCGGCCAGCAGGGCGGTGCCCGCGGCCAGCGACACCACGGTCCACAGGCCCCCGGCGGACTCACCGCCGAGCCGCTTCACACCGAGGACCGCCGCGAACAGTCCGGCGGCGGCCATCAGCGCGCCCGTCACGTCCCAGGGGCCGGCGCCGTCCCCCTTCGACTCGGGCAGCAGGATCCTGCCCACCGGGAGGCTGACCAGCATCAGCGGGATGTTGATGAGGAAGACCGAGCCCCACCAGAAGTGCTCGAGCAGGAAACCGCCGAGCAGCGGCCCGACGGCCGCGCCCGCCGCGGCGACCGCGCTCCAGACACCGATGGCGAGCGCCCGCTCGCGCCGGTGAGGGAAGACCTGCCGCAGGATCGACAGCGTCGCGGGCATGATCATCGCGCCGCCGACGCCGAGCAGCGCCCGTGCCGCGATCAGCACCGGCGCGCTGTCCGCGAGGGCCGCCAGTGCGGAGGCGACGCCGAACAGGGCGTAGCCGAGCAGGAGGACGCGTCTGCGTCCGACCCGGTCGCCCAGGGTGCCGAAGAGGATCAGCAGCGAGGCGCAGACCAGCGGGTAGGCGTCGACGATCCAGAGCAGTTCCATCGCGCCGGGCCTGAGGTCCTCCGTGACGGCGGGGACCGCCACGTGCAGCACGGTGGCGTCGACGGCGACGAGCAGCAGGCTGAGGCAGAGGACGACGAGTACCACCCAGCGGTTGGCACCGGCCCCGGCCGCCCGACGGCGCAGCGCGGCGGCCGTGGTCGTCCCGGACATGTACAGACCTCCCAGATGTTCCCTCGCCCTCGGCGGGCTCACGGGGTGGGGGACTCCCCCGTGACTCGGCCGGAGAGGAGCGGTACGGCTCCGGCCCGCGCAACGAACGGCGAGTGACAGGCAGCGTACGCGAGGCCGCGCCGGTATCGAGTGGCGGACCTCTCACATCTCGGGCGGACAGGTGTGGCGTGCGCCACTTCCGCACCACAGCCCGCCGCTTCCCGCAGCCCGCTCAGGGGCCCGCACGCCCCGCGGGAAGGACCGGCCGCGCACCCGGTCGATAATCGGGCCCGTGACCGATCTCGAGACGCGTGCCGCACCGGCCCGACCTGGAGCACTGCACAGGGCCGTGCCGGCGCTCCTCGGGTACACCGCCGTGCGCGCCCTGGGCCTCCTCGTCCTGGTCCTGTGGAGCGAGGCACGCGGCAAGAGCGCGTACACCTTGCTCACGGCCCGCTGGGACGCCCTGTGGTACACGAGGGTCGCGGAACTGGGGTACGGCTACGAAGTCCGTCTGGCGAACGGAGACGTGCACTCGAACCTGGCCTTCTTCCCCCTGCTCCCCTGGCTGGAGCGGCTGGTGGCGGCGGTGTCGCCGCTGTCGCACGCGGACGGGGGCTTCGTGGTCGCCGTATCGGCCTCACTCGCCGCGGCCTGGGGGATTTTCGCGGTGGCGGACCATGTGTACGGACCGCGGGCCGGGGTGGGCGCGGTGCTGCTCTGGGCGGTGCTGCCGGTCGGGATCGTCCAGTCGATGGCGTACAGCGAGTCCCTGTTCACGGCGCTCGCCGCATGGTCGCTGTACGCGGTGCTGACCGGGCGCTGGGTGACGGCCGGAGTCCTGGCGGCGCTGGCCGGTCTGACCCGCCCGGTCGGACTGGCGGTGGTCGCGGCCGTCTGGGCGGCGGGCGTCGCCTCCTTCCTGCACGAGCGCCGCACCCGTGAGGACGAGCAACGCTCGTTCGGGGGGAGCGGTGGCGCGGAGACGGTGGACGGCGCGTGTTTCGGGGAACGCGCCGCGCCGGAGGGGACCACCCGGCGCGTGACACGCGCCGGGGGCGCGCTCGTCCCGCCGGGCACCCCCGGGACGGGTGTCTGCCGGGCGCTCGGCCTGTTCGTCGCTCCGCTCGGTGCCGCCGGTTACGTTCTGTGGGTCGGGCACCGGACCGGGGAAGGCCTGTTCGGGTATCTCGAGGTGCAGGCGGGCTGGCGGAACGGGTTCGACGGCGGTTTCGCCTTCGCCCGGTTCACGGCAGAGAAGTTCACGTCGTTTCCGTCGTCCCTGGCGGGACTCGGGCTGATCCTCGGGGTCGGACTGCTGGCCTGGCTGTACATGCTCTGCGTACGGCAGCGCCAGCCGCTCCCGCTGCTGGTGTACGCCGGGGTCGTCACCCTCCTCGCCCTGTGCGCGTCGAGCTACTTCGGCTCGAAACCGCGTCTGCTGATGCCCGCCTTCCCGTTGCTGCTGCCCCCCGCCCTGGCCCTGGCCCGGCTGCGTACGCCCGGGCCGGCTCTGGTGGTGGGGTCCCTCGCGGTGGCCTCCGCGGCGTACGGCGCCTTCTGGCTGAACGGCTCCGGGCCCCCCTGACCGCTCCCGCGGGCCCCGCCCGGCTCCTCCCGTGCCGACGAGCGGTGAGCATTGGGGAAAATCTGCACCAGCTTTCGGTGAACGCATTCTGAAAGCGCGATAAAACCGCCCTCTCGAATGATCAAAGGAATTGAAGGCGACCACGGCCGGAGATTGCCGATTCACGGAAAACAAAGGCCGCCTTGAGAGCGATCCCACATCACATCGTCATCACAAAGCCGCTGATTCGACGGGGAAGCGCGTTCACTCCCTGTAGCGTCGATTGGGTGCGTACCGAACGGAAGACCACCCGTCTGGACCGGGTGTTCGCGAGGCTGGATCGTGAGCCGGAACGACCGGCCCACCTCGACGTGCCGCGAATGAGCCGGCACCGGACGGTGCTTTTCGGCTCCACCCTGGCCTTCTACGTGGCGATCGTGTGGGCCGTCGTCATCACGTCCTGGCTGGTCCGGCTGGACTGGCAGGTGATGTTCTTCCGTCCGTACGAGCAGTGGGCGGAGCTGCACGCCTTCGTCGACTACTACGTGGTGCTCGGCCAGCGCGGTCCGACCGCGGTGATGGTCGCGGCCTGGCTGGGCTGGCGCTCCTGGCGGCAGCACACTCTGCGTCCGCTGCTCGCGCTCGCGGTCTCCCTGGTGTTGCTCAACGTCACCGTCGGTGCCGCGAAGTACGGCATGGGGCGCCTCGGACCGCACTACGCCACCGAGATCGGCTCCAACGAGATGTGGCTCGGCGGCAGTATATTTCCCAGCGGCCACACCGCGAACGCCGTGGTGACCTGGGGAATCCTGGCCTATCTGGCCTCCACCCCCTGGGCGCGGCGCTGGTTGTCCGCCTTGTCCGCGGTGACCTCGCTCGGCGTCGGGCTCTCCACCGTCTACATCGGCACCCACTGGCTGAGCGATGTCCTGCTCGGCTGGGTGGCGGGGCTGCTGATCCTACTGGCCCTGCCCTGGTTCGAGCCGCTGATCGCCCGTGCCGAGGACCGGATCTTCGGCCGGCGCGACCACTGGCGGGACCGTCGGCGGGCCCGGCGGGGCCGAACGGCACCCACGGCCCCCGCCGTCGCGACACCGGTCATGCTCAAGCCGCTCACCGACCGTGAGGGCAGCGCGGCACCCGAGCCGGTCTCGGCGTCCCGCTCGGCCGGCCGGCCACCCGCCTATCTGGCGCCGGGACCGCACTCGACGCGTGGGGAGCGCACACCGGTCACCCCCGCCGGGAGCCGCCGCCCGCCGCACGGCGAGCGCCATCCGCGCGGCAACACCCCGGCGCCCCGCCTCTGACGGCCCCGCCGGGCCCTGCGGCTACAGCCCGGTCCGCCACCCCGGCCCCGGTTCCCTCGTGGAACCGGGGCCGTCGCCGTGTCTCAGCCCTTCCAGGACCTCGCCACCGTGCCGTCCCTCACCTCGAAGTTCAGCCGTCCCACCCGGTACTCCATGGTGATGATCGCGCCCGGCGGCAACGCCCGGACCGTCGCCCAGCCGCGCTCGCGCGCGAGCTGCTCGGCCCGGACCGCGGGCAGACCCACATAGGCGTCCGGGCTGTCGTCGGGTTCCGCGGAAGGTGTCGGAAGGGGTGCCATACGGTCACGCTATGCCCTGCCCGGCGGACGGGGAAGGCCGGACCGGGAACACCTGCCCGAGATCCCCCGGCGGTCACACTTCTGTCACAGGATCACGACAGACGTTTATGCCCGTAACCCTTACACGAATGGGTGATTTGGAGCCTCTGTATACGGAGGTCGAACACAATTACCGGCCCTCGCGTCAACACCGCGGATAAACCCGGTGAAGGGTTCCCGAAGAAGTGCCCCGGGTCCATTCGGGCCTTCCCATTCCGTCGTGGTGACCACGGGCGCGCGTCCCCGGCGGTGGTTCCCCACGGAAAATCCGCCGTTCCCCCGCACCATCCGCCCGCCCCGGCGTCAGCTCGCCGCGCCCGGTTCGCCGCGTCCGGTCCCCCCCGCCCGGGACAGGGCGAGGGAGAGGGCGCGGGAGAGCCGGTCGCGGGCCGCGGCCATCGCGTCGGTCAGCCCTGCCGGCTCCAGCACCTCGAACCCGAAGCCCGTCAGCAGCACGTGGACCATCAGGACGTCGAAGTTCGCCGCCCCGGTACTCAGGACACAGGTGTCAGGCCCGTCCGCCCGGAGCGTGCCGGCGGAGGGCGAGATCCGCTCCGCGGCCTCCTCGGCGGGCACCAGCAACCGGACCGCGGCCTGCCCCTGTGCGGACAGCTACCGTCCGCACAGGGGCAGGCCCGCCCGGTGACCGGAAACCGGCGGCCGGACGGGACCTCACCTCGGAACCCGGCGCGTCCGGAGCGGATCAGAGCACGAGACGCTGTCCGGGCAGGATCACGTCGGGGTCGCCGCCGGTGACGGCCTCGTTGGCGGCGTGCAGCTGCTGCCAGGTGGTGCCGTGCCGGGCGGCCACGGCGCTCAGTGTGTCGCCCGCGCGGGCGGTGTGGTCACCGTCGGACGAGCTCTGCCGCGCGCCGCCCGGCGACTGGGCCGGCGCCTTCGACGGGACCGACCGCTTCGGCTGGGTGGACTGGTTCGACGAGGGCGACCGCGGGGAGGGCTCCGCCGGCTTCGGGGGCTTCGCCGGGGCTTCCCCGGCGGCCACCGAGCCTGCGCCGGGTGCGCTTCCGGACGCCCCGGCACGTGCCGAGCAGGTGGGCCAGGCACCCCGGCCCTGCCCCTGCTGGATGGACCTTGGTGGCGACGGCGATCTGCTGGGCCCTGGTGGCCCGGTCCGCAGTCGGCGCGTAGGCCGTGCCGCCGTACGCGCGCCATGTGGAGGCGGAGAACTGGAGTCCGCCGTTGGTAGCCGTTGCCGGTGCTGATGTGCCAGTTGTCGCCGCTCTCGCACTGTGCGATGCGGTCCCACACTCCGCTGTCAGCCGCCGCGGCGCTGCCGGCCGACGCCAGCAGTCCGAGGGCCGCGAGCAGTGCCGCGCCGGCCAGAGTCGCCGCCGTACGGGACCGTGGGAGCTTCCGGGCGCCGCGGACGTCGTCGCGGGTGGTGTCGGCACCATCGGACATGTAGTTCCCGCTCCAAGGACCCGGGGTCCCCCAGGGCGGAGCGCCATCGCCGCGTCATGGGACACGGCAGGTCGCGCTCGCCCCGCCCGCCGTCGGGTCGTGCGACGGATCCGGTGGTGCGACGGATCCGTCTGGTGCGGTCGGCGGACGTTCCCGAGCGGTGCTCGCTGCACACGGCAGGGGAATCCAGGCAACCGACCGGTCCGGCATCAAGTAACTCCCCGTACTCGCAGGCCAGTTCACGATTACCCCTGGTAGCGGCATTTTCAGGACACCCACCTCATCATCTGATTTCACTATTTGTCCATCAACGGACCGCTATCCCTGTGAGCCATCTCACCCGACCAACGTCATTGACACTGCGGGCAGTTGACGATGAGTGCCCGGTTCCGCGCTGGAAGTGACCGTGGGCGCAGGATGGTTCGATTCCGTTCGCTCCCGGGCGTGACTCCCGCCGCAGATCGCCCGTTGTCCTCTGTATGAGCCGGGGACCTGTCCCGGACCACGGGCCGGGACCCACCCGGCCTCGCCACGCACCGCATCCCGAGGGAGCCACCCGTGCCGCGCATGCTCGACGTCAGCGACGAGGTACGCGCCGAGATCGGCGACGAAGAAGCCGACCGCCTGCTCGCCGGAGATTCCGCCCCGGGCGGTTACGACTGCACCTCCTGCCGCACACCGGGCGATCCGGAGCAGGAGCGGACCAGCACTGTCCTGTTCATCGGGGACGAGACCGCCGTCCTCGCCTTCGCGCACTCCACCTGCCTGCCCTCACAGGTCGTCCAGGTCACCGAGGCGCAACTCCAGGGCGCCGTGCGGTCCATCAACGGTGACGCCGTGGCCCCGCCGACGCCCGTGCAGAACGCGCAGGCCGCTCCCGGTCAGGCCGTCGCGCAGCACATCGTGCCGGAGCAGGCCGTGCTCGGCGTGACCAGCGGGCTGGTCCTGATCGCCGGGGAGTTGCATCCGGCTCTGGTCGTCGAGCCGACCGTGCCGGTGGCGCAGCCCGGTTCCCCCGGGTCCGGCGACGACTTTCTGCCGCTGCTCGTCGAGCAGGGCTTCATGCCCGTGACCGAGCTGTCCACCGCACCGTCCGTGCTGCACGGCTGGTCGGTCCTGCTGGCCGTGGGGCAACTGCACGCGGTACTCCAGCCGCACCCGAACGGCGGGCAGCCGGTGGCCTGGTGGCAGGCACACCAGCCGCTCCAGGTCACCGAGGGCTGGCGGGCGGCAGCCAACAAGCACCAGCAGGTCCTGATGTTCGCGGCCCCGGTCGGCTCGATCGGCCGTCAGCCGCGCGAGGACCTGCTGCGCGACGCGCTGGACAGGGCCGCGGCGAACGGAAGGCTGGTCGCGGCGGCCCTGCCGCTCGCCGGTCTCTGACCGGCCGATGACCGACAGCCGACCCCCGGCCGGCAGGCCGGTGACCGGCGAAAACCCGTACCGTGGCCGCATCTCTTGCCGGGCGGGGTCGTTGGGAGATATGTGCACGCATACGACGCTCCCCGCCGCCAGCCCTTCCCGTTGGTCCCCGCCCCCGTGCGGTCGGCCCAGGACTCCGCGGGCGGCCCTTCGGCCACGCCGATCTACGACGCGCTCTACACCGAGTATGTGAAGTCCTTCCGCTCACTGCCGGGTGACCGCAGCGGTGAGGAGAAGCTGGGCTTCACCGCCTTCGGAAGCGGCCCGCACAGTACGGGCTCGTCCGTCGGCCACGGCTCGGGGACGTTCGGCGGGTCCGTCGGCGACGGGTCGTACGGCGCCTACAGCGCGAGGGCGAGCAGCGCCCGTCAGGGCGCGGGCCGGCAGCCGCAGTGGCAGCGCGTCCCGGCGGTCGGCCGGCACGCGATCGGGCGGACCCACGTGCCGGCGGCACTGCCCCCGGCCCCGCGCCGGAAGACCTGACCCGGGGCCGCCGGGCCCGGGCATGGTGGAGGGGGCGGTCCCCGGCCGGGACCGCCCCCTCCACCATGCCCGCCGTCGTTACGTCACTTCTTCTTGCCGCGCTTCTCGCGCACCCGCACCGAAATGTGGATGGGCGTGCCCTCGAAGCTGAACTCCTCGCGCAGCCGGCGCTCGATGAACCGCCGGTAGCCCGCCTCGATGAAGCCGGAGGCGAACAGCACGAACCGCGGCGGCCTGGTGCCCGCCTGCGTGCCGAACAGGATGCGTGGCTGCTTGCCGCCCCGCACGGGGTGCGGGTGGGCGGCGACCAGTTCGCCGAGGAAGGCGTTCAGCCTCCCCGTCGGGACGCGGGTCTCCCAGCCCGCCAGGGCCGTCTCGATCGCCGGGACCAGCTTCTCCATGTGGCGTCCGGTACGGGCCGACACGTTCACCCGCGGCGCCCAGGCGACCTGACCGAGCTCGGTCTCGATCTCCCGCTCCAGGTAGTAGCGGCGCTCCTCGTCGAGTGTGTCCCACTTGTTGAACGCGAGGACCAGCGCGCGCCCCGCCTCGACGGCCATGGTGACGATCCGCTGGTCCTGCACCGAGATGGAGTCGGCGGCATCGAGGAGGACGACGGCGACCTCGGCCTTCTCGACGGCCGCAGCGGTGCGCAGCGAGGCGTAGTAGTCGGCGCCCTGCTGGAGGTGGACCCGCTTGCGGATGCCCGCGGTGTCGACGAACTTCCAGGTCTTTCCGCCCAGCTCGATCAGCTCGTCGACGGGGTCGCGGGTGGTACCGGCGATCTCGTTGACGACGACGCGCTCCTCACCGGCGACCTTGTTCAGCAGCGAGGACTTGCCGACGTTGGGGCGGCCGATCAGGGCGATCCGGCGCGGGCCGCCGACCGCGGTGCCGAAGGTCTGCGCGGGGGCCTCCGGCAGCGCCTCCAGAACCTGGTCCAGCATGTCGCCGGTGCCGCGGCCGTGCAGGGCGGAGACCGGGTGCGGTTCGCCCAGGCCCAGGGCCCACAGGTAGGAGGCGTCGGCCTCACCGCTCGGGCCGTCCACCTTGTTGGCGCACAGGACGACCGGCTTGCCGGCCTTGCGCAGCAGCCGGACGACCGCCTCGTCGGTGTCGGTCGCGCCCACCTTGGCGTCCACCACGAACACCACGGCGTCGGCTGCTTCGATCGCGTACTCGGCCTGCGCCGCCACGGAGGCGTCGATGCCGAGGACGTCCTGCTCCCAGCCGCCGGTGTCGACGACCTTGAAGCGGCGGCCCGACCACTCGGCCTCGTAGGTGACGCGGTCGCGGGTGACACCCGGCTTGTCCTCGACGACCGCTTCACGGCGGCCGATGATGCGGTTCACCAGGGTCGACTTGCCGACATTGGGCCGGCCGACGACGGCGAGCACGGGCAGCGGGCCGTGTCCGGCCGCCTCGATGGCGCCCTCGACGTCCTCGAGGTCGAAGCCCTCCTCCGCGGCGAGCTCCATGAACTCCGCGAACTCGGCGCCGCCGAGCGCCCCGTGCTCGTGCTCGTGCTCGGCCGAGCCGTCGGGCTGGATGTGGTCGTTCATGAAGTCCGTACCTCGTTGTTCATCGTGGTGGTCGGTGGAACACCCGATTCCGGGCGTTCCACTACTCAGTGTCCGCTAACGCCCGGTGAGGCGCCTGGCGTTCTCCAGGTGCGCGGTGAGCTGCTTCTGGATGCGTTCGGTCGCCTCGTCCAGTGCCTTGCGGGTGCGCCTGCCGCTGCCGTCACCCGCGTCGAAGGGGTGGCCGAAGACGACGTCGACGCGGGAGCGCAGCGGGGGCAGCGTCTTTGTCAACCGTCCGCCCCGCCCGGAACTTCCCAGGACCGCGACGGGCACGATCGGCGCGCCGCCGCGCAGGGCGAAGTAGGCGAGCCCCGCGCGCAGCGAGGCGAAGTCCCCCTCCCCGCGGGTGCCCTCGGGGAAGATGCCGAGGACGCCGCCCTGCTCCAGGACGCCCAGCGCCCGGGAGATGGCCGTGCGGTCGGTGGTGCTCCGGTCCACCTTCACCTGGCCGATGCCGGTCAGGAACGGGCCGAGCGGCCCGACGAACGCCTCCCGCTTGATCAGGAAGTGCGTCGGCCGGGGTGACACGCCCATGACCATCGGACCGTCGATGTTGTGGGAGTGGTTCACGGCGAGGAGTACCGGGCCGGCCGTGGGCATCCGCCAGGCGCCCAGCACGCGCGGCTTCCAGAAGCCGTACATCAGGCCGACGCCGATACGCCGCCCGACCTCGGCGCCCCGCGCCGACGGAAGCCCGGTCACCGGCCGGCTCGCTTCTCCTCGACGAGGGTGACGACGCACTCGATGACCTGGTGCAGGGACAGGTCGGTGGTGTCCACCTCGACCGCGTCGTCCGCCTTGGCCAGCGGGGAGGTCTTGCGGCTGGAGTCGGCCGCGTCCCGCTTGACCAGGGCCTCGCGCGTGGCGTGCAGGTCGGTGCCCTTGAGCTCACCGCTGCGCCGGGCGGCCCGTGCCTCCGGGGAGGCGGTGAGGAAGATCTTCAGGTCGGCGTCCGGGAGCACGGTGGTCCCGATGTCCCGGCCCTCGACGACGATGCCGGTGACGGCGGAGGCGGCGATCGTGCGCTGCAGCTCGGTGATTCGGGCGCGCACCTCGGGGACCGCGCTGACCGCGCTGACCCTGGAGGTGACGTCCTGCTCGCGGATCGGGCCGGCCACGTCGAAGCCGTCGACCGTGATGGCGGGGTACTCCGGATCGGTGCCGGAGACGATCTCGGGTTTGCCGGCCGCGGCGGCGATCGCGGAGGGGTCGGCGGTGTCTATGCCGTTGGTGACCATCCACCAGGTGATCGCCCGGTACTGGGCGCCGGTGTCCAGGTAGCTCAGGCCGAGCTGTGCCGCCACGGCCTTCGACGTGCTCGACTTGCCCGTGCCGGACGGGCCGTCGATGGCGACAATCACTGGCGTGGAGCTTTCCACAGTGGGGACCTTCCTGGACCTGGCTGTCGGGGAACGGGGCGTGAGACCGCCCCGTACAAGGTTACTGGGTGTGCGTCCCCCGATCGGCCGTACCCGGGCCCGGCCGCCCGTCACCCGCCGCGTCCACCGCGCTCCGCCGCCGTCCGGCAGATGTCACTGCCGGATCGACCAGCCCCGCTCCCGCAGCGCCGCGGTGAGCACCGCAGCCGCCTTGGGCTCCACCATGAGCTGCACCAGGCCGGCCTGCTGCCCGGTCGCGTGCTCGATCCGGACGTCCTCGATGTTGACGCCCGCCCGGCCGGCGTCCGCGAAGATGTGTGCCAGCTGGCCCGGCTGGTCGTCGATGAGCACCGCCACGATCTCGTACGCACGCGGGGCCGAACCGTGCTTGCCCGGAACCCGGATCCGGCCCGCGTTGCCGCGGCGCAGCATGCCCTCGATGCCGGTGCTGCCCTCGCGCCGCTTGTCCTCGTCGCAGGACTGCAGCGCGCGCAGGGACCGTACGGTCTCCTCCAGGTCGGCGCCGATGTCGGTGAGCAGGTCGGCGACCGGACCCGGGTTCGCGGAGAGGATGTCGATCCACATCCGGGGGTCGGAGGCCGCGATCCTGGTCACGTCCCGGATGCCCTGGCCGCACAGCCGGACGGCGGCCTCCTCCGCGTGTTCCAGGCGCGCGGCGACCATGCCGGCCACCAGGTGCGGCATGTGGGAGACGAGGGCCACGGCACGGTCGTGGGCGTCGGCGTCCATGACGACCGGGACGGCCCTGCAGTGCGAGACCAACTCGAGGGCGAGGTTCAGCACCTCGGTGTCGGTGTCCCGGGTGGGCGTGAGCACCCAGGGGCGGCCCTCGAAGAGGTCCGCGCCGGCGGCCAGCGGGCCGGACTTCTCACGGCCGGACATGGGATGCGTACCGATGTACGCCGAGAGGTCGAGGCCCCGCTGCTCCAGTTCACGGCGCGGCCCGCCCTTGACGCTGGCGACGTCGATGTAGCCGCGTGCCACACCGCGCTCCATGGCGTCGGCGAGCACCCCGGCCACGTGGGCGGGCGGGGCGGCGACGATCGCCAGGTCCACCGGCCCCCCGGGGGCCCCGTCGGTACCGGCGCCGAGCGCGGCGGCCGTACGGGCCTGCTCCGGGTCGTGGTCGACGAGGTGGACGGTGACGCCCCGCTGGGACAGGGCGAGGGCGGCGGACGTGCCGATCAGTCCGGTACCGATGACGAGTGCGGTTCTCACTGGGCGATGTCCTTGCGCAGGGCCGCCGCGGCACCGAGGTACACGTGGGCGATGTCGGCGCGCGGCCGGTCGGACTCTACGTGCGCGAGGATGCGGACCACGCGGGGCAGGGCGCCCTCGATGTCCAGTTCCTGGGCGCAGATCAGGGGGACGTCGACGATGCCGAGCCTGCGGGCGGCGGCGGCCGGGAAGTCGCTGTGCAGGTCGGGCGTGGCCGTGAACCAGATGCTGATCAGGTCGTCCGTGGCCAGCCCGTTGCGCTCCAGCACCGCGGTGAGCAGCACGCCGACCTGTTCCTCCATGTGGCCGGCCTCGTCCCGCTCGAGCTGGACGGCGCCCCGGACCGCTCGTACCGCCACGGCGATGCTCCTTGCTGACGTGCTGAATGTACCGAATGTGCCGGACGTACCGGAATCGCCGGACGTGCTGGCGCGCAGGCCGACCGTCCGACCGTCCGGCCGTCCGGCCGTCCAGCCTAGTCAGAACGGGCACAACCGGTGTCCGGTGCCCGCCCGCCGAGACAGGAGGTGAAAAGCCCCGCTCCTCCGCGAAAGGCACCAGGGTCTCTTCCTCCGCCGAGGAAATTCGATTCACCCGGCGTGAGCCGGACCGTACCCTCCCGGGCACGCACTCCGCCGAGTATCTGGTCCGCGATCACACGGTCTACGCCTGCGTCATGGTCTCGCGTGCCTTCGGTCTGGCCACGGAGGGCATCGACACCGACCGCCGGGGCGTCTTCCTCGCCCCCATTCCCCTGTTCTGGCGCTTCGAGAAGCCGCCGGCCCACGTCGAGGGACCGGCCGAGGAGCAGTTCAGCTGGGAGCTGGAACGCTTCTGCGAGCTGACCCTGCGTGCCCGTCCCAACGTCCTGGAGTGCCTGCACTCGCCGCTCGTGGAGCATGCCGACGACACCGGCCGCGAACTGCTCACCCTGCGCGGCGCGTTCCTCTCCCGCCGGGTCCACGAGACGTTCACACGGTACGCGTACGGCCAGCGCCGCGGACTCGAGGCCGACGTCCGCGTCCACGGGGCGCCCCGGTGGACGCACGCGATGCATCCGCTCCGTCTGCTGGCCTCCGCCCGCGACGTGCTGCGCACCGGCGAGCCCACCGCCGCCGTGGGCGAGCGGCGCGAGCCGTTTGCTCCCGGTGAAGCGGGGCGAGGTTCCCTGGTCCGAGGTCGCGGCCCGCGTCCACGGGGCGCCCCGGTGGACGCACGCGATGCATCCGCTCCGTCTGCTGGCCTCCGCCCGCGACGTGCTGCGCACCGGCGAGCCCACCGCCGACGTGGGCGAGCGGCGCGAGCCGTTTGCTCCCGGTGAAGCGGGGCGAGGTTCCCTGGTCCGAGGTCGCGGCCCGGATGACCCGGCTGGAGCGGGAGGCCGGTGAGGCACTGCGCCGTACGGCGCTTCCGGCACAGCCCGACCGCCGCCAGGTCGAGGACTTCCTCGTCCGTGTCCGCCGGACCTCCGCCCTGCGGACACCGTAGGGGCGACCTGCTCCGGGGCCCTCTCAGGGCCCTGCCGTTCCCTGCCAGGGCCTCTCAAGCATCCCAGAGCGTCCCCAGCTCCAGCAGTCCGTCCCGGTACTCGATGCGGTCGGCCCAGGCGTCCGGCCAGGCGTCCGCACCGAGGTGGGCGCCCGCGAAGGCACCTGCCAGGCAGGCGACGGAGTCGGAGTCGCCGGAGGTGCAGGCGGCGCGGCGCAGGGCCGTGAGCGGTTCGTCGACGAAGAGCAGGAAGCACAGCAGCCCGGTCGCCAGGGCTTCCTCCGCGATCCAGCCCTCCCCCGTCGCCAGGCACGGGTCGGTCTCGGGCGAGACGGTGCGCACGGCGCGCCGGAGGCGTTCCAGGATCTCCAGGCACTCGTCCCAGCCCCGCGCGATGAAGTGCTCGGGACTGGGGTCCCCCGTGCGGGTCCACAGATCGCCGAGCCACACCGCGTGGTAGCGGGTGCGGTTCTCGTGGGCGTAGGAGCACAACAGGCCGATCAGCCCGGTCGGTTCGGCGCCCTCGGCGAGCAGGCGCACGGCGTGGGCGGTGAGGTCGGAGGCGGCGAGCGCGGTCGGGTGCCCGTGGGTGAGGGCCGACTGCAACTGGGCGGCGCCCGCGCGCTGTTCCTCGCTCAGCCCGGGGGCGAGCCCGAGGGGGGCGACCCGCATGTTGGCGCCGCAGCCCTTGGAGCCGACCTGGCTGGCGTCCTGCCAGGGACGGTCCTCCCGGGCCAGCAGGTGGCAGGCCTTGAGGCAGGTGTTCCCGGGCGCCCGGTTGTTCTCGGGCGAGCGGTACCAGCCCACGAACTCCTCGCGCACCGGCCGCTCCAGCCGCTTCGGGGCGAGCCGTCCACGGTCCATCGCCGTGCGCAGCCCGCGCCCCAGCGCGAGCGTCATCTGGGTGTCGTCGGTGACGGTCGCGGGCGTCGGGAGCTCCATCCCGCGCCACGGCCCGCACTTGGCGAGGATCGAGGGGACGTCGTTGAACTCGGTGGGAAAACCGAGTGCGTCCCCGAGGGCGAGACCGGTGAGGGCGCCCGTGGCGGCGCGCTTGGTGACGACGGTGGTCATGCGGGACGTCCTTCCGGAGTCGGCCGGAGCAGAGGCGGGTGGAGAGCGGTGGCGGTGCCGGCCCGGTGGAGCGCGGCGGGTTTACCCCGGCCGCCGGTGAGGCGTGCGACCCCCGGGACCGCTTCGACGAAGCCTGGGGAGGCTAGCACCTTGCGCCGGAAGTTGGGCCGGTCGAGCATGGCGCCCCACACGGTCTCGTGGACCTGTTGCAACTCGCCGAGGGTGAACCCGGGCGGGCAGAAGGCGGTGGCGAGACAGGTGTACTCGAGCTTGGCGCCGACGCGGTCGCGTGCGTCGGACAGAATCCGGTCGTGATCGGAGGCGAGCGCCCGCGCGGAGCCGTACGGCATCCAGCGGGCCCGTGCCGCGTCGCTGCCGCCGCGCGCCTCGGGCGCGTCGGGCACCTCGGGCACCTCGGGCACCTCGGGCAGCAGTGCGGTGAAGGCCACCGAGACGACCCGCATCCGCGGATCGCGGCCGGGTTCGCTGCAGGTCCGCAACTGCTCCAGATGCAGTCCGGACACGTCCGTCAGCCCGGTCTCCTCGGCGAGTTCGCGCCGGGCTGCGGTCTCCGCCGACTCGTCCGGCTGCACGAACCCGCCCGGCAGCGCCCAGCGGCCCGCGTACGGCTCCTCGCCGCGCTCGACCAGCAGGACGTGCAGCGCGCCCTCGCGGAGCGTGAGAACGGCGAGGGCGACGGTGACGGCAAAGGGCTCGTAGGCGTGCTTGTCGTAGGCGTCCATGAACCGCACCCCCTTTTACAGTCGTTCCGACTGTAAAAGGGGGTGCGGTTTCCTCACAGGCCCCGGCGCCTCAGAGCTCGACTTCCTGCATCAGCATGCCGACCTCGGTGTTCGACAGCCGCCGCAGCCAGCCCGACTTCTGGTCGCCCAGGGCGATCGGCCCGAAGCCGGTGCGCACCAGCTTGTCGACCGGGAAGCCCGCCTCGGCGAGCATGCGGCGCACGATGTGCTTGCGGCCCTCGTGCAGGGTCACCTCGACGAGGTAGTTCTTGCCGGTCTGCTCCACGATGCGGAAGTGGTCCGCGCGCGCGTAACCGTCCTCCAGCTGGATGCCGTCCTTCAGCCGCTTGCCCAGGTCGCGCGGGACCGGACCGACGATGTGCGCGAGGTAGGTCTTCTTCACCCCGTACCGCGGGTGGGTCAGCCGGTGCGCCAGCTCACCGTGGTTGGTGAGCAGGATGACGCCCTCGGTCTCGGTGTCGAGCCGGCCTACGTGGAACAGCCGGGTCTCACGGTTGGTGACGTAGTCGCCGAGGCACTGACGCCCCTCGGGATCCTCCATCGTGGAGACGACACCGGCGGGCTTGTTCAGCGAGAAGAACTGGTAGGACTGGGTGGCGACGGTCAGCCCGTCCACCTTGACCTCGTCCTTCTCGGGGTCGACCCGGCGGCCCTGCTCCAGCACGATCTCGCCGTTGATCTCGACCCGTGCCTGCTCGATCAGCTCCTCGCAGGCTCGCCGGGAACCGTACCCCGCGCGGGCGAGGACCTTCTGCAGCCGCTCGCCCTCCTGCTCGGCGCCCGGGAAGGTCTTCGGGGGCCTGACGTCCTTCTTCTCCGCGTACCGGTCGCGGTTGCGCTCCTCGATGCGCGTCTCGTACTCACGCGAGCGGCCGGGAGCGGTACGGCCCCCGCCCTTCTGCCCGGACCGGGCGCCCTGGGAGGAGCCGCCGGACGGCTTGGCGCCGGTGCGGCCGGACTTCGGGCCCTCCTTGGTGGCCCCGGGCCCCACGTCGTAGCGGCGCTCCTCCGGGCGGGGCTTGCGGGGGCGGCCCTGCCCCTGCTTCTGGTCCCTGTCGCCGCCGGAACCGCGGGGGTTACCGCGTCCACCGCTCTTGCCGCTGCCGCTGCTTCGCATCACATGTCCGTCGTTGTCGTTTTAGGCGTGTTCGTCGGATGGACCGTCGTCCGGGTCCGGGGCGTCCGGATCGAACGACGGTACGGCTTCCTGGGTCTCGGCCTCGATCGCCTCCGCCTCGGGGAGGAAGGGCGCGAGCTCCGGGAGCTCGTCCAGACCGCGCAGGCCCATCCGCTCCAGGAAGTAGTTCGTCGTCGTGTACAGGATCGCACCTGTTTCGGGTTCCGTGCCCGCCTCCTCGACCAGACCGCGCTGCAGCAGGGTACGCATGACCCCGTCGCAGTTCACTCCGCGCACGGCGGAGACCCTGCTGCGGCTGACCGGCCGGCGGTAGGCGACCACGGCGAGGGTCTCCAGGGCGGCCTGGGTGAGCCGGGCCTGCCGGCCGTCCAGGACGAAGCCCTCGACGGCCGCGGCGTACTCGGGACGGCTGTAGAAGCGCCAGCCGCCGGCGACGAGCCGCAGCTCGAAGCCGCGGCCCTGGACGGTGTACTCGTCGGCCAGCGCGCGGAGCGCGTCCGCGACCTGCCGTGTGGGCCGCTCCAGAATCCTCGCCAGGTGCTCCTCGGTCGCGGGCTCGTCCACGACCATGAGAACCGCCTCCAGCGCGGGCGCGAGGCCGAGGTCCGCGACGGTGCGCAGCCCTGCGGGAACATCGGCTGTGTCCTCACTCACGTCCTGCTCGCCCCTTTCTCCTTCTGCGGCTCGTCCGGTGGCTCGGGCGGGCGGTCGAACTCGTCGGTGACCACGGGGGCGGTGTCCTCGTCGCCACCGGTCCAGCGCACGGTCAGCTCGCCGAGCGCGGTCTCCTGGTCGAGGGCGACGGCCTTCTCCCGGTACAGCTCCAGGAGCGCGAGGAACCGGGCGACGACGGTCAGTGTGTCGTCCGTGTCCTGGGTCAGGGTGCGGAAACTGGCCTCGCCGAGCTCCTTCAGCCGCGCGACCACGATTCCGGCCTGCTCCTGCACGCTGACCAGCGGTGCGTGGATGTGGTCGACGTACACCTGCGGCTTGGGCCTGGGCTGCATCGCCTTGACGGCGAGCTTCGCGAACCCCTCCGCGCCGATGCTGATGACGACCTCGGGCAGCAGCTCGGCGTACTGCGGCTCGAGTCCCACGGTACGGGGATAGCGCCGGGCCTCCTCGTCCAGCCGCCGGCTGAGGATCTCCGCGATCCGCTTGTACGCGCGGTACTGGAGCAGGCGGGCGAACAACAGGTCCCGGGCCTCCAGCAGGGCGAGGTCCGCCTCGTCCTCCACCTCGGCGGCGGGCAGCAGGCGGGCCGCCTTGAGATCGAGCAGCGTGGCCGCGACGACCAGGAACTCGGTCGTCTCGTCCAGGTCCCAGTCCGGTCCCAGCGCCCGGATGTACGCCATGAACTCGTCGGTCACCTTGGACAGCGCGACCTCGGTGACGTCCAGCCTGTGCTTCGAGATCAGCTGAAGCAGCAGGTCGAAAGGTCCTTCGAAGTTCGACAACCGGACCTTGAACCGGCCGTCGTCCTCTCCTTCGGCCGTCCCGGCCGCCCCGGCACCGGAGTCCACCACCGATGCCGTCCCGGGCCCGGCCGGGCTGTCGCCCGCCCCGGGGCCCGCGAGCGCCGTCTCGGGTGCCGGGTCGGCGTCCGGACCCGGTACGTCGTCCCACTCGGCCGGTGCGGGAGCCGAAGTCCGTACGGCAACCGGGGTCCGGACCGCAGAGGAGGGCTCGGCCGCGCGCTCGGTGCCGACCGCCGCTTCCCTCTCGGTGCCGGCGGTCTCCTCGGTGTCCGCTTCCGCGTCCACGGGCTGCGGGGCAGGCGGCGCCGCGCCCGGTCCCCGCCCCAGCGTGCGACGGTGGCCGAACTGCGGGCCGCGGCCGGTGGCGGGGGTGTCGTTCGAGGTCATGGCCTCCGCAGGCTACCGCTACCGTCCACGCAGGCGTCGCACGAGGATGCTGGCGTCTCCGCGGGCTTCCAGGTCGGCGAGGACCACGGCGACCGCCTCACGGACGATCCTGCCCCGGTCGACGGCCAGTCCGTGCTCGCCCCGGAGCACCAGACGGGCGTGCTCGAGGTCCATGAGCTCCTCGGCGGACACGTACACCGTGATCTTCTCGTCGTGCCGCTCGCGGCCGCTGGGCCGCCGGGCCGCCGCTCTTCCGCGCTTGCGTGGGGCCGTCTCCGCGGCCGGTCCCTCCGGCGCCCCCTGCCGTCGCGCGGAGTGTTCCGGCGCGGCGCGGCTGCGGGACTCGACCGTTTCGGCCGGCTCCGCGTCCGCGGCGACGTGCTCGGCGCCCTCTCCGTCACCGCCCTGCGCGGGCACCGACTGCGGAGTGTCCTCCTGGGCCGCGGCCGCGTCGCCCTCCCCCGCGGGAGCGGGGACCCGGGCCTCACCGCCCGCCTGGCGCCTGGGCGTGGACGCCTGGAGCGCCGTCCCCCCTGTCGTGCGGAAGAGTTCGTCGGCCCCCGGCAGACTCACTCGGCGTGACACCGGGCGAGCACCTCCCTGGCAAGCTGGCGATAGGCGGCGGCACCGACGGAGTTGGACGCGTACGTGGTGATCGGCTCACCGGCGACGGTGGTCTCCGGGAAGCGGACCGTACGTCCGATGACCGTGTGGTACACGTGATCGTCGAAGGCCTCGACGACCCGCGCGAGCACCTCACGGCTGTGCACCGTGCGCGAGTCGTACATCGTGGCGAGGATCCCGTCGAGCTCCAGCTCGGGGTTGAGCCGCTCCTGGACCTTCTCGATGGTCTCGGTCAGCAGGGCCACACCGCGCAGCGCGAAGAACTCGCACTCCAACGGCACGATCACCTTGTGCGCGGCCGTCAGCGCGTTGACCGTGAGCAGGCCGAGCGAGGGCTGACAGTCGATCACGATGTAGTCGTAGTCGTCCATGAGCGGCTTCAGCGCGCGCTGCAGGGTCGACTCGCGGGCGACCTCGGAGACCAGCTGGACCTCGGCCGCCGACAGGTCGATGTTGCTGGGCAACAGGTCCATGTTGGGGACCGCCGTCTTCAGCATCACCTCGTCGGCCGCCATACCCCGCTCCATGAGCAGGTTGTAGACGGTGAGATCGAGTTCCATCGGATTGACGCCGAGTCCGACCGACAGCGCGCCCTGCGGATCGAAGTCGACGAGCAGCACCCGGCGTCCGTACTCCGCGAGCGCGGCACCCAGGTTGATGGTCGACGTGGTCTTGCCGACACCGCCCTTCTGGTTGCACATCGCGATGATCTTCGCGGGGCCGTGGTCGGTCAGCGGACCAGGGATGGGGAAGTACGGCAGCGGGCGTCCGGTCGGGCCGACGCGCTCACGGCGCTGGCGGGCCGCGTCGGGCGCGAGGGTGGCCGCGTACTCGGGATCCGGCTCGTACTCGGCGTCGGGGTCGTAGAAGTGCCCCTCGGGCAGTTCGTCGTAGTCGGCGAGTTGGTTGTGGGGCGCGCCACTTCCGTCGCCGGCCATGGCGTTCACGTGATGGCCATCCATGCTCTGGTGTGCAGTGGGAGTCGCCTGCTGGATCTGATGGGATGCGAAGGTGCGCACGGCGACGGAGCCGACAGGAGCGAGCTCCGCGGAACCCCGGTCCCGTGCAGTCATTCCTGGGTGACCACCCCCGGGAGTAAATGTCGACTCATTCACAAGTCGTCTTACCTCCTTGGTGACCAGGAAACTTCTAGACAGGTCAGCGTGGCATCATGCCGACGGTTGGCGACTCTATGGCGTGTCGGCGGTCCGCAGCAACACAATCCGCCGTACCCGGCTCGATGTGTCGACAATGAAACATCCCTCTGTCAAGGGCGTACGGCCGTCGCACGGCAGGTTTCATCGGTGTGCGAATCGGCGGAAGGGTGACGTTCGAGGCGAGTCGCCCCGGATTCGTGAAGTGACCATACACACATCCCGTCGCGCCCGACGGACAAGACGGCTCCGGATGCGCGGCGTTGACGAATGAAGTTGACGTATCGCCTTTGACGAGCGGCGACTTGATCGACTTGACGCCCGGAAGGCACTTCCGGGCGTCGGGTCGGTCGGGTGGCGCGGCCGGTTCAGCCGAGCAGTCCGGCGAGTTCGACGTGGTCCAGGCCGTGCGCTTCGGCGACCTCCTGGTAGACGACCTTGCCGTCATGCGTGTTGAGACCCTTGGCGAGGGCGGGGTCGCGGCGCAGCGCCTCCGCCCAGCCGCGGTTCGCGAGTTCGACGACGTACGGCAGCGTCGCGTTGGTGAGCGCGTAGGTGGAGGTGTTGGGCACGGCGCCGGGCATGTTGGCGACGCAGTAGAAGACCGATGCGTGGACCGTGAAGACCGGCTCGGCGTGCGTGGTCGGGTGGGAGTCCTCGAAGCAGCCGCCCTGGTCGATCGCGATGTCGACAAGGACGCTCCCGCCCTTCATCCGCGAGACGAGGTCGTTGGTGACCAGCTTGGGCGCCTTGGCGCCGGGGATCAGCACCGCGCCGATGACGAGGTCGGCCTCGAGGCAGGCCTTCTCCAGCTCGAAGGCGTTGGAGACGACCGTCTGGATCTTCGCGCCGAAGACCCGGTCCGCCTCCCGGAGCTTGTTGATGTCCTTGTCGAGCAGGGTCACGTGGAAGCCCATGCCGACGGCGATCTGCGCGGCGCTCCAGCCGGAGACTCCTCCGCCGATGACGACGGCCCGGCCGGCCGGCACGCCGGGGACGCCACCGGGCAGCACACCGCGGCCACCGCCGGCGCGCATCAGGTGGTAGGCGCCGACCTGGGCGGACAGCCGGCCCGCGACCTCGGACATGGGTGCGAGCAGCGGCAGCGCGCGGCTGGGCAGCTCGACGGTCTCGTAGGCGATGGCGGTGGTGCCGGAGGCCAGGAGGGCGTCCGTGCACTCCCTGGAGGCGGCCAGGTGCAGGTAGGTGAAGAGCGTCTGGTCCTTGCGCAGCCGGTGGTACTCCTCGGCGACGGGTTCCTTGACCTTCAGCAGCAGATCGGCGTCGGCCCACACCTCGTCGGCGGTGTCCAGTATCCGCCCGCCCGCGGCGATGTACTCGCCGTCCGGGATCGAGGAGCCCACGCCGGCGCCGCGCTCGATGACGACCTGGTGGCCGTGGCGCACCAGCTCGTGCACGCCGGCCGGGGTGATGGCCACCCGGAACTCGTTGTTCTTGACTTCGCGGGGGATGCCGACCTTCACGTCGATCACGGTCCTTGACTCGGAGGATGAAAGGTATTCCTACGCATACCAGGGCACACGTGTGCGCACCGGGAGAGACCGCAGAAGACGGTGCGGCAAGGCCATCTTAATGAAGGCGTTCCCGCTGTACAGCCTTACAAAGCATCAATCTTCTCCAGAGGTGCTGCGGATTTCGTAGGTGTCGCCTGAGTGTTTCGGGTCGATTCCAGGTTCCTGGGCCTCTTCCTCCAGCATCCGCTCCGCCGAGCTCCGGTGCAGCGCGGCCGACGCGGGGTCGCCGAGATGGCCGAAGGTGTCGGCGAGCCGCAGGTGCAGCGCGGCCTGCAGCCGGGTGTCCTCGGCCCGCCGGGCCCACTCCACCGCCTCCCGGCAGGTACGCAGCGACTCCTCGGGGTGGCCGGCGTATTCCTGGACCCGGGCCAGTTCGCTCAACGCCCTCGCCTGGGCGGCCAGATCGCCGTTCTTGCGGTGCCCGGCGACCGCCGCCCGCCAGTTGCGCAGTGCCTCGCCGTAGTGGCCGGCATAGGTGTGAGCGGCGGCGATCCGGCCGTACAGGCGGGCGGCGTCCGCGCGCTCGCCCTGGGCGAGCCGCTCGGCCAGGGCCCGGCCGAACCAGTCGGCGGCCCGGTCGAAGTCACCGAGCTCCAGATGGGCGCCTCCCACGGATTCCGTCGCGCGGCCGGTCGCGTAGGGATCGTTCGCCGCTCGTCCGGCGTCCAGCGCGGCCCGGTACCGCGCCAGCGCGTCGGCCGTGCGGCCGGTACGGGCGTCGAGATCGCCGAGGTTCAGCAGGGCCGCGGCCTGCTCACGGGGCAGTCCCCAGCGCTCGGCCACATCGAGAACCAGGTGGTGGATGCCGTAGAGATCGCCGGCGGAGGCCTGGGTGCCGAAGTGGGCCACCATGGCGCGCACCAGCTGGGACATGAGGCGGCGGGCCAGGGTGTCCAGCGTCCCGTCGGCGACCGCGAGGCGGGCCGAGGCCAACAGGGCGGGCCGGCGGACGCGCAGCCAGTCGGCGGCGTCGCGGGGGCTGGAAAAGCGCAGGGAACCCGGCGTCCCGAGAAGCTTCTCGCGTGCCTGGGGACTGTCGGTCTCGGTGATGGCCCTGCACGACTGGAGCAGCCGCACGGTCCGCTCCAGCATGCGGGCGCGGGCCAACTGGAGCTCACCGGGCCGTTCGTGGGCATCGGCAAGACGCTTGAGCAGGGGGTACAGGCAGCCGGGCACCTCGTACTGCGGCAGCGAGGTTCCCACGGGGTGCAGCAGGCCCACGGAGACGAAGTCGTCCAGGGTGGTGCGCGCGCTGCTCACCGTGCAGCCGGCGAGCGCGGAGGCGGTGTGCGGGTCGGCCAGGCCGGCCGGGGCGAGGCTCAGCAGACGCAGCATCCGGGCAGCGGGGGCGGGCAGCGCGTCGTGGACCAGCCGGAGGGCGCGGCCGGTCGCGGTGCCCTCGTCCGCCCCGGTGTGCAGGTGCCGGGCGAGGTCGGCGACGGCGGCCTTGGGCCGGGCGGCGAGCCAGCCGCCGGCCAGGACCAGGGCGGCGGGCTCCCCCTGGCACTGCTCGGCCAGGTCCTCCGCGGCCCGCGGGTCGACGGTGATGCGGACCGGGCCGGCGATCCGGGACAGCAGTTCCACGGCGGACTTGGTGTCGAGGCCGCCGAGGGTGCAGGGGCGGACGTCACAGATACCGGTCAGCGGGCCCCGGGAGATGGCGACCACCAGGCACTCGGGGTTGTCCGGCAGCAGGGCGTCGACCTGCTCGGCGTCGGCCGCGTCGTCCAGCAGGAGCAGCGTCCGGCGGCCGGCCAGGGCGGTCCGCAGCGCCTCGGCGAGATCGTCCTCGACGGCGCCGGCCGGGGCGGGCACCTCGAGCGCGTCGAGCAGGTCCCGCGCGGAGCGCTCGACGGGCACGCGCGTGCCGTCGGTCTCGCTGAGCCGTGCGCGCAGCACCCCGTCGGGGTAGCGGTCGGCGACCTGGCGGACGAGTTCCTCGCCGAGTGTCGTCCGGCCGGATCCGGGCCGGCCGGCGATGAGCAGCACACGGGCACGGGGGGCCTTGCGGCCGGAGAGGGTGTCGAGTCCGGCGCGCTCGATGTCGGCCCGGAGTTCCTTCAACTCCCGTGTGCGGCCTAGGAACCGGGCCTCCGTGGCAACGTCCGGGGAAAGCCGCACACCGTCCGTGTCCACCGCCTGATCCGTCACGGGCCACGCTCCCGTCCCACCGCACGCGCAAGCCCGCCGGGACTCCGGATCGGGCGTTTTTCAGAGCCTAGTTCACGCTCTGCTACGTTCCGTGTGGAGCACGGCGGATGCGTCCCTCGATCGGATCAGCCGATGGTCACATCGCGAGAGGTGTCCTGGGGGCCGGGGTGGTTCAGGCGTCGAAGGGGCGGGCAGGCCACGGCGCCTCGGCCGGACGCAGCGTGTCGAGTCCGTCCTGGTCCCGCGCGGCGACGAGCGAAAGCACGCCCACCACCAGGCAGTTGTTGTGCAGTTCACCGGCCAGCACCCCGCGGACCAGGTCCGCGACGGGCACCCGGGCCAGTTCCATGTCCGCCTCTTCGTCCTCCACCTCGAAGCGGTCGCCCTCGGCCTCGGACAGCCCCCGGGCCAGGAAGATCCGTACGGCCTCGTCGCAGCCGCCGGCGGTGGTGTAGACGTCGGTCAGCACCCGCCAGTCCTCGGCCTTGACGTGCGCCTCCTCGTACAGCTCCCGCTGGGCGGCGTGCAGCGGGTTCTCGCCGGGGACGTCGAGCAGGCCGGCCGGGATCTCCCACAACTTGTGGCGCACGGGGTGACGGTATTGGCGCAGCACCAGGGCGCGGTCGGCGTCGTCGAGGGCCAGGACGGCGACGGACCCGGGGTGGACCTGGTAGTCGCGGTGGGCCACGGTCCCGTCGGGCATGACCACGTCGTCGGTGCGCACGGAGGTCTTGTTGCCGACGAAGGGCGTCCTGGTCGCCCGGACCTCCCACTCCTCCGGTGTGTCCTTGATGGTCGTTCCGGTCATTGCGGTCCTTCCCAGACGTGCAGGCGTACGGGCGCGTAGGGGCGGCCGGGGCGCACCCCGATCGAGGGTTTCGCGCCCCGGCAACCGTACAACCGGTTTATTACTTCGAGATCTTCCGCTCGACCGCGGCCTTGACGAGGCCCGCGAACAGCGGGTGCGGACGCGTCGGACGCGAGCGCAGCTCCGGGTGCGCCTGGGTCGCGACCAGGTACGGGTGGACCTCGCGCGGGTACTCGACGTACTCGACGAGCTTGCCGTCCGGGGAGGTGCCGGAGAAGACGATGCCGGCCTTCTTCTCCAGCTCCGCGCGGTAGGCGTTGTTCACCTCGTAACGGTGCCGGTGGCGCTCCTCGACGTATTCCTTGCCGTCGTACACCTCGCGCACGATCGAGCCCTCGGCCAGTTTGGCCGGGTACATGCCGAGCCGCATCGTGCCGCCCATGTCGCCGTCACCGGCGACGATGTCGAGCTGTTCGGCCATGGTGGAGATGACCGGGTGGGAGGTGGCCGGGTCGAACTCGGTGGAGTTGGCGTCGGAGATGCCCGCGAGGTTGCGGGCCGCGTCGATCACGATGCACTGCAGGCCGAGACAGAGACCGAGCAGCGGAAGCCGGTTCTCGCGCGCGTAGCGGATCGCGCCGACCTTGCCGAGCACCCCGCGGTCCCCGAAGCCGCCGGGGATGCAGATGGCGTCGACGTCACCGAGCTGCGCCTGGGCGCCGGCCGCGGTCTTGCAGTCGTCGGAGGTGACCCATTTGATCTTCACCCGGGCCCGGTTGGCGAAGCCGCCCGCGCGCAGTGCCTCGGTGACCGAGAGGTAGGCGTCGGGCAGGTCGATGTACTTGCCGACCAGGGCGAGGGTGATCTCGTGGTCGGGCTTGTGGACCCGGTCGAGCAGGTCGTCCCAGGTCGTCCAGTCCACGTCCCGGAAGGGCAGGTCCAGCTTGCGCACGACGTAGGCGTCCAGGCCCTCGGTGTGCACGACCTTCGGGATGTCGTAGATCGAGCGGGCGTCGGGACAGGCGACCACGGCGGCCTCGTCGACGTCGCACATCAGCGAGATCTTCCGCTTGATCGCGGTCGGCACCTCGCGGTCGCAGCGCAGCACGATCGCGTCCGGCTGGATACCGATGTTGCGCAGCGCCGCAACCGAGTGCTGGGTGGGCTTCGTCTTCAGCTCGCCCGAGGGACCGATGTAGGGCAGGAGCGAGATATGGACGACGAACACGTTGTCGCGGCCGACCTCGTGCCGTACCTGGCGGACGGTCTCCAGGAACGGCAGCGACTCGATGTCGCCGACCGTGCCGCCGACCTCGGTGATCACGACGTCGACCTCGTCCGTCGCCATGCGGCGGATGCGGTGCTTGATCTCGTTGGTGATGTGCGGGATGACCTGCACGGTGTCGCCCAGGTATTCGCCGCGCCGCTCCTTGGCGATCACTGTGGAGTAGACCTGGCCCGTGGTGACGTTGGCGGAGCCGTCCAGGTCACGGTCGAGGAAGCGTTCGTAGTGCCCGATGTCCAGGTCGGTCTCGGCGCCGTCGTTGGTGACGAAGACCTCGCCGTGCTGGAAGGGGTTCATCGTGCCGGGGTCGACGTTGAGATACGGGTCGAGCTTCTGCATGACGACGCGCAGACCGCGGGCCTTGAGCAACATGCCGAGGCTGGAGGCCGTCAGCCCCTTGCCGAGCGAGGAGGCGACACCCCCGGTGACGAAGATGTGCTTGGTCGTCGTGGATTTTGGCATGGCCAAGAGGGGGCTCCCGTGGTCGCGTTCTGGAGGGTGCGGGGCGACTGCCTGCCGGAGAACTCCGACGGCGCCGTCGCTGCGGTTCGGAGGTGCCCTTTTCGGATTTCCCCTCCAAAGAAGAGGCCCACCGGTCCACGGGCTACCAGCGTATCAGCGCTGCGGGACAATGCCGTCCGGGCACGCTCCGCACATGCGCGGGCACTTGTCCGTGACCTGTTACATGTCTCTCACCCCTTGCTCACCCATTCGGCGGGTGCGCGTTGCCCGGAGCGGCACACAGACCGTCTGGGTGCGTCGTATCCTGCTCGGACACCCGCTGCCGAGCCCGGCCGGCCGAACGGCACCACCCCCGCCCGTCACACCGGCAACAACGCAGGCTCGTCAGTTCGTTGAGCAACAACGGGCGTTTTGCATTCGCGGCTGAGTGACTGCTTTGCTTCATCGCTCAACGACGCATTACGTATCCGACCAACCCCTTAACCGCACCAGCGACAACCCCCTCGTGGGGTGACGTGGCCGTTCGACTGGAGTTGCACGTGGCCGGGCGCATCGAAGACTACGCACTCATCGGAGACATGCAGACCGCTGCCCTGGTCTGCCGGGACGGCACAGTCGACTGGCTGTGCCTGCCCCGCTTCGACTCGCACGCCATCTTCGCCGGCCTGTTGGGCACCGAAGATCACGGCTTCTGGCGGATCGGCCCGGCGCACGCCTCCGACGACCCGCCGCCGGCCGCGACCCGGCGCGGCTACCGCGGTGACTCACTGGTCCTGGAGTCCGAGTGGGACACCGGGCGCGGCACTGTCCGGGTGACCGACTTCATGCCCCCGCGCGACGGCGCGCCGCAGCTCATCCGCATCGTGGAGGGCGTCTCGGGCCGTGTGCCGATGCGCTCCACCCTCCGGATGCGTTTCTCCTACGGCCGGGTGGTGCCGTGGGTGCACAAGCACGAGGGGCGCACGGTCGCGGTCGCGGGCCCGGACTCCGTGTGGTTCGACACATCCGCCGACACGTACGGAAAGTCGCTGACGACCTACTCCGACTTCACGGTGGCACCGGGTGACCGGATCGCGTTCACGGTGTCGTGGCAGCCGTCGCACAAGGAGCCGCCGGCGCTGCCGGAGCCGGAGCAGTCGCTGGAGGCGACGGAGGACTTCTGGCGGGAGTGGGTGGAGCACTGTACGTACCAGGGCCCCTACCGTGAGGCCGTGATCCGCTCCCTGATCACGCTGAAGGCCCTCACCTACGCCCCGACCGGCGGCATCGTCGCCGCGCCCACGACTTCCCTGCCGGAGGACATCGGCGGCGTCCGCAACTGGGACTACCGCTACACCTGGCTGCGGGACGCGGCGATCACCCTGTCCTCGCTGCTGCGCACCGGTTATCGCGAGGAGGCCCGCGCCTGGCGCGAGTGGCTGCTGCGCGCGGTGGCAGGCGACCCGGAGAACCTGCAGATCATGTACGGCATCGCCGGTGAGCGCGAGCTCGGCGAGGCGGAGCTGGACTGGCTTCCCGGCTACGAGAACTCGGCCCCCGTCCGGGTGGGCAACGGCGCGGCGCACCAGCTCCAGCTGGATGTGTACGGCGAGGTCACCGAGGCCCTGCACCTGGCCCACATGACGGGCCTGGCCCGCAACGACTACGCGTCCCTGCTCCAGCTCAAGCTGATCCGTTACCTGGAGAAGCACTGGCAGGAGCCGGACGAGGGCATCTGGGAGGTCCGTGGTCCGCGCCGCCACTTCGTGCACTCCAAGGTGATGGCGTGGGTCGCCGTCGACCGCACCATCAAGCTCATCGAGTCCGGCGACGCGGACGGCCCCCTGGAGCAGTGGAAGGGGCTGCGCGACGACATCCACCGGGACGTGTGCGAGAAGGGCTACGACAAGGAACGCAACACGTTCACGCAGTCGTACGGCTCGAAGGAGCTGGACGCCTCGTTGCTGCTCATCCCGCAGATGGGTTTCCTACCGCCGGACGACAAGCGGGTGATCGGCACCATCGAGGCGATCCAGCGCGAGCTGTCCACATCGGACGGCTTCATCCTGCGCTATCCGACGGAAGGCTCGGACGAAGGCGTCGACGGGCTGCCGGGCGACGAGGGCGCGTTCCTCGCCTGCTCGTTCTGGATGGCCGACGACCTGGCGATGATCGGCCGGGTGGACGAGGCCCGCAGGCTGTTCGAGAAGCTGCTCTCCCTGCGCAACGACCTGGGTCTGCTCGCCGAGGAGTGGGACGCGGTCGGGCAGCGCCAGGTCGGCAACTTCCCGCAGGCCTTCAGCCACGTCCCTCTCATCGACACCGCCCTGCGTCTGACGGCCTCGGGGGCGTACGGAGGCTGAGCCTGTCGGGCGCGGGTCCGTGACCGGGCCCGCGCCGGCACTTTCGGCTCGTCAGATCCGGTCAGGTCAGCGGTCGTGGCTGCGTCAGTTCGTCGTAGACGCTGAGGACCTGGGCCACCGCCTCGTCCTCCGTCGGCCATCCTGCCGCCTGCCGGGCGCCCTTGGCCCGGAGTTCGTCCCGGCGTCCGGGGTCGCCGAGCAGCCGTACGACGGCGTCGGCGAGGGCACGCGCGTTGCGGTACGGGACGAGTTCGGCGGCGTCGCCGACGAGTTCGGGGACGCCGCCGGTGTCGGCCGCGACGAGCGGCACGCGCGCGTGGAGGGCCTGCTGGGCGAGGACGGAGCGCCCCTCCCACCGGCTCGGCAGCAGCGCGATGTCGGCGGCCTCCAGCAGTTCGGTGATGTCGTCGCGCCGTCCGACGAGCCGGACCGGCAGGTCCTCGTCCGCGATCCGGCGCTGAAGTTCACCGCGCAGCAGTCCCTCACCCGCGACGGCGACCAGCGGCTGGGGGTCGAGGCGGCGCCATCCGTGCGTGGCGTCGAGCAGCGTGTGGTAGCCGCGGTCGCGTTCGAGGGCGCCGACGGCGATCAGCAACGGGCGTCCGATGGCGCCGAGTTCGGCCAGGAGTTTGGACCGCGACCCGTCCGGGTCCTGCCTCTTCGGGGCGGTCCGGGGCCCAGGGAGGGCGACGGCCGCCAGCCGCGCGTCCCGCGCTCCTCTCCGGCGTGCCCGGTCGACCAGGGCGGGGGTGGTTCCGAGAACCACGGTGGCCGCCCTGACGACCCGCCGCTCCATCAGCCTCAGGACGTGTGCGCGGGCGCCCTCGGCGTGTGGCCGGTCGTGCCAGGTGACGGTCAGCGGGGTGCGCCGCCCGCCGAGGGCGAGCACGGTCCGGAAGGAGGCGTGCAGGCCGTGCGCGTGCACCAGGTCGGCGTCCGTGCACGCCGTCCGCAGCGCGGACACCGAGCCGGGGTCGCTGCTGCGCGGCACGTGCACATGGTCGGCGCCGGCGCCGGTGAAGTCGTAGGCATGCTCAGCCTCGGTGGGGGCGCACACCGTGACCCGCACGCCCCGTGCGACGAGCCCCGCGGCCAGCGAGCGCACGTGGGCACCGGCCGCGGCGTTGCCGCCGCCCAGCACCTGCACGGTGCGCAGCGCCGACTGGCCGTGCGGTGAGTGGCTGCTCACGGGGGTCACGTGGCCGAGCTCCTGGTTCGGGTCGGGTGGTCCCGAAGAACGTACAGAAGGACCGTGCGGAGAGGATGGACCGCACGGTCTGCTACGCGTGCTGGGTCAAGCATGCCAGGAAGCAAGGGAATTCCGGCAACGACCGGAGCGGCCACCCGCAGCGGAGCGGACGGAAACGCCACCCGTACGAGTGACGAAGTACGTCCTGTGGGCCGACAGCCCGGTGGACGGCCGGGCCGACCGCGACGCCCTTGAGCCGCCTTTCAGCCGTCCGCGCGAGCTGTCTCCAGGAGTTCCTCCGCGTGGGCGCGGGCCGTTTCCGAGTCCTCCTGGCCGGCCAGCATCCGCGACAGTTCCCGGATCCGGTCCTCTCCTTCGAGCACCTTCACACCGGACCGGGTGACCGTTCCGTCGTTCGTCTTCGCCACCAGCAACTGCCGGTCCGCGAAGGCTGCCACCTGCGGCAGGTGGGTGACGACCACGACCTGGGCGCTCTTCGCCAGTTTGGCGAGCCGCCGCCCGATCTCGACGGCCGCCTTGCCGCCGACACCGGCGTCGACCTCGTCGAACAGGTACGTCGGCACCGGGTCCGTCCCGGCGAACACGACCTCCACGGCCAGCATCACGCGGGACAGTTCACCGCCGGACGCGCCCTTGGCGATGGGCCGGGGCGGCGCCCCGGGGTGCGGGGCGAGCAGCAGCTCGACCTCGTCGGCGCCCGACGGCCCGTGGGCGACCGTGCACCCGCCGACCTCGACCCCGTCCGGGTCCTCGGTCTGCCGGATGTCGAACGAGACGCGCGCGTGGGGCATGGCGAGGGATGCCAGCTCCGCGGTGACGGCGGCCGCGAAGCGCTCCGCGGCCTCGGCGCGCGCCCGGGAGAGCGTCTGCGCCAGCCCGCCCAGTTCGGCGCGCAGACCGTCGCGTTCGGCGGTGAGTTCCCCGATCCGCTCGTCGTCGCCCTCCAGGTCCGTCAGGCGCGCGGCGCTCTCCTCGGCCCAGGCCAGCACGGCGGCGATGTCCGGGCCGTACTTGCGGGTGAGCCCGGTGAGCGCGGCCCGGCGTTCCTCCACCGCCGCCAGCCGCAGCGGATCGGCGTCCAGGTCGTCCGCATACCCGGCGAGGTCCCCGGCGACGTCGCGCAGCAGGATGCCGACCTCGCCGATCCGGTCGGTGAGCGCGGCCAGCGCCGGATCGTGCGACCGGACGGCCGCGAGGGCCCGCTGGGCACCCGCGACGAGCGTTCCCGCGTCGACGCCCTCGGGGTCCTCCGGGTTGCCTGCGAGAGCGGCGTGCGCGACGGACGCGGCGGACGCCAGGGCCTCGGCGTGCCCGAGCCTCTCGGCCTCCTCCGCCAGTTCCACGTCCTCTCCGGCGCGGGGCTCCACGGCGGCGACCTCGTCGAGCCCGAAGCGCAGCAGGTCGGCCTCCTGGGCGCGTTCACGCGCACGGGTGGTGATCTCCTCGAGTTCCGTGGCGACGGCCCTCAGCCGCTGGTACACCTCCGTGTACTTGGCGAGCGGTCCGGCGACCGCGTCCCCCGCGTACCGGTCGAGCGCCTGCCGCTGCCGGGACTGCTTCAGCAGACCCTGCTGGTCGGTCTGCCCGTGCACGGCCACCAGGTCGTCGGCGAGTTCGGCGAGCAGCCCGACGGGCACGCTCCGCCCGCCGAGGTGGGCCCGGGAGCGCCCCTCGGCGGAAACGGTACGGCTGATCAGCAGCGCCCCGTCGTCGAGCTCGGCTCCGGCCTCCCCCGCCCGTGCGGCGGCCGCGGCGCCCTCGGGCACGGCGATCCGCCCCTCGACGACCGCGCTTCTGGCGCCGATCCGCACCAGGGCCGCGTCCGCCCTTCCCCCCAGCAACAGCCCGAGGCTGGTGACCACCATGGTCTTGCCCGCGCCCGTCTCACCGGTGACGGCGGTGAAACCGGGTGACAGCTCGACCACGGCGTCGTCGATGACTCCGAGCGACCGTATCCGCATCTCCTCCAACACGTCCCAGACCTTACGAGGTTTTCCTCGTGCTGTCCGACGCCACCCCCGCCCGTCCGGGAATGCGGCAGGTATGCACCCATGAGCGGGACCGCGTCCAGCGGCGGGTCCCGGTGCCCCGGGACGGGCGCGGGCGGGCCGGAGAGGGACGCGTGTGCTAGTGCGGGGCTCCCCGCCATCCCGAGACCGGCAGCGCGAACTTGGCCACCAGCCGGTCCGTGAACGAGGCGTGATGCAGTCGGGCCAGCCGGACCGGGACGGCACCGCGCCGGACCTCCACCCGCGCGCCGGCCGGCAGTTCCACCGTCCGCCGCCCGTCGCACCACAGCACGCCGGGCGGTACGTGCGGCAGCATTTCCACCGCGAGCACCGAGTCCGGCGAGGTCACCAGCGGCTTGGCGAACAGGGCGTGCGCACTGATCGGCACCATCAGCAGCGCCTCGACCTCGGGCCACACGACAGGTCCCCCGGCGGAGAACGCGTACGCGGTCGATCCGGTCGGGGTGGCGCAGACGATGCCGTCGCAGCCGAACCCGGTCACCGGACGCCCGTCGATCTCCAGGACGACCTCCAGCATCCGCTCGGCGGACACCTTCTGCACGGCCGCCTCGTTCAGCGCCCAGTCCGTGTGCACGATGGTGCCGTTCTTGTGCACGACGACGTCGACGGTCATCCGTTCCTCGACCTCGTACGCCTTGCTCACCACCCGGTCGACGACCTTGTCGAGGTCGTCCCGCTCGGCCTCGGCGAGGAAGCCGACGCTGCCGAGGTTCACGCCGAGCATCGGCACGCCCGAGGCACGGGCGAACTCCGCGCCGCGCAGCAGCGTGCCGTCACCGCCGAGCACGATCAGCAGTTCGCAGTCGTCGAGGCACTCGGGGGTGGCCTCCTTGACGGTCCCCACCTCGTCCGGCAGCGGCAGGTCCCGCGCCTCGGCCTCCAGCACCCGCACCCCCAGCCCGGAAGCCAGCAGTCCTTTGACCACGAGCTCCGCGCTGCGGATGGCCGCGGGGCGGCCGGTGTGGGCGAGCAGGAAAACAGTACGAGCTCGGTTCGGTGTCAACGCGGCCCCTCCGCCACTGCACGGTCGACGTCGGCCGGGTCCGGTTCCGGAGCCCCCGCCCGCAGCCACAGAAAGTATTCGACATTCCCCGAGGGTCCGGGCAGCGGACTCGCGGTCACGCCCTTCGCCCCCAGTCCCAGCTCCCAGGCCCTGGCGGCCACTTCCCGCACGGCTTCGGCGCGCAACTGCGGGCTGCGTACGACGCCGCCGCTGCCCAGCCGCTCCCTGCCCACCTCGAACTGTGGCTTGACCATCATCACCAGATCGGCGTCCGGCCGCACGCACCGTTTCAGGGCGGGCAGGACCAGCCCGAGCGGGATGAAGGACAGATCCCCCACGACAAGATCCACAGGCTCCCCATCGATTGCTTCAAGCGTCAACTCCCTTACGTTCGTACGGTCCTTGACGGTGACGCGTTCATCGTTGCGGAGAGACCAGGCGAGTTGTCCGTATCCGACGTCCACGGCGACCACGTGGGCCGCCCCGGCCCGGAGCAGGACATCGGTGAAACCCCCGGTCGAGGCACCGGCGTCCAGCGCCCGCCGTCCCCGGACGACCAGCCCCTGCGGTGCGAACACCTCGAACGCGCCGGCGAGCTTGTGGCCGCCGCGCGACACGTAGTCCGGGTCTCCGGCGTCCTCGGCGACGAGGATCGCGGCGGCGGTCTCCACCTGGGTGGCGGGCTTGGTCGCGACGGTCTTGCCTACACTGACCCGCCCGGCGGCGATCAGCTGGCCGGCGTGCTCGCGCGACCGGGCGAGCTTCCGGCGGACCAGCTCCGCGTCGAGGCGGCGGCGTGCGGCTCCTGCCACGTTCGGTTCAGCTCCCCTGTCGGTGCGTAGGAGTAGGAGGGGGACCCGGAGGTCCCGGGCGGGCGTCGAGCGCGGTGAGCGCGTCGCGCAGCCCCCGGTGCACATCTTCGTACACCTCGGCATGGCCGTCCGTGGTGAGGTGGTCGGCGTCGGCCAGCCGCTCCAGCCGTGCGTCCACCTCGGCGTTGCCGGTGGGGGTGCGGGGCACGTCCAGGGGTGCGGGGGCGGCGGGGGCGTACTCGGGCGTGGCCCGGAGGGCGTCGTCGTCGGCCGTCGGTGCGGCGTGCTCCGCCCGCGGTGCGCTCCCCGGCGGGGGTACTGCGTCGTTCATGCCCCGACGCTACCGCGAACCGTTGGGGTACCGTCGTCCGCGATGGCCACGATCGAGGAGTGCCGTGCCGCACTCGACGAACTCTCCGACTCCATACAGCGTGCCGAGGGCGACGTCCGCACGGCGGCGGCCATGGACCGCTCGGTCAGCTGTCACATCACCGACCTGGACGTGACCTTCGTCGGCCGGCTCACCGGCGGGCGGATCGAGGTGCACGACACGCTGGAAGGCCCTCCGCGCGAGCGGGCGCAGATCCGGCTCGCCATGCGGGGGGACGACCTGCTGGCCCTGGTCGACGGCGACCTGCACTTCGCCAGGGCCTGGGGATCGGGCCGGGTGATTCTGGAGGCCGGTCTGCGCGACCTGTTCCATCTCAGGAAGCTTCTCTAGCTCCCACCGTGGCCGCGGCCTGCTTGCCCGGATTCTGCCTGCCTGAGTCCCACTTCGCCGCGGTCCGCGTCTTGCGGGCTGCCGGCACGACCAGGGGCGTACCCGTTTCGGGGTCGTCGATGACCTGGCAGCTCAGGCCGAAGACCTGCTCGACCAGCCGGGCGGTGACGATCTCCTTCGGCGTACCCTGCGCGATGATCTTCCCGTCGCGCAGCGCGATGAGGTGGGTGGCGTACCGGGCGGCGTGGTTGAGGTCGTGCAGGACGGCGACGAGGGTGCGGCCCTGTTCCTCGTGCAGTTCCGCGCACAGGTCCAGTACGTCGATCTGGTGCTGGATGTCCAGATAGGTCGTCGGCTCGTCGAGCAGCAGCAGCGGGGTCTCCTGGGCGAGCGCCATGGCGATCCACACGCGCTGCCGCTGCCCACCGGAGAGTTCGTCGACATGGCGCTCGCCCAGGTCGGCGATGCCGGTCCGGGCCATCGACTCCCGGACGACCCGCTCGTCCTCGGTGGACCACTGGCGCAGGATGCCCTGGTGCGGATACCGGCCGCGCCCCACCAGGTCGGCGACCGTGATCCCGTCGGGCGCGATCGAGGACTGGGGCAGCAGTCCGAGAGTGCGGGCGACCTTCTTCGCGGGTATCGACTGGATGACCTGACCGTCCAGCAGCACCCGCCCCCGACTGGGCTTCAGCATCCGCGACAGCGCCCGCAGAAGCGTCGACTTGCCGCAGGCGTTCGGACCGACGATCACGGTGAAGGAGTTGTCCGGTATCTCCACCGACAACTGCTCGGCGATGACCCGCTGGTCGTAGGCGAGGGTGACGTCCTCGGCGGACAGTCGGCTCACGGTACTCCTTCGGTTGTTCGGCCCGCCGGTCTGCGGGTCGGCCGTTCCGTTGGTCGGTCCGTGGACGGTTCGCGTCATATCCGGCCCGCCTTGCGCTCGGTGACCAGCAGCCAGAGCAGGTAGACACCGCCGAGCACACCGGTGACCACGCCCACGGGCAACTGCTCGGCGCCGAAGGCCCGCTGCGAGATCCAGTCGGCGCTCACCAGCAGGGCTGCGCCCATGCACATCGACGGCACGAGGTTCGGTCCGGGCGAACGGGTCAGACGCCGGGCGAGCTGCGGTGCGGTGAGCGCGACGAAGCCGACCGGCCCGGAGGCCGCCGTCGCCGACGCGGTGAGCAGGACCGCGGACAGCATCAGCACCAGCCGTACGCGTTCCACCCGGACCCCGAGGGCGTACGACACGTCGTCGCCCATCTCCATCATCCTGAGCCCGCGGGAGTTGGCGAGAACCAGCGGTACGAGAAGGACGCACAGCGTGAGCAGGGGCCAGACCTGGTCCCAGTCACGGCCGTCGAGGGAACCGGTCATCCAGACGATCGCCCGGGCGGCGTCCACGATGTCGGACTTGGTGAGCAGATATCCGTTGACCGCGGTGACGATCGCGGAGACACCGATACCGACCAGGACCAGCCGGTATCCGTGCATCCCCCGCTTCCAGGCGAGCACATAGATGGCGAACCCGGTCACCAGTCCGCCGGCCAGGGCGCCGAGGGCGACCTGGTCGGCCGTTCCGGAGAACAGCACGATCACCACGAGCGCACCGGCCGTGGCCCCCTGGCCCAGGCCGAGGACGTCCGGGCTGCCCAGCGGATTGCGGGAGATGGACTGGAACAGCGCGCCGGCGAGACCGAGCGAGGCGCCGACGAGGAGCCCCACCAGGACCCGGGGCAGCCGCAGTTCGGTGACGATGAACTCCTGGCCGGGGTCACCCTCGCTCAGCAGGGTCCGGACCACGTCGGCGACGGGTACCGGGAAGTCGCCGGTGCCGATCAGTACCACGCTCGCGGTGAGCGCCACGAGCAGCAGCAGAACACCGACGACGAAAGCGCGCGCGTCCACCTGGAGCGAGAGGCCGCCCGGGGTACGCACAGCACGGTTGGTCTTCACAGCTGGGCCGTCCTCCGCCGTCGTACGAGATAGATGAACACCGGGCCGCCGATGATCGCGGTGACGATGCCGACCTGGAGCTCCGCGGGCCGGGTCAGGACGCGGCCGATGACATCGGCGCCGAGCAGCAGGACAGGCGACAGGACCGCCGCGTACGGCAGGATCCAGCGCAGGTCGGGTCCGGTGAACGAGCGTACGACGTGCGGCACCATCAGGCCGACGAAGACGATCGGCCCGCACGCGGCCGTCGCGGCCCCGCACAGCAGGGTCGCGGCGAGCATGGCCGTCCCTCGCGTGCGGTTCAGGTTGGCGCCGAGAGCCTTGGCGGTGTCGTCGCCCATGGCCATGGCGTTCAGCGGCCGGGCGAGCAACAACGCCAGCACGAAGCCGGCCAGCAGGAACGGCAGCACCTGCTGGATGACCTCACTGTTTGCCGAGGAGAGCGATCCGACCGTCCAGAAGCGCATCCGGCCCAGGGCCGCCTCGTCGAGAATCATGACCGCTTGGAGATAGCCGAACAGCGCGGCGGTGATCGCGGTGCCGGCGAGCACCAGGCGCACGGGGGTCGCGCCCCGGCTGCCGCCGAGGAACCACACCAGCGCCCCGACCGCCGCGGCTCCGAAGAACGCGAACCACACATAGCCGGAGAGCGAGGTGACGCCGAAGAAGGTGATGGCCGTGACGACCGCCGCGGACGCGCCCGCGTTGATGCCGAGCAGCCCCGGATCGGCCAGCGGATTACGGGTCAGTGCCTGGAGCACCGCTCCCGCCAGGCCGAGCGCGGCACCGGCGAGCGCGCCGAGGACGGTCCGTGACAACCGGTCGGCGACGACCGCGTCGCCGTAGCTGCCCGAATCCTCGAACAGGCCGTGCCAGACCTGTTGCAGGGACAGGTCCTTCGCCCCGATCGCGATACTGGCCAGGGCGACGGCCACCAGGATCACGGCAGAGAGGAGCAGCCCCAGGACACGGAGCAACGCCCGGCGGTTCGGATGCGCGGGGGCAGTCTCCGCGCGCTGTTCAGGTGGACTCTCGACCAACACGCAGTTAGGTTAGCCTACCCTCCCATTTGATCACGATTCTCGGATTTCCCAGACCCCCGGGCGGCCTCCGGGTCCCGGGCATCCCTCACAGATCCAGACGTGCCAGCGCCTTCCCGCCGTCCAGCTCGCACACGCCGTCACCCGCTGCTGTCCACGCCGCCGCGCACAACGCCCGCAGGCCGTCCACAGCCGCCCCCTCCCCGTCCAGCTCCAGGTGCCCGCCGGCTGCCGTCGCCGTCCAGCCACCGCACCAAAATCCATCGCCGTCCACCGCGACGACCTCCGGCTGCCCGGTGAGCATGCCGCGCAGGTCGGTGTCGACGAAGGTGGGCCGGTGCTGCGGCGGCGCGGCCAGCAGCTGCGCCCCGTCGGTCACGCCCGTGAGCACCAGCAGTGCGTCGACACCGCCGTTGAACGCACCCTCGATGTCGGTGTCCAGCCGGTCGCCCACCACCAGCGGCTGCTCGGCGCCCGTCCGCAGGATCGTCTCCCGGTGCATCGGCGGCAGTGGCTTGCCCGCCACCTGCGGCTCGGCGCCGGTCGCGATCCGTACGACCTCCACCGCGGCCCCATTGCCCGGCGCGATGCCCCGGCCACTGGGAATCGTCAAATCCGTGTTGGACGCGAACCACGGCACTCCGCGCGCGATCGCGTAACTCGCCTCCCCGAACCGTCCCCACGGGAAGTCGGACCCGCCGTACCCCTGCACCACCGCCGCCGGGTCGTCGTCCGCCGACTCCACCAGCGTCAGCCCGCGCTCGCTCAACGCCACCCGCAGGCCCTCTCCCCCGATCACCAGCACCCGGGCCCCCGGCGGCATCTGCTCACTCACCAGCCGCGCGACCGCCTGCGCCGACGTGATCACATCGCCGGCCTCCGTCGGTATCCCCAGCTCCGTCAGATGCGCGGCGACGGTGTCCGGCGTGCGCAGGGCGTTGTTCGTCACGTACGCCAGGTGCATGCCCCCGGCGCGGGCCGTGGCCAGCGCCGCAACCGCGTGGACGATCGCCTTCCCGCCCGCGTACACCACACCGTCGAGATCGAGCAGCGCCGTGTCGTACGCCTCGCTCAGGGCCTGTCCACTGCCCTCGGGCCTCGTCCTGACGCTCCGGCTCATTGTGCATCGCTCCTCGTTCAACGGCTTTCCCCGATCATCCCCCATGCGACTGACACCCGTACGATGCCTGGATGAAGACTGCAGGTCCCTCGGAAGCGAAGGCGAGCCGAGGCCTGGAACTCATCCCGTTCCAAGGCCTTCGTTACGACCCCGACCGGGTCGGCAGCCTGGCCGCCGTGACATCCCCGCCGTACGACGTCGTCGTCCGCCCCGACGGTCTGCATCACCTGCAGTCCGCCGACCCGTACAACATCGTCCGGCTGATCCTGCCCGAGGCCGACACCCCAAAGGCCCGCAACGCCCAGGCCGCCGAGACGCTGAACCGCTGGCGGGCCGAGGGCATCCTGACCACAGACCCCCTGCCCGGCTTCTACGTCTACGAACAGCGCGACGGCGACGGCCTGCTGCAGCGCGGGATCATCGGCACCCTGCGTGTGTCGGACCCCGACGAGCAACTGGTCCTGCCGCACGAGGACGTCATGCCGCACATCGTCGCCGACCGGGCGGCCCTGATGCTGGCCACCTCGGCGAACCTCGAGCCCCTGCTGCTGACCTACCCCGGCGACGGCTCGGCAGCCGCCACCGCCGACCTGATCGAGCGCACGGCCAAGACGCCTCCCGTCCTCGCGACCACCACGGAGGACGGCTTCCACCACCGCCTGTGGTCCCTCACCGACCCCGAGGACCTGGTGACCGTCCGGACCGACCTGGCCGGCCAGCAAGCGCTCATCGCCGACGGCCACCACCGCTGGGCGACCTACCGCCGCCTGCGCGCGCAGCACCCCTCCCCCAGCCCTTGGGACCACGGCCTGGTGCTCCTCGTCGACACCGCCCGCTACCCGCTGCGCGTCCGCGCCATCCACCGCCTGCTGCACGGCCTGCCGGTCGCGGACGCGCTGGCCGCCCTCCACGGCCTGTTCCGGGTCCGCCGCGTGGACGCCGCGCTGCCGGAGGCCATGGAGGCACTGGCCGAGGCCGCGGGCACGGGCAACGCGTTCCTCCTGACCGGCGACGGTGCCTTCCACCTCGTGGACCGCCCGGACCCGGACCTGCTGGCCCGTACGGTCCCCACCGACCGTCCACAAGCCTGGCGCACCCTGGACGCGACGGTCCTGCACTCCACACTCCTGGACCAGGTGTGGCACATCCCCGAGGACTCCCCGGCCCACATCGCCTACATCCACGACGCGGCCGCGACCGTCGAGAAGGCGGAACGCGACGGTGGTACGGCGGTGCTGATGCATCCGGTCCGCGAGGAGATCGTCCGCGACCTCGCCCGCCGGGGCGTCACGATGCCCCGCAAGTCGACATCCTTCGGGCCCAAGCCGGCATCGGGTCTGGTCCTACGCGCTTTCGACGGGTGACGCGTCGCTGGAGACGCACGGAGGGTGGGATTCCCGGTCGGTGAACCGGGAATCCCACCCCTCCGCTCCGTCACATCGGACGTTCAGACGTCCCGTCGTCCCGTCGTCTCGTCGTTCAGGCCTTCAGGCCTTCAGGCGTCAATCCTTGTCGGCATCGGTCTCGGCCTTTTCGGCGTCGCCCTCGGCCGCTTCGTCGTCCAGATCCGCGCGCACGCCCTTGGCCTCGACCCCGTCGACCGAGGTGTCGGAGCCGGCATCGGCTTCGTCGTGCTCGTCGAGCGCGTCCATGAACTCCACGCCGTCCATCTCGGCCAGCCGGTCCGACGCGTCGGTGCTGCCGTCCCGGTCGGCCTCCACGGCCTTCGCGAACCACTCCCGTGCCTCGCCTCCCCGCCCGGTGGCGAGAAGCGCGTCGGCGTAGGCGTATCGCAGCCGCGCCGTCCACGGCTGCACGGAGTGGGACGCCAGCTCGGAGCTCTGAAGCGTCACGATGGCGGCATCCAGCTGCCCCATGTCGCGCCGCGCGCCGGCTGCGACGAGCCGCATCTCGACCTGCCCGGCCTTGTCCAGCTTCTGCACCTCGGGCGCACCGGCCATGTCCAGCGTCTTCTCCGGCCGCCCGAGCCCACGCTCGCAGTCGGCCATGAGCGGCCACAGCTCCGTGGTCCCGGTCATCCGCCGCGCCGCCCGGAACTCGGCCAGCGCCTCGGAGTACTTCTGGTTGGCGTACGCGGCGAACCCGGCGGCTTCCCGTACGGCCGCGACGCGCGACGCCAGCCGCAGCGCCACCCTGGAATAGCCGTAGGCGCTCTCGGGATCCTCGTCGATCAACCGGGCGACCATCACGAGGTTCTTGGCGACATCCTCCGCAAGCGTCTTGGGCAGGCTCTGCAGTTCCTGCCGTACGTCCTTGTCGATCTCCTCGCCCGTGACGTCCTCAGGGATCGGCAGCCGCTTGATCGGCTCCCGGTCCCGCTCCCGCTCCTCACGGAACCGGCCACCGCCCTGCCGGTCGTCGCGCCCACGGAAGCCGCCCCGGTCACCGCCACGGCTGTCATCCCGACCGCGGAAACCGCCCCGCTCACCACGGTCGTCACCACGCCGGTCATCCCGACGACCGTCCCGTCGGTCGTCATCACGGCGGAAGCCGGAACGCTCACCACCACGACTGTCATCACGCCGAAAACCGCCACGGCTGTCATCCCGGCCACGGAAACCGCCCCGCTCACCACGGTCGTCACCACGCCGGTCATCCCGACGACCGTCCCGTCGCTCATCGCGCCGCTCGTCACGACGTCCGTGGCCCCGGTCATCATCACGCCGAAAACCGGAACGCTCACCACCACGACCGTCATCACGCCGAAAACCGCCACGGCTGTCATCCCGACCGCGGAAACCGCCCCGCTCACCACGGTCGTCACCACGCCGGTCATCCCGACGACCGTCCCGTCGCTCATCGCGCCGCTCGTCACGACGTCCGTGGCCCCGGTCATCATCACGCCGAAAACCGGAACGCTCACCACCACGACCGTCATCACGCCGAAAACCGCCACGGCTGTCATCCCGGCCACGGAAACCGCCCCGCTCACCACGGTCGTCACCACGCCGGTCATCCCGACGACCGTCCCGTCGCTCATCGCGCCGCTCGTCACGACGTCCGTGGCCCCGGTCATCATCACGCCGAAAACCGGAACGCTCACCACCACGACCGTCATCACGCCGAAAACCGCCACGGCTGTCATCCCGACCGCGGAAACCGCCCCGCTCACCACGGTCGTCACCACGCCGGTCATCCCGACGACCGTCCCGTCGCTCATCGCGCCGCTCGTCACGACGTCCGTGGCCCCGGTCATCATCACGCCGAAAACCGGAACGCTCACCACCACGACCGTCATCACGCCGAAAACCGCCACGGCTGTCATCCCGGCCACGGAAACCGCCCCGCTCACCACGGTCGTCACCACGCCGGTCATCCCGACGACCGTCCCGTCGGTCGTCATCACGGCGGAAGCCGGAACGCTCACGTCCACCGTCACGGCGATCGTCACTACGCTCGTCCCGGCCCCGGTAGCCGCCGCGCTCGCCGCCCCGGTTGTCACCGCGGGTGTCGTCCCGACCGCGGAACCCGCCACGCTCCGGCCGGCCAGCACCTCGGTCGTCGCGACGGAACCCACGGTCGCGGTCGCTGGGTCGTCGTGGGCCGGCGCCCCGCTGGCCGCCTCGGTCCGAACGGTCACCACTGTCCCGTCGCCGCTGATCGCGCTCCGGTCGGTCGTCGGGAGGGTTGGGGGACATCGGTGACTCCTGTCTTCGGTACCGCAAGCATTCTCGCGCAGCCGGACATTCGGCGCGCTCCAGAAAATACAAAAGGACCCCTGGTCCCAGCTGAACGCTGGTGACCAGAGGTCCTTCCAAAGATTGTTCGGCGGCGTCCTACTCTCCCACAGGGTCCCCCCTGCAGTACCATCGGCGCGGTAGGGCTTAGCTTCCGGGTTCGGAATGTAACCGGGCGTTTCCCCTACGCTATGACCACCGAAACCCTGATGGTTTCGAGCGAACAAGCACGCTTTTCTTTTATGTTCCGCTCAAAGCCGACAACTGTTCGTTGTCTCAGAACTAACACAGTGGACGCGAGCAACTGAGGACAAGCCCTCGGCCTATTAGTACCGGTCAACTCCACACGTTGCCGTGCTTCCATATCCGGCCTATCAACCCAGTCGTCTACTGGGAGCCTTACCCTCTCCAGGAGGTGGGAGTCCTCATCTCGAAGCAGGCTTCCCGCTTAGATGCTTTCAGCGGTTATCCCTCCCGAACGTAGCCAACCAGCCATGCCCTTGGCAGGACAACTGGCACACCAGAGGTTCGTCCGTCCCGGTCCTCTCGTACTAGGGACAGCCCTTCTCAAGACTCCTACGCGCACAGCGGATAGGGACCGAACTGTCTCACGACGTTCTAAACCCAGCTCGCGTACCGCTTTAATGGGCGAACAGCCCAACCCTTGGGACCGACTCCAGCCCCAGGATGCGACGAGCCGACATCGAGGTGCCAAACCATCCCGTCGATATGGACTCTTGGGGAAGATCAGCCTGTTATCCCCGGGGTACCTTTTATCCGTTGAGCGACGGCGCTTCCACAAGCCACCGCCGGATCACTAGTCCCGACTTTCGTCCCTGCTCGACCCGTCGGTCTCACAGTCAAGCTCCCTTGTGCACTTACACTCAACACCTGATTACCAACCAGGCTGAGGGAACCTTTGGGCGCCTCCGTTACTCTTTAGGAGGCAACCGCCCCAGTTAAACTACCCATCAGACACTGTCCCTGATCCGGATCACGGACCCAGGTTAGACATCCAGCACGACCAGACTGGTATTTCAACGACGACTCCACCACCACTGGCGTGACAGCTTCACAGTCTCCCAGCTATCCTACACAAGCCGAACCGAACACCAATATCAAACTGTAGTAAAGGTCCCGGGGTCTTTCCGTCCTGCTGCGCGAAACGAGCATCTTTACTCGTAGTGCAATTTCACCGGGCCTATGGTTGAGACAGTCGAGAAGTCGTTACGCCATTCGTGCAGGTCGGAACTTACCCGACAAGGAATTTCGCTACCTTAGGATGGTTATAGTTACCACCGCCGTTTACTGGCGCTTAAGTTCTCAGCTTCGCCACCCCGAAGAATGACTAACCGGTCCCCTTAACGTTCCAGCACCGGGCAGGCGTCAGTCCGTATACATCGCCTTACGGCTTCGCACGGACCTGTGTTTTTAGTAAACAGTCGCTTCTCGCTGGTCTCTGCGGCCACACCCAGCTCAGAGGGAAAACCCCATCACCGGACATGGCCCCCCTTCTCCCGAAGTTACGGGGGCATTTTGCCGAGTTCCTTAACCATAGTTCACCCGAACGCCTCGGTATTCTCTACCTGACCACCTGAGTCGGTTTAGGGTACGGGCCGCCATAAAACTCGCTAGAGGCTTTTCTCGACAGCATAGGATCATCCACTTCACCACAATCGGCTCGGCATCAGGTCTCAGCCCCGTGTGCGACGGATTTACCTACCGCACGGCCTACACCCTTACCCCGGGACAACCACCGCCCGGGCTGGACTACCTTCCTGCGTCACCCCATCACTCACCTACTGACCGCTTGGACCGGCGGCTCCACCACTTTCCCTTCCCCGAAGGGTCCGGAACGGCTTCACGGCCTTAGCATCACGATGCTCGATGTTTGACGCTTCACAGCGGGTACCGGAATATCAACCGGTTATCCATCGACTACGCCTGTCGGCCTCGCCTTAGGTCCCGACTTACCCTGGGCAGATCAGCTTGACCCAGGAACCCTTAGTCAATCGGCGCACACGTTTCTCACGTGTGTATCGCTACTCATGCCTGCATTCTCACTCGTGAACCGTCCACAACTCGCTTCCGCGGCTGCTTCACCCGGCACACGACGCTCCCCTACCCATCACGATCCCCGTTGGGGGCACATATCGCAATGACACGACTTCGGCGGTACGCTTGAGCCCCGCTACATTGTCGGCGCGGAATCACTAGACCAGTGAGCTATTACGCACTCTTTCAAGGATGGCTGCTTCTAAGCCAACCTCCTGGTTGTCTGTGCGACTCCACATCCTTTCCCACTTAGCGTACGCTTGGGGGCCTTAGTCGATGCTCTGGGCTGTTTCCTCTCGACCATGGAGCTTATCCCCCACAGTCTCACTGCCGCGCTCTCACTTACCGGCATTCGGAGTTTGGCTAAGGTCAGTAACCCGGTAGGGCCCATCGCCTATCCAGTGCTCTACCTCCGGCAAGAAACACACGACGCTGCACCTAAATGCATTTCGGGGAGAACCAGCTATCACGGAGTTTGATTGGCCTTTCACCCCTAACCACAGGTCATCCCCCAGGTTTTCAACCCTGGTGGGTTCGGTCCTCCACGAAGTCTTACCTCCGCTTCAACCTGCCCATGGCTAGATCACTCCGCTTCGGGTCTTGAGCATGCTACTGAAACGCCCTGTTCGGACTCGCTTTCGCTACGGCTTCCCCACCCGGGTTAACCTCGCAACACACCGCAAACTCGCAGGCTCATTCTTCAAAAGGCACGCAGTCACGACGCCGAGTGCACGCACTCGACGCGACGCTCCCACGGCTTGTAGGCACACGGTTTCAGGTACTATTTCACTCCGCTCCCGCGGTACTTTTCACCATTCCCTCACGGTACTATCCGCTATCGGTCACCAGGGAATATTTAGGCTTAGCGGGTGGTCCCGCCAGATTCACACGGGATTTCTCGGGCCCCGTGCTACTTGGGTGTCTCTCCAACGAGCCGCTGACGTTTCGACTACGGGGTCTTACCCTCTACGCCGGACCTTTCGCATGTCCTTCGCCTACATCAACGGTTTCTGACTCGCCCTGTTGCCGGCAGACAACAGAAGAGAGATCCCACAACCCCGCATGCGCAACCCCTGCCGGGTCTCACACACATACGGTTTAGCCTCATCCGGTTTCGCTCGCCACTACTCCCGGAATCACGGTTGTTTTCTCTTCCTGCGGGTACTGAGATGTTTCACTTCCCCGCGTTCCCTCCACATACCCTATGTGTTCAGGTATGGGTGACAGCCCATGACGACTGCCGGGTTTCCCCATTCGGACACCCCCGGATCAAAGCCTGGTTGACGACTCCCCGGGGCCTATCGTGGCCTCCCACGTCCTTCATCGGTTCCTGGTGCCAAGGCATCCACCGTGCGCCCTTAAAAACTTGGCCACAGATGCTCGCGTCCACTGTGCAGTTCTCAAACAACGACCAACCACCCACCACCCCCGGCAACAACCGGAGTTCACTGGGGCCGGCATCCAGAGGGATCATTCCCTCAGACACCCAACAGCGTGCCCGACCGGCCTCCGCCCGAAGATCATGCTTTCCCCACTCCGCAGAGCAGTACTCACACACCCCCGACCCGGAAAACCCGGCCGACTAATCAACGTTCCACCCATGAGCAACCAGCACCGGACACGCGCCGGTGTACTGGCCCCTGGACCACCGGGCAAGCCCGGCAGCCTGGAAGTGCTCCTTAGAAAGGAGGTGATCCAGCCGCACCTTCCGGTACGGCTACCTTGTTACGACTTCGTCCCAATCGCCAGTCCCACCTTCGACAGCTCCCTCCCCACAAGGGGGTTGGGCCACCGGCTTCGGGTGTTACCGACTTTCGTGACGTGACGGGCGGTGTGTACAAGGCCCGGGAACGTATTCACCGCAGCAATGCTGATCTGCGATTACTAGCAACTCCGACTTCATGGGGTCGAGTTGCAGACCCCAATCCGAACTGAGACCGGCTTTTTGAGATTCGCTCCACCTCACGGCATCGCAGCTCATTGTACCGGCCATTGTAGCACGTGTGCAGCCCAAGACATAAGGGGCATGATGACTTGACGTCGTCCCCACCTTCCTCCGAGTTGACCCCGGCGGTCTCCTGTGAGTCCCCATCACCCCGAAGGGCATGCTGGCAACACAGAACAAGGGTTGCGCTCGTTGCGGGACTTAACCCAACATCTCACGACACGAGCTGACGACAGCCATGCACCACCTGTACACCGACCACAAGGGGGGCACTATCTCTAATGCTTTCCGGTGTATGTCAAGCCTTGGTAAGGTTCTTCGCGTTGCGTCGAATTAAGCCACATGCTCCGCTGCTTGTGCGGGCCCCCGTCAATTCCTTTGAGTTTTAGCCTTGCGGCCGTACTCCCCAGGCGGGGAACTTAATGCGTTAGCTGCGGCACCGACGACGTGGAATGTCGCCAACACCTAGTTCCCACCGTTTACGGCGTGGACTACCAGGGTATCTAATCCTGTTCGCTCCCCACGCTTTCGCTCCTCAGCGTCAGTAATGGCCCAGAGATCCGCCTTCGCCACCGGTGTTCCTCCTGATATCTGCGCATTTCACCGCTACACCAGGAATTCCGATCTCCCCTACCACACTCTAGCCTGCCCGTATCGACTGCAGACCCGGGGTTAAGCCCCGGGCTTTCACAATCGACGCGACAAGCCGCCTACGAGCTCTTTACGCCCAATAATTCCGGACAACGCTCGCGCCCTACGTATTACCGCGGCTGCTGGCACGTAGTTAGCCGGCGCTTCTTCTGCAGGTACCGTCACTTTCGCTTCTTCCCTGCTGAAAGAGGTTTACAACCCGAAGGCCGTCATCCCTCACGCGGCGTCGCTGCATCAGGCTTTCGCCCATTGTGCAATATTCCCCACTGCTGCCTCCCGTAGGAGTCTGGGCCGTGTCTCAGTCCCAGTGTGGCCGGTCGCCCTCTCAGGCCGGCTACCCGTCGTCGCCTTGGTGAGCCATTACCTCACCAACAAGCTGATAGGCCGCGGGCTCATCCCTCACCGCCGGAGCTTTTAACCCCCACCCATGCGAGTGGAAGTGTTATCCGGTATTAGACCCCGTTTCCAGGGCTTGTCCCAGAGTGAAGGGCAGATTGCCCACGTGTTACTCACCCGTTCGCCACTAATCCCCACCGAAGTGGTTCATCGTTCGACTTGCATGTGTTAAGCACGCCGCCAGCGTTCGTCCTGAGCCAGGATCAAACTCTCCGTGAATGCTCTCCCGTAACCGGGAAGGACACATCACGAGAGCGGAACAGTCGAGCGGAACAGGCCCGACCGTTCACAGCGTCCTCGCTGTGTTTTCTTCAAAGGAACCTCGTCCCGGCCGAACGGCCGAGGACGGGGTATCAACATATCTGGCGTTGATTTTTGGCACGCTGTTGAGTTCTCAAGGAACGGACGCTTCCTTCGTACTCACCCTCTCGGGCTTTCCTCCGGGCGCTTCCCTTCGGTCCTGCGTCCCCGACTCTACCAGATCTTTCGCGTCTGTTTCCCAGTCGGCTGGAATGCCATCGGGTTTTGGACTTTCACCCGTCAGCCTTTCGACATTCACTACGCTAGCCGATTCCCTCGCTCGATTCATAATCGGGCTTCACCGGTTCGAAATTCGGGTATGCGAACATGCCGAAATCGACCCTGCTGAGGGTGATCGTGAGTAGTGGGTTGGCCGCTTCCGGCTGCAGGCGAACGCCGTACCCGGTTCAGCGGCTTGGGCCACATTACGCACCTTCCAAGCTCGAGTCAACTTCGTCGGCGCTTCGGGACATGGGCCCGGTACGGGCTCAGCATCGGGCCGTCGACGATCCGGAAGCGCCAGGGGGCACGGCTCCGTCGGCGGAGACTCCGGTGCGCGGGTCGTTGCGTACCTGGTCGGAGGGCACCGGAGCACCGATGAGGATCCGCAGCGGAGCGCCGCTTGGGGCACAGGCGTCCGTACCGTCCAGGGAACGGTCCACGCCCTGGGCCGTTGCCAGGCGGGCCGGCCCTTTGGCCGGTTCCTTGTCATGGCGGGCCGAGAGGCGTACCGGCCCGGCAAAAATCCGGACCGTGCTGGCAGACCTGGCAGCGAAGCGGGTGCGGGGAGATCTGGGGGACGTCGATTGCCTGCGGGAGGAGTTGGACGACGAAGCCCCCGGCCGGATCGACTACGCGCGGACGGCCGTCATGCGGGTCTGCGAACTCGTCGAGCTGCTGCCGGGAGGCCGGGAAGTCCGAGGGACCAAGTCGGACCACTGCCGGATCGTCTTCCGGAACCCCTGGGCGATGTGTCTTCATGCAACAGCAGGAACGCGTGACGCGTCACGCTCACGAGCCATCACGCGTCTTCGGGCCCGACTCCGCGCCGGCTCACCGGCGAGACGCGCAGCGGCTCAGGCTTCGGTGGACGGCTTGGCTCTCGGGCTCAGTCGGTACGCCGAGACCGTTGGGTCACCGGCGAGGTGGAAGCGGTGCTGCCAGTCGTGGGCTCTGCTCACGCCTACCCGAGGACCGACCCGGACGAGTGCGTCCGGTACTGGCTCGCCCTGGGACAGCGTGACCGAGGCACCTGTCAGCAGGGCTGTGCCGTTGTGCTCTGTTGTGATGCCGAGCGCTTGGCAGAAGTTCCCGGGGCCCCGCGCGAGACGTGGGCTCTCGACCTTGTTCCCTCGCCGCTTGTGTGCCAGGTCTTCCCCTTCGATGACCCTGCCTGCCCGGATGAGGACAGCGGAAGCAGTGCCGTCTGCCCCGGTGACGATGTTGGCGCACCAGTGGAGACCGTGAGACCGGTAGACGTACAGGTGTCCTGCGGGTCCGAACATGACGGCGTTTCGGGGTGTCCTGCCTCGGTAGGCGTGGGAGGCGGGGTCGTCCGCACCGGAGTACGCCTCGGTCTCCGTGATGGTGATGCTCACGGTGCCCTCGGGGGTCTCGTGGGTGAGGACGGCACCGAGCAGCTTGGGGGCGACTTCCTCAGCGGGGTGAGCGAGATTGACATCGTTCATGCGATCGACTTGACATCCCATAGGTGAAGTAGAAGTACGCGTGGCCGGGCGGGACGAACATCGTCCCGTTGCGGATGGTGCGGCCCCGATAGGCGTGGGAGCCCTGATCGTCGGGGCCGTCGTAGGCCTCGGCCTCCGTCAGCCGGAGGGTGATCGGACCGTCCGGGGTGGTACGCGCGACGAGCCGGCCGAGGAGGTCGGGGCGACCTCGAGGACGGGGCGGTCGAAGAACTGCCTGTGCGGGGGCATACGGTCGGAGGTCGCGATCATGGCGTCCGAGAGTACTCCGGGCTGCCGCCACGGGGTGGTCACAGGGCTCCGAGCTTGCGAAGGTTACGGACACGGAACCGGCCAGGGCCGGATCGCGTTGTTAGGGATCGAAGGTCCACATGGGGCAACGACGCGATAGAGAACGACAAGGGGAGAGACATGGCGTTCAAGAAGCTGCTCGCGAGCCTGGGAGCCGGCGGAGCTTCGGTCGAGACGGTGCTGCACGAGGTCAACGTCGTTCCCGGTGGGGTCGTCCAGGGTGAGGTGCGGATCCAGGGCGGGTCCGTGAACCAGCAGATCGAAGGGCTGTCGGTCGGACTGCAGGCCAAGGTCGAGGTCGAGAGCGGCGACGAGGAGTACCAGCAGAACATCGAGTTCACCAAGTCATCTCTCGGTGGCGCCTTCGAGCTCGAGGCGGGTGCGGTGCACGCGGTGCCGTTCGGGCTGGAGATCCCCTGGGAGACCCCGATCACGATGATCGACGGGCAGTCGCTGCGCGGGATGAACATCGGTGTGACCACGGAGCTGGCGATCGCCCGGGCCGTGGACTCCGGCGACCTGGACCCGATCAATGTGCACCCGCTGCCGGCGCAGAAGGCGATCCTGGACGCGTTCATCCAGCTGGGCTTCCGGTTCAAGAGCGCGGACATGGAGCGCGGCCAGGTCCGGGGGACGCGTCAGCGGCTGCCGTTCTACCAGGAGATCGAGTTCTTCCCGCCGCAGCAGTACCGCGGGCTGCACCAGGTCGAGCTGACCTTCGTGGCCGACGAGCAGGCGATGGACGTCGTGCTGGAGATGGACAAGAAGCCCGGTCTGTTCAGTGAGGGCAGCGACACCTTCCGGTCCTTCCTGGTGGGGCTGAACGACTATCAGGGCACCGACTGGACCGCCTACCTCAACCAGTGGCTGTCCGAGGTCGGCAGCAAGCGCAATTGGTTCTAGGCTCGGTTCCCACTGAAGGTAAGCGATCAGCAGGAGGTACCGAGGTGACCGACCGCGAGAGGCGTCCGCTCCCCCATGACTTCCACCCGCCCGTACCGTCGTTCACGGTGACGAGCAAGGAGGTCAAGGAGGGCGCGACGCTCCAGGACGCCCAGGTGCAGGCAGGCGGCGACACCTCGCCGCAGTTGCGCTGGGAGGGCTTCCCGTCGGAGACCAAGAGCTTCGCGGTGACCTGCTACGACCCGGACGCCCCGACGGGGAGCGGATTCTGGCACTGGGTGGTTTTCGACATCCCTGTCTCGGTGACCGAACTGCCGACCGGTGCGGGCAGCGGCGGGTTCGAGGGGCTGCCCGAGGGCGCGATCCAGGCGCGCAACGACTACGGCACCAAGGACTTCGGCGGGGCGGCGCCACCGCCCGGGGACGGACCGCACCGGTATGTGTTCACGGTGTACGCGGTGGATCAGGAGAAGCTCGGCCCGGACTCGGACGCGTCGCCCGCGGTCGTGGGATTCAACCTGCGGTTCCACGCGCTCGCGCGGGCCCAGCTGATCGGTGAGTACGAGGTGCCCGCCGGCCCCTGACCCGATCCCGGCGTTCACGGGACGTTTGCCCGCCCCTGGTCTTGGAATTGATCAGGGGCGAGCATTTTTGTTGCCGGGGGCGGGGAACACCTCCCGTTGAAGCAGCAGATATTGCGTTGTCCATCTCGGCGTGCCCGGCCAGAGTTGATCCCAGTCCGCCGAAGGGTGGGCCGGTGCGCACGGGAGGTGGGCTGGCATGCGGGACACGCTGGTACTGAACGCGAGCTTCGAGCCGTTGTCGACGGTGACGCTGAACCGAGCTGTCGTTCTGGTGCTTCAGGACAAGGCGGTCGTCGAGCAGGCCCACCCCGAACTGCGGATGCGTGGAGCCGCGGTCGACATACCGGCGCCGCGGGTGATCAGGCTCTGCCAATACGTCAGGGTGCCGTTCCGAAGACGGGCGCCGTGGTCGAGGCGGGGCGTCCTGGTGCGCGACCGGAACCGGTGCGCGTACTGCGGGCGGCGGGCCACCACCGTGGACCACGTGGTGCCGCGGTCGCAGGGTGGTCAGGACACCTGGCTGAACACGGTGGCCTCGTGCGCGGAGGACAACCACCGCAAGGCGAACCGGACGCCGGAGCAGGCGGGGATGCCGCTGCTGCGGCAGCCCTTCGAGCCGACGCCGGCGGACGCGATGCTGCTGGCGCTGGGGCGGGAGGACTTCGACGCGCTGCCGGAGTGGCCGGCTCAGCCCGCGGCCTGAGCCGGCCGCCTGGGGCCCGCGGCCTAAAACCCGCTTCTCGTACGTGTACGGGCGGGGCCCGCTTCCCGAGGGAAGCGGGCCCCGCCCGTTTGCCGTTCCCATTCTGCCGGTCCCCCGGTCAGTCGATGGAGGGCTTCTCCCGGCGCTCCGTGGCGGCGCCCGAGTTGCTGTTGCCGCCGCCCTGACCGCCGCCGAGGCCGCCGAAGTTGCCCATGGCGCCGGACAGGCCCTTGAGCGCGTCCCCGATCTCGCTGGGGACGATCCACAGCTTGTTGGCGTCGCCCTCGGCGATCTTCGGGAGCATCTGGAGGTACTGGTAGGAGAGCAGCTTCTGGTCGGGGTCGCCTGCGTGGATCGCCTCGAAGACCGTGCGGACGGCCTGGGCCTCGCCCTCGGCCCTGAGGGCCGCTGCCTTGGCCTCCCCCTCGGCGCGCAGGATCTGGGACTGCTTCTCGCCCTCGGCGCGCAGGATCTCGGACTGCCGGACGCCTTCGGCCTGGAGGATCGCGGCGCGCTTGTCGCGGTCGGCGCGCATCTGCTTCTCCATCGAGTCCTGGATGGAGGTGGGCGGCTCGATCGCCTTGAGCTCGACGCGGTTGACCCGGATGCCCCACTTGCCGGTGGCTTCGTCGAGGACGCCGCGCAGGGCCGCGTTGATCTCTTCGCGGGAGGTCAGGGTGCGCTCGAGGTCCATGCCACCGATGATGTTGCGCAGGGTGGTGACGGTGAGCTGCTCGATCGCCTGGATGTAGCTGGCGACCTCGTAGGTCGCGGCACGCGCGTCGGTCACCTGGTAGTAGATGACGGTGTCGATGTTGACGACCAGGTTGTCCTGGGTGATCACCGGCTGGGGCGGGAACGGGACGACCTGTTCGCGCAGGTCGATCCGGTTGCGGATGGTGTCGATGAACGGGACGACGATGTTGAGGCCCGCGTTGAGTGTGCGTGTGTAGCGGCCGAAGCGCTCGACGATGGCGGCGCTCGCCTGCGGAATGACTTGGATCGTCTTGATCAGGGCGATGAAAACCAGCACCACCAGGATGATCAGAACGATGATGACCGGTTCCATCGTCGGTTCCCCGTACCCTTCTTCGCCTCGGCGCCTTCGGAAGATCTTACGGCTGTTGAAGATCTTGCTGGTCGAGTCTGCCAGACCGTAGTACAACTCGCTCGCTGTTCGGTCCAGTTGTGGTCCTGTGGGAACACGTCGTACGAGGTCGTTCGCGCAGGTCGCACGGTCACATGACGATCGCCGTGGCTCCCTCGATCTCCACGACGTCCACCTCCTGGCCGACTTCATAGGCATGGCCGGAGTCGAGGGCGCGTGCCGACCACACCTCACCGGCCAGTTTGATCCGGCCGCCGGAGCCGTCGACCCGCTCCAGCACGACGGCCTGTCTGCCCTTCAGGGCGTCCACGCCGGTGGCGTGTTGGGAGCGGTCTGCGCGTTGTCGCTTCGCGATGGGCCGTACGACGGCGATGAGGGCGGTCGAGACGACGGCGAAGACCACTGCCTGGGCCACGGCGCCGCCACCGAGAATTCCGGAGACCAGCGCGGCGGCGACGGCGCCCACCGCGAGCATGCCGAGTTCGGGCATCGCGGTGATCACCAGCGCGATACCGAGTACTGCCGCGCCGATCAGCCACCAGAGCCATGCGTCGATGTCCACATGGTCATGATAGGACCGCGCCCCGGTCACCGACAGAGCGCCCGGGGTGCGAACAGGCTTTCTCGGCCCGGTTCTTGAGGCGGACGTATCGCGGCGCGTCCCGGGGCCCCGGGACCGGCTCCCTGGTTCTCCGCCGATTTCCCCCGGAGCAGGGCGGGTTCGGGCCGCAGGTGCCGAACCCCGGCCGTCAGGCCATCGGGAGGCCCTGTGCGGTCCAGCGGTCGCCGACCTGCTCCACGACCAGCGGGAGGCCGAAGCAGAGGGAGAGGTTGCGGGAGGTGAGCTCGAGTTCCAGTGGTCCGGCGGCGAGGACCTTGCCCTGACGGGTCATCAGCACGTGGGTGAAGCCGGGTGCGATCTCCTCGACGTGGTGCGTGACCATGACCATGGAGGGGGCGATCGGGTCGCGGGCGAGGCGGCCGAGGCGGCGTACGAGGTCCTCGCGGCCGCCGAGGTCGAGGCCGGCGGCGGGCTCGTCGAGGAGCAACAGCTCGGGGTCGGTCATCAACGCGCGGGCGATGAGGGTGCGCTTGCGCTCGCCCTCGGAGAGGGTGCCGAACCTGCGGTCCACGAACTCGGACATGCCAAGACGGTCGAGGAAGGCGCGGGCGCGCTGCTCGTCGATCTCCTCGTACTCCTCCTGCCAGCCGGCGGTCATGCCGTAGGCGGCGGTCAGTACGGTCTGCAGGACCGTCTGGCTCTTGGGGAGCTTGTCCGCCATGCCGTTCCCGGCGATGCCGATGCGCGGGCGCAGTTCGAAGACGTCGGTGCCGGGGGCGCCGAGGGTCTCGCCGAGGACGGTGGCGGTGCCCGCGGTGGGGAACAGGTAGCTGGAGGCGATGTTGAGGAGGGTGGTCTTGCCCGCGCCGTTGGGACCGAGAATGACCCAGCGCTCGCCCTCCTTGACCGACCAGGAGACCTGGTCCACCAGAGCCCGGCCCTCGCGGACCACGGATACGTCCTGAAGCTCCAGAACATCGCTCATGAGCGCGTTGTCTCCCCTTGCAGTGTGGCCGGGTCCCGGCTGTGTCGTGCACCTGTGGTCGGTCCGCTGCGCCCGTGGGCGCAGCCCTTCATGAAATCTACGCCACCGGTCGGCCCGGACATCCCCTCGGTCCGGTCCTTAGGGTGGGGGCATGCTCTCGGAACCACGTTCAGGACGTCTCACCGCATGGGGAAATGCCCTTGTTGCCGGTCTTGTCTCACCGGACGACGCCGTGCTCGCCGTCGTCGGCGACGACGCGGTGCACCGGGTGGAGGGGGTGCCGGGCGAGTCCGCGCCGGTGGGCCTCACGCTGGCGCTGGGGCGGCTGCGGGCGCTCGGGGCGACCGGGCTGCGGATCGCGCTGCCCGCGCCGGGGCATCCGCTGGGGCTGAGCGGGCCGCCGGAGTTCAACGCGCGGGCGCTGGAGGCGGGGGAGGCGGTGGTGGGTCACGGGGCCGCCTTCGGGCTGGTGCCCCGGGTGCGGGAGGCCGGACCCGAGGGTGATGTGCATGTGGAGGTCGTCTGGCACTGTCTGCCGGTGCGGGAGGCGCCGGCCGCCGATGTGCCCTCGCTCGGCGAGGCGGAGCGGGAGCTGGCGGAGGCGCTGCGGGAGGCGACCGAGGTCCTGACGCGGCTGGACCTGACCGGGTCGGGGCCGGTGGCCGAGGCGGCGATCGACGCCTACCGGGCGCGGGCGGAGGCAGGGCGTCAGGTACTGGCGCCGGGATACCCGCCGCGGGCGGTGCGAGTGCTGGAGCTGGCGCAGCGGGTCGGGGAGCTGGTCACACTGGCCCGTACGAACGGGCACGGGGCCGCGGTGAGCGCGTCGGAGATGGCGGTGCGCGGGGAGGCGTTGCGGCCGGTGGAGCGGACGGCCCGGCGGGCGCAGGTCGCGGCCTACAACTCCGTGGTGGAGGAACGGGAGCGGGGCGTGCGGTGAGCGCTGGTCGACCCGGTGGTCCCGGCCGCGCCGACAACGCCGACCGGCCTCCCGGGCGGGGCCGGGAGGCCGGGGTCGTCACCGGGTCGGTGACAGGCGTCAGCCGTTGACCGCCGTGTTGCCGAAGGCGGGGTTCAGCAGACCGATCACGTTGACGCTGTTGCCGGAGACGTTGACCGGGACGTCGACCGGGACCTGGATGACATTGCCCGAGACGACGCCCGGGGAGCCCACGGCCTTGCCGCCGGCGTGCGCGCCGTCGGTGGCGGAGGCCACGCCCGTACCGGCGGCGAGCAGTCCGCCGGCCATCATCGTCACGGCCGCCATCTTCTTCAGGTTCTTCACTTTCCGAGCCCTCCTCGCGGTCACCGCGGCAGGCGCCGCAGTACGTACGGAACAACGGCGGGGGCCGGAGAAGGATGCGCCATCCGGGAGGCATTCCCACGACAGTATGAATCTCAGACCGGAGGGGAACCATCCGCCCGGCCCCGAACGTCACGGCGCGTCGCACATCACGTGCTCAACCCGTGGCGTACGGCCCACAGGGCGGCCTGGGTGCGGTCCGACAGGTCGAGTTTCATCAGGATGTTGGAGACGTGCGTCTTCACGGTCTTCTCGGACAGCACCAGGGCGCGGGCAATCTCCCGGTTGGAGCGGCCGTCCGCTATGAGGCCGAGCACCTCGCACTCCCGCTCCGTGAGCGACCCGGCGCGGCCCTGGCCCGAGTGACTCTCCTCCCGGGCCAGCAGGGCACCGGCGACCTCGGCCTGGAGGAGGACGTGCCCGGCGTGGACGGAACGGATGGCGCCGGCGAGCGCGTCGGGGTCGATGTCCTTGTACACGTATCCGGCGGCGCCCGCGCGCAGGGCCGGGACCACGGTGCGCTGCTCGGTGAAGCTGGTGACGATCAACACGCGCGCGGGGTGGTCCAGTTCACGGAGCCGGCGCAGGGCGTCCACTCCGTCCATGCCCGGCATCTTGACGTCCATCAGGATCACGTCGGGCCGCAGCTCGTCGGCGAGGGCGACTCCTTCGGCGCCGTCCGCGGCCTCCCCGACGACCTCGATGTCGTCCTGCACCTCCAGGAAGGTGCGCAGGCCCCGGCGGACCACCTGGTGGTCGTCGACCAGCAGCACCCTGATCGCGTCAGCCACCGGGAACCTCCATCTCGATCGTGGTGCCCCTGCCTGGCGCCGATTCCACGGTCAGGCTGCCGCCGGCCCCGCTCGCCCGGTCGCGCATCGAGACCAGGCCGAGGTGGCGTCCCGCGCGGCGGATGATCCCCGGGTCGAAGCCCTTGCCGTCGTCGGTGACCCGCAGGACGGCGCCGCTGCTCCGGCGCTCCAGGATGACGTCCACACGGCCGGCCTCCGCGTGCCGCAGCGCGTTGTGCAGCGCCTCCTGGGCGACGCGCAGCACCGCTTCCTCCTGCGTGGCCGGCAGGGCGCGCGCGCCGTGGCCGGTGAAGGTCACGTGCGCGCTGTGGGCGCGGTCGAGGACCTGGACCTGGGTGCGGAGGGTGGCGACGAGACCGTCCTCGTCGAGGGCCGCGGGGCGCAGCTCGACGACCGCGGCGCGCAGCTCTTCGGCGGCCTCGGCCGCCAGGGAGGCGACCTGATGGAGTTCGCCCTTGGCCCGGGACGGGTCGCGGTCCACCAGGCGGACGGCCGCCTGGGCGGTGAGCCGCAGGGAGAACAGTTTCTGGCTGACGGCGTCGTGGAGCTCGTGGGCAAGGCGGGAGCGTTCCTCCGCGATGGTCAGTTCGCGGCTGCGCTCGTAGAGCCGGGCGTTGGTGAGGGCGATCGCGGCGTGCTGGGCCAGGATGCCGAGTACGTCCTCGTCGTCCTGGGTGAATCCGCAGGTGCCCGTCTGCGCGGGACCGGGACCGCCCGGGGCCTGCGCGGGATGTCCCTTGACAGGCCTCAGCTTGTTGGCGAGGAAGAGGGCTCCGATGACCTCGTCGCCGTCACGGATGGGCAGGCCCAGGAAGTCGACCAGATCGGGGTGGGCACTGGGCCAGCCCTCGAAGCGGGAGTCCCTGCGCACGTCGGCGAGGCGCTGGGGCCGGTCCTCGCGCAGCATCGCGGCGAGAATGCCGTGCTGGCGCGGGAGGGGACCGATGGCCTTCCACTGCGCGTCGCTGACGCCGTCGACCACGAACTGGGCGAAGCCGCCGTGGTCGTCGGGGACGCCGAGTGCGGCGTACTGCGCGTCGAGCAGTTCGCGGGCCGAGGCGACGATCGTCTTGAGGACGTCGCGCACCTCGAGGTGCCTGCTCATGGCCAGCAGCGCGGTGCTCACCGCGGCGAGACCTGACGGGGGACCGTGGCTCATGTCCTCACGGTACCGGCGGGCTCCGGCGCCACGGATCCGTCCGGCGACGGCGACGACCTGGACCGGAGGTCGTAGGACCCCCCGGCGTACCGGGAGCCGCCGCCGGCCGGACCGCCGGCCGAAACCCCTCACAGAGCGACTTGCTCCAGCAACATTCCGTAAGGGGAGGGGACGTCGGGTATGAGGCCAGACACAGGATGCACATCACGTACGAACACGCATAGGAGATACATAACCGACACACAATCCGGGCGTATAGTCCGATTCGCCCGGCATGCGCACCCCTGATCCACTACCCGACTTCGTACGTCACACCTTTGCCTCGCCATTTTGCGGCCGCTAAGAATGGCTCCCGTCGCTCAGCGCCGTGGGTTCTCCCCCCACCGCGTTCGTGCCGGAACGACCACTGGCCCCACCGGACGTTGAGCGACCTCCGCGCTATTCGAAGAGGTCCCCCACCCATGTCGAAGAACTTCCTCATCCGTGGGCACGCCCGTGCTCTGAACCGCCATCACAAGGTCGTCGCCGCCGGTGTCACCGCCGTCGGCGCCGCGGCCATCGGATTCTCGGCCACGCCGAGCGACGCGTCGACGACCACCGCGAGCGAGGCGGTCCCCACCGCACGGATCGCCTACAGCACCGAGCCGATCAAGGACGTCAAGGGCACCGTCACCGACCAGCTGGCCGGTGCCGGTGTGAAGAGCGAGCTGATCGCCGCGAAGAAGAAGGCCGCCGCCGACGCGGCGGCCGAGAAGAAGGCCGAGGCGGCCTCCGCGAAGAAGAAGGCCGAGCGGGAGCGCGAGAGCGACCGGGCAGGCCGCTCCGGCGACCGTCAGTGGGACGGCCCGCGGGGTGACAGCGGCAAGCCCGCCCAGAAGCGCTACTCCGACAACCTCGACGGCTGGATCCGCGAGTCCCTGGACATCATGAAGAAGCGTGGTATCCCGGGTTCGTACGAGGGCATCCACCGCAACATCATTCGGGAGTCCTCGGGCAACCCGAAGGCCATCAACCTCTGGGACATCAACGCCCAGAACGGCATCCCCTCCAAGGGGCTGCTGCAGGTGATCCCGCCGACGTTCTCGGCGTACCACGTCCCGGGCACGTCGAAGAACATCTACGACCCGGTCGCGAACATCACCGCCGCCTGCAACTACGCGGCGGACCGGTACGGCTCCATGGACAACGTCAACAGCGCGTACTGAGGTCGGCGCGGACCTCTTCCCGCGAACACGTACGCCGAAGGGCGGCGCCCCGTGACCGGGGTGCCGCCCTTCGGCGTACGTACCTCACATGCGCATGCCCAGGGCTTCACTTGCGCATGACCTCGGGCTCGTGGCGGCGCAGGAAGCGGGCCACGAAGAAGCCGCAGATCACACCGAGGGCGATGAGCGCGCCCATGTCCATGAACCAGGCCCCGGCCGTGTGCTCCCACAGCGGATCGGTGTCGCCCGGCGTCTCCGGCGGGCTGATCCTGTTGAAGTCCAGCGTGGCACCGGCGGCGGCGACCGCCCAGCGCGACGGCATCAGGAACGAGAACTGGTTGACGCCGACCGCGCCGTGCAGCGCGAACAGGCAGCCGGTGAACACGACCTGGATGATCGCGAACATCACCAGCAGCGGCATGGTCTTCTCGGCGGTCTTCACCAGCGCGGAGATGATCAGGCCGAACATCATCGAGGTGAAGCCCAGCGCCATGATCGGGATGGACAGCTCGAGCAGCGTGAAGCCGCCGAGGACCAGCCCCTCCTCGGGAAGCTCCCTGCTGGAGAACCCGATGACGCCGACCATCAGGCCCTGCAGCACGGTGACCATGCCGAGCACGAACACCTTGGACATCAGATAGGCCGAGCGGGACAGGCCGGTCGCGCGCTCCCGCTCGTAGATGACCCGTTCCTTGATCAGCTCACGTACGGAGTTCGCGGCGCCGGCGAAGCAGGCACCGACCGCGAGGATCAGCAGGACCGTGGTCGCCGTGCCGTTCGGAATGATCCGGCCGGCCGCGTTGGGCTCGTTCGGCAGCAGCCCCCTGTCGGGGTCGATGAGGAGGCTGACCGCGCCGAGCACGGCCGGAAGGATCACCGTCAGGGCGAGGAAGCCCTTGTCGGAGACAATCACCGAGACGTAGCGGCGTACCAGTGTGACGAACTGCGACATCCAGCCCTGTGGCTTCGGCGGCCGCATGGCCTGCATCGCCGGGACCTGTACGGACTGCGGCGCGACCGCGTCGATGTCCGCGGCGTACATCTGGTAGTGCTGCGAGCCCTTCCAGCGGCCCGCCCAGTCGTAGTCGCGGTAGTTCTCGAAGGCGGAGAAGACGTCGGCCCAGGTGTCGTAACCGAAGAAGTTCAGTGCCTCCTCGGGCGGACCGAAGTAGGCGACGGAGCCACCGGGCGCCATCACCAGGAGCTTGTCGCAGATCGCCAGCTCCGCCACGGAGTGGGTGACGACGAGGACGGTGCGCCCGTCGTCGGCGAGTGCGCGCAGCAGCTGCATGACATCGCGGTCCATGCCCGGGTCGAGGCCCGAGGTCGGCTCGTCCAGGAAGATCAGCGACGGCTTGGTGAGCAGCTCCAGCGCCACCGAGACGCGCTTGCGCTGGCCGCCGGAGAGAGACGTGACCCTCTTGTCCTTGTGGATGTCCAGCTTCAGCTCGCGCAGCACCTCGTCGATGCGGGCGTCGCGCTCGGCGGCCGTGGTGTCGGCCGGGAAGCGAAGCTTGGCCGCGTACTTGAGCGCCCTCTTGACGGTCAGCTCCTTGTGCAGGATGTCGTCCTGCGGGACCAGACCGATGCGCTGGCGCAGCTCGGCGAACTGCTTGTAGAGGTTCCGGTTGTCGTAGAGAACCTCGCCCCGGTCGGCGGGCCGGTACCCGGTGAGCGCCTTGAGCAGGGTCGACTTGCCGGAGCCGGACGGGCCGATGACCGCGACCAGCGACTTCTCGGGCACACCGAAGGAGACGTCCTTGAGGATCTGCTTGCCGCCGTCGACCGTGACGGTCAGGTGCCGGGCGGAGAAGGAGACCTCACCGGTGTCGACGAACTCCTCGAGCCGGTCGCCGACGATCCGGAACGTCGAGTGGCCGACACCCACGATGTCGGTCGGTCCGAGCAGCTGCGTGCCGCCCTTGGCGATCGGCATACCGTTGACGTAGGTGCCGTTGTGCGAGCCCAGGTCGCGGATCTCCATGCGGCCGTCGGGCGTCGAGTGGAACTCGGCGTGGTTGCGGGAGACCTGCAGGTCGGAGACGACCAGGTCGTTCTCCAGCGCACGGCCGATCCGCATCACGCGGCCGAGTGAGAACTGGTGGAACGTGGTCGGACTGCGGTCGCCGTACACCGGCGGCGCCCCCGCCGCGCCACCGGGGCCCTGCTGCTGCGGGACGTGCGGCACCGGCGGCTGCTGCCAGCCGCCCTGGGCCCGCGCCTGCTGCTGTCCCTGCTGTACCCAGCCCGGGTCCGCCCCCTGTACCCCCTGCGCGGCGTACGGCTGCTGCTGCGGCTGTGCCTGCGTCGAGGCGGCCGGGGCCGCGGCGCCGGTCAGGGTCACGCGCGGCCCGTCGGTCGCGTTGCCCAGGTTCAGCTCCGTGTCGGAGCTGATCTCCAGATGGTGGATCCGCTGGCCCTGCGCGAACGTGCCGTTGGTGCTGCCACGGTCCTCGACGACCCAGTTGCGGCCGTTGAAGCTGATCGTGGCGTGACGCCAGGACACCCTGGCCTCGTCCACCACGACATCCCCCTGCGGATCACGTCCCAGGGTGTACGACCTGGACGGATCGAGCGTCCAGGTCCGTCCGTTTGATTCCAGTACGAGTTCCGGCACTCCATGCCCCACTGAGTTGTCCCCCGAATTTCCCCCATCGCAGGGAGTCTAGGGATGTCGAACATCGGGGGGGAACTATTTCAGGCTCGGCCCCCTGACCGAAAGCCGGGCCTTGCGAAGCGGACGCCCGGATGCTCTCGGCGCCGCCGTTGACGGGGTTGAAACCAGGCCGGAAAGTGGTAATCCACGCGAGGGGGACATGCGCGGCCACCTCGCCGCGGAGCGGATCGGGGGGCTGCCGTGAACGCTGCCACGGGCGTCGGTACCGCAGAGTGTGACACGCGTGTGCCGTGGGTGGACGTCGTGATGTCCGCGATCGCCGCGGTGAGCTGGGCGCTGATCGGGATGGCGGGGACGGCGGCACTGGGGCTGCGGCTGCTGGACGCGGACTCGGCGGGTTCGCTGGGGCCGATGACGGCGGCGGTGGTGGCGCTGGCGGCCGGCGGCTCGGTCACCCCGTCCGGCCACGTGTCGGCGTTCGGGTTGTCGGGCGCGGAGGCGAGCACGGCCGTCGAGGTCGCCCCGCTGGGAGTGGGTCTGGCCGGTGCGCTGCTGTTGTCGTACTTCTTCCTACGGTCCCTGCGGGCGGCGGGCGCCGTGGTGCCACCGGCCGAACTCGTCGCCCGCGCGGGCACGGTCGTGGCGTTCTTCGTGGCGATGTCGGGCGGACTGGTGTGGGCGGGACGCGACGTCGTGACGCTCGACGGGGGCGCGCTGGGTCTGGACGACCTGCCGGGCGGTGGCGGTGGCGGTGGCGGGCTGGAGATTCCGGGGCTGGGTGACCTCGGGGACGCCGAGGGTCTGCTGCCGGACCGGATCGGCGACCTCGTCGAGGCGCAGGCGGCGGTCGGGTTCACCGTCGACACGGTGCCGACACTGCTCGGCGGTCTGGGCTGGGCGGCCGGCGTCCTGGCCGTCGCGCTGCTGGCGTCCCGGCGCACTCCGCTGCCACGCGGCTGGGACGCCGTGCACCGTGTCGTACGGCCCCCCGCGTCCGCCCTGGTCGTGGTGGGGCTGGTGGCGGTGGCCGCGGGGCTCGCTGCGTCGGGGTACGCGGCGATCGGCGACGACCATCCCCGGCGGATCGCGGGAGCCGCGCTGCTGGGCGCGCCGAACGGGGTGTGGCTCGGCGTCCCGATCGGACTGTTCGTGCCTTGGGACGGGCGCGGGACGGGTGCGCTGCCCGGTGTTCTGCCGTATCCCGTGGACGACCTGCTGCGCACGGGTTCTGACCGGCCGGTCACGCTGGCCCGGCTGGCCGAGCTCGACGGGCGGGTGTGGCTGCTGGGGGTGGCGGCCGCGGTGATGATGCTGCTGGCCGGCGTGCTGGCCGCGGTGCGGACGCCGCCGGAGGTGGCGGCCGGTGCGGGCGCCGTACGGGAAGGGGGCCCGGCGGCGTTCGCCGGGCGGTGTGCGCTGCGGCTGGGGTGCGCGACGGCGTTGGCCCTGATGCTGCTCGTCCGGCTGACGGAGGTGTCGGCGGGCGCCTCGCTGTCCGTGCTCGGCTTCGAGGCGTTCGGCGCGGGCGTCGAACTGCACGGGAACCTCGGCATGGCACTGCTCCTGGGGGCCGCCTGGGGTGCGGGCGCGGGTGCCTCGGGGGCGCTGCTGGCATGGGTGAGCGGAGCGGTGGGACGGCGGGCGGCGCCACTGGCGCGGGCGGCGGCCTCGGCTCGGGAGGGGGTTCGGACCGGGAAGGGCGCGGGAAGCACGGGAGTCGCGGTGGGTGCGGGGAGGACGGAGGCCGTGTGGGGCGCCGGGGCTGTCGGCCGTGCGGAGAGCGGGCCGTGGTCCGGGGCGGGAGCCGGGCCGTATGTGCCGGGGGTGCCGTACCGGCCACCGAATCCGGGCACCAATCCGTATCTGGCCGTGCCGGAGGAGTTGCGGGAGCCGCAGGACGCGCGTCCGGCCGGGGAAGGGCGGCAGCGGCCCGGCCCGCCACCGGCACCGGCACCGGCACCGGCACCGGGTGACATACGGCCGCCCGGCCGGACGGCGGACGAGCCTCCCCGGAACGGCGGGTTCCCGGGCGGGCCGGACGACGACGTCTCCGGCGCGCCCCCCTGATCCGTCCCGTCGAGCCGCCTCCACGTGGCCGGCCCCGAGGCGGCCGGCCCGAGGCGGCCGGCGGGGTTCCGGGCACGGCTCTGGGCCGTCGGCCGGGAGGCGGTCGCCGTTGTGGCCGGACGAGGGGCCGCCTCCTCCCCCGGCACCGCGCAGGCCCGGTGGCGGGCGGTGAGGCCGGCGGGAAGGACCGCGAGGGAGGCGGCACCCGGGCGCGCAAGGTCCGGGACACCTGGGCGACGCCGAGAGTTCGCTGTCCGCCAGACGGACCTCGGGCGCGCGGGGCACTGCGTGCCGGATACGGTGGGAACACCATGAGCGCATCGCAGACCTCGGACGTTCCCACGCTTCTTGTCAAGATCTTCGGCAAGGACAGGCCGGGCATCACAGCCGGTCTCTTCGACACTCTCGCCGCCTACTCCGTCGATGTGGTCGACATCGAGCAGGTCGTCACGCGTGGCCGGATCGTGCTGTGCGCGCTCGTGACCGAGCCGACGCAGGGCATGGAGGGCAGTCTGCGGGCGACCGTCCACAGTTGGGCGGAGTCCATGAAGCTCCAGGCGGAGATCATCTCCGGCATCGGGGACAACCGCCCGCGCGGGCTCGGCCGTTCCCTGGTCACCGTGCTGGGCCACCCCCTCACCGCCGAGACGGCGGCGGCGATCGCCACGCGGATCACCCGGTCCGGCGCCAATATCGACCGTGTCTTCCGACTCGCCAAGTACCCGGTGACCGCGGTGGAGTTCGCGGTGTCCGGGGTGGAGACGGAGCCGCTGCGCACCGCCCTGGTGACCGACGCGGCGAAGCTCGGGGTGGATGTCGCCGTCGTCGCGGCCGGACTGCACCGGCGGGCTCAGCGTCTGGTCGTCATGGATGTGGACTCCACGCTCATCCAGGACGAGGTGATCGAGCTCTTCGCCGCCCACGCCGGGTGCCAGGACAGGGTCGCCGAGGTGACCGAGGCGGCGATGCGTGGTGAACTGGACTTCGAACAGTCGCTGCACGCACGCGTGCAGTTGCTGGCGGGGCTGGACGCCTCCGTGGTGGACAAGGTGCGCAGCGAGGTACGGCTGACGCCGGGCGCCCGCACCCTGGTCCGCACGCTGAAGCGACTCGGCTACCAGGTGGGGGTGGTCTCCGGGGGGTTCACCCAGGTCACGGACGATCTGAAGGAGCGGCTGGCGCTGGACTTCGCCCATGCCAACACCCTGGAGATCGCCGACGGGAAGCTGACCGGCAGGGTCACGGGCGAGATCGTGGACCGGGCGGGCAAGGCGCGGCTGCTACGCCGGTTCGCCGCCGCAGCGGGGGTTCCGCTGTCGCAGACCGTGGCGATCGGCGACGGCGCGAACGATTTGGACATGCTCAATGCGGCGGGGCTCGGGGTCGCCTTCAACGCCAAGCCGGTGGTACGTCAGGCCGCCCACACCGCGGTGAACTTCCCCTTCCTGGACACCGTCCTGTACCTGCTGGGCATCACGCGCGAAGAGGTCGAGGCGGCGGACGTCCTCGACCTGGACTGAGCCGCGCGAAGGGTCAGGGCCTGTCCGGTGTCCTTGCGGAAGGGGGCCCGGCATCCGGTCCACGCCCTCGGTGCCGGGTCCCGTCGTCATGCCGCGGGGGTCACTCGCTGGGAGCCCAGTAGTCGAGCAGGGTGGTGGTGCCCGGCTCCAGGGACTTCCAGGAACCGGTGAAGGAGAGCACGGCGAACGCGGCGGCCGGATAGCCGCGACGGCTCATCCGCTCGCCCGCGTCCCCCTCGGCCGATCCGGCGAGGATCTCGGCCACTCCCTGGATGCCGGGGTTGTGGCCGACGAGGAGCACGTTCTGCGCGTCGTCCGGGGTTTCGTTCAGCAGGGCGATCAGCTCACCGGGTGAGGCCTCGTAGATCCGCTCCTCGTACACGGTCTTCGGTCGCTGCGGGAACTCGTGAACCGCGAGTTTCCACGTCTCCCGGGTCCGGGTCGCGGTGGAGCACAGGGCCAGATCGAAGGCGATGGCGGAGTCGACGAGCTTGCGCCCGGCGACTGCGGCGTCCATCCTGCCGCGCTCGGCGAGCGGGCGCTCGTGGTCGGTCACCGGTGGCCAGTCGGCCTTCGCATGCCGGAATAGGACGATCCTGCGGGGTTCTGCGACGCTCATGTGACCCAGCTTCGCATGAAACAGGCCATGGGGCGCAGGGAGTTGAAGGCCGCTTCCGGGGTGCTCAGCGGGATACGGGCTGCTGTGCCCGCTCGATGAGGTGGGTGATCCCGGGCTCGGCGGCCGTCGCGTGCGCGTCGGCGGCGGTCAGGATCAGGGTGAGCAGCGCGACGAAGGCGAGCGTGGGCAGGGCGAGGGCCCACCACGGCAGCCGGGTGTCGACGCCGCCCCGGGAGACCGGGTGGGGCCGGGTGTGCGTGCGCGTCGACATGGGGCCTCCACTCTCCGAGGGATCCGTGTCCGCGTCTCGCGGCCACATCTCGAAGGTATGTACTTCCGGGCCGTCGACCCATCCGGCGACCCACCCACTTGCCCCTGAGCCCGGCCCCCTAGGGGATGGGAGTGCCGGCACCCCCACGAACCCCCGGCCGGGACGGCGGGGTGTCACGGCGCCAGGATGCTCGCGATCACGCCGATGACGATGAAGATGGCGAAGAACGCGCCGAAGACTAGCAGCATCTTCTTCCGGCCGTTCTGGGGGTTCGGGTCGAGGACGGGCATGGGGCAAGTCTCGCACCCGCCGACGGTTCGATGTGCGCCGGGGTGAGTCGGGGTGGGCGGGTGCGAGGGCGCGGAGAAGCGGAAGGCCGCGGGCTCGGCGGGGGGCCGCCTCGTCCTCCACCGTGCGGGCGCGGCCTGCCAGCACGCCGGAGATCATCTGCGGGATCAGCAGGGCGGACATGCGTGCGAGGGGGAGTCCCCAGCCGCCGCTGTACTGGTAGAGGACGCCCACCAGGAGAGGACCCGGGACGGAGATCAGATAGCCGGCGCTCTGTGCGAAGGCCGACAGCTTGGCCACTCCCGCGCCGGACCTGGCCCGCATCCCGACCATGGTGAGCGCGAGCGGGAAGGCGCAGTGGGCAATGCCCAGCAGCAGCGCCCAGGCCAGGGCGTCGGCGGCGGGCGCGAAGTACAGCCCGGCGTATCCGATCAGGCCGCTCGTGCCGAGCACGACCACGATCGGGCCCTGCCGGGGCAGCCGTGTGGCAACGCGCGGGATGACGAAGGCGAGCGGCACTCCCATCACCATGGTGAGCGCGAGGAGCAGCCCGGCGGTGCTCGCGGTGACGCCCGCGTCCCGGAAGATCTGCGCCATCCAGCCCATGGTGATGTAGGCGGCGGTCGCCTGGAGTCCGAAGAAGACGGCGAGCGCCCGGGCGGTCCGGCTGCGGGTGATCCGCAGCTCGGGTGCGGGCTCCTGCTCCCGTGACGGGTGCTGTCCGGACACCTGCCGCCCCGGTCCACCCCCTCCCCGCGTGTGCCGTCCCGTCCCACGCCGCTCCCGCGCGGGCGTCCGCTCCGCAGGCGCCCGGCCCCGCTCACCCACGAACGGGAGCCAGGGCAGTACGGCGGCCGTGGCGAGCACGGCCCACAGGGCGAGTCCCGACTCCCAGCTCCCGCCCAGCGCCTCGGTCGCCGGCACGGTCACCGCGGCGGCCAGGGCCGTGCCGAGGGCGAGAGCCATGGAGTACAGGCCGGTCATGGAGCCGACCCGGTCCGGGAACCACTGCTTGACGACGACCGGCATCAGGACGTTGCTGACGGCGATGCCCATGAGCGCGAGGGCGCTCGCCGCCAGGAAACCCGCCGTGCTCCCCGTGAACGGACGGATCAGCAGACCGGTACCGATGGCGGCCATACCGGCGCACACCACCGCACCCGGCCCGAAGCGTCGGGCCAGCCGCGGGGCGGTGACACCGAGGACGGCGAAGCACAGCGGGGGCACGGAAGTGAGCAGCCCGGCCATGGTGCCGCTCATGCCGAGCCCGGTACGGGTCTCCTCGAGCAGTGCCCCGAGGCTGGTGATGGCGGGGCGGAGGTTCAGCGCCGCCACCACGATGCCGGCGACGAGCAGCCGCATCGTCCACACGCGCGTGCCGGACCGTCCGGTCCCACCCGCCTCCCTGTCGTCGGGCTCCGTGCCGTCGGGCGCCGGAGACGCCGTGCACGCCGTCGTGGACGTGACCGTCCGGAGTTCCTCACCAACCATGAGGCCTGTCATAGAATCATGGGATGATTGGTTGTCCATGTCCGAGACGGCGCCCGAGGTCTCCATCGTGCGAAGGTGTGTCATGCCCCTGAGCCATCTCCGTCGTTCCGCACTGTCCGAGCAGGTCATCGCCGCTCTGCGCGCCCAGATCTCCTCGGGCGAGTGGCCGGTCGGCTCCCGTATTCCGACCGAGCCTGAGCTGGTCGAGCAGCTGGGGGTGGCCCGTAACACGGTCCGCGAGGCCGTCCGCGCGCTGGCGCACAACGGGCTGCTGGCCATCCGCCAGGGCTCGGGCACGTATGTCGTCGCCACGAGCGAGCTGGCCGGTGTGATGCACCGCCGCTTCGCCGACGCCGACCCCGGGCACATCGCGGAACTGCGCTCCACCCTGGAGGCGTCCGCGGCGCGGCTGGCCGCCCGGCGGCGCACCGGGAAGGACCTCAGGCAGCTCGACACGCTGCTGCTGCGCCGCGAGGAGGCCTGGGCGTCGGGTGCGGCGGAACCGTTCGTGGCGGCGGACTCCACCTTCCACCTCGCCGTCGTGGCCGCGTCCCACAACGATGTGCTGATCGCCCTGTACGCGGACCTGAGCGAGGTGCTGCGGGACCGGCTGCGCGACGACGTGGGCCAGGAGCTGACCCCCGAGACGCACATGGACCACGCGCGGCTGCTGGAGGCGATCCGCGCGGGTGACGCGGCGACGGCGGCCGAGGAGGCCGCCGCCTACCCGTTCGTGTGCCGTCCGGGGCGCGTCAGCCCGCCTTCCGGTGGCTGATCCACGCCGTCCCGACCTCGTCCCAGCAGCGTCCGGCGAGCCGTACGGTCTGTGCGGGTCCGGCGGCCACCGGGGGGCTGTCGCTGTCGAGGTCCCACCAGCGGAGGCACTCGATGTGCAGGCGTACGTGGTCGGTGTCCGGATAGGGGTTGTGGCAGTACGCGGTCACCCAGGACCCGTCGACCCCGATGCGGCAGGCGGCACCGAACGGATCGTCGGCCGCCGCGTCCTTCGACCCGGCGTCGCCCGACCCCACGTCGGCAGGGTGCACGTGCGCGTGCGGCATCGCGTCGTACGGCATCGCGTCGTACGGCATCGCGTCGCACGACAGGATCGGCACGAGTCCGACGCCCGCGGCGACGGCGACGGTCATCGAGGCCAGGCGGTAGAAGCGCACAAGGGGGCCTCCTCGGCCGTGCTGGGGAGGGGGGATCACGCGGCGGACGCGTACTTCACAATGCCCTGTTTCCGCCGGATCCCGCCCGCTGTGCTGAGCCGGCCGGGTGACACGGCCGAGGGCCCTCACCCCTCACGGGTACGGGCCCTCGGCGACCTCTGAGGGGGCCGCTCCCGGGTGCTACGCGCCGACGGCGTGCAGCCCGCCGTCCACGTGGACGATCTCGCCCGTGGTCTTCGGGAACCAGTCGCTCAGCAGGGCGACGACCCCGCGGCCGGCCGGCTCCGGGTCCTTCAGGTCCCACTCCAGCGGGGCCCGGTGGTCCCACACCGAGGCCAGCTCGCCGAAGCCCGGGATGGACTTGGCGGCCATGGAGCCGATCGGGCCCGCCGAGATCAGGTTGCAGCGGATGTTCTGCTTGCCCAGGTCACGCGCCATGTAGCGGCTGGTCGCCTCCAGGGCGGCCTTGGCCGGGCCCATCCAGTCGTACTGCGGCCAGGCGTACTGCGCGTCGAAGGTGAGACCGACGACCGAGCCGCCGTTCTGCATCAACGGGAGGCAGGCCATGGTCAGCGACTTCAGGGAGAACGCCGAGACGTGCATGGCCGTGGCGACCGACTCGAACGGCGTGTTGAGGAAGTTGCCGCCCAGCGCGTCCTGCGGCGCGAAGCCGATGGAGTGCACGACGCCGTCGAGGCCGCCGAGCTCCTCGCCCACGACGTCCGCGAGACGGCCCAGGTGCTCCTCGTTGGTCACGTCGAGCTCGATGACCTTGGTGGGCTTGGGGAGCTTCCTGGCGATGCGCTCGGTCAGCGTGGGCCGCGGGAACGCGGTCAGGATGATCTCGGCGCCCTGTTCCTGGGCCAGCCGGGCCGTGTGGAAGGCGATGGAGGATTCCATCAGCACGCCGGTGATCAGGACGCGCTTGCCCTCGAGAATTCCGCTCATGTCGTTCAGTGACCCATTCCCAGTCCGCCGTCAACGGGAATGACGGCTCCAGTGATGTACGAGGCCTCGTCCGAGGCGAGGAACCGCACCGCGGCGGCGATCTCCTCGGGCTGCGCGTACCGGCCGAGCGGCACCTGCGACACGATGCCCGCCCGCTGCTCGTCGGTGAGCACCTTGGTCATGTCGGTGTCGACGAAGCCCGGCGCGACGACGTTGAACGTGATGTTGCGCGAGCCCAGCTCACGGGCGAGGGAGCGCGCGAAGCCGACCAGGCCGGCCTTGGACGCGGCGTAGTTCGCCTGCCCCGCCTGGCCGGCCAGGCCCACCACCGAGGAGATCAGGACGACCCGGCCCTTACGGGCACGCAGCATGGCGCGGTTGGCGCGCTTGACGATTCGGAAGGTGCCGGTGAGGTTGGTGTCGACGACCGAGGTGAAGTCCTCCTCGGACATGCGCATCAGGAGCTGGTCCTTGGTGATGCCGGCATTGGCGACGAGCACCTCGACCGGGCCGTGCTGGGCCTCGATCTCCTTGTAGGCCTGCTCCACCTGCTCGGAGTCGGTGATGTCGCACTTGACGGCGAGGAAGCCCTTGGGCGGCTCCCCCGAGCGGTACGTGATCGCGACCTTGTCACCGGCATCGGCGAACGCGCGGGCGATGGCGAGGCCGATGCCCCGGTTGCCTCCGGTGACGAGAACCGAGCGGCTCAACGGATCACCCTTTCGATAGCGGTCTGGAGCCCCTGCGGCACAGGCGCCTTCCCCGAAAACCTATCGGTCGGAGCGCATCGAAGGACATTGGGGCACCGACAGTGGCCGATGGGCCCCACTGTCGGATCCCTACAGAAACGCCCGGTTCTCAGTCCGCCGTACCGGGTGCGTGAGCGGACGGTCCTTCGGCGCGAGCGGTCTCGAGCATCCCGCGGTCGTAGGTCACCAGGGCGGTCGGGCCGTCCCGCGGCGAGAGCGCGCCGGCCGCGTGGACCGCGTCCAGCACCCTCAGGCGTCCGACCAGCAAGGCGGCTCCGTCGCGCACCTCGCGGGCGAGGAGGACCTCGGTGATCCGGGCGTCCATGGCCTCCATGGCCTCCATGGCCTTGGGAAAGTGCTCCATGAGGTCCAGGGTTCGTACGGTCTCCGTGAAGCAGGGCGTGCTCGTGGCGAGCGGCTCCGTGACCCGCTGCTGAGGGGAGGCGTCCAACGCTCCCCCGTGGTTGCGCCGGGTCATCCGTGTGACCAGCGCCGAGGTGTCCACGTAGGTCAACGGTCGTCCTCTTCGCACTCGGCCAGCAGCAGCGCCCGAGGGCCGGCGTCCTCCGCCACCTCGGGGTGCGGCATGTCATGCCGGTCGGCGGTGGTGACCGGCTTCAGCTTGACCCTCCCCTGCGCCACCAGGTGCGCGTACCGCTCCATGGGGCCGCCGGCCGGGGACAGGACCGCGGTCACGTTGCCGTGCCGGGTGCCCTCGATCGCCTCGCCCTTCTCGACCCGGGCGAAGACCGCGCTGGGGTTGTACGAGAACTCCCGGACGGAGATGGTGCCCGCACCGCACTCCTCTCACGGCAGCCGGGTTATGGGTGCATAACCTGTGAAGGTACCTGCATTCCGCCTTCGGTGTCCGCGGCGGGCCGGCCCGCCGGTTCGGGGAGCTCCGGGTGCGCCGGATGGGCGTCGGCCATCTCGACACGGACGAGTCCCGCGGTCCGGTCGCAGGTGAGCCGCAGCCCGAAGTCGCGCCCGGGGAGGACCGCGTTGGCGGCGCGTTCGGCCACGACAAGGGCGACGGTGGCGGAGGCCGGGCTGCCGTGAGCCTGCTGGAACAGATGCGAGGAGCACGATGAGCACCACTGATCAGCTGCGCTGGTTCAAGAGCAGCTACAGCGGGGGCGAGGGTGACAACTGCGTCGAGGTCGCCGTGTGCCCCGAGGCCGTCCGCATCCGTGGCTCCAAGGACAAGCGCGTCCGTCCACTCGTCGTCGCACCGACCGCCTGGGCGGCGTTCGCGGCGCTCGCGGCCGACGCGTCTCCGGACGGCTGAGTTCGCGTCGTACGTGGTATCAGCGGGCGGGTACGGGAGTTGTTCCCGTACCCGCCCGCTGATCTGCGCCACCAGCCTTTCCGGAGGAGCCAGGGGAGCGGGACATGGTTCACTGCCTCCGACGGTCACCACAGGCAAGCGCCCGAAGGGATCTCCCAGCTGTGCCCCATGAAGTCGATCAGTCCTTTCTGACGCTCCCCCTGCGCCCTCTCGCCGACGCCGCGCTCGCGCGGGCGCGGTCGCTCGGTGCGGAACACGCGGATTTCCGGCTGGAGCGGGTGCGTGACGCGTCCTGGCGGCTGCGGGACGCCAAGCCGGCCGGGTCGTCGGACACCACCGACCTGGGGTACGCGGTGCGCGTGGTGCACGGCGGGACGTGGGGTTTCGCGTCCGGCGTGGATCTCACCCCGGACGCAGCCGCCAAGGTCGCCTCGCAGGCCGTGGCGATGGCGAAACTGTCCGCCCGGGTGATCAGGGCGGCGGGGTCGAAGGAGCGGGTCGAGCTCGCGGACGAGCCGGTGCACGCCGAACGGACCTGGGTGTCGTCGTACGACCTCGACCCCTTCGAGGTACCCGACGCGGAGAAGGCCGGGCTGCTGGCCGAGTGGAGCGCGCGGCTGCTGGCGGCGCGCGGGGTGGACCACGTGGACGCCTCACTGCTCACCGTGCACGAGAACAAGTTCTACGCCGACACCGCGGGGACTGTCACCACGCAGCAGCGGGTGCGGCTCCACCCCGTGTTCACGGCGGTGTCCGTGGACGAGTCGAGCGGTGAGTTCGACTCCATGCGCACCCTCGCGCCGCCCGTGGGGCGTGGCTGGGAGTACCTGACGGGCACCGGCTGGGACTGGGACGACGAGCTGGAGCGGATTCCCGGGCTGCTGGCCGAGAAGATGCGCGCGCCGAGCGTCGAGCCGGGCCTGTACGACCTGGTCGTGGACCCGTCCAACCTGTGGCTGACCATCCACGAGTCCATCGGGCACGCCACCGAGCTGGACCGGGCCCTCGGCTACGAGGCCGCCTACGCCGGCACCTCCTTCGCCACCTTCGACCGGCTCGGCACGCTGCGCTACGGCTCCGAGCTGATGAACGTCACGGGCGACCGCACCGCCGAGCACGGACTGGCGACCGTCGGGTACGACGACGAGGGCGTCGAGGCGCAGTCCTGGGACCTGGTGAGGGACGGGACGCTGGTCGGCTACCAGCTGGACCGGCGGATCGCGAGGCTGACCGGGTTCGAACGGTCCAACGGGTGCGCGTTCGCGGACTCCTCCGGGCATGTGCCGGTGCAGCGCATGGCCAACGTGTCACTGCGGCCGGATCCGGCCGGAATGTCGACCGAGGATCTGGTCGAGGGCGTGGAGCGGGGTGTCTACGTCGTCGGTGACCGGTCGTGGAGCATCGACATGCAGCGCTACAACTTCCAGTTCACCGGGCAGCGTTTCCACCGGATCGAGAACGGTCGGCTGGCGGGACAGCTGCGGGACGTCGCCTACCAGGCCACGACCACCGACTTCTGGGGCTCCATGGCGGCGGTCGGCGGCCCGCAGACCTATGTCCTCGGCGGCGCCTTCAACTGTGGCAAGGCCCAGCCGGGGCAGATCGCGGCGGTCTCGCACGGCTGCCCGTCCGCCCTCTTCAAGGGCGTGAACATTCTGAACACCACGCAGGAGGCGGGTCGATGAGGGGCAGTGTCGCACTCGGCCGGGGGTCCGGGGGACGCCCCCCGGGACAGCACAGCCTGAACACCACGCAGGAGGCGGGTCGATGAGCGCGCGCACCAGCAAGCCGTACGAGATCGTCGAGCGCGCTCTCGCGCTGTCCCGGGCCGACGGCTGTGTCGTGATCGCCGACGAGCAGTCGAGCGCCCATCTGCGCTGGGCGGGCAACTCGCTCACCACGAACGGTGTCACGCGCGGGCGCACGCTCACCGTCATGGCCACCGTGGACGGCCGGGAGGGCACCGCGTCCGGCGTGGTGTCCCGGTCCGCGGTGACGGTCGACGAACTGGAGCCCCTGGTGCGGGCCGCCGAGGCCGCCGCGCGGGGTGCCGGCCCCGCCGAGGACGCCCAGCCGCTGGTCACGGGCGTGGCCGAGTCCCCCGGGTTCGCCGAGGCGCCCACGGAGACGTCGTCCGCCGTGTTCACCGACTTCGCGCCGGCGCTCGGGGAGGCGTTCGCACGCGCGCGTGCGGGCGGGCGGGAGTTGTACGGCTTCGCCAGCCACGAGCTGGTGTCCAGCTATCTCGGCACATCCACGGGACTGCGGCTGCGGCACGACCAGCCGGGCGGAACGCTGGAGCTCAACGCCAAGTCGCCGGACCGTACCCGCTCGGCGTGGGCGGGCCGCTCCACGCGGGACTTCAAGGACGTCGACCCGGCGGCGCTCGACGCCGAGCTGGCCATGCGGCTGGGCTGGGCCGAGCGGCGGCTCGAGCTGCCCGCCGGCCGGTACGAGACGCTGCTGCCGCCGACCGCCGTCGCGGACCTGCTGATCTACCAGCTGTGGTCGGCCTCCGGCCGGGACGCGACCGAGGGCCGCACGGTGTTCTCCAAGCCGGGCGGCGGCACCCGGGTCGGCGAGCGGCTGACCGGGCTGCCGCTGAGCCTGCGCAGCGACCCCACCGAGCCGGGGCTGGAGTCGGCCCCGTTCGTGATCGCGCACTCCTCCGGGGGCGACCAGTCCGTGTTCGACAACGGGCTGCCGCTGAGCGCCACCGACTGGGTACGCGACGGTGTGCTGCACCGGCTGACCACCAGCAGGCACAGCGCGGGCCTCAGCGGGCTGCCGGTGGCGCCGGCGATCGACAACCTGATCCTGGACGGCGGCGGCGAGCGCTCCCTGGAGGAGATGGTCGCGGCCACGGAGCACCGTGGGCCCTGCCTGCTGCTGACCTGTCTGTGGTACATCCGCGAGGTGGACCCGGCGACCCTGCTGCTCACCGGGCTGACCCGGGACGGTGTCTACCTCGTCGAGAACGGCGAGGTCGTCGGCGAGGTCAACAACTTCCGGTTCAACGAGTCGCCGGTGGACCTGCTGGGCCGGGTCACGGAGGCGGGGCGTACGGAGAAGACGCTGCCCAGGGAGTGGGGCGACTGGTTCACCAGGGCCGCGATGCCCGCGCTGCGGGTCCCCGAATTCAATATGAGTTCCGTCAGCCAGGGCGTATAGCCTCGTAGGCGTTCGGAAACCGAAGCAGCACCGAGGAGACGCGAGAACCGTGACGGACATCGTCGACGAGCTGAAGTGGCGCGGGCTGTTCGCCCTGTCCACCGACGAGGACGCCTTGCGCAAGGCGCTCGCGGACGGTCCTGTCACGTTCTATTGCGGCTTCGACCCGACCGCGCCGTCACTGCACGTCGGACATCTGGTGCAGGTGCTCACGGTGCGTCGGCTCCAGCAGGCCGGGCACCGGCCGTTGGCGCTGGTCGGCGGCGCCACGGGCCTGATCGGCGACCCCCGTCCGACGGCGGAGCGCACGCTGAACGACCCGGAGACGGTGTCCGGCTGGGTGGACCGGCTGCGTGGCCAGATCGAGCCGTTCCTGTCCTTCGAGGGCGAGAACGCGGCGGTCATGGTCAACAACCTCGACTGGACGCAGAACCTGTCCGCGATCGAGTTCCTGCGGGACATCGGCAAGCACTTCCGCGTCAACAGGATGCTGACGAAGGACTCCGTCGCGCGGCGGCTGGAGTCCTCCGAGGGCATCAGTTACACGGAGTTCAGCTACCAGCTCCTGCAGGGCATGGACTTCCTCCAGCTGTACCGGCGCTACGGCTGCACGCTCCAGCAGGGCGGCAGCGACCAGTGGGGCAACCTCACGGCCGGGCTCGACCTGATCCACCGCCTGGAGCCGCACGCCGAGGCGCACGCGCTGGCGACGCCGCTGATGACGAAGGCGGACGGCACCAAGTTCGGCAAGACCGAGGGCGGGGCCGTCTGGCTCGACCCGGAGATGACCACGCCGTACGCGTTCTACCAGTTCTGGCTGAACGTCGACGACCGGGACATCTCGACGTACCTGCGCATTCTGTCCTTCAGGTCCCGCGAGGAGCTGGAGGCGCTGGAGGCCCAGACGGCGGAGCGTCCACAGGCGCGCGCCGCACAGCGCGCCCTGGCAGAGGAGCTGACAACACTGGTGCACGGCGCCGGCCAGACGGCCGCCGTGATCGCCGCGTCGAAGGCGCTGTTCGGCCAGGGCGAGCTGGCGGAGCTGGACGAGCGGACGCTGGCGGCGGCCCTCTCGGAGGTGCCGCACGTCCGGGTCGCCGGGCTCGGCCCGGCCGTCGACCTGTTCGCGGAGGTCGGCCTGGTGCCCAGCAAGTCGGCCGCACGGCGCACGGTGAAGGAGGGCGGTGCCTACGTGAACAACGTCAAGGTCACCGCCGAGGACACCGTCCCCGCGGAGGAGGACCTGCTGCACGGCCGCTGGCTGGTGCTGCGCCGGGGCAAGAGGAACCTGGCGGCGGTCGAGGTCACGACCGCCTGAGCCCGCACCCGCCGCACGGGCGCGTCGCGTGAACGTCCGGTGTGCCGTACCGGAGACGTGCGCGGCGCGCCCGCGTGACCGACGTGCGCCGGTCAGGTCCGCTGCGCGCGCTTGCCCCGCATCTGCATGTACAGCATGTCGACGACGAACACGATGACGACCGCCGCCACCAACTGGAAGATGTGCCGGCCCCAGTCGATGCCCGGCGTTTCCTCGATACCGAAGCCCCGCGCGATGGCGTTGCCCGCGATGGCACCGAGGATGCCGCAGATGGTGGTCAGCCACAGCGGGCTGTGCTGTTTCCCCGGGATGATCGCCTTCGCGATCAGACCGAGCACGAACCCCACGATGATCGCCCACAACCAGCCCATGGCTTCCTCCTGATAGGCCTTGACACGGACATTACGGCCAGTGTCGACCCGGATCCGCTACGCCGCATGTCGGCCGGGCCGTACGCGCGGCGGCACAGGCCAAACAGGCATACCGGAGTACGGGCCGGGGCGCGCAAGGGCCACGGAACCGGGGGCGCCCCGGTTTCGTGGGCGGCGGGAACGCGGCGTACCGTAGTGGCGTACGGGCCCGGGATTCCGGCCGGTCGCGGGACGGCCGGAGGCGGGGAGAGCCCGATTCGGGCGGATGGTGGAATGCGATGCGGAAGCAGCATGGCGGCGGCGCCCAGGTGTTCCGGATCACCGGCGCCAGGGCGGGGCTCCAGGAGGATGTGCGCGGGCGGCAGCGCCGGTACGTGATCTCGATGGTCGTTCGTACGATCTCGGTCATTCTCGCCGCCACGCTCTGGAACGTGGAACGGCACGTCGCGGTCGTGGCGCTGGTTCTCGGTACGCTGCTGCCGTACGTCGCGGTGGTGATCGCCAACGCCGGGCGCGAAAACTCGCCGTCGCTGCCGTCTGCCCACCTGACGCCACAGGCGCGGCCGATGATCACATCATCACGGACGAATGGCGGTGCGGCGGAATCCGGGACGGAAGATGTGGCGCCCGAGCCCGCCCCCGGCGTACGAACGGAGCGGCCCGAGCCGTCCTGGCCTTCGGGCCATGACCATGACCGGCCGTAAGCGGAAGACGTTAACCCGCCAATCTCAGGAAAAGCTCAGATCAATCATGTTGTTCCGGTGCCGGGGGCGAGGTGACCCGTGACATACTTCGTACGCGCTCCGCATCCCCCGTCGGAGCGACAGACCGACGCCGGGCAGCTCCCCCCGTGGCTGCCCGGCGTCGCCTTTTCCCTTCTCTTTTCCACCCCTTTTTTTCGCGCTCCTTCTCCCCCATCCGGCTTTTCCCGTGGGACGTCGCACTGCGCTGATCAGGTTAGGGTCGGTGGTGTGATGGACCCTGACCCCGAGACGCCGATCTGTTCCGCGAAGGGCTGCCGTGCCGCCGCCGTGTGGGTGCTCGCCTGGAACAACCCGAAGCTGCACACGCCGGAGCGTCGCAAGACCTGGCTCGCGTGCGAGGAGCACCGGGAACAGTTGTCGCAGTTCCTCGGTGTGCGCGGATTCCTGAAGGACGTCGTGCGCTTCGAGGAGTGGGAGACGCCCGAAGGGGTGTAGCGGCCGCTTCGGAAAGGGCTGCTCCGCAAAGCCTCCCGGACGGTTCCCTCAGCCGCCGATCGCCGACATCGGGCGGTCCGGCTGGACGAAGGCCGGGTCGTCGAGGCCGGCTCCTGCCTTCTTGCCCCACATGGCCAGCTTCCAGATCCGGGCGATCTCCTCGTCGGGGGCGTCGGAGCGCAGGGCGGCACGCAGGTCCGTCTCCTCCGAGGCGAACAGGCACGTGCGTACCTGTCCGTCGGCGGTGAGACGGGTGCGGTCGCAGGCCGCGCAGAACGGCCGGGTGACGGAGGCGATGACGCCGACGCGGTGCGGGCCGCCGTCGACCAGCCAACGCTCGGCCGGAGCCGAACCCCGGGCCCCGTCACCCTCGGGGGTCAGCTCGAAGCGGGTCCGCAGGGAGGTGAGGATGTCGCCGGCGGTGACCATGCCGTCGCGCTTCCATCCGTGCTGGGCGTCCAGGGGCATCTGCTCGATGAAGCGCAGCTCGTAGTCGTGTTCCACGGCCCAGGCGAGCAGGTCGGGGGCCTCGTCGTCGTTGAGCCCCGGCATCAGGACCGAGTTGACCTTCACCGGGGTCAGGCCGGCCTCGCGGGCCGCGTACAGACCGTCGAGGACGTCCTGGTGACGGCCGCGGCGGGTGAGGGTCTTGAAGACGTCCGGGCGGAGCGTGTCCAGCGAGACGTTGACCCGGTCCAGGCCGGCCTGCTTCAGGGCCGCAGCCGTGCGGCCGAGACCGATGCCGTTGGTGGTGAGGGACATCGGGGGACGGGACTCCAGGGCCGCGACGCGCTCGACGATGCCGACCAGGCCGGGGCGGAGCAGGGGCTCACCGCCGGTGAAGCGGATCTCCTCGACACCGAGGGAGGCGACGGCGATGTCGACGAGGCGGACGATCTCGTCGTCCGTCAGCAGGTCGGGCTTGGCAAGCCACTGCAGGCCCTCCTCGGGCATGCAGTAGGTGCACCGCAGATTGCACCGGTCGGTCAGTGACACCCTCAGGTCGGTGGCCACCCGGCCGTACGTGTCGATGAGCACGTGGGCCCCTCCCTCCACTCGGATCACTCATGCTCCGTACCCGCGAGCCTACGTGACGCCACCGACAAGCCGCAGTACCCCCTGTACGACAGAACGCGTCGAGAGGCGCGACGGCCGTGCCGCAGGGACCTCCAAGGGTCCCTGCGACACGGCCGGAGGGGTGCCGGCCGGCCCGGTCGGGTCGGTTGGCTCGGTTGGCTCGATCGGGCCGGTCAGTGGGCGCCGGTGCCGGTCAGTGACCGGACCTCCAGCTCCGCGAACTTCTTGGCGTCGGGCTCCTCCTTCGACAGGACGGTGCCGAGCCAGCCCATCAGGAAGCCGAACGGGATGGAGATGATGCCCGGGTTCTTCAGCGGGAACCACGCGAAGTCGACGTCGGGGAACATCGCGGTCGGGGCGCCCGAGACGACGGGTGAGAACAGCACCAGGCCGACGGCGACGATGAGGCCGCCGTAGATCGACCACAGGGCGCCCTGGGTGGTGAACCGCTTCCAGAACAGGCTGTAGAGGATCGTCGGCAGGTTGGCGGAGGCGGCGACCGCGAAGGCCAGTGCGACCAGGCCGGCCACGTTCAGGTCGCGGGCGAGGGCACCCAGACCGATGGAGACGACGCCGATGAGGACGGTCGCCCAGCGAGCCGCACGGACCTCTTCCGCGCCGGTGGCCTCACCCCTGCGGATGACGTTGGCGTAGATGTCGTGCGCGAAGGAGGACGACGAGGCGAGGGTGAGGCCGGCGACCACGGCGAGGATCGTGGCGAAGGCGACCGCCGAGATGGTGGCGAGCAGGATCGCGCCCCAGGCCGAGTCGACACCGCCCAGGTGCAGGGCGAGCAGCGGGGCGGCCGTGTTGCCGGACGGGTTGGAGGCGATGATCTCGTCCTGGGAGATCAGCGCGGCGGCGCCGAAGCCGAGGGCGATGGTCATCAGGTAGAAGCCGCCGATGATGCCGATGGCCCAGTTCACGGACTTACGGGCGGCCTTGGCGGTGGGCACCGTGTAGAAGCGGATCAGGATGTGCGGCAGGCCGGCGGTGCCGAGGACCAGGGCGATGCCGAGCGAGAGGAAGTCCAGCTTGGTGGTGCCGTCCGCGCCGTACTGGAGGCCGGGCTCGAGGAAGGCGTCGCCCTTGCCGCTGTTCTCGGCGGCGCTGCCCAGCAGGTCGGAGATGTTGAAGTTGAACTTCAGCAGCACCAGGAAGGTGATCAGGAGGGTGCCGCCGATGAGCAGCACGGCCTTGACCATCTGCACCCAGGTGGTGCCCTTCATGCCGCCGATGGAGACGTACACGATCATCAGGAGACCGACGAGGGCGACGATGAGGATCTTGCCCGCGTCGGAGGTGATGCCGAGGAGCAGCGAGACGAGTACGCCGGCGCCCGCCATCTGGGCCAGCAGGTAGAAGATCGAGACGACGATGGTGGAGGTGCCCGCGGCGGTGCGCACCGGGCGCTGGCGCATACGGTAGGCGAGGACGTCGCCCATGGTGTAGCGGCCGGAGTTCCGCAGGGGCTCGGCGACCAGGAGCAGGGCGACCAGCCAGGCGACCAGGAACCCGATGGAGTAGAGGAAGCCGTCGTAGCCGAAGAGGGCGATGGCGCCCGCGATGCCGAGGAAGGACGCGGCCGACATGTAGTCGCCGGAGACCGCGAGCCCGTTCTGGAAGGCGCTGAACTGGCGTCCGCCCGCGTAGAAGTCGGCGGCGCTCTTGGTCTGGCGGCCCGCCCACACGGTGATGCCGAGGGTCGCGAGGACGAACAGTGCGAACAGGGTGACGATGAGCGGGCGGTGCTCGCTCGCCTCGTTCGCGGCGAGCTGGACGGTGGTGATCGAGGGGCTCATGCGCCGCCCTCCATACGCGTCTTGATGGCCTCGGCCTTGGGGTCGAGATGGGTGGCGGCGTGCCGGGAGTACCACCACGCGATGAGGAACGTGGTGACGAACTGCAGGACGCCGAAGACGAAGGCGACGTTGACGTTGCCGAACAGCCTGGTGCCCATGAAGCCGCCCGCGTAGTTCGAGAGCAGCACGTACAGCAGGTACCAGACGATGAAGCCGACGGTCAGGGGGAAGGCGAAGGAGCGGTAGGAGCGGCGCAGTTCACCGAACTCAGCGCTCTCCTGCACCTCGGTGAACTCCTCGGGCGTGGGGAGTTTGTGTTGCTCTGCTGAGGGGGGCGGTGCTTCGGCGGCCACGGAGTCTCCTCGCGGTGCGGGTGCGGGTGCGGGTCGGACGGGGGCGAGTGTCCTCGCGCTCCCTGCACAACGTCACGGCGCCACGCGAGGACCGGTTCAACCCTCCGTGCTTCTTTTGCGTGGACGTTTTCCGAAGACATGACCGACAAAACGTTGCTGGTCGACGACGGCGCGGGATAGCTTCACACTGCACCACCCGTCATGTACCTGCCCGAGCGCCACCTGTGCCTCGGGCCGGTTTCGTTTCCGGATGATGTGGAGATCCCATGGCTCATCTGCGTTCCAGACGCCGGCTCGCCCTCGCCGGGCCCGTCGCGCTGTCCCTGACCGTCTCCCTCGGCTTCCTGCCGACGGCGGCCTCGGCGGCTCCACAGGCGGCATCGGCCGCGACCGAACGAGCGGACGGGCAGGCGACGGAGCGGGAGACGGACGCCCCCGGTCTGGCGTACGTCGTCAACACCAGGACGGACCGTCACACGATCGCGTCGGTGGAGAAGGCGGTCGCCGCGGCGGGCGGGACCGTCGTGGTCACGTACGACCGGATCGGTGTGATCGTCGTCCACTCGGCGAACCCGGCCTTCGCCCAGGAGATGCGCACCGTGCGCGGGGTGCAGTCGGCCGGTGCGACCCGCACCGCACCGCTGGTCCCCGCGGGAACGACGGACGAGGACGCGGCGGACTACGTGACGGCCGGGGAGGCCGCCAGGACGCGGGCCGTCTCCGCGCGGACCCCCGGCAGCGAGCCGCTCGAGGCCGACCAGTGGGACCTGCGCGCGATCGGCGCCGACAAGGCCGCACAGATCGACCCGGGCAGCCGCAAGGTGACCGTCGCCGTGATCGACACCGGCGTGGACGACTCCCACCCCGACCTCGAGCCGAACTTCTCCGCCGCCCAGTCGGCCAACTGCGTCGGCGGCAAGGCGGACACCAGCGAGGGCGCCTGGCGCCCGTACACGGACGAGGACTACCACGGCACCCACGTGGCCGGTGAGATCGCCGCGGCTCGCAACGGCGTCGGCGTCGCCGGTGTCGCGCCCGGCGTCAAGGTCGCGTCCATCAAGGTGAGCGACCCGGACAACGGGCTGTTCTACCCGGAGAACGTCGTCTGCGCCTTCGTGTTCGCCGCCGACCACGGCGTGGAGATCACGAACAACAGCTACTACGTCGACCCGTGGCTCTACAACTGCGTGGACGACCCGGACCAGCGGGCGATCGTCGACGCGGTCGACCGGGCCCAGAAGTACGCCCAGCGCAAGGGCACCCTGCACGTCGCGTCGGCCGGCAACTCCAACCACGACCTGGCCTCGGACGCGATCGACGACGCCTCCAGCCCCAACGACACCACCCCGGTCGAGCGCACCATCGACCCGTCCGAGTGCCTCGACCTGCCGACCCAGCTCCCCGGCGTGGTCACGGTCAGCGCGACGGGCGTGCAGAACCTCAAGTCGTACTACTCCACGTACGGCAGGGGTGTCGTCGACGTGGCCGCGCCGGGCGGCGACGGGCGCTACCAGACGCCCGACACCCCGTCGAAGAACGGCCGCGTCCTGTCCACCATGCCGAACGGCGGGTACGCCTTCCTGCAGGGCACGTCGATGGCCGCGCCGCACGCCGCCGGTGTCGCAGCGCTGCTGAAGTCCAAGCACCCGTGGGCGACCCCGGCCATGCTCCGGGCTCTGCTGAAGGCGCAGGCGAACAATCCGGGCTGCCCGGAGTCGTACGACCAGGACGGCGACGGCGAGCAGGACGCGACGTGCGAGGGCGGCAGCCGGGTCAACGGCTTCTACGGCGCCGGCATCGTCGACGCGCTGCGCGCGGTGACGCGGTGACGCGGTGACGCGGTGACGCGGTGACGCGGTGACGCGGTGACGCGGTGACGCGGTGACGCTTTAGCCATCCTGTCGTACCTGTGCGGGTGGGGGCCGGGCCTGCATACGCCCGGCCCCCACCCTGTCGGTACCGCATAGTGCACCCATGACCGACACCGACCGTCCCTCCCCCGGTTCCCTCCCCGGCCCCGGCCTCGCGGCCGCCTGGTCCTCGGTGGGCGGAGACCCGGGCCTGCTCACACGCGTGACGACCGTCGAGCGGCCCGAGGTGCTTCCCGCGCGCCTGCCGGTACGGGAGTTGGCGCGCGCCTGCGTGGGCGCGTGCGCGCTGGCCGCGGCCGAACTGGGTGCGCGGCGGGCGGGATCCCGTCGTCCCGGTGGTTTTGCACTCCCCGGGACGCCCGCTGTGCGGGTGGACGACGGAGCGGTGGCGGCGGCCTTCGTCAGTGAGCGGCACCTGCTGGTCGACGGGCGGGCTCCGGTGAACTTCGCTCCGCTGTCGCGGTTCTGGCGGACGGCCGACGGATGGGTACGCACGCACGCCAACTACCCGCACCACCGGATCCGGCTGCTCGCCGCGCTGGGTACCTCCGACGAGCCGGAGGCGGTGGCCGCGGCGCTCGCCGCGCGGTCGGCCGCGGAGGTCGAGGAGACCGTGTACGCCGCCGGGGGCCTCGCCGTCGCCCTGCGCACGCCCGCCGGGTGGGCGGCGCACGAGCAGGCGGCGGCCGTGGGGCGGCGGCCTCTGGTGGAGCGCGGGCGGCTGGATTCCGCGCCCGCGCGGGTGCTCACCCCCGTGGACCGCGATCCGCTGCTGCCCGCGGCGGGGCTGCGGGTGCTGGACCTGACCCGGGTCGTCGCGGGCCCTGTCGCCACCCGCACGCTCGCCCTGCTCGGCGCGGACGTGCTGCGTCTGGACCCGCCGGGGCTGCCCGAGATCCCCGACCAGCACACCGACACGGGGTTCGGGAAGCGCTCGGCCCTGCTGGATCTGGCGGCCTGCCGGGACACGTTCGAGGAACTGCTCGCGGCGGCGGACGTGGTGGTCACCGGGTACCGGCCGGGGTCCCTGGAGCGCCGGGGACTGAGCCCCGAGGCGCTGGCCGAGCGCCGGCGCGGCGTGGTCGTGGCCGAACTGTCGGCGTGGGGTGCGTACGGGCCGTGGGGCGGTCGGCGCGGCTTCGACAGCCTGGTGCAGGCGGCCACGGGGATCGCGGTGAGCGAGGGTTCGGCCGGGCGGCCGGGGGCGCTCCCGGCGCAGGCCCTCGACCACGGCACCGGGTATCTGCTGGCGGCGGCGGTGCTGCGGGCGCTGACCGAGCAGGAGGACGAGGGCGGCAGCCGGCTCGTACGACTGGCACTGGCGCGGACGGCGGTCTGGCTGCTGGAGGGGGCCGCGCCCACCCGTGCGCCGGACGGCGAACCGGCCGCGGAAGGTGTCTCCGTCCCCGACCCGGCTGCGGGCGGATCCGCCGACGGCCGGCTCACGGAGACGGACAGTGCCCTGGGAAGGCTGCGGTACGCCCGCTCCCCGGTGTCGTTCGCCGACGGCCCCCGCGACTGGACCCGTCCGCCCCGGCCGTGGGGTACCGACGCGGCTCGATGGGCATGACGGACAGTCAACTGGACGCCGGATAAGGCCTTTACGTGAAATACACCCCCGCATCCTCCGTCCGCGCTTGCCCGTTCTGTGAGCCCTTGTGAAGATCCTGGGGTGACTCTGACCAATCCCAGGTCCGGGGCGACCGGTGCGCACAGGGGTGCGCGGCGTTCCGGCACCGGCCCGGCCGCCGCCGTCATCGTGCTGGTGGCCCTGGCCGCGCTGATACCGATCCTCGGCCCGTCCCCGGCCCTGCACGGCACCGGTGAGGCCGCCGCGCCCGGCACCGGCGGCCTAGCCCTGCTGCGGACGGCGCTGTTCGCGGCGCTGGCCGTACCCGTCGGCGAGCTGTTCGTGAAACGGCTGCTGCGGTCCGTGCCCGGTGCTCCCCCGGCCGTGCCGCGCGGCTGGTCCACCGTCGCGAACTCCGTCGGGTTCGTGGCCGCCCTCGGGCTCGCCTCCGTCGTGGCCACCGGGAACCTGGTGCCCGACAGTCCCGCCGCCATCGACGTGGGCGGCCTGTACGGCTCGCGGGAGGGCAGGCTCGCCCTCCTGGAGGTCAACGCGTTCCTCGTCGCGGCCCTGTGCGCCGCCTCCGGCCGCCCGGGCACGCAGGTCTGGCCGCTGGCCGCGGTCGTCGTCGCCGAGGCCCTGCGCGCACACCCCGGGACCGAGTACACCCCGCTGATCGGCTCCGGGCTGACACTGATCCATCTGGTCTGCGCCTCGCTCTGGGCGGGCGGCCTGCTGTACGCGCTGCGCACGATGCACGCGTGGCGGGGCTCGCCGGCGGGCGGGGTACTGCTGGGGCTGTACGCACGCGTGGCGGCCGTTCTGCTCGTCGCCGTCACGGCGACCGGGGTGTGCAGTTCGCTGCGCCGGATGCCACCGGAGACGATCCTGGAGCAGTTGACGGACACGGCGTACGGGCGTGTACTGCTCGCCAAGGTGGTCCTGATGGCCGGGGTCGCGGCCCTGGCCCTGTGGGCCCGGATCCGGCTGGCCCGCGCGGCCGATCCGTCGAGCGCCCGTACTCCCGCGCGGGCGGAGGCGTACGTCCTGGCCCTGGTGGTGGCGGTGTCCGGCCTCCTGACGGCGCTGCCGGTGCCGATCCGCTGGTGAGGGGCGGACCGCCGGGGCGCCCCACCGGCTCCGGGCACGGACACCGAGCAGGCCCGTCCGGGCGCCGGCACCCGTGCCGCGCCGAGGGGCACGGCCGGGGCCTGTCCGGCGGATCGGGTCGGAGGCGACCGACGGCAACGCCGCTGGGGGCGTCGCTGCTCGAAGAGCTTGGGGAAAAGGGCGCGCAGGCCCCGCGTCTCCGGCATGATCCACCGGGCAGGCCCTACACCCCTGTGGCCCCCAGCAGGCTCCCTGCCAGGTAGGTCAGGCCCATGGCAAGGGCGCCGCCGGCCGTATTGCGCAGGATCATGCGCCCCGGCGGCGCTCCGCCCAGGCGGGCGCTGCTCCAGCCCGTGAGCACGAGGGCGGCCAGCGTGGAGACGACCGTGACCGGGAGCCGAAGGCCGGCCGGCGGCAGCACCATGGCCAACAGCGGCAGCAGCGCTCCCAGGGTGAACGCCAGGAAGCTCGCGCCGGCTGCGTGCCTGGCGTTGACGAGCGTGTCGGGGTCGATGCCGTGCTCCATGTCCGCGTGCGCCCGCAGGGCGTCTCGTTCCGTCAGCTGGACGGCCGCCTCCTGTGCCACTTCCCGTGACAGGCCGCGTTCCTGGAGCAGGTGGGTCAGTTCCTCCAGTTCGGCCTCGGGCCGTTCCTTCAGTTCCTGTCGTTCGTTCGCGAGGGCGGCCTTCTCCGAAGCACGCTGGGAGGAGACGGCGACGTATTCACCCGCCGCCATCGACGTGGAACCGGAGATCAGGCCGGCCAGTCCGGCGGTCAGCAGAGCCGCACGGTCATCGGTCGCCCCGGCCACGCCGACGACGAGGCCCGCGGTGGAGACGATGCCGTCGTTGGCTCCGAGAACCGCCGCTCGCAGCCAGTTGCGCCGTACGGCCATGGAGACGCCGTGTGCTTCCCCCTGCGCCTCGTGGAGCGCCTCCTCGGCTCCTTCGCCGTGCGTCGGTTCCGCCGGTTCTGTCACATCGGAAGCATCGCATCCGGGGCGCGCCCACGACGCCACCCGAACTCCCGTACGCGCCGGCGCGTGGGCCGCCCTGTCCGCCAGGCACCTGACGGACAGGGCTGTCGGCGGCGGCCCGTATCCTCGTGAACCATGCTCGAAGACCTCACGACCGAAGCGTCCTCCCCCGGCGCGTGGCCGGCCGCGTATCCGCAGGGGTACGCGGTCGTCGACGTGGAGACCACGGGGCTCGCCCGGGACGACCGCATCATCTCGGCGGGTGTCTACCAGCTGGACGCGCGCGGTGAGGTCGAGGACCACTGGTACACGGTGGTCGATCCGGAGCGGGACCCCGGCCCGGTGTGGATCCACGGCCTGACGAGCGAGTCACTCGAAGGGGCGCCCCTGTTCGCCGACATCGCCGGGGAGTTCGCCACCCGGCTGGAGGGCCGGGTGCTCGTCGCGCACAACGCCGTCTTCGACTGGCAGATGATCGCCCGCGAGTACGCGCGCGCCCGCGTGCAGGCGCCGGTGAAGCAGCGGCTGTGCACGATCGCCCTCTCCAAGGAGCTCGCACTGCCACTGCCCAACCACAAACTGGAGTCGCTCGCCGCGCACTTCGGTGTGGTGCAGCGGCGCGCGCACCACGCGCTGGACGACGCGCGGGTACTGGCGGAGGTGTTCCGGCCCAGCCTGCGGACCGCGGCGGCGCGCGGTGTGCGGCTGCCCCTGCTCGAGTGCCTGCCGCTGACGGAGTGGACGGACCGGCCCCGCCTCGGGCAGCAGACGGGCCACGGCGGCGGTTACCGGCCCGCCGGCTGGCGCCCGTCCCGTAAAAGGCCCGTGTGCCCGTACCCCAACCCGGGCCGGTACGCACCGGACAGGCCGCTCAAGCAGGGCATGCGGGTCGCCTTCTCGGGCGACACCTCCGTGGAGCGGGACCTGCTGGAGGACCGGGCGACCGAGGCCGGGCTGCACGTCGCCACCAGCATCTCCCGGCTGACCAGCCTCCTGGTCACCAACGATCCGGACTCGGGCACGTCCAAGGTGGTCAAGGCCCGGCAGTACGGCACCCCGGTCGTGGACGAGGCGGCTTTCGGGCAGCTGCTGGGCGACGTCGAACCCGCTTCGGAGAGCTGACCCCGTACGCGCGAAGCGGCCCGCGGGACCGCGGGCGGACCGGCCCCGCGGGGCCTGGGCGCATGAGGATGAGCCGAAGGGCGTGGAAGAGGAGGTTGCGGATCTCCAAGCCCTCTGGAAGGCCAAGAGAGTGAAGACCGGCACGTACGTCACGGCTCTCCACGACCTCAACGCCCGCAAGAACGAGCTGCTGGTGGACAAGGCGGACCATGCGGTCCCGGCCGGCACCCGTTCCATCACGGAAGAGCTGCCGGCGAACGGTTGGGAGAACCTGCCGACCGAACGTCAGCGGATCGTCGTTCGGAAGGTGCTCCGAGCGGCTCTCATTCGCCCGGCCGAGAGCCGGGAAGGCAGGTTCGACCCCGCGCGGGTCGAGCCGGTGTTCCACACCGTCTGAAACGAGAAGCGGGGCCTCTTCCGCGGGGAAGGAGCCGTTTTCTACGCCGGTGATCCAACCTTGTCGACAATGCCCGCCCTGCCCTCGGCGCGGGCGCAGTGGGCGCCGCAGTACCAGTGTCCGTCGGCGTCAACGCCCTGACCGATGATCTGCACCCGGCAGTGCTCGCAGATCGGGGCCATGCGGTGAATCGCGCAGGCGAACGAATCGAAGACGTGACGAGCACCGTCCTGGGTCTCCACGGTGAACGCCAGCGCGTAGTCGTTCCCGCACACTTCGCAACGTGTCATAAGCAGCATGGTCAGCCGCCAGGAAGGCGCTCGCAAGCCGGCAGCGCCACGTCGGCCAGGTACGACACCTGGCCGACGCAGCCGTCATTTCAAGTCCATCGGTTCAAGGATCCCGTCCGTCCGGGTCTCAGTGCGGACCGGAGCTTCGGACAACCGTCTCTCAAGCCACTCTTCTTTTGCCACGCACTCCCCACAGCGGCCTACGGTCCATGAATCATGCGAGGCGGGACCTCGATTACTGCGACCGACCTACTCGACGTGTTGCCATGCTTTTCCCGTCACCTCGTCGTACATCGCGGCCGGCGTCATTCCGACGTCCTCGGCCGGAGCAGAGGCATCCGCCTGAGGGTCACCGGGTGAGTGAGGTTTTCTCAACGAAATGATCCCGTGGGGTGACTCGGCCCAGGTGATCCCGCGAGCCGCGACGAGCCCTGCGGTCTCCGGCGGTCGTGCTGTCGAACCCGTCGCCGAGGAGGACTTCTGATGCGCAGCGTGACCTATTCGACGAGCGTCTCACTTGACGGCTACATCCTCGGTCCGGACGACGGCTTCGACTGGACGGCGCCCGACGAGGAGGCCTTTCGCTTCTGGACCGACGAGATTCGACAGGTCGGCGTCCACCTGTTGGGACGACGGCTGTACGAGACGATGCTGTACTGGGAGACCGCCAACCAGGACCCATCGCCCGACGCCTCCATGCTCGAGTGGGCCGCGCTCTGGAAGCCGCTCCCGAAGGTGGTGTTCTCGACCACGCTGTCGGCGGTGCGGGGCCATGCCCGCCTGGCCTCCGGCGGCCCGGCGGAGGAGATCGAGCGGTTGCGAGCCGAGCCGGCGGAGGGCAGGGCGGGGATCGTCGACCGGATGTGAGGACGTACCCGCCTGAATGCACCCCACAGCCCTGGCTGTACGGTCGTGGGGTGTATCGCTTCCTGTTGTCCCGCCAGTGGGTGATCCTCACTCTCCTGGTACTCGTGCTGATCCCGACGATGGTCGAGCTGGGCTTCTGGCAGTTGCACCGTCACGAGCGCCGGGTGGCCCTGAACCAGGTGATCGCCGGCTCCCTGGCCGCGAAGCCGGTGCCCGCCGGGTCCCTGACGGCGCCCGGAGCGAAGGTCGGCGACGCCGACCTGTACCGCAGTGTGACGGCGAAGGGCAGCTTCGACACCGCCGACGAGGTCGTCGTGCGTCGCCGCACCAACGCGGACGAGGAGGTCGGCTACCACGTCCTGACCCCCTTCGTCCTCGACGACGGCAAGGTCCTGCTGGTCAACCGGGGCTGGATCCCCGCGGACGGTCCGAGCCAGACCGCGTTCCCGAAGGTTCCCGCACCGCCCGGGGGCGAGCTCACCATCACCGGGCGGCTGATGCAGGACCAGACGACCGAGGACAGCGGCATCAAGAACCTCGAGGGCCTGCCGGACCGGCAGATCATGCTGATCAACAGCGAACTGGAGGCCGACCGGCTCGGCGAGGAGGTCCTCGGCGGCTACGTGGACCTGACCGATCCCGGGCCGAGCGGTGACACCCCGGAGCCGGTCCCCTCCCCCGAGCACGACGCGATCGGCCCGCACCTGGCGTACGCCTGGCAGTGGTGGCTGTTCGCCGCGGGCGTCCCCGTCGGCTGGGTGGTCCTGGTCCGCCGCGAGGCGCGCGAGCGGGCGGAGAAGGCGGACCAGGAGGCAGGCGCCGCGGCGGACGCCGAGGACACGGAACCCGCGGCGGTGTAGCCCGTCACTCACCCGGCTCCACCCCTGATTGCCGCACCCGGCGGCCGGGCATCCGCACCTCGTGCACGCTATCGAGGACTACGCGCTCATCGGCGACGAACAGACCGCTGCCCTGGTGGGCGCGGACGGCTCCGTCGACTGGCTCTGCCTGCCCCGCTTCGACTCCGGCGCCTGCTTCGCCCGGCTGCTCGGTGACGAGAACAACGGTCACTGGCGCATCGCTCCCGTCGGCGCCGAGCGCTGCACCCGCCGCACCTACCGCCAGGACACCCTCGTCCTGGACACCGAGTGGGAGACCGACGAGGGCATGGTGCGCGTCACGGACCTGATGCCGCAGCGCGACCGCGCCCCCGACCTGGTGCGCATCGTGGAGGGTGTACGTGGTGAGGTGACCGTCCGCAGCACACTCCGGCTGCGCTTCGACTACGGCTCGGTGGTGCCCTGGATACGCAGGACGGACGGCCACCGGGTGGCGGTCGCCGGGCCGGACTCGGTGTGGCTGCGCATGGAGCCCGAGGTACGCAGCTGGGGCGAGGACCGCACCACGTACGCCGAGTTCACGGTCGCGCCGGGCGAGCAGGTCGCGTTCGTCCTCACCTGGCACCCCTCCCACGAACCGCGCCCGCCGCTGGTCGACCCGTACGCCTCACTGCGGCACAGCATCGAGGACTGGCGCGCGTGGACGTCCCACTGCCGGTACGACGGCCCGCACCGGGACGAGGTCGTACGGTCCCTGATCACGCTCAAGGCCCTCACCTACTCGCCCACCGGCGGGATCGTCGCCGCACCCACCACCTCCCTGCCGGAGGAGTTGGGCGGAGTACGCAACTGGGACTACCGCTACTGCTGGCTGCGCGACTCCACGATGACCCTGAGCGCGCTGCTGGCGGCCGGGTACCAGGAGGAGGCGGAGGCCTGGCGCAACTGGCTGCTGCGCGCGGTGGCCGGCGATCCGGGAGACCTCCAGATCATGTACGGGGTGGCGGGCGAGCGGCGGCTGCCCGAGTACGAACTGCCGTGGCTCTCCGGCTTCGGCGGCTCCACCCCGGTCCGGATCGGCAACGACGCCGTCGGCCAGCTCCAACTGGACGTGTACGGGGAGGTCGTGGACACGCTGGCGCTGGCCCGGCGGTCGGGTCTGTCCCCGAAGCCGGACGTGTGGGCGCTGCAGGCGGTACTGCTGGACTTCCTGCGCTCGCAGTGGCGGCTGCCCGACGAGGGGCTGTGGGAGGTACGCGGCGGCCGGCGGCACTTCGTGCACTCCAAGGTGATGGTGTGGGTGGCCGCCGACCGTTCCGTGCGCGCCATGGAGGAGGATCCCGAACTCGAGGGCGACATCGACGGCTGGCGCGAGCTGCGCGACGAGGTGCACCGTGAGGTGTGCGAGAAGGGGTACGACCCGGCGCGGAACACCTTCACGCAGTACTACGGCTCGCGGGAACTCGACGCCTCTCTGCTGCTGATCCCGCGTACGGGCTTTCTGCCGCCCGACGACCCGCGGGTGGTCGGCACCATCGACGCGATCCGCGCGGAGCTGGGACCGGACGGGTTCGTCCGCCGCTACACCGCGGACGACACCGGAGTCGACGGCCTGCCCGGCGTGGAGGGCACCTTCCTGGTGTGCTCGTTCTGGCTCGCGGACGCCCTGCACATGACGGACCGGACCGAGGAGGCGCGCGAGCTGTTCGAACGGCTGATGGGGCTGGCCAACGACGTGGGGCTGCTGGCGGAGGAGTACGACCCGGCGGGCGGGAGGCTGCTGGGCAACTTCCCGCAGGCGTTCAGTCACATCGGCCTGGTGAACACCGCTCTCACGCTGTTCGGTGGCCGGGAGGCAGAATAGACGCCATGGATCTTGGGCTGAAGGACCGGGTGTACGTCGTCACCGGAGCGACCCGCGGGCTGGGTAACGCCACCGCGCGCGAGCTGGTCGCCGACGGCGCGAAGGTGGTCGTCACGGGACGGGAGGAGGAGAGCGTCGCCGAGACGGCCGCCGGTCTGGGACCGGACGCGGTCGGCGTGGCGGTCGACAACGCCGACCCCGAGGCGGCGGCCCGGCTGATCGGCACCGCGCGTGAACGCTTCCACCGTTTCGACGGCATCCTCGTCAGCGTGGGCGGCCCTCCGCCCGGGTTCGTCGCCGACACCACCGACGAACAGTGGAGGTCGGCGTTCGAGTCGGTGTTCCTGGGCGCGGTGCGGCTGGCCCGGGCCGCCGCGGCGGAGCTGGGCGAGGGCGGTGTCATCGGCTTCGTGCTGTCCGGCTCGGTGCACGAGCCGCTGGCCGGCCTGACCATCTCCAACGGGCTGCGCCCGGGGCTGGCCGGCTTCGCCAAGTCCCTCGCGGACGAACTGGGCCCGCGCGGCATCCGTGTCGTGGGCGTGCTTCCGGGGCGCATCGACACGGACCGCGTCCGTGAGCTCGACTCCCTCTCCGCCGACCCGGAGGCCACCCGCCAGGCGGCCCGGTCCCGCATCCCGCTGCGCCGCTACGGCACCCCGGCGGAATTCGGCCGCACCGCAGCCTTCCTCCTCTCCCCGGCAGCCTCCTACGTCACGGGCGTCATGGTCCCGGTGGACGGCGGGGTGCGGCACGGGTTCTAGCCAGGACCGCGCGGTTTCGGCCAGGACCGTTCCGAGGAAAGTGAGGACACGTGGAACGCGCGGCTCAGCGGCGCAGCAGGAGCGAGGTCACGCGCAGCCGACCGCTGTGGATCCACACATCGGAATACTCCACGGGCCGCCCGTCGTCCAGATAGGTGACCTGCTGGAGGTACTGCACCGGACTGCCCTGTTCCACGGCCAGGGCACGAGCGGTCTCCTCGGTGGCCGCCTCCGCGCTGAACGTGCGACGGGCGGTGGCGATCCGCAGACCGAACGTGCCCTCCAGTTCACCGAAGAGGCTCGAGGACGTGAAGTCCGCCCGCTCGATGCCGGGCGCGAGGTCGGCCCGCACGAAGTTGAACAGGAGCGCGACCGGCCCCTCGGGGATGGCACGCACCCGCACCAGACGCAGCACCTGGGCGTCGGGGGAGGCCAGGTCGAGCAGGGCGGCGACGGGCCGCGGCGGCGTGATGAGGGAGCACTCCCGCACTTCGGTGGTGGCGACGACACCCTGGCTGGCGAAGTCCTCCGAGAGGGTGCTCAGCTTCTGTGCGATCGACGGTTCGATGACGGTGGACGTCACGAACGTGCCGCGTCCGCGGACCTGCCTCAGCAGCCCCTCCTCGATGAGGGTCGTCAGGGCACGGTGCACCGTGCCGCGGCTGACCCCGAACTCCTGGGCCAGTTCTGGCTCGCTCTTGAGCCGGTAGTGCGCCGGCCACCGACCGCTCGCGATGCGCAGTCGGATGTGTTCCGAGATCTGCACATGGATCGCGGTGGGGACGTTGCGCCGGATGCCCGGAAGACCCCCTTCGTCGGCCGTCACGGTCACAGGTCTCCTCTACACGGTGGATACGCCGTGCCCCGGCCGGGGAGGCCGGGGCACGGCGGCTGGTCAGTAGCTGACGGTGGAACCGTCGCCGGTGCCGGTGACGATCGCCTTCCCGGCACTCGTACCGAGCAACGAGGCTCCGGCACGCAGAAGTTCCAGGGACTGACGGTAGGACTTGATGGAACCCGACGCCTTCACCCGGACGCCGTCACGGGCCCGGTCGACAAGGTAGCGGACGCTTTCCGGGCCTGCCGTCTCGATCTGCCCGCTGCTGGCGTTCTTGAGGTAGGCCGCGCCGGCCTCCATGGCCAGTTCGACGGCGGCCTCCTTCTCCTCCGCGCTGAGCAACGGCAGTTCCAGCATGACCTTGACGGGGCCGCCGAAAGCACGGACCACGCCCTCGATGTCCTCCCGGAACTCATCGTACTTGCCGCTCCTGAGCCAGCCGACCTGCACGCCGATGTCGAGCTGGGTGGCGCCGAGCCGGGCTATCTCGGCCGCTTCGGCCGCCTTGCCCGCGCTGGTCATGACGCCCACCGTGGGGAAGTCCAGGGCGGAGGCGACGCCGATGCCGGTGCCGCGCAGTTCGGCGACCACGACGGGGAGCCAGGAGGCAGGGACCATCGCGGCGTTGAAGCCGTAGGTGACGGTCTCCTGCGCGTGGGCCACCATGTCGTCGCGGGTGGCATCGGACTCGATACGGGTGTGCTGGATGTAGGGGGCCAGCTCGGCCGGACTGAGCGTCAGCTCGGCGGAGGGGGTCGTCACTGTCTCGGGCACGGATTCTCTCCTGGGGGTGGGGGTGGGGGTGGGGGTGGGCTGTGGAACGGTCCTGCGCCCACGACGTCGGATCCCGGGGATCAGAGCCTGGAGGCGTACTCCGGAGGGGCCTCCACGTCCTCCTTGTCGAACCAGCGGGGGGGGCGTCGACGCCACAGAACAGGCCGATGTTGCCCCAGGGTTCGAAAGCGCCGGTGCGGACGACGACCTTGGCCCGACGCGCCAGTTCGCCGAGGACCTCGGTGTGCGGACGGGTGGTGAACTCGGCGCCGGAGAACCTCTCGCGCAGCCATGCGTCGAGCCGGGGGTGGCGGGTGGGGACGTCCTCGGCCCGCACCACCCCCCTCGACGACCAGCTCGTCGGCGATCAGTCCGAGCACGGTCCGCAGGTCCGGAAGGTTCTCCGCGACCGCCAGGTCGATGCGGTGGGCGTCCCGGGGGACGGGGAAGCCCGCGTCGACGACCAGCAGCAGGTCGGTGTGGCCGAGGGTGGCCAGGGCCCCGCTCAGTTCGGCGTTGAGGATGCCGTGTCGTTTCATGGTTCCTTTCCAGGGTGAGGAGGACGGGAGTCAGGCGGCCGGCGCCGCTCCGGTCGCCAGGGTCATGACCGATTCCTCGGTCGCCTCGGCCGACGGCACGATGCCGGCGACGCGGCCCTCGCTCATCACCACGATCCGGTCGGTCAGGGTGAGCAGTTCGGGCAGGTCCGAGGAGGAGCAGAGAATCGCGAGGCCCTTCTCCGCGAGCGCGAAGAGCTGCTCGTAGATCTCCGCCTTCGCTCCGACGTCCACCCCGCGGGTGGGTTCGTCGAGGATCAGCACGGCCGGGTCGATCGCCAGCCAGCGGCCGAGGACCACCTTCTGCTGGTTGCCGCCGGACAGGCTGGTGATGGACTGATCCATGGTGGCGGTCTTGACCCGCATGCGCTGCGCCTGTTCGGTGGCCTGCCGGTTGAGGGCCCGACGGTGGAGCAGTCCGAACCTGCTCAGCCGCTCCGTGGTCAGCGCGCCGACGTTGTCACCGACGCTCATGGTCGTCAGCAGGCCCTGGGCGCGGCGCTCCCCGGGGACGAACGCCAGACGGCGGCCGACGCTGGCGATCGGGTTGCGTCGCTGGTAGGGCTCGCCCAGGAGTTCCACCGAGCCACCGGTGCCGCGGTCGCCGCCGAAGATGTTGTGCAGCAGCTCCACCCGCCCGGAGTCCGGCAGGCCGGCCACACCGAGGATCTCCCCGGGCCGTATCTCCAGGGACACGTCCCGGTGTCGGCGGCCGGTCAGCCCGTCCACGCGCAGGGCGGGCGTGACGGCGGGGTCGGGGTGGTGGTCGGGGCGCCGCTCGAAGTGGCCGAGGCGGCGGCCGACCATGGCGGCGACCGCCTGTTCGGGAGTTGTCTCGGAGTTCCGCCAGGAGGCGACGTGGGAACCGTCGCGCAGCACTTCGATGCGATCGGCCAGCCGGAAGACCTCCGGCATCCGGTGGGAGACGTACAACAGGGTGGTGCCGTCCTCCTTGAGGCCGGCCATCAGGGTGAACAGTCGCTCGGCCTCGGCCGGAGTGAGCATCGCGGTCGGCTCGTCCAGGATCAGGACCCGGCAGCCCCGGGCGACGGACCGGGCCACGACGACGAGCTGCTGGGTTGCCAGGTCCAGCGACCCGACGGGTGTGGCGGGGTCCACGGCCAGGTCCAAGCGGGCCAGAACCTCGGCGGTGCGGTCCGTCATCCGGCTGCGGGAGGGGAACCACCGGTGTCCCGGTTCCATACCACTCAGAACGTTCTCCGCGACGCTGCGGTCGGGAAGCAGCGAGAGCTCCTGGGGGACGATCGCGACGCCGTGCCGGTCGAGCATGGTGCTGGGGTCGAAGGAGGTCACCCGCTCTCCGAAGACAGTGACGGTGCCCCCGCTGGGCGGCTGGAGACCGGCAAGGATCTTGAGCAGGGTGGACTTCCCCGCGCCGTTCTCGCCGAGCAGCGCCGTCACCTCGCCGGCGGGGACGTCGAAGGAGACGTCGGACAGGGCGCGCACCGGGCCGAAGCTGCGGGACAGTCCGCGTACCTCGACGGCCGTGGGGGCCTCGGGCACGGCGGTCACTTCTCCACCGTCGCTTCGCCGAGGTTGTCCCGGGTGATGAACTGGGCCCCGGTGTTCACACCGGTGATCTCCGTACCCTCGTCCAGGAAGTCGTGGAGCACCTTGACGGCCTGGTAGCCCTGCTCGACCGGGTTCTGGCTGATCGTGAAGTCGACCACGCCGCTTCGGAGGTACTCAGCGGTCTGCGGCAGCAGGTCGAAACCGCCGACCGTGATGGTGTCCTTCTTCTTCGCACCCGCCACCCACTTGGCGGCGGCGGTCGTGGAACAGCAGTCGAGGCCCGCGATGGCGACGACGCCGGACTGTCCGGACATCGTGGACTCGACGGTGTTGTACGCGGCACTGGGCTCGTTTCCGACGTTGACCGGGCCGACGACGTCCAGGCCGCTCCCGGACAGACCCTGCTTGAATCCGCTGAACCGGTCGTGGGACCAGCCGGCCCCGGTGTCCACCGAGAAGACGACGACCTTGCCCTTGGCGTCCGCGCCGAGGTCCTCACGGAGCCGCTCGGCCTGTGCCTTGCCCGAACCCTTGAGGTCCTGGCCGACGAAGCCCATCTGTTCCGAGTCCGGGTTGTCGGTGTTGAAGGAGACGACGGGGACACCGGCCTTGTGGGCCTGGGCTATGACGGGCTTGAGCGCATCGCTGGACGCGGAGGAGACGGCGAGGCCGTCGACGGCCTTCTGCTGCAGCAGTGTCTGGATCTCGGAGACCTGCTTGGCCGCGTCGCCGCCGGTGGGCCCGATCAGGCTCGCCTCGACACCGAATTCCCCGCCCGCCTTCTTCATGCCCGCGCCGATGGGCGTGGCGAAGGCCAGGGACGGGTCGTGGTAACTGAGCTTGATCCGCAGCGGCTTGCCGTCGTCGATCCGCTGCTGAACGTGGGCGGCGAGCTTGAACTCACCGTCGGAAGCCGCGCTGCCGGTGGAGGTGACGGCGCCGCAGGCGGTGAGGCCGAGAACGGTGGTGGCGGTGGCAACGGCGACGAGGCTTCTGAGGGTGGGACGAGAGGACACGGGAGACTCCTTTGTCGCAGGGTGTCGGTGGGGACGGCGATCCGCCGGGGCGCTCCGTGGCGGCCACGGCCGTGCGGCCGGTCGGGTGTGTGCGGTCGGGAGCGTCTGGACGGAACAGGAAGGCGGCGGTCAGGCGCGGGACTTGCGCCGGCGTTGCCAGGTGTCGGCGGCGACTGCGGCGACGATGACCAGTCCGGTCACGACGGTCTGCCAGAAGGAGGAGATCCCCTTGACGTTGAGGATGTTCTGCAGCAGGCCGATGAAGGCGACACCGATGACGGTGCCCCAGATGGTGCCGGAGCCGCCGAACAACGCCGCGCCGCCGATGATGACCGCGGAGATCACGGTGAGTTCCATGCCCTGCCCGGTGACGCCCTGGACGTAGGACAGGAAGGACAGGCCGAGGACTCCCGCGAGTGCGGCGGTGAATCCGGAGAGGACGAACGCGGTCAGCTTCACCCGCTTGACGTTGACGCCGACGAGCCGGGCGGCCTCCTGGTTTCCGCCGACGGCGTAGGTGTTGAAGCCGAAGCGGGAACGGGACAGCAGCACCGCGCCGGCCACGGCGATGACGGCGAAGAACACGAACTGCATCGGGATGACGCCGAACAGGAGTCCCTGGCCCAGCAGGTTGAAGTCCGCGACACCCGTCTGCGAGGAGCTGAGGGAGATCGGGGCGCCGTCGGAGATGAGCAGCGCGACACCGCGGAACACGCTGAGCGTGCCGAGGGTGACGATGAACGACGGCACGCCGAGCACGACCACCGCCAGGCCGTTGAGCAGTCCCGCCACCGCGCCGACAGCGAGACCGACGAGTGCCGCCCAGACCCAGCTCCACCCGTCCGAGATCAGGATGCCGGTCGAGATCGCCGACAGGGCGTAGGTGGAACCGACGGACAGGTCGATCTCTCCGTTGAGGATCACGAAGGTCACGCCGATGGCCATGATGCCCATCTGGGAGACCTGTTGACCCACCGAGAGCAGGTTGTCGGACTGGGCGAAGCTCGGCGAGAGGACGCTGCCCAGCACGAAGAGCAGGACGAGGGCGGCGAAGACACCGGCTTCACGGGCGTGCAGCATTCTGCGCAGGGGAAGTGCGAACTCCCGCTGCGCGGACGCGGTGGTCGTGGTCATCGGTCGGTTCCAATCAGGGCATTCAGCTGGTCTCGGGTCGGCAGTGCGGGAACGACCCCGGCGATGGTCACGGCATGGGCGCCGGCGACCCCGGCGAGGCGCGCCGCCTCGGTGAGGGAGCGCCCCTCGGCGAGGGTGACGGCGAGTGCGGCGGTGAAGGAGTCGCCCGCGCCGGTGGTGTCGACGACGGTCCTGGCCGGGTGCGGCGGAATCCGTGTCGTGACGCCCGCCTGTACGACGAGTGCTCCCTGGTCTCCCCGGGTCAGGACCGCGGCACCGCCGGTGAGCGCGCACAGACGGCGCGCCAGTTCCTCGTCGTCCTGCCCGTGCCCCTCCTGGAGTCCGAGGAGCACGGGAGCCTCGGTCTGGTTGGGGGTGATCACGTCGATCAGCGGCCAGAGGTCGTCGGGCAGCCGGCGGGCGGGTGCCGGGTTGAGCAGAGTCGGGGTTCCCGCGTCGCGGCCCGCGCGCAGTGCCGCGGCCACGGCCGCCTCGGGGATCTCCATGGAGACCACGAGGATGTCGGCGGCGGCGATCTCGGCGCGGAAGGACTCCACGGCGGCCGCGTCCAGTTCGTCCAGGGCACCGGGGGCGATGCTGATGCGGTTCTCCCCGGATGGCTCGACCAGGATGAATCCGACCATCGTCGGGGCTTCGGCCGTCAGGACACGGTCCGCCGCGACACCTTCCTCCCGCCACAGTGCGCGAGCGGCCCGCCCGAAGTCGTCATCGCCGACGGCGGTCACCAGGGAGACCTCTGCGCCGAGTCGGGCGGCACCGATGGCCTGGTTGCTTCCTTTTCCCCCGGGGCCGGGGGAAAACACCCCACCCGAGACGGTCTCGCCTGCGGCGGGCGACCTGGGCAACCGCATGGTCAGCCCGGCCCCATAGCTTCCGACAACCGCAACCTTGACCATGCACCCACCTCATTGCATAGGGACAACCCTGAACATGAAGGAGCGTATGCATAGTGATGTCCATAGTCAACGACTAAGGAAAAGTGACTTTTGAGCCAACATCGGGGGAGGGTGAAGCCGTCCGTGGGCTGCGGCGGACGTCAGTGAGGTCCGGCGAACGCCATCGACCGGCCCACCCCGCCTGCGGCACTCCGACCGGGTGCACGCGGCGTACCCGGGCATCCCTCACCCGCACGAGGCACCACGGAATCCGCCGGAGCGCTCAGCTGACCCGTTCCGGGCGGTGTTTGACGGACCGGAGGCGGACCTCGGCCGGGAGGGTGCCAAGGCCCGTCGACTCGCGGGCGTGGGTCAGGGCTCCGGTGGTGAACCCGTCCAGCACGGTGCCGGGGTCGGCATGGGGTTCCAGGAGCAGGCGGACACGGGTCCGCGGGAGACCGCGGCGGCGGGTCAGCCGTACGTGGGCCTGTCCGACCCCGTCCAGCCGGCCCGCCTCATGGGCCAGTACGGTCTCCAGCGCCCGGCCGCGCAGCACCGCTTCGTCGCCGTCGCCGGTGGCGACGAACACCTCGGCGAGCCGTCGTCGGCGCACCACCGCGACCAGCCACCACAGCAGGAGCAGGAGGAGGACCACGAGGGCGGCGATCACGACCGGCCACCACCAGCCCGCGTCCCGCCACCGGGTCCGCTCGGCCTCGTCCAGCAGCACGTCGTGCCGTCCGTCGTGCAGCCACCAGGACGGCGCCGGTGCTCCCAGTCCGACGGCCAGTACGGACCCGCCGAGGGCCACGAGGAGCAGTCCCACGATCCCGAGCAGGACACGGTTGACGACTCTGGTCACCGCCCTCCCTCCTTCCGGCCGGGACGCCGTACCCGTACCGCCAGCACCGGCGGCCGGGACAGCGCCATGCCCCTGACCGCGTCGGCGAGCACCGCACGCAGGTCGGCCCGCACCTCGTCCAGTTCACGGAAATGCGACACTGCGCGGACGTCGGCCCGCTTACGGGTCACCCGCACTCGTACCGACCGCACCCCGGCGACATCGACGGCCCGGTCCCGCAGTACCGTCACCGCCGCGTCCCGGTCGAGGCCGGCGCGGACGTCGGGGTGGGTGCGGCGCATCGGGAGCAGGAACCTCAGCCCGGGGGTGAGGGCCAGCAGGAGCAGCCAGAGCCCCAGGAGGGCGGCGATTCCGGCGCCCAGCAGTACCCAGAAGTCGTCCAGGGGCCGCCCGGCCAGCTGGCCGGCGAGTTCCCGGCGCCAGCTCGTCACGGGCCGGTCGGCGCGCACCGCGGCGATGTCGTACAGGAACGCGGCGACGATCACCAGGAGCAGCAGCGCGAGCAGGCCGGCGGGAATTCTGCGGGCCGACCAGAAGCGCCGGGGACCGGTGCCCGCGGAGTCGTCCGGCTCGGGCGGCGGTGGCTTCTCCAGGACGGTGCCCGTGGCCTCCTCGGCAGGACCGGGTCCGCTCATCGGGTCCTCCCCTGGGCCGTGTCGAGGGCCGCCGCCATGTGCAGCCGCTCCACCTGGACGACGACCTCCGGCACCTGCATGCCCGCCAGTGTGGACACCCGCGCGACCACCTGCCGGCGCACCTCTCCGCACCGGCCGCCGATGTCACCGGGGTAGCCGAGTTCGACATGGACGCGGACCCGCGCGGTGTCGTCGTGGTGAACGACGACCGTGGAGTACGGCGGCTCGGCGTCCGGGGGCAGCGGTCCGACCGCCTCGCGGGCCGCCTGGGAGGCGATCTTCGCGACCACCCGGTCGGCGATCCTGGTCGCACCGCGCTCACGCGGCTCCACGACGGCCGGGGCACCCCCGGCTTCGGCCTCCCCCGTGCGTACCGCTCCCACGGGTGTCATCGCCGCCGATTGTCACGGGTACGGAAGAAGTCGCCGAACTCCAGGTCCCCCTCGAGGAACCGCCCGACGACGAAACCGATGGCGCCCAGGGCCGCCACCAGCAGGAAGGCACCGAATCCGCCGAAGTATCCGGCGAAGCCCAGTGCCATGCCGGCGATCATGCCGGCCACGGCCATGCTCATGGTGCGCTCCTCAGCTCCTCGAACTCCCCAGCGGTCCGCCGTCCTCGCGGCCGGGGACACCCGTTCACCGCGCGGTTCCTCACTGGAGGCGGCTTTCCGACTCCTCGTCCTCCTCGTCCGGCAGCTTCACGTCGCTCACCGCGATGTTGACCTCGACCACCTCGAGGCCCGTCATCCGCTCGACCGCCGCGATGACGTTCTCCCGTACGGCTTTGGCGACATCGACGATGGAGACGCCATAGTCGACGATGATCTCCAGGTCGAGCGCGGTCTGCACCTCGCCGACCTCGACCTTCACTCCGCGGGTCACCGATTTCGATCCGCCCGGCACCCGGTCGCGCACGGCTCCGAAGGTCCGGGACAGACCGCTGCCCATGGCGTGCACGCCGAACACGTCCCGCGCGGCGAGGCCCGCGATCTTCTCCACGACACCGTCGGCGATCGTGGTGCGGCCGCGGCCGGCCGCGTCGCCTCCGCCGCGCCGGGCTCCCGGCCCTCTGCCCGCGGAGGTGTCCGGTCCGGTCTTCTCGAGGTCGGCGGCCCGTGTGGAGCCGCCGTCCGTGGTGTCGCTCATCGCCGTACGTCCCTTCCGATCGTCGTCCACGGGAACCACCGTATGCGCCAATGCGGCGCGGCGCGCCATGGATACGGCAGGCTGGGGGAATGACGGCGGACGGATGGACTCGGGCAGTGCGGCAGCAATTGGGGCTGGGCAGGCTTCTGCCGCTGGGCGGACCGCGGGACGGCGCGTGGATCTCCGAGAGGGCCGCCGGGGAGGTTCTGCGGCGCGCGGTGGCGCGGGCCGAGCCGGACGTGCGCCTGGACGGTCTGCGGATCGCGCTCGCCGCCCCGAAGGATGCCGGTGAGCCGGTGGTGCCGCCTCCGCCCAGTGCCCTGCCGCCGGGCCCGCTGCGTGTGACGGCCCGGTTCGCGGCCACGGCGGTGGAGCCGCTGCCGGCGACCGCGGACCGGCTGCGGGCCGCGTTGTCGCGGGCCGCGGCGGAGCGGATCGGGCTGGTGGTGACGGAGGTCGACCTGCGGGTGACCGAACTGCTGGACGCGGAGGCCGGGACGGCGACGGGCCCGGAGGCGGGCCCCGCGGCGGAGGGCGGGGCGGAAGCCGACGAACCGGCCACCGGACCGACCGGTGCTCCGTCCGGGGGCGGAGCCGGTGCCCCTTCCGGTCTCCCGGCGTCCGGTGGGTCCGACGAGGGCCGGGTCGCCGCTGCCGCACTCGCCTCACCGGGGGTCTCCCGGCTGACGGGTGTGCTCGGCCGCGCGGTGCACCTGACATCGTCACCGCAGGCGCCCGCCACCGTCTCCCTGGCCGGCCGGCACGCGCGCGTGGACCTCGCCGTCGGGGCGGACCACCGGGCACTGGACGTGGCCCACGCGGTCCGCTCGGCGGTGTCGGCCGCCCTGCCGGATCGCCCGACAGTGGCGGTCCTGGTCACGGCGGTCGACTGACGCCGGCCGGAGCGTCACGGGCTGCTCATTCGCCGAGACCGGTCAGGTCCCTCAGCCGGCGGCCCTGGGCCGCGCGCTCGGCGACTCGCTGCTCCTCGTACGTACGCGCCACGGCCCCGCTCAGCAGCGCCTTCGTCTCGATCACGGCGTCCCGGGGCGCGGCGAGCAGCGCCGCCGTGAGGTCCCGTACCGCTGCGTCCAGTTCGCCGCCGGGCACGGCGATGTTGGCGAGTCCGGTGTGCACGGCCTCCTCGGCCGTGACGAACCGCCCGGTCACGCAGATCTCCAGCGCGCGGGCGTACCCGACGAGCCCGACCAGTGGATGCGTGCCGGTCAGGTCCGGGACGAGTCCCAGGCTGGTCTCGCGCATGGCGAACTGGACGTCGTCGGCGACGATCCGCAGATCGCAGGCGAGGGCCAGCTGGAAACCGGCCCCGATGGCATGTCCCTGCACGGCCGCGACGGACACGATGTCGCTGCGCCGCCACCAGGTGAACGCCTCCTGGTACGCGGCGATGGTCGCGTCGAGGTCGGCCTCGCTGCCGCGCGCCATCTCGACGAACGACGGATCACCCTCTATGCCCTCGAGGGTGAGCATCTGCCGGTCGAGCCCGGCGGAGAAGGACTTGCCCTCGCCACGGAGCACCACGACACGCACGGATCCCGGCAACAGCCGGCCCGCCTCGGTCAGCGCGCGCCACAGAGCGGGGCTCTGCGCGTTGCGCTTGGCCGGGTTGGTCAGCGTCACCGTGGCGATCGCATCGTCGACGGTGAGCCGTACGCCGTCCTTGTCGAGCACGGGACCAAGATCCTGGGCGGGCGAAGCCATGGAGCGCCTCCGATGGGTGCGGTCGTCCTCCGTACCGCACGGCGGGACCGGGCCCGCCCTGCGGCACAACTGAGTGACTGCACAGTAACCACCCGCCCGGCCGGTCGGCCGACCGGGTGGCCACCTCGGATCGGGGCGCCCGGGAGTCAGGCCGAAGCGGCCTTCTTGCCCCGGGTCGCCCCGCCACGCCCTCGGAGCGTGACGCCCGACTCACTGAGCATGCGGTGCACAAAGCCATACGAGCGGCCAGTCTCCTCGGCCAACGCCCGGATGCTCGCACCGGCGTCGTACTTCTTCTTCAGGTCTGCCGCGAGCTTGTCGCGCGCGGCGCCGGTCACCCGGCTGCCCTTCTTCAGAGTCTCGGCCACCCGTGCCTCCTCATGGGAAGTGCGCTCTGGTCCCCTCATGATCACCCCTCCGGGGCCCGATGGCCACCCATTCGGCAAGGTCCGTGCGACAAGGTTGTGACGACAGGAGCGCATCCCCACATACGGAATGACACATTCCACGATGTGTCGCCCACACCACCGGACGGGTTCCGCCGTGAAGTGCCAGGTCAGAGCGGTGACGCGGCCGAGCCCCGGACGATCAGGAGCTCGGCCGCGACGCCGGTGCAGGACACACCTGGGTACGAGGAGATCTCACACGAATGATGGATCACCGATGGGCCGAATGATCCATACGCGGTGGATCACGCCGGCGACCGGTCCGCGCCGGAGGCCCCGCGGCACGGGGCCGCTCAGGCGAGGGCGACGAGGTCCGCGTAGTCGGCACCCCACAGGTCCTCGATGCCGTCCGGCAGCAGGATGATCCGCTCCGGCTGGAGCGCCTCGACGGCGCCCTCGTCGTGTGTGACCAGGACGACGGCGCCCTTGTAGGTGCGCAGCGCGCCGAGGATCTCCTCACGGCTGGCCGGGTCGAGGTTGTTGGTGGGCTCGTCGAGGAGGAGCACGTTCGCCGAGGAGACCACGAGGGTCGCGAGCGCCAGGCGGGTCTTCTCGCCGCCGGAGAGGACACCGGCGGGCTTGTCGACGTCGTCACCGGAGAACAGGAACGAGCCGAGCACCTTGCGGACCTCGACGAGATCCATGTCGGGCGCGGCGGAGCGCATGTTCTCCAGCACCGTGCGGTCCCGGTCGAGGGTCTCGTGCTCCTGCGCGTAGTAGCCGAGCTTGAGCCCGTGGCCGGGTACGACCGTGCCGGTGTCGGGCTGTTCCACTCCGCCCAGGAGGCGCAGCAGGGTGGTCTTGCCTGCGCCGTTGAGACCGAGGATGACGACGCGGGAGCCCTTGTCGATGGCCAGGTCGACATCGGTGAAGATCTCGAGCGAGCCGTACGACTTCGACAGGCCCTCGGCGGTCAGCGGGGTCCTGCCGCAGGGGGACGGGTCGGGGAAGCGCAGCTTGGCGACCTTGTCGGCCTGGCGGACGCCTTCGAGGCCGGACAGCAGGCGCTCCGCGCGGCGGGCCATGTTCTGCGCGGCGACGGTCTTGGTGGCCTTGGCTCGCATCTTGTCGGCCTGGGCGTTGAGGGCGGCGGCCTTCTTCTCGGCGTTCTGCCGCTCGCGCCTGCGGCGCTTCTCGTCGGCCTCGCGCTGTTGCTGGTAGAGCTTCCAGCCCATGTTGTAGATGTCGATCGTGGAGCGGTTGGCGTCCAGGTAGAACACCTTGTTGACGACCGTCTCGACCAGGTCCACGTCGTGGGAGATCACGACGAAGCCGCCACGGTAGGTCTTGAGGTAGTCGCGCAGCCAGACGATCGAGTCGGCGTCGAGGTGGTTGGTCGGCTCGTCGAGCAGCAGTGTGTCCGCGTCGGAGAACAGGATGCGGGCCAGCTCGATACGGCGGCGCTGACCGCCGGAGAGCGTGTGCAGCGGCTGGCCGAGCACCCGGTCGGGCAGGTTCAGCGCGGCGGCGATGGTGGCGGCCTCGGCCTCGGCGGCGTACCCGCCCTTGGTGAGGAACTCGGTCTCCTGGCGCTCGTACTGCCTCAGTGCCTTGTCGCGGGTGCTGCCCTGGCCGTTGGCGATCCGCTGCTCGTTCTCGCGCATCTTGCGGATCAGGGTGTCCAGGCCGCGGGCGGACAGGACGCGGTCGCGAGCGAGCACGTCGAGGTCGCCGGTGCGGGGGTCCTGGGGGAGGTAGCCGACCTCACCGGAGCGGGTGACGTTGCCGGCGGCGGGGACGCCCTGGCCGGCGAGGACCTTGGTGAGGGTGGTCTTGCCGGCGCCGTTGCGGCCGACCAGGCCGATGCGGTCGCCCTTGGCGATACGGAAGGTGGCGCTCTCGATGAGGACACGGGCACCGGCGCGCAGCTCGATGCCGGAGGCGGAGATCACGGACAGGCTCCAGGGCGTTGGGTGGCGGTGGGCGGCTGAGGGCGTTCCCGCCGTCTAATGCGCGAGGAGAATGGCCATGGGAGCCATTCTAACGGGGCCGCGCAACCTCTTTTCCGGCCCGCGGATGTGCGGTGCGGGCGGTCCTCCGGGCCGGGGGCGTTGTCGGTGGGGGTGCCAGACTGGGTGACAGGTCGAATTTCCGGCGATCTTCCGGTGATTGTCCGGTTGTGGAACACGAGGGGTGATGACCATGGCAGGCACGGGCGGCGGTCGTCCGCGCGTCTTTCCGACCCTGCTGTACGCGGACGCCAAGGCGGCGATCCGGCAGCTCACCGAGGCCTTCGGGTTCACCGAACTGTCGGTGTACGAGGACGGGGGCGGCGGAGTGGCCCACGCCGAGCTGGTGCAGGGCAACGGCGCGGTGATGCTGGGGTCCAAGGGCACCGGCAGCGCGTTCGACAAGGCGATGGAGGGCTCGGGCCCGGCCGGGGTCCACGTCGTCGTGGACGACGTGGACGCGCATCACCGGCGGGCGGTGGAGCAGGGCGCGGAGATCCTGATGCCCCCGACGGACCAGGACTACGGCTCGCGGGACTACATGGCCCGCGATGTCGAGGGCAACATCTGGAGCTTCGGCACGTACGCCCCCGAGACGGGGGCGTGAGCGAGGAGCGGGAAGGGCCGCGCTGAGGGGTGGGAGGCGTCGGGGCGGCCCGCAGGACCGCGCGGGCGGGCGGTCCTGCGGGTCGTGCGGGGGGGCCGGATCAGCTTCCGGTGTGCACCTGGAAGGCGGCCCGGCGGACGGCTTTGGCCAGGGCCGGATCGGGGTGTGCGGCGGCCAGGGCGACCAGGACCTGGACGGTGCGCGGGTGTCCGACGGCACGCACCTCGTTCAGCAGCGCGGGGACCGTGGGCTGGACCGCGGACTCCAGATGCCGTACCAGCAGCGGAGCCTCCCCGTGGTCGGCGACCGCGGCGGCGGTGTCCACCCACAGCCAGGTGGCCTCCGACCGGGTGAGGACCCCGTGGGCGTCCTCGGGGTCGGCGCCCTCGTGCTCGGCGAGCCACAGCAGGGCGTAGGGCCGCAGGGTCGGCTCGTCGTGGACGGTGCGGACCTCGGGTTCGGCGGGGGCGCCGACGACCCGCAGCGCCTCGAAGGCGAGGCCGCGCAGCAGGGCGTCCTCACCGCGGGCGGCGTCGAGCAGTTCGGTGACGGCGCTGCCCACCGGGCGGGCGGCGAGCCAGGCGCGGTACTCGGCGCGGGCGGCGTTGGGGCGTAGTTGGGCGCAGCCGCGGAGCATGTCCTCGGCGCCCTGCTCGATGTTCCCGGCGGGGCTCTGGGCGGCGACACAGATCTGCTCCAGCTTGACCCAGACCGCCCAGCTGCCGAGCGGGGTGAGGGTGGCCTGTCCCTCTCCGTAGGTGAGAGCGCCCACGGCGGCGAGGGCGCGCAGGGCCCAGTCGAGGAGCGGGGCGAGCGGGGCGAGCGGGGCGAGCGGGGCGAGCGGGGCGAGCGGGGCCTCGTCGGCACCCGGCCCGGTGGGGGCGGAGGTGGGCGCCGCCGCCGCTCTGAGCTGGGGCTCGGGGTGGGCGGGGTCGGGGGAGCGGGGCCCGTAGTCGACCTCGCAGCGTTCCGTGCGCAGTTCGGTGACCCGCTGCTGCAGGAGGTCGAGAAGCTGCGGGACGGGAACCGGGCCGGCCGACAGCTGGAGGAAGGAGAGCACCTGCGGCATGGCCGAGACGACCTCACCCACGGCGGTGGGCTCATGGCCCTCGGGCTCCGGGTGGGCGAGCGACCAGGCGTCGAACAGAGCGACCCAGCCGCGCAGCACGGCGCTGTCGTCGCGGTTCCAGGCGCGCAGCCGCCAGCCGGGGCGCGCGATGTCGCCGTGTACCTCGACCAGGCCGGCGAGCCGGGCCGTGTCCCAGTCGGCGCGGACCTGAACCGAAGTCAGGCCCAGGTCGTCGGCCGCCCATTCGGCGGTCGTGTCGGAGAGGATCGCCTGGCCGGCGGCGGTGGCACTGCCCCGGCCGGGGCCCAGGGCCGCGTCGGCCCAGCGGGCGACGCGGGCCGCACCGGCCAGACGGGAGCGCGCCATTCGGGCCAGCTCCGCAGGGGCCGGTGTGCCTTCCGGCGGGCGCGGCGCGGGGCGGCGCGAGCGCTGCTGGTTCATTGCCCTGGGGGCAGCGGCCAGGGGTCGCGGGCGGACAAGTCGAAGCCTGGAGTCGCGCGGGATACGGGACGTCACGGGTGCAGTCTCGCGGTTGACGGTCCGAAAACCCAAACGGAATGTCACACGCGGCGAAGGGGAAGGCCAACGCACCGGGGAGCACCGGCGGTCCGAGGAAGGAAACAGGCCGGGACATGCCGGGGACACGTCACGGAGCGGAATCCGGGCGGCGGCCCGCGGGAAGGCCGTGACGGCCGGTCCCGCGGGCCGCCTCCGGGATGGCCGGTGCGGTGCGCGGCGGTCACATGAAAGGGGTGAGGAAGCGGCGCAGCACCTCTTCGTAGGTGTGCGGGTCGGCGTTCCACATCGCGCCGTGCGAAGCGTCGTCGACCGTGTGCAGGGTGACCGTGTTGGGCTGGGCGGCGGCCAGGCGGCGGGAGGGCAGCCAGGGGGCCACCGTGTCGCCGGGTCCGTGGACGATCAGGGTGGGGATGCCGACGCGCTCCGGCCCTGGGGTGCCGGGGCGGTGGCCACCGTGGTGGTGGTCGCCGTGGCGGCCGGTGCGGCCCTGGGCGGCGCGGACCGCCAGCGGCAGCAGCGCGCCGGGCGTACGGCGGGCGGTGGCGAGGGCCCGGAGTGTCGATTCCCAGCTGAGCACCGGGGAGTCCAGGACCAGCCCGGCGACATGGTCGCGCAGTCCGGAGCGGGCGGCGGCGCGCAGGGCCATGGTCGCGCCGGTGGACCAGCCGAGCAGAACGACCTGCCGGGCGCCGGCGTCCACCGCGTAGCTGATCGCCGCGTCGAGGTCTCGCCACTCGGTCTCGCCGAGGTGGCTGAGGCCGTCGGGCGAGCGCGGCGCGCCCCGGTCGCCCCGGTAGGCGAGGGCGAGCACCGGGAAGTGGTACCGGTGCAGGAACTCCATGAGGTTCATGGTGTGTTCCCGGGTGGTGCCGAGTCCGTGCACCGCCAGCACCCAGGTGTCCCGGACGCCCGGCACGAACCAGGCGGGGAGAGGGCCGAGTTCGCCGGGGACGTCGACGTCGGTGTGGTCCAGGCCCAGGGCGGTCCCCGGATCGCCGACGTAGAGGTTCGGGGTGAACCAGACCCGGTCGCCGGGCTCAAGACCGCCCCGTACGACGCGTTCGACCCGGCGTACGACGGTGTCGGCGGAGGACGGAACGTCGTCCAGGACGGGACCGACGACCGTGTGCGCGCCGTCACCGGCGAGGCCGTAGCGACCGGGCCGCAGCGCGGCGAGGTGCCGGGTGAGGATGACCTGTCCGGCGGCGACGCCGTGGACGGTGAGCCGGGGTTCGGCGGGCAGGGGTCTGCCCGGCGGCGCCTTGAGGGCGGCGTCGCTGGCAAGCCTGCCGACCGCCACCGCGGCGACGGAGGCCCCTATCACGGCGGTGACGGCAGCGGCCGTCGCTCTGACAGTACGCACCCACCCAGTGTCCCGGCGGACCTGCCGCCCGGCCACCCCGGCGGGTGCACGGGACCGGGCCCCCGGGTACGCCGAGTCGCCGGGACGGGCGGCAACCGGGGTGCCCGGGCGCCGGGCAGCCGAGCCGCCGAGGGCCCGGTCACACGGTCGATGGACGTTACCCGGGCCGCCACCGGCGTCGGCCGGCCGCTCCGGGCGACGCCGGCGGCGCCCTCCGGCATCGGTCGGTCCGGCCGCGCTGCCCGTGAACACATGAGCCCGTGGACGATCCGGCCGGCACGTGGTCCCCGCCGTCAGTCCCGGAAGCCGACCGGGCCGGCCGGCCATCCGGCCACGCTGTGGACCGCCCGCCGGGGGACCCCACCGGCGGCGGCGGTCAACCGCTCCCGGAGTGTGCCGCCCCCACCGGCCGCTCGGCCGCGCTGCCCGTGAGCGCCTGGACGGCCCGGGAGGGCCTCCGTCGGCCGGCCGGCCCGGGAATCGGTCACCCGGCCGGCCCCCGGCCAGTGGACGCCCACCGTGGGAGACGCCGCCGGTGCGGCCGGCCGTTCCGGGCCCTGCTCCGCCCCGCCGCCCGCCACAGCCGGTCAGCCGGGCCGGCCGTAGCTCTGCAGGCGGTTCGTGACCTCTGCGAGCCGCTCGGCCGACAGGAGGTTCGGGGAGCGGCCGGGGACGGACGAGGCGGTCAGCCAGAGTCTGCACATCCACTCCAGCTGGGCGGTGCGGTCGTAGGCCTGGTCGAGGGTCGTGCCGTAGGTGACGGTGCCGTGGTTCTGGAGGAGGCAGCCGGCGCGGTCCTCGAGGGCGCGCAGCATGTTCTCGGCCAGCTCGTCGGTGCCGTAGGTCGCGTACGGGGCCACCCGTGCGGGTCCGCCGAGCGCGGCGGCCATGTAGTGGATCAGCGGGAGTTCGTCGACAAGTGTGGAGACGGCCGTCGCGTGCACGGCGTGGGTGTGCACCACCGCGCGGGCGCCGGTCGTGCGGTACACCGCGAGATGCATGGGCAGCTCGCTGGTCGGGGCCAGGGTGCCGAGGATTTGCCGGCCGGTGAGGTCGACGCCGGTCACGTCGTCCGGCGTCAGCCGGTCGTAGGGCACGCCCGAGGGGGTGACCAGCACGGTCTCCCCCACCCGCAGCGAGACGTTGCCGGAGGTCCCGACGACGAGCCCGTCCGCGGCGGTTCGGCGGGCCGCCCCGACGAGGGCGGTCCAGGCGCGGGCCTCCTCGTCGCTCGCCGGCCGCTCCCACCGCTTCTTCGTGTCCCGCCGGTCGACCTGTTGCTCAGCCATGCCGTGATCCTGCCGGGTGACCGAAATCTCTTCAACGGCGTGCCTTCGGCTCCCGGCCGTGCCCACCCGCTTCCGGCCGACCGTCCGCAGCCGCTTCCGGCCGACCGTGGAGCATCCGGCTTCACCACGGTCACTCCGACGCCCATCCCAGTTCATCTTCCGTTCATTCAGGTTACTTACGTTCAACGCGCCAATGACTTCGAACGATTGCCTGGGTAAATGGAAAGCTTCTCGCTGATCCTCGCGATTGTGGTAGTAACCGCACTCGCGTTTGATTTCACGAACGGTTTCCACGACACCGCGAACGCGATGGCGACGACCATTTCGACCGGTGCTCTCAAGCCCAAGGTTGCGGTGGCCATGTCCGCCGTGCTCAACCTGGTGGGCGCCTTCCTCTCCGTGGAGGTCGCCAACACGATCTCCAAGGGCCTCGTCGACGAGGCCGGCATCCGTCCCGAGGTCATCTTCGCCGCACTGGTCGGCGCGATCCTCTGGAACCTCCTGACCTGGCTGGTCGGTCTGCCGTCCAGTTCCTCGCACGCCCTGATGGGCGGCCTGATCGGCGCCACCGTCGCCTCGGCGGGCTTCGGCGCCGTGCACGGCGACGTCCTGGTCACCAAGGTACTGATCCCCGCGATCGCCGCGCCGCTGGTCGCCGGCCTGGCCGCGATGTTCGCGACCCGGCTGACCTACCGCATGGGCCGCAAATCGGCCGACAGCAAGGCCTCCGAGAAGGGGTACCGGGCCGGACAGATCGCCTCCGCCGGCCTGGTCTCCCTGGCCCACGGCACCAACGACGCCCAGAAGACGATGGGCATCATCACCCTGGCCCTGGTCACCGGCGGCACCCTCGCCCCGGACTCCGACCCGCCGATGTGGGTCATCCTCTCCGCGGGCATCGCCATCGCGCTCGGCACCTACCTCGGCGGCTGGCGCATCATCCGCACCATGGGCAAGGGCCTGACCGACCTCCAGCCGCAGCAGGGCTTCGCCGCCCAGACCAGCGCCGCGACGGTCATCCTGGCCTCCTCCCACCTCGGTTTCTCCCTGTCCACCACGCACTCGGTCTCGGGTTCGGTGATGGGTGCGGGCCTGGGCCGCAAGGGCGGCGTGGTCCGCTGGTCGACGGCCACCCGGATGTTCGTCGCCTGGGGCCTGACGCTGCCTGCGGCGGCCCTGGTCGCGGCGATCGCGGAGTGGGTCTGCGGCTTCGGCGGCTGGGGCACCGCCCTCGTCGCCGTCTTCCTGGTCGGCTCCAGCGCGGCGATCTGGAAGATCTCCCGGCGCGAGGTCATCGACCACACCAACGTGAACGAGACCGACGAGGAACAGAGCGGCGTCGTGACCGCGGCCATGGCCGCGGTGGCCATCCCGCCGGCGGGCCACGTGAGCGACGAACTCTCGGCCACCGTCCCGGCCCCCGCCGACCCGACGGCCCCTCCGGCCAAGACCACGGTCTGACCCCCACAGCAGGACGCGAAGGAAGAAGAGCACCATGAAGATCGACTGGGCCGCCCTCGGTTCCGTCTTCGGCGTCAGCCTCGTGGTCACCGTGGCGCTGGTGGCCCTGTTCACCTTGGGCATCACCGGCCTGTCCCGCCGTGAACGGGCCGCCGCCCAGGGCGGGTCCGCGGCCCTCGCGGTCACCGGTGCCTACGCCTGCTTCGCGGCGTGCGCGGCGGCGGTGGCGTACGGGATCCACCTGATCATGGCCTGACGGCCGCGCGACGGGCGGTGCGGGGCGCGTTGCCTCCGTACCGCCCGTTCACCGTGCCCGTGCCGCCTTCGGGGTTCACCCTCCCGAACCCCTCTGTGGGCCTCAGCACACTTCAGCCTCGCAGGTCAACGGCAAGTTGACGGTTCTTCCGGACCATGGTGGACTGCCGAAGCCACTACGGGCGGCAGGAGAGGAAGCCGGTGCGATTCCGGCGCGGTCCCGCCACTGTCACCGGGGTGAACCACCCCGGGAGCCAGGAACTCTCGCCGCCGGTCTCGTCGAACCAGGGCGTGGACACCCTGAGTGAGGACATATCGTCATGCCCGGCTGCCTGTCGAGGTCGACCAACGACGCCCCGCCCCCGCCCGGGGCGACCGCCCCCACCGGATCCCTCACCGGCTGAACCCATGGGTGCCGATCGCGCGTTCGCGTACGGCGCCGCTGCCGGCCTCCTCGGCGACCTGCTCCTCGGCGATCCCCGCCGAGGGCATCCGGTCGCCGCTTTCGGGCGGGCCGCGGCTGCCGTGGAACACATGCTGTGGCGGGACGACCGGGGCCGGGGCGCGCTGCACACCGCCATCTGCGTCGGCGGGGCCGTCGCTCTGGGGAGCCTGGCCGCCCGCTGTGTGCGGTCCTCCCCCGCCGCCTCCGTCGCCCTGACCGGCGCGGCCACCTGGGCCGTCGTCGGAGGGACGTCGCTGGCCCGGGAGGCCCGAGCCATCGGGCGCGCCCTGGAGTCCGGGACCGCCGAGGGCATCGCCGCGGCACGGGCGCGGCTGCCGCACCTGTGCGGGCGGGACCCGCAGGCACTGGACGCCGACGGGATCGCCCGCGCGGTCGTGGAGTCCGTCGCCGAGAACACCTCCGACGCCGTGGTGGGCGCCCTGGTGTGGGGGGCCTTCGCCGGTGTGCCGGGGCTGCTCGGGTTCCGGGCCGTCAACACCCTGGACGCCATGGTCGGCCACAAGTCCCCCCGCCACCTGCGCTACGGCTGGGCCTCCGCGCGCCTCGACGACGTCGCCGGGTGGCCCGGGGCGCGGCTGACCGCCGTCCTCGCCTCGGCCGCCGGGCCGGACCCGCGGGGCGCGGTGCGGGCCTGGCGCGCGGATGCCGCCACGCATCCGAGTCCCAACGCCGGGCCCGTGGAGGCGTCCTTCGCGGGCGCGCTCGGCGTGCGGCTCGGAGGGACGCTGTCCTACGCCGGGCGGGTCGAGCACCGGCCCGTCCTCAACGGCGGCGGCCGTGCCGTGGCCGTTGAGGACATCGACCGCGCGGTACGGCTCTCGCGCCGCGTCGGCTGGCTGGCGCTCGGTGCCGGCGCCGTCGCGCGGCCCGCGGTGCGAGCGGCGATGCGGTCGGCGCGCCGCGGGAAGGGACGTACGTCATGAGCGGTGGGGGCCTGCTGGTCGCCGGTACGACGTCGGACGCCGGCAAGAGTGTGGTGACCGCCGGGATCTGCCGGTGGCTGGTGCGGCAGGGCGTCAAGGTCGCGCCGTTCAAGGCGCAGAACATGTCGCTGAACTCGTTCGTGACGCGGGAGGGCGCCGAGATCGGCCGGGCGCAGGCCATGCAGGCCCAGGCCTGCCGGGTGGAGCCGCACGCGCTGATGAACCCGGTGCTGCTCAAGCCCGGCGGGGAACGGAGCAGCCAGGTCGTCCTGCTGGGCCGGGCGGTCGGAGAGCTGAGCGCGCGCGGCTACCACGGCGGGCGGCAACAGCAACTCCTGGGCACGGTGCTGGACTGTCTCGCACAGTTGCGGGGCACGTATGACGCGGTGATCTGCGAAGGGGCCGGCAGCCCGGCCGAGATCAACCTGCGGCGCACCGACATCGTCAACATGGGGATCGCCAGGAACGCCGGGCTCCCCGTCCTCGTCGTCGGCGACATCGACCGCGGCGGCGTCTTCGCCTCCTTCTTCGGCACCGTCGCGCTGCTGTCCCCCGAGGACCAGGAACTGGTCGCCGGGTTCCTGGTGAACAAGTTCCGGGGCGATGTGTCGCTCCTCGAGCCGGGCCTGGACATGCTGCACGGTCTCACCGGGCGGCACACGTACGGCGTGCTGCCCTTCCGCCACGGGCTCGGTATCGACGAGGAGGACGGACTGGCGGTGTCCCTGCGGGGCGCCGTGCGGGAGTCCGCGGTCGCCGCGCCGGTCGGCGAGGACGTGCTGCGGGTCGCCGTGTGCGCGGTGCCGCTGATGTCCAACTTCACGGACGTGGACGCGCTGGCCGCCGAACCGGGCGTCGTGGTCCGCTTCGTGGACCGGCCCGAGGAACTGGCCGACGCCGACCTCGTGGTGGTGCCGGGGACACGCGGCACCGTACGGGCGCTTCAGTGGCTGCGGGAGCGCGGGCTCGCCCACGCGCTGGGGCGGCGGGCGGCCGAGGGGCGGCCCGTACTCGGGATCTGCGGCGGCTTCCAGATCCTCGGCGAGCGCATCGAGGACGACGTGGAAAGCCGCGCCGGCCGGGTCGACGGGCTCGGCATCCTGCCCGTACGGGTCCGGTTCGCGCGGGAGAAGACACTCGCGCGGCCCGTCGGACAGGCCCTCGGGGAGCCCGTCGAGGGCTACGAGATCCACCACGGGGTCGCCGACGTACGGGGAGGTGAGGTGTTCATCTCCGACGACCGGGGACACAGCCTGGACGGCTGCCGGGTCGAAGCGGCCTGGGGCACGCACTGGCACGGCTCGCTGGAGTCGGACGGGTTCCGCCGGGCCTTCCTGCACGAGGTGGCCGCCGCCGCGGGGCGCCGTTTCGTACCCGCCCCCGGCACCTCGTTCGCCGCGCTGCGCGAGGAGCAGCTCGACCGGCTCGGCGACCTGATCGAACAGCACGCGGACACGGACGCGCTGTGGCGGCTCATCGAGTCCGGCGCGCCGCAAGGACTGCCTTTCATTCCACCGGGAGCGCCCGCATGAGCACAGTGTTGTTGTTGTCTACCGCCGATACCGATCTGCTGGCGGCCCGCGCCGTCACCGGCGCGTCCTACCGGATCGGCAACCCGACCCGCGTGGACGTGACGGCCGGGCTGCCCGCGCTGCTGGACGGCGCGGACCTCGTCGTCGTACGGCTGCTGGGCGGCAAGCGCGCATGGGAGGACGGGCTCGCGGCGCTCAGGGCCTCCGGGATCCCGACAGTGCTGCTCGGCGGGGAGGCCGTGCCGGACGCGGAGCTGATGGCCGAGTCGTCGGTGCCCGCCGGTGTCGTGGCGGAGGCGCTGGAGTACCTCGTGGAGGGCGGCCCGGACAACCTGACCGAGCTGGCCCGGTTCCTGTCGGACACCGTGCTGCTCACCGGCGAGGGGTTCGAACAGCCGCGGAGGATGCCGGAGTACGGCGTCCACGGCACCCGCGCCGTACGGGAGGGCCGCCCGACCGTCGGTGTGCTCTTCTACCGGGCCCATGAACTGAGCGGCAACACCGCCTTCGTGGAAACCCTGTGCGACGCGATCGAGGCGCGCGGCGCCAACGCCCTGCCGGTGTACTGCGGTTCGCTGCGCGGCGCCGACCCCGGGCTGTACGGGATCCTCGGGCGCGCGGACACACTGGTCGCCACGGTGCTCGCGTCCGGCGGCACGCACGCCTCGCAGGCGTCGGCGGGCGGCGACGAGGAGGCCTGGGACATCGGTGCCCTCGCCGACCTGAACGTGCCGGTGCTGCAAGGGCTGTGCCTGACCTCGTCACGGGCCGCCTGGGAGGCCTCGGACGCCGCCCTCTCCCCCATGGATGCGGCGATGCAGGTCGCCATCCCGGAGTTCGACGGCCGCCTGGTCACGGTCCCCTTCTCCTTCAAGGAGCAGGGCCCTGACGACGTCCCGGTCTACGTCGCCGACCCCGAGCGGGCCTCGCGGGTCGCCGGGATCGCCGTGCGGCACGCGGCACTGAAGCACAAGGCGAACGCCGAGAAGAAGCTCGCGCTGGTCTTCACCGCGTATCCGACCAAGCACTCGCGCGTCGGCAACGCGGTCGGCCTGGACACCCCCGCCTCGGCGGTGCGGGTGCTGGACGCGCTGCGGGACGCCGGGTACACGCTCACCGACTACCCCTCCGGCGGCGACGAGCTGATCCACCGGCTCATCGCGGCGGGCGGCCACGACGTCGAGTGGCTGACGGAGGACCAGCTGGCGGCCGCGCCCGCGCGGGTGCCGCTGGCGGACTACCGGGCGTGGTTCCGGACGCTGGACCCGGCGCTGCGGGACGCGATGACCGAGACGTGGGGAGAGCCGCCCGGCTCGCTGTACGTCGACGGCGACGACATCGTGCTGGCCTCCCTCCGGTTCGGGAACGTCGTGGTGGTGATCCAGCCGCCGCGCGGCTTCGGCGAGAACCCCATCGCGATCTACCACGACCCCGACATACCGCCGTCGCACCACTACCTGGCCGCCTACCGCTGGCTGGAGAACAGTTTCGGCGCCGACGCGATCGTGCACATGGGCAAGCACGGCACGATGGAGTGGCTGCCCGGCAAGGGCCTCGGGCTGAGCGCGGGCTGCGCTCCGGACGCGGTTCTCGGCGACCTCCCGCTGATCTACCCGTTCATCGTCAACGACCCCGGTGAGGGCACCCAGGCCAAGCGTCGCGGGCACGCGACGGTGGTCGATCACCTCGTCCCGCCGATGGCGCGTGCCGACACCTACGGCGACCTGGCGAAACTGGAGCAGCTCCTCGACGAGTACGCGCTCGTCTCCGACCTGGACCCGGAGAAGGCCCCGGCGGTACGGGCGCAGATCTGGACCCTGGTCAAAGCCGCCGAGCTGCATCACGACCTGCATGTGGACGACCAGCCGGACGACGACGACTTCGACTCGTTCGTCATGCACATCGACGGTTACCTGTGCGAGATCAAGGACGTGCAGATCAGAGACGGTCTGCACATCCTCGGCGGCGGCCCGGTCGGCGAGCCGCGCGTCAACCTGGTGCTCGCGGTGCTGCGTGCCTCGCAGGTGTGGGGCGGTCGGGCGAACGCGCTGCCGGGCCTGCGGGCCTCGCTCGCCGAGCACTTCGGGCTGGTGGAGAAGGAGTTGCTGGCCGAGCCCGGCGCCCCGGTGAAGGCACCGGTGGAACTGACGGAACTGGTGGACGGCCCGGCCCGCTCGGCCGCCGACGCGGTCGACCTGCTGGAGCAGTTGTGCCGGCGGATCGCGGAGGGCATGGAGGAGCGCTGCTGGGCGGTCGAGGAGAGCGCGCCGCTGGTGCGTGAGGTGCTGGGCGCCGAACTCCCGGGCGCGGTGGCCGTGGTGGAGTTCGCCTGCACCGAGGTCGTGCCCCGGCTCGCCCGGACGACGGACGAGATCGGGCACATCCTGCGCGCGCTGGACGGCGGATACGTCCCGGCGGGCCCGTCCGGTTCACCGACGCGCGGGCTGGTCAACGTGCTCCCGACCGGCCGGAACTTCTACTCCGTCGACCCCAAGGCCATTCCGTCCCGGCTGAGCTGGGAGGTGGGGCAGTCGCTGGCGGACTCACTGGTCCAGCGGTATCTGCAGGACACGGGCGAGTACCCGAAGTCGGTCGGTCTGACGGTGTGGGGCACGTCAGCGATGCGCACCCAGGGCGACGACATCGCCGAGATCCTGGCGCTGCTGGGCTGCCGCCCGGTGTGGGACGACGCGTCGCGCCGGGTGACCGGCTTCGAGGTGGTCCCTTCGGAGGAGCTGGGCCGGCCGCGCATCGACGTCACGGTCCGCATCTCCGGGTTCTTCCGGGACGCCTTCCCGCACGTGGTGGGGCTGATCGACGACGCGGTACGGGCGGTGGCCGGACTGGACGAGCCCGCGGAGTCGAACTTCGTGAAGGCGCACGCCGACGCGGACACCGCCGAACACGGCGACCGGCGGCGGGCCACCGCCCGCATCTTCGGCTCCAAGCCGGGCGCGTACGGTGCCGGCCTGCTGCCGCTGATCGACGCCCGCAACTGGCGCTCCGACGCGGACCTCGCCGAGGTGTACGCGGTCTGGGGCGGTTACGCCTACGGGCGCGGGCTCGACGGGCGGGCGGCGCGCGGCGACATGGAGACGGCGTTCCGGCGGATCGCGGTGGCGGCGAAGAACGTCGACACGCGCGAGCACGATCTCGTCGACGCGGACGACTACTTCCAGTACCACGGCGGCATGGTCGCCATGGTGCGGCACCTGACGGGCACGAGCCCGGAGGCGTACGTCGGCGACTCGGCGACCCCGGACCAGGTGAGGACCCGGACGCTGGGCGAGGAGACGCACCGGGTCTTCCGGGCCCGGGTGGTCAACCCGCGCTGGATGGCGGCCATGCGCCGGCACGGCTACAAGGGCGCCTTCGAGATGGCGGCCACCGTGGACTACCTCTTCGGGTACGACGCCACGGCCGGGGTCGTGGACGACTGGATGTACGAGAAGCTCAGCGCGGAGTACGTCTTCGACACCGAGAACCAGGACTTCATGCGCAAGTCCAATCCCTGGGCCCTGAGGGGCATTACCGAACGCTTGCTGGAGGCCGCCGACCGCGGTCTGTGGGCGGAGCCGGACGCGGACACACTCGAGCGGCTGCGTGCCACCTATCTGGAGCTCGAAGGCGACTTGGAGGGTGACGACAAGTGACCACCCCGTTCCCGTTCACGGCCGTTGTCGGCCAGGACGACCTACGGCTCGCACTGCTGCTCAACGCGGTGTCGTCGCAGGTCGGTGGCGTACTGGTCCGTGGTGAGAAAGGCACCGCCAAGTCCACGGCCGTGCGTGCCCTTTCGGCGCTCCTGCCGGCGGTGGACGTCGTCTCCGGGTGCCGTTTCTCCTGTGCCCCCCGCTCCCCCGACCCCGCGTGCCCGGACGGGCCGCACGAGCCGGGGCCCGGGGCCGAGAGGCCGGCTCGGATGGTCGAACTGCCCGTCGGCGCCTCCGAGGACCGGCTGGTGGGCGCACTCGACATCGAGCGGGCGCTCTCCGAGGGCGTCAAAGCCTTCGAACCGGGCCTGCTCGCCGACGCGCATCGCGGGATCCTCTACGTCGACGAGGTCAATCTCCTGCACGATCACCTCGTCGACCTCCTGCTCGACGCCGCCGCGATGGGCGCCTCGTACGTCGAGCGCGAAGGCGTCTCCGTGCGCCACGCGGCCCGTTTCCTGCTCGTCGGGACCATGAATCCCGAGGAGGGCGAGCTGCGGCCCCAGCTCCTCGACCGGTTCGGGCTGACCGTCGAGGTCACGGCCTCGCGCGAGCCCGACCAGCGGGTGGAGGTCGTCAGGCGGCGGCTGGCGTACGACGACGACCCGGCCGGCTTCGCCGCCCGCTGGGCCGGCGAGGAGGCCGCCGTACGGGCGCGGATCGTGGCGGCGCGGGAACTGCTGCCGTCGGTGCGGCTCGGCGACGGGGCGCTGCGGCAGATCGCGGCGACCTGTGCCGCGTTCGAGGTGGACGGCATGCGGGCCGACATCGTGATGGCGCGCACGGCGACCGCGCTGGCGGCCTGGGCCGGGCGGACCGACGTGCTCGCCGAGGACGTACGGCAGGCCGCGTTGCTGGCACTGCCGCACCGCAGGCGCCGTTCGCCCTTCGACGCGCCCGGTCTCGACGAGGACAAGCTCGACGAGACGCTGGAGGAGTTCGGCGGCCCCGGTGGGGACGAGGGCGACGACGATCCCGGCCCGGGGCCCGGCGGTGGCCCCGGCGGGCAGCCCCAGCCCGACGACGGCCCGCAGAGCGACGGTGACACCGTCGCCCGGCCCGAGGCCGGGGAGGGCAGCGAGCCGCAGCCGGGTTCCGGTGGCGGAGCGGGCGAGCGGACTCCGGCGCGTGCCGCCGAGCCCTTCCGTACGAAGGTGCTGAGCGTGCCCGGGCTCGGCGAGGGTGTCGCCGGGCGGCGCTCGCGGGCGCGGGCCGAGCACGGGCGGACCACAGGGGCCCGGCGGCCCCGGGGTGCGCTGACCGGGCTGCACCTGGCGGCCACCGTGCAGGCCGCCGCGCCGCATCAGCGGGCGCGGGGGCGCAGCGGCCCGGGGCTGGTGGTCCGGCGGGACGATCTCAGGCAGGCGGTGCGGGAGGGCCACGAGTCCAATCTCGTGCTGTTCGTCGTGGACGCCTCCGGATCGATGGCTGCGCGGCAGCGGATGAGTGCCGTCAAGGGTGCCGTGCTGTCGCTGCTGCTCGACGCCTACCAGCGGCGGGACAAGGTGGGGCTGGTGACCTTCCGCGGGTCGGCGGCCGAGGTCGTACTGCCGCCGACCTCCTCCGTGGACGCGGCGGCGGTCCGGCTGGAGTCGCTGCCGACCGGCGGGCGTACGCCGCTGGCGGCCGGGCTGCTCAAGGCGCACGACGTGCTGCGTGTGGAGCGGTTGCGCGACCCCGCGCGGCGGGCGCTGGTGGTCGTGGTGACGGACGGACGGGCCACCGGCGGCCCCGAGCCGGTCGCCCTCGCCGGGCGGGCGGCACGGCTGTTCGCCGCCGAGGGGACGGCCTGCGTGGTCGTGGACTGCGAGTCGGGGCCGGTGCGGCTGGGACTCGCCGGGCAGCTCGCGGGTGAGCTGGGGGGAGCGGCGGTGACGCTGGACGAGCTGCGGGCGGACTCGATCGCCGGGCTGGTCAGGGACGTGCAGGGGGCCACCGGCGCGAGGAGGGCCGCGTAGTGCCGAAGGGACAGCCGAGTGTCGTACCGGACGACGGGCTGACGACCCGGCAGCGGCGCAATCGTCCGCTGGTCGTCGTACACACGGGCATCGGGAAGGGCAAGTCGACGGCCGCCTTCGGGCTGGCGCTGCGGGCCTGGAACCAGGGCTGGCCGATCGGGGTGTTCCAGTTCGTCAAGTCGGCGAAGTGGAAGGTCGGTGAGGAGAACGCGCTGCGGGTGCTCGGTGCCTCCGGCGAGGGCGGCAGCGTCGGGTGGCACAAGATGGGCGAGGGCTGGTCCTGGGTGCAGCGGGACGCCCAGATGGACAACGAGGAGAAGGCCCGGGAGGGCTGGGAGCAGGTCAAGCGGGACCTGGCCGCCGAGACGTACAAACTGTACGTTCTCGATGAGTTCGCGTACCCGATGCACTGGGGGTGGGTCGACACCGACGAGGTCGTCGAGGTGCTGCGTGGTCGGCCCGGGACCCAGCATGTCGTGATCACCGGGCGGAACGCGCCGGAGCAGCTCGTGGAACTCGCCGACCTGGTCACCGACATGTCCAAGGTCAAGCATCCGATGGACGCGGGGCAGAAGGGGCAGAGGGGCATCGAGTGGTGATGTCGTCGGTGCCTCGGCTGGTCGTCGCCGCACCCTCCTCGGGCAGTGGCAAGACCACCGTCGCCACGGGGCTGATGGCCGCGCTCACCGCGCGGGGGCTTGCCGTGTCCCCGCACAAGGTCGGGCCGGACTACATCGACCCCGGGTATCACGCGCTCGCCACCGGGCGCGTGGGGCGCAACCTGGACGCGTATCTGTGCGGGTCCGAGCTGATCGGGCCGTTGTTCCTGCACGGGGCGCGCGGGTGTGACATCGCGGTCGTCGAGGGTGTGATGGGGCTGTACGACGGGGCCGCGGGCGAAGGGGAGCTGGCCTCCACGGCCCAGGTGGCGAAGCTGCTGCGGGCGCCGGTGGTGCTGGTGGTGGACGCGTCGGCGCAGTCGCGGTCGGTGGCGGCGCTGGTGCACGGGTTCGTCTCCTGGGATCCGGAGGTACGGATCGGGGGCGTGATCCTCAACAAGGTCGCCTCGGACCGGCACGAGGCGTTGCTGCGGGAGGCGCTCGACTCCGTCGGCGTGCCCGTGCTGGGTGTTCTGCGGCGGGCCGCCCGGGCCGAGACGCCGTCCCGGCATCTGGGGCTGGTGCCGGTCGCCGAGCGGCGGGCGGGGGCGGTCGACGCGGTCGGCGCGATGGCTGCGCAGGTGGCTGGGGGGTGTGATCTGGAGGCCTTGGTCTCGCTGGCCCGGGGGGCCGGGGCGTTGTCGTGTGCGGGGTGGGATGCGGGTACGGCTCTGGTTTCCCCGCTCCCGCCGCCCCTTCCCTCCCCGGCCCCGGACCTCCGCTTCCGGCCTGAACGGCCTCGTCCTCAAGCTCCCCCGAGCTCTCCGAGCAGGGAGGTGCCCCCGGGCGGGCTGCCGGTGGTCGCCGTGGCCGGTGGGGCCGCGTTCACGTTTTCCTATGCCGAGCAGGCCGAGTTGCTCGCCGCCGCCGGGGCCGACGTCGTCGTCTTCGATCCGTTGCGGGACGAGGGACTGCCCGACGGGACCCGCGGGCTGGTGATCGGCGGCGGGTTTCCCGAGGTGTACGCCTCCGAGCTGTCCGCCAACGAACAGCTCAGGAAGGCCGTCGGCGCTTTCGCGGAGAGTGGTGCGCCGGTCGCCGCCGAGTGTGCGGGACTGCTGTACCTGTGCCGGGAGTTGGACGGGCTGCCCATGTGCGGGACGCTGGGCGCCTCCGCGCGGATGACCGGGCGGCTCACCCTGGGCTACCGGGACGCCGTGGCGGTGTCCGACAGCGTGCTGGCCGGGGCCGGGGCGCGGGTGCGGGGGCACGAGTTCCACCGCACCGCCGTCGAGCCCGGTGCGGGAGGCAATCCCGCGTGGGGTGTGCGGGCACCGGCACCGCGCGTCGAAGGCTTCGTACAGCGCGGTGTGCACGCGAGCTATCTGCACACGCACTGGGCGTCCGAGCCCGGTGTGGCCCGTCGGTTCGTCGAGAGGTGCCGGACGTCATGAGCGGCAGGAACAGGCTGATCGGGGTCGGGGTCGGCCCCGGCGATCCGGAACTGGTGACCGTGAAGGGGGTGAACGCCCTGCGCGCGGCCGACGTCGTCGTCGTGCCCGTGATGGCGGCGCCCGGTGGAAAGGACGGCGGGGAGCGGGGGCGGGCCGAGGCCACCGTGCTGCACTACGTACCCCGGGAGAAGGTCGTCCGGGTGGTGTTCGCGCTGAACGAGCGAACCGACCGGGCGCGGCGCGAGGCCGCATGGGACGCGGCCGGTGAGCGGGTGGCCGGGCTGCTGCGGGAGAGCGGTCACGTCGCGTTCGCGACCATCGGTGATCCCAACGTGTACTCGACGTTCACGTATCTCGCCCAGACCGTCGCGGAGTCGGTGCCGGGGACGGTCGTCGAGACCGTGCCGGGGATCACCGCGATGCAGGACCTGGCGGCGCGTTCCGGTGCGGTGCTCACCGAGGGGACCGAGCCGCTGACGCTGGTGCCGGTGACCGCCGGGTCCGCCGTGCTCAAGGACGCGCTGGCCGGGCCCGGCACGGTCGTCGCCTACAAGTTCGGGCGGCGGGCGGGCGAGGTGGCCGAGGCGCTGCGGGAGAGCGGGCGGATCGGGGACGCCGTGTGGGGGGCGGCGCTCGGGCTGCCGGAGGAGTTCGTCCGGCCGGCCGCCGAGCTGGACGGCTCGCCCCTGCCCTATCTGTCGACGCTCATCGCGCCGCCCCGGCGGGACGGCGGGCGGGGCGGCAAGTTGTGAGCGCGGCCCCAGGACCCGCAAGACCCGCAGAAACCGCAGGAGAGGATCGTTTCCCCATGACCGATGCCCCCACCGGCAAGGTGACCTTCGTCGGTGCCGGCCCCGGTGCCGCCGATCTGCTGACGTTGCGTGCGGCGCGCGTGATCGCCGAGGCCGATGTCGTGATCTGGGCCGCCAGCCTGGTCCAGGCGGAGGTCCTCGACCACGCGCGGGAGGGTGCCGAGATCCTGGACTCGGCGACGATGTCCCTGGAGGACGTCGTGGCCGTGTACGAGCGGGCCCTCGCCCGGGGGCTGAGGGTGGCCAGGATCCACTCCGGTGACCCCGCGCTCTGGGGCGGCACGCAGGAGCAGCTCGACCGGTGTGCCGAGCTGGGCATCGCCACCGAGATCGTGCCCGGTGTGTCGTCCTTCTCCGCCGTCGCGGCGCTCGCGCAGCGGGAGCTGACCATTCCCGAGGTGGCGCAGTCCGTGGTACTGACCCGGCTGGGCGGCGGCAAGACGCCGATGCCGCCCGGTGAGGAGGTCCGTGAGTTCGCGCGGCACGGCACCACCATGGCGGTCTTCCTCTCGGCGGCACGCAGCGGTCAGCTGGTGCGGGAGCTGCTGGAGGGCGGCTATCCGACCGCTACGCCGGTCGTCGTCGCGTATCAGGCGACCTGGCCGGAGGAACTGGTCGTGACGTGCACGATCGGCACGCTGGAGGAGACGGTCAAGGAGCACAAGCTCTGGAAGCACACCCTGTTCCTGGTCGGGCCGGCGCTCGACGCGAGCGGCACCCGCTCGCACCTGTATCACCCGGGGCACTTCCACGGTTACCGCAAGGCCGACCCTGAGGCCCGCAGGGCGTTGCGCAGCAAGGGCGTACACACGTGATCACCGTCGTGGGCGCCGGGACCGGGGTGCCGGTGGAGGGGGCCGTCCTCGCCGGAGCGGAGCTGGTCGTGGGCGGGCGGCGGCATCTGGACGCCGTACGGCTGCCCGAGGGGGCCGAGCGGGTCGTCCTCGGGCCGTTGGCGCCGGCGCTGGAGACCGTGGAGAAGTACGTCGCCGAGGAGCGTCGGGTCGTCGTGCTGGCGTCCGGGGACCCCGGGTTCCTGGGGATCGTGCGGGCGCTGGCCGAGCGGTTCGGGCCGGCACTGCTGGACGTGCGGCCGGGTGTCTCCTCCGTGGCCGCCGCCTTCGCGCGGATCGGGCTGCCCTGGGACGACGCGGTCGTGGTCAGCGCGCACGGCAGGGAACCGCGTACGGCCGTCAATCTGTGCCGCGCGCATCCGAAGGTCGCCGTGCTGACCGGGCCGGGCGCCGGACCGGCGGAGCTGGGGGCCGCGCTGGCCCGGCACTCGCCGGGCCGCGTGCTGGTCGTCGCCTCCTCGCTGGGCGATCCGGAGCGTGAGCGGATCGAGCGGGTCACACCCGCCCGGGCGGCCGCGCGGGCCTGGGGGAACGCGGTGAGTGTCGTGCTGTGCCTGGACGAGCCGCGGGCCCTCGGCCCGGCGCGGACCGTCGCGGGCGGGGTCGCCGGCCGGTCCGGCGGCTGGGCGCTGGAGGAGACCGCGTTCGCCCACCGCGACTCGATGATCACCAAGTTCGAGGTGCGGGCGCTGGCGCTGGCCCGGCTCGGGCCGCGCCCCGGCGAGTCGGTGTGGGACATCGGCGCGGGCTCGGGGTCCGTTGCCGTGGAGTGCGCCCGGCTGGGCGCCGCCGTCACCGCGGTGGAGAAGACCGCGGACGGGGCGGGGCGGATCCGTGCCAACGCCCTCGCGCACGGGGTGGACGTACGCGTGGTGCACGGGGCGGCGCCGACCGTGCTGTCCGATCTCGACGACCCCGACGCGGTGTTCGTCGGCGGGGGCGGGCGGGACCTGCCCGTCGTCGTCACCGCGTGCGCGCGGCGGGCACGGCGCACGGTCGTCGTCGCCCTGGCCGCGCTGGACCGGGTGCCGGCCGTGCGGGAGGCGCTGACCGGCTCCGGGTTCACCTGCGACGGGGTGCTGCTGCAGTCGTCGCGTCTCGCTCCGCTGCCCGGGGACGTGACCCGGCTGGCGGCGGCCAATCCCGTCTTCCTGCTGTGGGGCGTCCGGCCTCCGGCGGCGACCGGCGACGGTTTCGACGGCATCGACAGAGAAGGAGTCGCACAGTGATCGGCCTCATTTCCGCCACCGCGGCGGGAGCCGCCGCGCGGGACCGGCTGGCCGCCGCGTGGCCGGACCGTACGCGCGTGTACGGGGGTCCCGTCGGGGACGCCGTGCGGACGGCGTTCGCGCAGTGCGAGCGGATCGTGTGCTTCCTGGCCACGGGCGCCGTGGTGCGGCTGGTGGCACCGCTGCTGGAGGACAAGGCCGGCGATCCGGGTGTGGTGTGCGTCGACGAGGCGGGCCGGTTCGCGGTGTCGCTGGTGGGCGGGCACGGCGGCGGGGCGAACGACCTCGCGCGCGAGGTCGCCGAGGTGCTGGGTGCCGAGCCGGTGGTGACCACGGCGACCGATGCCGTGGGCCTGGCCGGCCTGGACACCCTGGGTCTGCCGGTGGAGGGCGACGTGGCCGCCGTATCGCGCGCCCTGCTGGACGGCGAGGCGGTGGCGCTGCACGCCGACGTGACCTGGCCCCTGCCGCCGCTGCCCCTCGCCGGTGAGGGAGCGTACACGGTCCGGCTCACGGACCGCCTGGTCGAGCCCCGCGCCAAGGAGGCCGTCCTCCGGCCGCCGACCCTCGTCGTCGGGGTCGGTGCCTCCAAGGGCGTGCCGGCCGACGAGGTGCTCGCACTGGTCGGGGGCGCGCTGCGCGACGCCGGGCTGTCGGCCGCGTCGCTCGCCCGCCTGGCCACCGTGGACGCGAAGGCCGGGGAGCCCGGCATCGTGGAGACGGCCCGGCTGCTCGGGGTGCCGCTGGTGACGTACGCCGCCGAGGAGTTGGCGCGCGTCGACGTGCCGAACCCCTCCGACGCGCCACTCGCCGCCGTCGGCACCCCGTCGGTGGCGGAGGCCGCCGCGCTGGCGGGCGGGGGTGAACTCCTGGTACCCAAGCGCAAGTCGGGGCGCGAGGACGGGCGGCCCGCGAGGGCGACCTGTGCCGTCGTGCGGCGGCCGGGGCGCGGACGGCTCGCGGTGGTCGGACTCGGGCCGGGCGCCCGGGACCTGCTCACCCCGCGCGCGAAGGCGGAACTGCGGGGCGCGTCCGTGCTGGTGGGCCTCGACCAGTACGTCGACCAGATCCGCGATCTGCTGCGGCCCGGTACCCGGATCCTGGAGTCGGGGCTCGGCGCGGAGGAGGAGCGGGCGCGCACGGCCGTCGAACAGGCCCGCCGGGGGCAGGCGGTCGCGCTGATCGGCAGCGGGGACGCGGGCGTGTACGCCATGGCCTCACCGGCGCTCGCCGAGGCGTCCGACGACATCGACGTGGTCGGCGTGCCCGGTGTGACGGCGGCGCTGGCGGCCGGGGCGATCCTCGGCGCGCCGCTGGGCCACGACCATGTGTCGATCAGCCTGTCCGATCTGCACACGCCGTGGGAGGTCATCGAACGGCGGGTGCGGGCCTCGGCCGAGGCGGACCTCGTCGTGACGTTCTACAACCCGCGCAGCCGGGGCCGTGACTGGCAGCTGCCCAAGGCCCTCGCGGTCCTCGCGGAGCACCGGCGGCCGGCCACCCCGGTCGGTGTCGTGCGGAACGCCTCGCGGCCGGACGAGTCGAGCCGGCTGACGACGCTGGCCGCGCTGGACCCGGCGACCGTCGACATGATGACGGTGGTGACCGTGGGCAACACGGCGACCCGCGAGATCGCGGGCCGGATGGTCACCCCGCGCGGCTACCGCTGGCAGACGGCATCGACGAGCGGCTCCGCCGTGGGCCAGGAGGAGTCCCGGTGAGCCGTGTCGTCCACCCCATCGAGCGGGAGTCCTTCCGACGGCTGCGGTCGCGCCTGGACACCTCGCACTTCCCGCCGCTGACCCGGGCGGTCGTCGAGCGGGTCATCCACTCGGCGGCCGACCTGGACTACGCGTCCGATCTCGTCATGGACGAGGCCGAGTTGGCGACGGCCCATGCCGCGCTGCACGCCGGGGCACCGGTCGTCGCGGACGTGGAGATGGTCGCGGCGGGGATCACCCGCCGCGAAGCCGTGTGCCGGCTCGGGGACGCCGGGTCCGGGCCCGGTCTGACGCGTTCCGCGCACGCGGTGCGTCTGGCGTACGACGAGGTGGGGCCCGGTGCCCTGTGGGTGATCGGCTGTGCGCCGACCGCCCTCGAGGAACTGCTGACCCTGGACGCCTCGCCCGCACTCGTCATCGGGCTGCCCGTCGGTTTCGTCGGAGCGGCCGAGTCCAAGGCCGCATTGCGCGAAAGCGGGCTGCCCGCCGTGAGCAACGTGTCCGAGAAGGGCGGTTCGGCAGTCGCCGCCGCCGCGCTCAACGCCCTTTTGTACCACCCCACTTCGCCTGAGGAGAACGACCTGTGACCACCCCGCCCGCGCTGCTCATCGCCGGCCACGGCACCCGGGACGATGCCGGAGCGCAGGCGTTCCGGGACTTCGTACGGGAGCTGGGGCGCCGAAATCCTGGACTGCCCGTCGCCGGCGGCTTCATCGAGCTGTCCCCGCCGCCGCTGGGCGAGGCCGTCGCCGAGCTGGTGGAGCGGGGTGTACGACGGTTCACGGCGGTCCCGCTGATGCTGGTGTCCGCCGGACACGCCAAGGGCGACATTCCGGCAGCACTCGCCCGCGAGAAGGAACGCCACCCCGGCCTCTCCTACACGTACGGCCGTCCGCTGGGCCCGCACCCGGCCCTGCTGAGCGTGCTGGAGCGGCGGCTGGCCCAGGCCGTGGATCCCTCCTGGGACCCCGCCGAGGTGACCGTCCTGCTGGTGGGGCGCGGGTCGACGGACCCGGACGCCAACGCCGAGGTGTTCAAGGCGGCGCGGCTGCTGTGGGAGGGGCGCGGGTACGGGGCCGTGGAGACGGCGTTCGTGTCGCTGGCCGCGCCGGACGTGCCGGCCGGGCTGGACCGGTGCGTGCGGCTCGGCGCCCGGCGGATCGTGGTCCTGCCGTACTTCCTGTTCACCGGTGTCCTGCCGGACCGGGTACGGCGGCAGACGGAGGACTGGGCGGCGGCGCACCCGGGGACGAGGGTGCGGTCGGCGGACGTCATCGGTCCCGAGCCGGAACTGCTGGACCTGGTGATGGAGCGGTACGCGGAGGCGGTGAAGGGCGATCTGCGGATGAACTGCGACAGCTGCGTGTACCGGATCGCGCTGCCGGGCTTCGAGGACAGGGTGGGAATGCCGCAGCAGCCCCACTTCCACCCGGACGACGACGGCCGCCACCATCACGGCCATGACCACGGCCACACGCACTCCCATGCGCACTGACTCCGCCGCCCCCAAGGCCGGGGCGCACGACCTGCGGCATCACGGGGACGCCGAGGTCCGCGACGACGGCGCCTCGTTGGTCGACCTCGCCGTGAACGTCCGCTCGGGCACTCCCCCGGCGTGGCTGCGCGAACACATCGCCGGCTCACTGGCCGGCCTCGCCGCCTACCCGGACGGGCGGGCGGCGCGGGCCGCGGTGGCGGCGCGGCACGGGTTGCCGGCGGAGCGGGTGCTGCTGACGGCGGGGGCGGCGGAGGCCTTCGTGCTGCTGGCGCGGGCGCTGGAGGTGCGCCGGCCGGTGGTGGTGCATCCGCAGTTCACGGAGCCGGAGGCGGCACTGCGGGATGCGGGGCACACGGTCGACCGGGTACTGCTGCGGGAGGAGGACGGTTTCCGGCTGGACCCCGACGCGGTTCCCGAGGCCGCGGACCTGGTGGTGATCGGCAACCCGACGAACCCGACGTCCGTCCTGCACCCGGCCGCCGCCGTCGCCCGGCTCGCCCGGCCCGGGCGGACCCTGGTCGTGGACGAGGCGTTCCTGGACGCGGTGCCGGGTGAGCGGGAGGCGCTGGCCGGCCGGACGGACGTGCCGGGGCTGGTGGTGCTGCGCAGCCTCACCAAGACGTGGGGCCTGGCGGGCCTGCGCGTCGGGTACGTGCTGGCCGGGCCGGAGACGGTCGAGCGGCTGACGCGGGCGCAGCCCCTGTGGCCGGTGTCCACGCCCGCGCTGGCCGCGGCGCAGGCGTGCGTCGGGCCCAGGGCCTTGGCGGAGGCGGCCGAGACGGCCCGCCGCATCGCCGTGGACCGCTCCCGTCTCCTCACCGGGCTCGGGGAGTTCACCGGCCGCGGGGTGCGGGTCGTGGAAGGCGCCGAAGGCCCCTTCGTCCTCCTCCGGCTCCCGCACGCGGCGGCCGTACGGGAGCGCCTGCGCGCCCTCGGCTTCGCGGTACGACGCGGGGACACGTTCCCGGGCCTCGACGACCGCTGGCTGCGCGTCGCGGCACGCGACCGCGCGACGACGGACGCGTTCCTCAAGGCTCTGGACCGGGCCCTGGACACGATCTGACCCGAGCCGGGCCGCGTACCGGCAAAGACCTGGTCCCCCGCTCGTTCCGGTCATCGCCGGCGGGCGACACCACGCCCCGCCGGTCCCGTGCCGACGGCCGAGTGCCCGGTGCCGGAGGCACCGGGGGCGTGGCGGCGGGGACTCTTCAGACCCGGCGCCCCCGCGGGACGGCAGGAGGCCCGTTGTTCCCGTGGTCCCCGTGGTCCCCGTTGGTCCCCGTGGTCCCCGTGGTCCCCGTTGGTCCCGTTGTTCCCGTGGTCCCCGTGGTCCCCGTGGTCCCCGTGGTCCCCGTTGGTCCCGTGGTCCCCGTGGTCCCCGTGGTCCCCGTGGTCCCCGTGGTCCCCGTGGTCCCCGTGGTCCCCGTGGTCCCCGTTGGTCCCCGTTGGTCCCCGTGGTCCCCGTTGGTCCCCGTTGTTCCCGTCGCCCGTGCCGCGCGGGGATGACGGGCAGCCGCCCGTACGGGGCGGGTTTTCGGCCGCCGGGCCGTGACCTCCGGGCCCTGTCCGCCGAGCTGCGCCGCCCTACGCGACCACACGCCCGTTCAGCACCACCCTGCGCGGGTCCGCCAGCACCCGTACGTCCGCGCGTGGGTCGGAGGCGTAGACGACGAGGTCGGCCGGGGCCCCCTCGTCCAGTGCGGGGCGTCCGAGCCAGGCGCGCGCCGCCCAGGTGCCGGCCGCGAGGGCGTCGACGGGCGGGATACCCGCAGCGACGAGTTCGGCGACCTCGGCCGCCGCGAGGCCGTGCGGGAGGGCGCCGCCCGCGTCCGTACCGACGAAGACGGGAATGCCGGCGTCGTAGGCCGAGCGCACGGTGTCGTAGCGGCGCTCGTGGAGCCGGCGCATATGGGCCGACCAGCGCGGGAACCGGGCCTCGCCGCCGTCGGCGAGGCCCGGGAAGGTGGCGATGTTGACGAGGGTCGGGACGATCGCCACGCCCCGCTCCGCGAACAGCGGAATGGTGGCGTCGGTCAGGCCCGTCGCGTGCTCGACGCAGTCGATGCCGGCCTCGACCAGGTCCCGCAGGGAGTCCTCGGCGAAGCAGTGCGCGGTGACCCGGGCACCCAGCCGGTGCGCCTCGGCGATCGCCGCCTCGACGGCGCCGCGCGGCCAGCAGGCCGACAGGTCGCCGAGGTCGCGGTCGATCCAGTCGCCGACGAGCTTCACCCAGCCGTCGCCGCGCCGGGCCTCCCGGGCGACGTACGCGACGAGGTCCTCGGGTTCGACCTCCCAGGCGTAGCCCCGGATGTAGCGGCGGGTGCGGGCGATGTGCCGGCCGGCCCGGACGATCTCCGGAAGGTCGTCCCGGTCGTCGATCCAGCGGGTTTCGGAGGGTGATCCCGCGTCCCGCAACAGCAGGGCCCCGGCGTCGCGGTCGGTGAGTGCCTGCTTCTCGGCGACGTCCTCGGGCACCGCGCCGTGCCGGTCGAGGCCCACATGGCAGTGGGCGTCGACCAGCCCGGGCAGCACCCAGCCCTCGACGGCCGTCACGTCGCGGGCACCGGCGGGGCGGTCGTACGAGATCCGGCCGTCGACCACCCACAGCTCGTCGCGGACCTGGTCCTCGTCCGGTCCGACGAGGACCCGCCCCTTCACGTGCAGCAGCGCGCGTTCGCTCATGCCCAGCACTGTAGTGATCCGCTACGGGGACTTGCCGGTCCGGTCGGAGGCCTCCTCCTCCACGTCCGCCATGGCCGGGTCGAGGAGCCGGGAGAGGAAGTGGCGGGTGCGTTCGTGCCGTGGGGCGCCGATGACGTGCTCGGGGGCGCCGTCCTCGAGGATCACCCCGCCGTCCATGAAGACGACCCGGTCGGCGACCTCGCGGGCGAAGGTCATCTCGTGGGTGACGACCATCATCGTCATGCCCTCGTCGGCGAGCATCCGCATCACCGCCAGGACGTCGCCGACCAGCTCGGGGTCGAGCGCCGAGGTCGGCTCGTCGAACAGCATCACCTCGGGCCCCATCGCCAGCGCGCGGGCGATGGCGACGCGCTGCTGCTGGCCGCCGGAGAGGGAGGACGGGTAGGCGTCCGCCTTCTCGTCGAGGCCGACCCGTTCCAGGTTCGCAGCGGCGGTCCGGGCGGCCTCCGCCTTGCCCCGCCTCAGCACCCGGCGCTGCGGCAGGGTGAGGTTCTCGGTGACGGTGAGGTGCGGGAACAGGTTGAACTGCTGGAAGACCATGCCGATCCGGCGGCGGGCGGCGTCGATGTCGACGTCCGGGTCGGTGAGTTCCGTACCGCCGACGTACACCTGGCCCCTGGTGGGCTCCTCGAGCAGGTTCACGCACCGGAGCAGGGTCGACTTGCCCGAGCCGGACGGCCCGATCACGCAGACGACCTCGCCCCGGCGGATCTCCAGGTCGATGCCGCGCAGCACCTCGTTGCTGCCGAACGACTTGTGCAGCCCGCTGACCAGGATCTCCGGATCCCCGGGCCGACTCTCCGGCTGTTCGCCGGGCCGCTTGTCCGGCTGCTTGTCCGGTCGGCTCATTTGACGGCCTCCTGGGCCTTGGCCTCCATACGGCGTACGACGAAGCCGAGCGGGATGGTGATCAGCAGGTAGCACAGGCCGGCGACCAGGATCGGGGTGGAGTTGGCGGTCTGGCTGGCCAGGTCGCGGCCGTACTTGGACAGTTCGCGCTCCTCCAGGGTGACGCCGAGGAACAGCACCAGCGAGGAGTCCTTGAAGAGCAGGACGAGTTCGTTGGTGAGCGGCGGCAGGATGATCCGGAACGCCTGCGGGATGATGATCGAGACCATGGCCCGCGCGGGCGAGAAGCCCAGTGAACGGGCCGCCTCCATCTGCCCCTTGGGCACCGCCTGGATGCCCGCGCGGATCGTCTCGGCCATGTAGGCGGCGGCCACCAGACCGAGCGCGAGGGCGACCTTGCCGTAGGTGCCGCCGATGATCTCGGTGCCGGGGAAGGCGAGCGGCACGGCCACGCCGATGAAGATGAAGATCAGCAGGGCGGGCAGGCCGCGGAAGATCTCGATGTAGACGCCCGCCAGCCAGCGGTACGGGCCGACCGACGACAGCCGCATCAGCGCGATGACCATGCCGAGTGCCAGCCCGACGGCAAAGCCGGTCACCGTGTAGAGCACGGTGTTCTTCAGCGCCAGGGTGATGATCTCCGGGAACATCCGCTCGGCGATGTCGGCCTGGGCGAACTGGTTCTGCAGCCTGCCCCAGTCCGCCGAGGCCGCGAAGAGGATCACGGCGGCGACGAAGAGGACGTACTGGGCTCCGCGCGACAGCCGGCGCTTCTGGCTCCGGGTGAGGCCCTTCTTCCTCAGCTCCGAAGGCACCTTCGTGTCGGCCACCGGATCAGGAGGCGGCCGGCGAGGCGGCGGACTCGTCGTACGGACCGATCCACTGCTCGTACAACTTCTTGTACGTGCCGTCCTCCTTGGCGTCCGAGAGCGCCTTGTTGATGGCCTCCTGCAGGGCGGCGTTGCCCTTCTTCACCGTGAAGCCGTACTGCTCGCCGGTGTCGAGGTTGTCGACGACCTCGTAGGCGTCGGCGGTGGCCTTGTCCTTGAGCCAGCCCTGGACCACCGGGAAGTCGATGACGACGGCCTTGACCTGGCCGGCGCGCAGGCCGTTGAGGACGGCGTCGGAGGACTCGAAGGAGACCGGGTCGAAGCCTTCCCCCTTGACGTAGTCCTCGCCGGTGGTCTGCGCCTGGGCGCCGAGCTCGACGTTCTTCGACTTCACGTCGGCGAGCGAGGTGACGCCGGCCGACTTGTCGACGAGGACGGCCTGGGTGGCGTTGAAGTACGGGTCCGAGAAGTCGACGTTCTTCTTGCGCTCCTCGGTGATGGTCATACCGGCCGCGGCCAGGTCGCACTCACCGGAGTTGAGGAAGGCGCCGGTCTTGAAGTTCTCGAACGGAGTGTCGAGGATCTCCTGTTTCACTTCCAGGTCCTCGGCGACCAGGTCGACCAGCGCCACGTCGAAGCCCTGCACCTTGCCGTCGATCTCCGACTGGAAGGGCGGGTACGGGAGGTGGGTGCAGGTGGTGAGCTGCCCCGCCCTGGCGAGTTCGACGCCGCCGGCCACGGTCCTGGAGGCGCCGCCATCCCCGTCGTCGGTGGAGGTGCAGGCGGTCAGGAGCACCAGCCCGGCCGTCGCGGTGGTGGCGGCCAGAACGCGGGTCCTGCGGCCGAGGAGCGTCTTCACTGAGGCCTCCTGGTAGGGAACAGATGAGGTTCCGATTATAAGGAGAAGTTTGGGTTCCTCAAACCAAACCGATGGCTTCGGTGTCGTCCGACCTAAGAACCGGGCGTCGGACCGAGCCCCGGATACCGGACCGGGCGCCCCGAGAGCCGGATACGCTCGGTTCCGTCGAGCCCGCCCACCCCGTCGGCCCCGTCGGCCCCGTCGGCCCCGTAGAGCCGTGATCTGGAGAGCAACACCGTGAGCACCCACCCCTTCCTCGGCCTGGCCCCGCTGAGCGCCGCGCACTTCGCCTCGATCGAGGACGGCGTGGCACGACTGCTGAAGACCACGCGGGACGTCGTGATCATGCAGGGCGAGGCACTGCTGCCACTGGAGGGCGCGATCCGAGCGGCCGCCGGACCCGGCACGACCGCGCTGAACGTCGTCACGGGCCCGTACGGGCAGACCTTCGGCGACTGGCTGCGGGACTGCGGCGCCACGGTGATCGATCTGGCGGTGCCGTTCCACACGGCGGTGACGGCCGGGCGGATCCGTGAGGCCTTCGCCGCGCACCCGGAGATCGACTTCGTCTCCCTGGTGCACGCGGAGGCGGCGACCGGCAACACCAACCCGGTCGCGGAGATCGGCGAGGCCGTGCGGGCACACGGGGCGCTGTTCTACCTGGACGCGGTGGCGTCGATCGGGGCGGAGCCGGTGCTCCCGGACGCGTGGGGCGTGGACCTGTGCGTGATCGGGGCGCAGAAGGCGATGGGCGGCCCGGCCGGCGTGTCGGCGGTGTCGGTGAGCGGGCGGGCGTGGGCCCGGATGGCGGCGAACCCGCGGGCGCCGCGCCACTCGTACCTGTCCCTGCTGGACTGGAAGCAGCGCTGGGTCGACGGGGGCCGCAGGGCGTTGCCGCACGCGCCGGCGCAGCTGGAGATGCTGGCGTTGGAGGCGTGCGTGGAGCGCATCGAGGCCGTGGGCCTGGATGCGGTGACGGCTCGGCACGCGGCGGCCGCGGCGGCTACCCGGGCAGGGGCGCTCGCACTGGGCGGCGGCCTGGAGCCGTACGTCCACGACGCGGCCCAGGCGGCCCCGGTCGCCACGACCCTGCGGGTCCCGTCGGGTCCGGTGGCCGCCGAACTGGTGGCCCGCGCCCTGGCCGTGGATCCGGCGCTGCCACTGGCGGCGGGGGGCGGAGTGCTGGCCAAGGAGATGATCCGCGTCAACCACTACGGCCCCGACGCGACCCGGGGCGCGGTCCGGGCGAGCCTGACGGCGCTGGGCACGGCGCTGGCGAAGCGGGGCCTGACGGTGGACGTGGCCGGGGCCCTGCGGGCCGCCGACAACGGCTGGCACCGACCGGAGCCCGGGCGGCCGGCGAGCGAGTAACCGGAGCATGAATTCCATGGGATTACCGGAAAGCCTTCAGGGGTATTCTTCTCCCTTCATTTCTCCGCTTATTTCAATATTACCTTCCAGGGCAGCTTCCCATCTTCTTCTGCCCGCTTTTTTGAAACCTAAACACATCGGTCCGTGAGGGCGGGAGTGACTCACCCCGGCCGCCCCCACGGGAGTTACACACTTGTGATCGATCCCACAAGGCGCCCGTTTTGCGGCTTTAATCCCATCCATAATGGTACATACGGCCAGGCTCCCGCTTGCGGCTTCACTCTCGCGCGATAACATAGACGAGTCGCTCAGGTAACCCCGGCAGCCGATGCAATTTCACATTTACCTGGGTAAGTTCAATTCACATGACTGCCGCACAAGCAGACCCGCAAATCGACCGCCCCGCCCTGGCGGACGGAGCCGCGCTGTGGCGGATAGCAAGGGACTCGAAAACCCTCGACCTGAACTCGTCGTACAGCTATCTCCTGTGGTGCCGCGACTTCGCCGCCACATCCGCCGTCGCGCGTGACGCCGGCGGGGAGCCGATCGGCTTCGTCACCGGCTACGTACGGCCGGACAGCCCGCGCACCCTGCTTGTCTGGCAGGTCGCGGTGGACGAGACGCACCGCGGCCGTGGCCTGGCCGCCGCTCTGCTCGACGGCCTGGTCGCACGGACCACCGCGGAACACGGAGTGACCACTGTGGAGACCACCATCACACCGGGGAACACCGCTTCCGAGCGCCTGTTCACCGCGTTCGCCGAGCGCCACGGGGCCCGGCTGGAGCGCGAGGTGCTCTTCGAGGCGGAGCGGTTCCCCGACGGACCGCACGACCCCGAGGTCCTGTACCGCATCGGTCCCCTCTCTCCCTGACCACCGGCCCCACGCGCACGGGCCCGTGCGCCACTCCGCCGCCCCCGACTCCCTCTGACCTCCCACGCCACCGAGGAGCGATTCGTCGTGACCATCACCCAGCCCGATCTGAGCGTCTTCGAGACCCTTGAGTCCGAGGTGCGCAGCTACTGCCGCGGCTGGCCCACCGTGTTCGACCGCGCGCACGGCAGCCGCATGTACGACGAGGACGGCCACGAGTACCTCGACTTCTTCGCCGGAGCCGGATCACTCAACTACGGCCACAACAACCCCGTACTGAAACGGGCACTGATCGACTACCTGGAGCGGGACGGCATCACGCACGGGCTCGACATGTCGACCACCGCCAAACGCGTGTTCCTGGAGTCCTTCCAGAACTGGATCCTGCGCCCGCGCGACCTGCCGTACAAGGTCATGTTCCCGGGCCCGACCGGCACCAACGCCGTGGAGTCGGCGCTGAAGCTGGCCCGGAAGGTGAAGGGCCGCGAGGCGATCGTCTCGTTCACCAACGCCTTCCACGGCATGTCGCTGGGCTCGCTCGCCGTGACCGGCAACGCCTTCAAGCGCGCCGGTGCGGGCATTCCGCTGGTGCACGGCACACCGATGCCGTTCGACAACTACTTCGACGGCCAGATCCCCGACTTCCTGTGGTTCGAGCGGCTCCTGGAGGACCAGGGGTCCGGTCTCAACAAGCCCGCCGCCGTGATCGTCGAGACGGTGCAGGGCGAGGGCGGCATCAACGTCGCCCGGCCCGAGTGGCTGCGCGCCCTGGCCGAGCTGTGCGAGCGCCAGGACATGCTGCTGATCGTCGACGACATCCAGATGGGCTGCGGCCGTACCGGTGCCTTCTTCTCCTTCGAGGAGGCCGGCATCACGCCCGACATCGTCACGGTGTCCAAGTCGATCAGCGGTTACGGACTGCCGATGTCGCTGTGCCTGTTCAAGCCCGAGCTGGACGTCTGGGAGCCGGGCGAGCACAACGGCACCTTCCGCGGCAACAACCCGGCCTTCGTCACGGCGACCGCCACCCTGGAGGCCTACTGGGCCGACGGGTCGGCGATGGAGAAGCAGACCCGTGCCCGCGGCGAGCAGGTCGAGCAGGCGATGGCCGCCATCGCCGAGGAGAACCCCGCCGACGTGAAGGAGTACCGCGGTCGCGGGCTCGTGTGGGGCATGGAGTTCCACGACAAGGCACGGGCCGGGCGCATCGCCGCGCGCGCCTTCGAACTCGGGCTGCTGATCGAGACGTCCGGCCCGGAGAGTGAGGTCGTCAAGCTGCTTCCGGCCCTGACCATCACTCCGGAGGAGCTGGACGAGGGGCTGACCACGTTGGCCCGCGCCGTCCGCGAGACCGCCTGACCCCGTCCGGAATGATCCGGCCGATCCGGGCCACCCGAACCAAAGTGACCACCCGATCCGTCTGCTGAACCGTCCGGGTCCCGGGCATCGGCCCGGGACCCGGACGGCCCGCAGGCAGTACCAGCACCACCACCACCGAGGAGGCATCGCAACACCGTGATTGTCCGTTCCTTCAAGGAGATCGAAGGTACCGACCGGCACGTGAAGTCCGCGTCCGGTACCTGGGAGAGCAAGCGCATCGTCCTCGCCAAGGAGAACGTGGGCTTCTCCCTGCACGAGACCATCCTGTACACCGGTACGGAGACGTCGATGTGGTACGCGAACCACATCGAGGCCGTCGTCTGTGTGGAAGGTGAGGCAGAACTCACCGACCACGACTCCGGGCTGACGCACACGATCACGCCCGGGACGATGTACCTCCTCGACGGGCACGAGAAGCACACGCTGCGGGTGAAGAAGGACTTCCGCTGCCTCTGCGTCTTCAACCCGCCCGTCACCGGACGGGAGGACCACGACGAGAACGGCGTATACCCGCTGCTCACCGAGGAGGTGTGAGGTTCCATGACCACCGCGACCACCAGCACCCAGACGCACGTGCCCGACCTCTATCCCACCCGAGGCAACGCCGAGGTGCTCACCCCCCGGCAGGACCCGGTCGTCTGGGGCGCTCCCGACGCCCCCGGCCCGATCGCTCCGGCCGGCCTCGGATCGTTCGAGCGTGACGGCTTCCTCACCGTCGATCAGCTGATCACCGACGACGAGGTCACCGTCTACCGGGACGAACTGAACCGGCTGGTCTCCGACCCGGCGATCCGGGCCGACGACCGGTCGATCGTCGAACCGCAGTCCAAGGAGATCCGGTCGGTCTTCGAGGTCCACCGGCTCAGCGAGGTGTTCGCGCGGCTCGTGCGCGACGAACGCGTCGTCGGCCGGGCCCGGCAGATCCTCGGCTCCGATGTCTACGTCCACCAGTCGCGGATCAACGTCAAGCCGGGCTTCGGGGCCAGTGGCTTCTACTGGCACTCGGACTTCGAGACCTGGCACGCCGAGGACGGTCTGCCGCGGATGCGGACGGTGTCCGTGTCGATCGCGCTCACCGAGAACTTCGACACCAACGGCGGTCTCATGATCATGCCAGGGTCGCACAAGACGTTCCTCGGGTGTGCGGGGGCCACGCCGAAGGACAACTACAAGAAGTCGCTGCAGATGCAGGACGCGGGCACGCCCTCCGACGAGGGGCTGACCTCGCTGGCGTCCGAGCACGGCATCAAGCTGTTCACCGGCAAGGCCGGCTCGGCGACCTGGTTCGACTGCAACTGCATGCACGGTTCCGGGGACAACATCACGCCGTTTCCGCGCAGCAACGTGTTCATCGTGTTCAACAGCGTCGACAACACGGCCGTGGAGCCGTTCGCGGCGCCGGTCCGGCGGCCCGACTACATCGGGGCCCGGGACTTCACTCCGGTGAGGTGAGCACATCGGCGTGAACGCGCCGGCGAGACCATGACCGCGGGCCGGGCCTCCTCGTGTGGGACGGGAGGCACCGGCCCGCTGCCGTGTCCGTGGACGCGGACGGCTCAGCCGGGCAGCGCCTCCAGCAGCCGGTCCACGTCCGCCGGGGTGTTGTAGAGGTGGAAGGACGCCCGCAGATGGCCGGCCCGGTTGGACAGGGCCAGACCCGCCCTGCTCAACTCCGGCTGGAGACGGCCCAGTCCCGGCACGGACACGATGGCCGAACCGGGTGAGGGCACGGGCTCGTGGCCCCGCGCGACGAGCCCCGCACGGAAGCGGTCGGCGAGGGCGACGTCGTGGGCGTGGACGGCGTCCACCCCGATCTCCTCGACGAGTTCGAGGGAGGCACGCAGTCCCGCGTAGGTGAAGAGGGCGGGGCTCGTGTCGAACCGGCGGGCGGAGTGGGCGAGTTCCGCGACGGGCCCGTAGGCACTGTCCCAGGGCTTCTCCGCCGCGGCCCAGGCCGCCTGTACGGGGACCAGGTCGCCGAAGTCCTCCGGTACGGTCAGGAAGGCTCCGCCGTGCGGGCCCAGCAGCCACTTGTAGACGATGGCGACGGAGTAGTCGAAGGCACCGGCGTCGACCGGCAGCCAGCCGACCGCCTGGGAGAAGTCGACGTAGGTGCGCGCCCCGTGCTCCCGGGCCGCCTCGCGCAGCGCGGGCAGATCGGCGATCCTGCCGTCAGCGGACTGCACAGCGCTGGTGGCGACGAGGGCGGTCTCCGGGCCGACGGAACCGGCGATCCGCTCCAGCGGCACGGCCCGCACCTTGAGGTCGCCGCGGGCGTGGAACGGGTTGAGCACCGACGCGAAGTCGTTCTCGACGGTGGTCACCTCGGCACCCGGCGGCAGTGAGGCCGCGATCAGCCCGGTGTACAGGGCGACCGTGGCCCCGGCCGCCACCCGCTCGACAGGGACACCGGCCAGCCGGGCGTACGCGGCCCGGCTCGCCTCGACGTCGTCGTACAGCGGATCCAGCGGGCCGCCCGCGGCCCTCAGCCGCACTGCGTCCTCGAGAGCGGTCACGGTGCGGGCGGGCAGGAGAGCGTTGGCGGCGGTGTTCAGGAAGGTGTTGTTCGGGGTGAACTCGGCACGGACGAGCTGCTCGAAGGTCTCCATGGAACCACTCTGCGGTGCCATGCTCCCCCCGTCCATCGGCTTGTTCTGCGCGAAACCGCCAAGGAACCCTTATAGACACGCCCTGACCTGCGAGGACGAACGAAGACAGGGGAGCGGTGGGCGCGGGTCGACGGTGCGGGCGCGGCCGGTTCAGGTCCGCGGCACCGCGCAGCCGTCGGGACCGCAGGCCTCCGCGTCGCCCTCGACGGTCTTCAGCGGTGCCCGCTCGCTCCAGGCCTGGGACAGCGCCCGGGCGAACACCTCGGCGGGCTGGGCTCCGGAGACGCCGTACGTGCGGTCGAGGACGAAGAAGGGCACGCCCCGCGCGCCGAGTTCCGTGGCCTCCCGCTGGTCCTCGCGCACCTCGGCGGCGTACGCCTTCGGGTCGGCGAGGACCGCGCGGGCGGCATCGGTGTCGAGGCCGGCGGCGGTGGCGAGTTCGAGGAGACGGTCGTCGTCGCCGAACACGGACCGCTCCTCGGCGAAGTTCGCCGTGTAGAGCAGGTCGAGAAGCTCCGCCTGACGGCCCTTCTCGCGGGCGAAGTGGAGCAGGCGGTGCATGTCGAAGGTGCCGCCGTGGTCACGGCCCCGGGTCCGGTACGGCAGCCCTTCAGCGGCGGCCTGGGCACCCAGGTTGTCCTCGCCGGCCTCGGCCTGCGCCTGGCTCATGCCGTACTTCCCGGTGAGCATCGAGAGCACGGGCTGGATGTCGCCCTTGGCCCGGCCCGGGTCCAGCTCGAAGGAGCGGTGCACCACCTCGACGTCGTCGCGGTGCGGGAAGGCACCGAGCGCCTTCTCGAAGCGGGCCTTCCCCACATAGCACCAGGGGCAGGCGATGTCCGACCAGATCTCGACACGCATGGTTTCGGCACTCTCCTACGTCGTACGGGCGCGGGGACTCCCTCCGCTGACTGCGTGAACATTCAACCACTGCGGTTCATTCCCCGGGGTGGTTCCCGGGCACGGCGCAGCGCAGGTACAGGTGGTGGTCGTCGGGGGCGGCCGGATGCGCCGGGCCGGGGGTCCAGCCCAGGCGGTCGTAGAAGCTCTGGGCCCGGCGGTTGTCGATGTGCACGTCGAGTACGGCGGTGTGCAGGCCGCTCGCCCGCCACTCCTGGGCGCAGGCGGCGTGCAGGGCCGTGCCGGTCCCGGTGCGCCAGTGGCCGGGGTCCACGTGGAACTGGAACAGCTTGACCGTGCCGGCGGGAGCGTTCGGCGGGGTACGGAAGGAGGCGAGGCCGGCCAGGTGCCCGTCCCGTACCGCGCACAGCACCCGCCCGTCGGAGCGCGCGATCGCCTCCCGCCAGACGGCCGGCCAGTCGGTGCCGTCGTCGGGGACGCCGTCCGGGTAGTACGTGGAGCGGGCCCGCAGGTGCAGCGCGGCGACGTCCACGGCCTCGGCCGCCAGGGCGGTCCTGATCACCAGGAAGTCCGCGGTCCGGTGAGGTGTGGTCATGCGGCTCAGGACGCGCGCGGGCGGGTGACGGTTCCCCGCCCGCCCGCCGCGGGTGCCCGGCCGTCAGCTGCCGTCGCGCAGGTCCTGCGGCCAGGCCGGACGGAACTCGATGTGGTCGTAGGTGACCACGCAGCCCTCACCCATCGGGGACTGGGTCATGAAGCCGACCAGGGCGGCTCCCGTCTCCTTCTCCGCGTCGAGGGTGAAGAGGCGGACGAAGGTCCAGCGCTTGCCGTCGCGGGAGGCGTGGAAGGCGAAGGCACGGCCGGTGCGGCTGACCCGCAGCCAGGCGGAACTTCCTTCCACCGTGAAGGAGTTGGCGTCGTCGGAGTGGCCGCGGGTGACGACCGCGCAGATGGTGGGCACGTCCGGGGAGTACTCCAGGCACAGTTTGGCCCAGTTGCGCTCACCGGTGTGGACGTAGAGGACCCCGGCGTCGAACGCGGCGGCGAAGCCGACGGTGACGCGGGCGATCAGCTGGAAGTCGCCCTCGGGGGCGCCCAGCAGCCGGGGCGCGTCGGCGGCGGGGTCCAGGGCCTCCCCGGTGGGCGGTACGAAGCGGTCCTGGCGTGGTCCGGCCCAGCCGGTGAGGACGCCGTCCTCGTGGGACCAGTGCCCGTCGGGACCGTAGGTGCGCAGGGAGAACGGCAGTTGGGGAAGCTTTACGTCCATGGGGGGAGTCTCGCAGGTTCACCGCGCGCCGGGGTCTGTCCGTCGGATCAGGCCGGAGGCAACCGGCCGCGTCTTTCCGGCCGGGGTGGGAGCGGGGTCCGGCGCGTGCGGCTGCGAGGCGGAGGAGAGGGTCGCCTCGACGGGGGTCCCCTGCTCGAAGAGGCCGGGGAGGTGCGGGCCGGACTCCGCGTCCACGGCATGATCCGCCGGACAGACCACGAGGGGCCCGCCCGGCGCGATCCGCCGGACGGGCCCCTGAGCTGCCTGCCGTGCGCGTCAGCGCTCCAGGCGGCCGTTGAACCGGCGCGGCAGCCCCCGCGGGTTGTCGTCACGCAGTTCCGGCGGCAGGAGTGCCTCGGGGCTGTTCTGGTAGGCGACGGGACGCAGCCAGCGCTCGATGGCGGTGCCGCCGACCGAGGTGGAGGTGGAGGTCGTCGCCGGGTAGGGGCCACCGTGGTGCTGGGCCGGGGCGACCGCGACACCGGTCGGCCAGGCGTTGACGAGCACCCGGCCGGCGAGCGGGGTCAGCTCGCCGAGGATCTCCGCGCCCCGCCCTCGGCCCGCGCCCTCCTCCTCGGAGAGGTGGACGGTGGCGGTGAGGTTGCCGGGGAGACGGGAGAGGACGGAGCGGACCTCGGCGTCGTCCTCGTAGCGGACCAGGACGGTGACCGGGCCGAAGCACTCCTCCAGGAGCAGGTCGTGCTCGCCCTCCGTGGCGAGCCTGCTCGCCGGGACGGTGAGGAAGCCGGCGCTGACGGTGTGCTCGCCGCCCGCGCCCGGCGTCACCGGGGACTCCACGTCGGCCAGCTGGGCCCGCTCGGCGACCCCGGCGACGAAGTTGTCGCGCATGCGGTGGTCGAGCAGGACACCGGCGTCGGTGTCGCTGACGGCGTCGGTCAGGGACTTGACCAGGCGGTCGCCGGCCGCGCCCGCCGGGGCGAGGACCAGTCCCGGCTTCACGCAGAACTGGCCGACGCCGAGCGTCATCGACCCGGCGAGCCCGGCGCCGATCGCCTCGGCGCGCTCGGCGGCAGCGGCCTCCGTGACGAGGACCGGGTTCAGGGAGCCCAGCTCGCCGTGGAACGGAATGGGGGCCGGGCGGGCAGCCGCCGCGTCGAAGAGGGCCCGGCCGCCGCGTACCGAGCCGGTGAAGCCGGCCGCCGAGACCAGCGGGTGCCGGACCAGCTCGACGCCGGCCTCGAAGCCGTGCACCAGGCCGAGCACGCCCTCGGGGATGCCGTGCAGGACTGCCGCCCGGCGCAGCACCTTGGCGACCAGCTCGGACAGACCGGGGTGGTCGGGGTGGGCCTTGACGACCACGGGGCAGCCGGCCGCGAGGGCGCTCGCGGTGTCGCCGCCGGGGACGGAGAAGGCGAAGGGGAAGTTGGAGGCCGAGTAGACGCCGACGACGCCCAGCGGGACCTTGTAGCGGCGCAGGTCCGGGACGGGCGGGGTCGCGGTGTCGTCGGGGTGGTTGATGACGACGTCGAGGAAGGCGCCCTCGTCGACGATGTCGGCGAAGGCCCGCAGCTGGTAGCAGGTGCGGGCGAGTTCGCCGGTGAGGCGGACCGGGCCGAGAGCCGTCTCGGCGTCGGCGACCTCGACGAGCGTGTCCTTGGCCGCCTCGAGTTCGCCGGCGGCCGAGCGCAGGAAGGCCGAGCGGACGGTGCGGTCGGCCAGTGCGCCCCGCGCCTCGTGCGCGGCCCGGACGGTGGCGTCCACCTCCTGCGCCGTGGCCTCCACCGCAACCTGTTCCCGCTGCTTCCCGGTTCGGGGGTCGACACTCCAGACTGGTGCTGCTGCCACCGCGAGTCCTTCCGCTTGACTGCCGCTTGCAATGCCGCAGTATGTACGTCGTCCACCAGGAGTGTTCGATATACTGAACGCTATCTCTGATGATGAATGGGCTGTTGGAGACTATAACTTCAGCTTCTCGTCGAACGAAGGGTCAAGGGCATGTCGGCTGGCGAGACGGGCGGCGGCGCGCAGGTCAAATCCGCGGTGCGGACCGTTGAACTGCTCGAGTACTTCGCCGGGCGCCCCGGCATGCATTCCCTGGCGGTGGTCCAGGAAGCCGTCGGTTATCCCAAGTCGAGTCTCTACATGCTGTTGCGCACCCTTGTCGACCTCGGCTGGGTGGAGACGGACTCGACGGGCACGCGGTACGGCATCGGCGTGCGGGCGCTTCTCGTGGGCACGTCGTACATCGACGGGGACGAGGTCGTGGCGGCGGCCCGGCCCACGCTGGACCGGCTGTCGGACGACACCACGGAGACGATCCACCTCGCCCGGCTCGACGGCACCAACGTGGTGTACCTGGCCACCCGGCAGTCGCAGCACTATCTGCGCCCGTTCACCCGGGTCGGCCGCCGGCTGCCCGCACACTCGACGTCGCTCGGCAAGGCGCTGCTGAGCACGTACGCGGACGAGCAGGTGCGCAAGATGCTCCCTCAGACACTGCCCGCCCTCACCGAGCACACGATCACCGACCGGGAGAAGCTCATCGAGGAGCTGCACCAGGTACGGGAGCAGGGCATTGCGGTGGACCGCGAGGAGAACACACTGGGACTGCGCTGCTTCGGTGCGGCGATCCCGTACCGTACCCCCGCGCGGGACGCGATCAGCTGTTCGGTCCCGGTCGCCCGGCTCACGCCCGCGCACGAGCAGCTGGTCAGGGACGCGTTGTTCGACGCGCGCGACCGGCTGGCGCTGGCCACCCGGAGGCTCTGACCGTGGCCGGCCCGCAGGTCGCGCTGCGCGCGGTGCACGACAGTGATCTGCCGGTCTTCCTCCGGCAGTCGAACGACCCGAAGGCGCTGTGGATGGCGGCCTTCACCGCCGAGGACCCGGCCGACCGGGAGGCCCTTCGAGGCCCACTGGGCGCGTATCCGCACCGCGCCGGACGTCGTCGTGCGCACGGTGCTGTACGACGGTGACGTGGTGGGCCGCGCAGCGGACTCTGCTGCTCAATTCGAGGGATGGTCACGCACCGCGTCCGAGAGGGGCCGGCCGGGGCGCCGGACCGCCTCCCCCGCGAGGCCCGTTCCCTGCGCCCCGTCGACAGGCCGGCGTCACTCTCCACAATGGAGCAACAGAGTCGACCTGGACTCTGCTGCTCCATTCGGCGAGCGATCACGTGCCGTGCTTTCAGGGCTCGGCCGCGCCCGGCCTGCCTGCATCTGCGACGCGCTCTGAAGGCCGTATCGGCACGGCGTCATCACGCCGGGTAATTGCGCAGCAGAGTCGCAGCGGTGTACAAAACGGCGGGCGGGCGCGGGGTGACGTACGGGGTCGACCGCGCGTACTGGGGCAGGGGCATCGCCACCGCCGCCCTGCGCGCTCTGCTGGCCGAGGTGACCGGGCGTCCGCTGCACGCACGCGTGGCCGCCGGCAACGCGGGGTCGCTGCGGGTCCTGGGGAAGCGCGGTTTCCGGGGCGTCGCACGGGAGACGGGGTATGCGCCGGCCCGGGGCGCCGGGACCGGCGAACTCGTCCTCGCCGTCATGCCGGCCGGCTGAACGGCTTTCCCCGGCGCCCGGTCGTTTCGTGCGACGAATTCGTCAAGGCGCTGAACCTTTCCGGCCGAGCAGCCGTCTGTACCGGTGACGGGCCGCCCCCTTCCCCCCCCCGGGGGCGGCCCGTCGCCTTCTGCGGAAACCGGTCCTGCCCGGCGTCCTATCCCACGCCCAGGATCTGCTCGACCGGGTCGATCGCGAAGTACACCAGGAACAGTGCCGAGGTCCCCCACAGCAGCCAGTGGATCTCCTTCGCCCTGCCCAGCACCGACTGGATCAGCACGTAGGCGACGAAGCCGGCTCCGATGCCGTTGGTGATCGAGTAGGTGAACGGCATGACGGCGATGGTGAGGAAGGCCGGGACGGCGATGTCGTACCGGTCCCACGGGATGTGTCTGACCTGGGTCATCATCAGGAAGCCGACGGCGACCAGGGCGGGGGCCGCCGCCTGGAGCGGGACGATGGTCAGCACCGGGGCGAGGAACAGCGCCAGGGCGAACAGCCCGCCGGTGACCAGGTTGGCGAACCCGGTGCGGGCGCCCTCGCCGACACCCGCGGCCGACTCGACGTAGGAGGTCGCCGAGGAGGCGGAGGCGGCGCCGCCGGCGACGGCCGCGGCACCGTCGATGAGCAGCACCCGGCCGAGGTGGGGCACCTTCCCCTGCTCGTCCAGCAGCCCGGCCTCGGTGCTGATGCCGACGACCGTGCCCATGGTGTCGAAGAAGTCGGACAGCACCAGGGTGAACACCAGCAGGACGATGGTGATGACGCCGGCCTGCCCGAAGGCGCCGAACAGGCTGAAGTCGCCGATGAGGCCGAAGTCGGGGGCGGAGACCACCGAGTCGGGCCACTCGGGCGTGGTCAGTCCCCAGGTGCGGACGTCGGCGAGGGCGTTGATGACGAGGGCCACCAGGGTCATGACCACGATGCTGATCAGGATGGCGCCGCGCACCTTGCGGGCCAGCAGCGCGACGGTCAGGAGCACGCCCGCGCAGAAGACGAGCACCGGCCAGCCCGCGAGGGTGCCGGTGCCGCCGAGTTGAACGGGCACGGTGGTGTTCGCGGCGTCCGGGACACGGGTGACGAACCCGGCGTCGACGAAGCCGATGAAGGCCACGAACAGGCCGATGCCGACGCCGATCGCCTGCTTCAGCGCCTGGGGGACGGCGTGCATGACGGCCTCACGCAGGCCCGTCACCACCAGCACGCAGATGAGCAGACCCTCCAGGACGATCAGGCCCATCGCGTCGTCCCAGCTCATCAGCGGGGCGACCTGGAAGGCGACGACGGCGTTGAGCCCGAGCCCGGCGGCGAGCGCGAGAGGAAGGTTTCCGCCGACGCCCATGACGATCGTCATGACGGCGGCCACCAGGGCGGTGGCGGTGGTGAGCTGGACGGGGTCGAGCTGTTCACCGAACTTGTCCTTCGCGCTGCCGAGGATCAGCGGGTTGAGGACGAGGATGTAGGCCATGGTGAAGAACGTGGCGAAGCCGCCGCGTATCTCCCGGCCGACGGTGGAGCCGCGCGCCGATATCCTGAAGAACCGGTCGGCGGTGTTCCCCGCGGGGGGCCGGGAGTCCGGCTTGTCGGCCATCTGTTGCGAGTTGGACATGGCGAACGCTCCTGAATGCCTGAGTGGTTGCCGGCCCTCACTGGTGACGGCCGGTGCCTGAGTGATCCGTGTGCGGATGCTGGCTGGATTGTGCCCGTGCCGAACCGCGTTCGGGTGTGCTTCGTGTTACAGCTTCGGGCGACGACCGGCTGTTCGACGTCCGGCCTTCCGGACGAACCCCTCGATGATCACTGCTACGCTCCGGATCTCGCGCCCGGTCCACTCCGGATGTCCGCATGTCATCTCCATGACACACGCCGTCACCTTCCGGGGCTCACGGGCCCCCGAAACCGCAGCGGGGGAGGTCGCCCGTGGGCACACTCGTCGACGACGCCGCCTCCGTGGAGTTCCACGCCTTCTTCGAACGTCACTACGCCGAACTGTCCCGGCTGGCCGTCCTGCTGACGGGCGAGGCGGACACCGCCGACGACCTGGCGGCGGACGCCCTGCTGGCGTTGTGGCACCGCTGGGACCGGGTGCGCGCCGCCGACCACCCGGTGGCGTACGCGCGGGGCGTGGTCGCCAATCTGGCCCGCACCCGTATACGCAGCGCGGTGCGCGAGCGGCGCCGGGTCGCCCTGTTCTGGTCGCAGCGCGAGGAGCGGGCCGAGAACCCGGATGTCGCGGGGGTGGTGGATGTGCGGGAGGCGTTGCGCCGGCTGCCGTTCCGCAAGCGTGCGTGTGTGGTGCTGCGGCACGCCTTCGACCTGTCGGAGAAGGACACCGCGCTCGCCCTGGGCGTCTCGGTGGGTACGGTGAAGAGCCAGACCTCGAAGGGGATGGCCGAACTGCAGCGGCTGCTGGGCACGGCGGAGGTGCCACGGCGGGTGCATGCCGCGGCGGGGCGCCCGGGGAAGCCCACCGGCGAGGACACGGGAAGGGACCGATGACGATGCGGCGGGACGTGCACGACGAGCTGCGCGCCCGGCTGCACGAGGCGGCCGGGGAGCACGAGCCCGACCGGGAACGCGTCCTGGCCCGGGTCGAACGCGTCATGGCCCGCCCGGCCCGGCCCGGCCGCCGGGCCACGCGTCCGCCGGTGCTCGGATGGGTCCGGGTGGCGGGCACGACGGCTTCGGTGGCCGGAGTGCTCGCGGTGGGCGGCTTCGCGGTCGCTTCCGTGGTGACGGACGAGGAACCTCCTTCGCAGCGGCAGATGGCGGTCTCGCCGACACCGGAGCCCGCACCGTCACCGGACGCGACGAGCCGGGCGCCCCTGCCTCCGGCGGAGCCGTCGACGGACACCTCGAAGGAGACCGGCGGACCGGGTTCGCCGCCGGCCCGAACGCCGGGGGCGGGGACGCCCACGACGAAGGCGCCGGGGGCCGTCCGGCAGCCCGAGGACGTCGAGGACGGGCCGTTGTGGTCGGACGGCTCGGTGGACCGGCACAGCAACGAGTTCTGGGCCCAGAGCAACATCACCCTGAAGATCGCCGAGCGGCTGACCGCGCTCACCGTGGAACTGCGGATCGCACAGACCGGCGGGGTCTCCTCCACGGGTGCCTGGCGTTCCCTGCCCGAGAAGGACTTCAGCCTGACGACCGACGAACGGGACGGCTTCGTCGTCTACACCTGGACCCTCAGGAAGGACCGTACGGTCGCGCCGGGCGAGTGGGTCTTCGCGGGGCAGTACGACCACGCACGCGGCGGCCGGGACGCCAAGGCGGACACGTACACCGCGACGGCTGCCGCCGGCTCCGAACAGCTTCTGGTGGGCGGCGGCTTCGCGGCCCGGGACGACTGACGTGCGGTGAAGGTCCCGTCGTCCGCCCGCGGGGCGACGACGGCCGAGGAGAAGCCGGGAAAAATGTCCTCGCTCGCGGCAACCCTTCCCCGCCTTGCGGCAACCAAGAGGCGAAACGATTCTCTTCACGCAAGGAACAAGCATGACTGCACGAGCCGAACAGCCCGTCTCCCACCGCCGCCGGACCGGCAGGAGGCGGGCGGTGATCGCCGGAGTCTCCGCGCTCGGCGTCACCGGTGCGGCGATCTTCACCTCGGCGATGCTGTCCACCGCGAGCGCCGCCTCCTCGTGGCCCTCGGACACCGGCAGCGAGCCGGCGTCGAAGACCATCCCGGTCTCCGGGGTGCTCGACGGCGGCATGAAGAAGTACTACGGCACCGGCGACCTGGGCGGCGACAGCCAGGACGAGGGCCAGGACCCGGTCTTCGAGCTGGCCGACGGTGCCACGCTCAAGAACGTCATCATCGGCACCCCGGCCGCCGACGGCGTGCACTGCAAGGGCAGTTGCACACTGCAGAACGTGTGGTGGCTGGACGTCGGTGAGGACGCCGCCAGCTTCAAGGGCAAGTCGTCCTCGGCGCAGTACAAGGTGCTCGGCGGCGGCGCGAGGAAGGCCGACGACAAGGTGCTGCAGTTCAACGGCGCCGGGACGCTGACGGTGAGCGGCTTCCAGGTCGAGGACTTCGGCAAGCTGGTGCGCTCCTGCGGCAACTGCAAGACGCAGTACAAGCGCACGATCGTGCTGAAGGACATCGACCTGACGGCCCCCGGCAAGTCGGTCGTCGGCATCAACACCAACTACGGGGACACCGCCACGCTGTCGCAGATCCGCATCCACGGGGACAGCGAGAAGAAGATGAAGACCTGCACCCGCTACCAGGGCAACCACACGGGCAAGGAGCCGAAGGACCTCGGCTCCGGCGCCGACGGGAAGTACTGCAAGTTCTCGGACTCGGACATCACCTACAAGTGACCCTGCCGAGCACATGACCGGGCCCCGGCGGGTGGACTCCCGCCGGGGCGTCCCGCATTGCCCGCGGGACGCCGGCGTAAACCGGCGTAAACCGGCGAAACCTTTCGACCCCGCCATCCCGTCCACGCCGGTTGACGGGGTCCCACCAGCCGGTGACACTCCGAGGGCCGACTCCAACAGAACCCCCCACACTCCCACAGGAGGGGCCATGCGTCCCCGGCTCGCCCGCACGCTCCTGCCCCGCCCCCTGTCCGTCGCCGCCCTCCCGGCACTCCTGCTCGCCCTGCTGGTCTCCCTCCTCACCGCCGGGCCCGGCGCCGCGGAATCCGGATCCCCACCCGTGCCCAAGGCCTCCTACGCCGGATACCTCTTCGCCTACTTCACCGGTGAGGGAACCGCCGACGGCGAGCAGATCCGCTACGCCCTCAGCCGCGGCAACAACGCGCTGAGCTGGCGTGAGCTGAACGGCGGACGACCGGTGCTGACTTCCACGATCGGCGAGAAGGGGCTGCGCGATCCGTTCGTGATCCGCTCCCCCGACGGCGGCAGGTTCTACCTGATCGCCACCGACCTGCGGATGTACCAAGGCAGCAGCGGCAGCTGGGACGAGGTCCAGCGGCACGGCAGTAAGTCGATCATGGTGTGGGAGTCGACGGACCTGGTGAACTGGACCAACCAGCGTCTGGTGCGGGTCTCCCCCGGCAGCGCCGGCAACACCTGGGCGCCCGAGGCCTACTGGGACGCTTCACGGAACGCGTACGTCGTCTTCTGGGCGTCGAAGCTGTACGCGGCCGACGACCCCGGCCACACGGGGTCGACGTACAACAGGATGCTGTATGCGACCACGCGGGACTTCCGCACCTTCAGCGAGCCGAAGATCTGGAACGACCCCGGCTACTCGGTGATCGACTCCACGGTGGTCGGGCACCGGGGCACCTACTACCGGTACACCAAGGACGAGCGCGATCCGTCCTCCGGCTCCCCGTGCTCGAAGTTCATCACCGGCGAGAAGTCGGCGGACCTGACCTCGCCGTCGTACGTCTTCGTCGCCGACTGCATCGGCAGCGGGGCGATGAGCCGGGGCGAGGGGCCGACAGTGTTCAAGTCCAACACCGAGGAGAAGTGGTACCTGTTCATCGACGAGTACGGCGGCCGGGGCTACCTCCCCTTCGAGACGACCGACCTCGCCTCGGGCCGCTGGATCCCGTCCACCGCCTACCGGCTGCCCACCAGTCCCCGGCACGGCACGGTGATTCCGGTGACACGGGCGGAGTACGACCGGCTGCTGGCCGCGTACCCGTAGGGGTCCGGGCCGGCCGCCGTCACAGGACGGAGGCCAGCCAGGAGTGGACCTCGTCCTGCATCGCGCCGTCGAAGACGTGGCCGCGGTCCGGCCACGTCTTCAGGTGCAGTCGGTGGCCGGCGGCCTGTGAGCGCCATACGGTACGCAGTCGGCCGTATGCGGTCCGCACGCCGTCGGCGGGGAACAGCGGGTCGAGCCCACCGTGGAAGAACAGCATCGGCCGGGGTGCGGCGATGCTCGCCACGTCGGGGATGTCCAGGTGCCGGGCGAGGCCGGGGTGGAGCATGTGGAACGCCGACTGCCCGCGCAGCGTGTTGTTGCCGGGCACCATCATGTCCTTCAGCCCGGTCATCCAGCACACGCTCGCCGCGGCCGCGACGTGGTCGCTGAGCGCGGCCGTCTGCCAGGCCCGGTAGCCGCCCATGGAGAAACCCAGAGCGGCCACCCGGCGGGTGTCCACCCTCTCGAGGCCGGCCAGGAAGGCGGCGGCGCGCTGGTCCTCTCGAGCGTGGAGTCCGGCGAGCGAGGAGCCGAGGTGGAAGAGGTTGCTCGCCAGTTCCTGCTGCCGCCCATAGGTCAACGGCCCCCGCTCGCCCCAGCCGAGGGCGTCCAGACAGAGCACGACGTAGCCACGCCGGGCGAGTTCGTCGCCGACGAAGCGTCCGCCGAAGTGCCGCGCGGCCCACTGCTCGGCGGAGGCGAGACGGGTGCCGGTGTCGTCGTACCAGGGACGGACGCACTTCTCCTTGCCGATGTCGAAGCGGGAGCCGTGGTCGTGCAGGAGCAGCACGGCGGGGAAGGGCCCGGTGCCGCTCGGGGTGAGCAGCGCGCCGCGGACCCTGTCGTAGCGGGTGAGGGAGAGGGTCACCATCTCGCGTGTGCAACCGTCCTCCTGCTCACCCCCGGCGGGGCCCGCGGTGAACTCGGGTGCGTACGGGGTGTCCGCCTGGTCGTCGACGACGAGCAGGTCCTCGACCTTGTCCCGGGCCGCCCGCCGCCACGCGTCGAAGTCCCGGACGGGTGAGGCGCCCCAGGCGAGGGGGAACGTCAGGTCGTCCTTGAGCGCCTGGTGGAGGCCGGGCGGGCCCGGAACAGGGACGAGGGCGAAGGTGGAGGTCACCTCGCGGCCGGCCGGGGGTGCCAGTCGCCCAGGAGACCCCGCCGGGGGACGGGCACGGACGTGCGCGGGGAGAACGGCGGCGGGCTGCCGTGGGGCAAGGACATGCGGACACTCCTTCGGTACGGAACGGGCGGACCGAGTGGACCGGGGCGGCGGACGGGGCGGGCGGGACGGACCGGGGCGGGCGCGCGCCACAGTGGGGGCAGTACGCGCCCGCCCCGGCTCAGGGGTGCGCGAGGCAGGGGAGGTCAGCGCAGACGGCCCGCTCCCGCACCGTGCCTGACCAGCGCCGGAACAGCCCGTGCCCGGTCGACGTCGGCGCGCAGGGCGGGTGTCCAGCCGGCACCGGACCGGAGGGTCTCCTCGGGGATCTCCGCGTTGTGCACGGCGATCAGGTCGACCCGCCTGCCGTTGACGAGGTTGTTCTCGGCGGTGAGCGGCGAGTCGTTCCACCGCTTGAGGATCTTCCCCGGAGTGACACCCTTCGCCAGGGTGAACGCGTTGTGCTCGGCGACGAGCTGGGACTCCTTGCCGATGCCGAAGCTGTAGGAGAAGCCCCGTTCCGCCACGAAGTGGTTGTTGTACACGTCGACCTGCCCGAAGCGGACGCGCGGCGCCCGCTCGACCAGCTTCGAGAACAGGTTGTGGTGGAAGGTCGCCTTCAGCTTGCCCCGGTCGCCGACGGCCGTGGACTCACTGTCGCTGTTGCCGATCAGGATCGTCTTGTCGTGCTCGGTGAAGACGTTCCAGGAGGCGGTGACGTAGTTGGCGCCGCGGACGATGTCCAGCTCGCCGTCGTGCTGCTGGTACAGCATCCCGAAGTGGGTGGGCGCGGCGCTGTCGGGGTGCTCGCCGTCGGTGAAGGTGTTGTGGTCCAGCCAGACGTGGGTGGAGTTGTACACGACGGCGGTGTCGTACTCGGAGTTCCAGTTGCCCCGGTCGCCGTCGGTCGGGTCCCACTGCGGGAAGCAGTCGAGGGGGCTCTCGAGGGTGAGGTTGCGGACGATGACGTTGTCGACGTCCTTGATCTGCAGGCTGGCGCCCTTGAACCCGGCGTTTCTCCCGATGCCGATGATCGTGGTGTTGGCGGGGACGTTCGCCTTGATCTCAATGCTCTGGTTCGCGGCCGAGGTCCTGCGCAGGCCCTCGGGGCTGTCGTCGCTCTCGTCGCTCAGGTCCTGTTCCAGGCCCCAGGTCTCGGGCGCGTACTTCTCCAGGTAGGCGTCGAAGTCGTAGCCGGGGGCGGCGAGCGAGTCGCAGCCCTCGGAGACCGCGTCGATGGTCCCCCGCACCTTGATGATCTTCGGTGCGCTGCCTCCGTCTGCCAGGGCCGCCCTGAATCCGGCCCAGTCACTGACGGTGTAGACGTGCTCGGGCCCGGCGTCGGCGCCTCCGGTGGTGCCGGGGCCGTGGGACGCCCAGCCGTCGTTCGCGCCGAGGGTCTGCCGGGCGGGATCGCGGTGCTTGCCCGGGTGGTCGGCGTGGTGAGTGCCGTGGGCCTGGGCACCGGTACCGGTCAGGGCCAGTACGAGGGCAGTAGAGCCGGCCAGCGTGGCGGCCTTCATATTGGCATGGGCATGCCATATCGGTCTGTTCATGGTGTGGCTCTCCCTTTTTCTCGTTCGATCGGTCAGGTGGTGGCGCCGGCGTCCGGCCAGGTGATCCACGATTCGGGGATCACGTCGTTCAGCCGGCGCACGTCCCGCGGCCCGAGCACCCGGGTGCGCAGCAGTTCCCGGGCGACCAGTCGCGCCACGGCGATCGCGCCGGGCGGGTTGAAGTGCGTGTTGTCCTGCTCGGTCGCGGTCCAGTTGAAGTACTTCTTGGTCTCCTCGACACCGAGCTCCTGCCACAGCGCCAGCGACAGGGCCTGGATGTCGAGGAGCGCGACCCGCTCCTCGCCGGCCAGCGCCCGCATCGCCGCCGGGTAGTCGCCGTGGCTCGGCACGGCGGCACCGTCCGCGTCGAACCTCCGGCGTTCCACGGCGGTGGCCAGCACGGGCCGCGCCCCGCGGACCCTGGCCCCGTCGACGTACAGCCGCAGGTAGTCCTGGTACGTCGTCCAGGGCTCGGTGTGGCGGGCCGGGTCGGTGGCCTTCTCGTCGTTGTGCGCGAACTGGATCAGCAGGAAGTCGCCGGGCCGGACGGCGGCGAGAATCGCGTCCAGCCGTCCCTCGTCGACGAAGCTCTTCGAACTCCGCCCGTTCACAGCGTGGTTGACGACGTCGAGGCCGGGGCGGAGCAGGAAGGGGAGCGCCATGCCCCATCCGGCCTCGGGGGCGGCGTCGGCGTGTTTCTGGGCCGCGGTGGAGTCCCCGGCGATGTACAGGGTGCGGGGGCGGGGGTGCCCGGGGGCGGCCCGGGCGGTGCCGGTCGCGACGAGGGCGAGGGGAAGGCCGAGACCGGCGGCGGAAACCTGTCTGCGAGTGAGCGACACAAGCCTGTGCCTTTCAGCAAGGGTCCGGAAGCGCGCCGGGGGGGCGCGGGACTGTACCTGTGTGCGTGGCCGCACCGGGCGGGCGCGGCTGGTCGCGAGGGCGGCCCGTGGCCCGGAAGGAACGGGCCGCCCTCGCGGTATTACCGGGTACCGGGCACCGGATCCGGTGGTGCTGTCTGCTGTCGAACGCCGCTCAGGCCATCCGCTCCTGCCACTCGGCCTGCGCCTCGTTCAGCTGATCGGCCAGGTTGTCGAGGAAGTCCTTGGCGCTCATGTCCCCGAGCAGCACCTTCTGGAAGCTGGGCTCGTTGTCGGCCTTGGAGATGGTGTTCCAGTCGGGCAGGTAGTACGGCAGCTGGACGATCGTCGTCGACCCGTCGCTCAGCGCGTCCGCGGCCAGCTTCGTCGGCTCCGCCTTCTGGATCCAGTCGTCCTTGGCGGCGTCGAGGTGGGCCGGCACCTGTCCCGCGGACTCGTTGAACTTCGAGTTGGCCTCGGCCGAGGTGACGTACTCGATGAACTTCCAGGCGGCGTCCTTGTTCTTGGAGCTCTGGAACACGCCGAGCCCGTCGACCGGGTTGGAGACCTGGACGCGGGCCCCGTCGGGTCCGGTCGGCTGCGGGATGCCCCGGAACTTGTCGGCGCCGAGCGCCTTCACGTGGTCCTGGTAGGAGCCGAGGTTGTGGTTGAGCATTCCGATGGTGCCCGAGTCCCACTGCGCGACCATCTTGGTGAAGTCGTTGTTCAGGTCGGCGGCGGGAGTGACCTCCTTGAACAGACCCACGTACTTCTCCAGGGCCTCGACGTTCTTCGGGTCGTTGACCGTGGTCCTCTCACCGGTGGAGTCCCAGAACGTGGTGATGCCGGACTGTCCGTACATCGCGTCCAGGGCCTGGGCGATGGAGCCGGCGCCACCGCGGATGGTGTAGCCGAACTCGTTCTCGCCCTTGTTGCTGAGCTTGTCCGCGGCCTCGAAGAAACGGTCCCAGGTGGACGGCTCCTCGAGACCCGCCGCCTCGAACAGGTCGGTGCGGTAGTAGAGGACTCCGTTGTTCGCGGAGGTCGGGATCGAGTACAGCTTGTCGTCACCGCCGCCGGCGGCCCGCAGCGACTCGACCATGTCCTTGTTGAGCTTTCCGTCGAGGGACGACTCCCCCAGCCGGTCGTCCAGCGGGGCGAGCGCCTGCTGGGCGGCGAAGCCCGCGAGCATCGCCGCGCCGACACCGCCGACGTCCGGCAGGCCGCCGCCCTGGATGGCGGTGTCGACCTTGGACTGGTATTCGGTGGACGCGATCCCGACGTACTCGACCTCGATGTCCGCGTTGGTCTTCTCGAAGTCGGCGATGATCTCCTTCCAGATGTCGGTGCGGATACCGCCGTTGTTGTCCCAGAAGGTGATCTTTCCCGTGCCACTGCCCTCGGCGCCCTGGTCGCCGCCCGTGCCGCTGCCGTCGTCGCCGCAGGCGGTGACGGTCAGCGCGAGCACGGCGCCCAGGGCGACGGCGGCCGATGTCCGGCGCCTGCCGGTGCTGCTGCTTCTGCGATTGCTGATCTTCATTGGTCGGCTCTCTTCTGCTTCTGGTTCCAACGGGACTTTCTGGACTTGCTGGACCGCATGTGGGGGGAGGTACGGAGGCCGGTGGTTACGCGGGGCTGATCCTGAACCGCGTGAAGGTTGCCGTCCCGGCGTGCCCCTGGCCCGTCGGGGCGAGGGCGGTCAGGCCGAGCAGGGCGCCGACCCAGCGCCACGGGGCGGCGGCGAAGACCTGCCCGGAGGGACGGAAGCCGTCCCCGGTGTCGTACGAGAAGCGGCAGCGGGCTTGGGGACCGGCCTCGATCCGCAGCCGGGCCCGGCCCCCGGGAGCGAGCCGGGGGTGGCCTGCGTCGCGTTCGCGCTCGGCGACCGTCTCGGCGAACCGGTGCACGAGGTGTGCCGTGCCGTCCGCGCCGCGCTGGAGTCCGATCCAGGCATAGGCGTCCCCGAGGACGGCGAGGCCCGCCCGTGCTCCGGGCTCCTCGCTGTCGAGCCGCAGTTCCACCTCGACGGTGCACGGGGTGCCGGGCAGTCGTTGGGTGAGGACGTTCGGCAGTTTGCGCAGGTCGTGCGCGTCGGCCGTGCGGACGCAGGTGAGCCGCAGGCCGTCGGCGGAGTGCTGGGTGGCCCAGCCGTCCCGGGGGTTGGCCGTCCACTGCCACTGACGGCCGTGCCGGCCACCGGGGAAATCGTCGTCGGTGGCGGGCGCGGCGGCCGGCTGGGCGGGCAGGTCCGGGCGGCAGTGCCCGGCGACGGGGGCGCCGTCGTCCCCGATCACCGGCCAGCCCCCTCCGCCACCGCTCCCACTCCCGCCTTCGCCCGCACCGGAGGGCTCCGCGGCCCGCTCCCAGCGCATCGGCTGGAGGTGCACGACCCTGCCGTACGCCCCACGCTGCTGGAAGTGCAGGAACCAGTCCTCACCCGACGGAGTGCGCACCCAGCCGCCCTGGTGGGGCCCGTTGACGTCGGTGTCCCGCTGTTCCAGGACGACCTTCTCCTCGTACGGGCCGAAGAAGTCGCGGGACCGGAAGGCACCCTGCCAGCCGGTCTCCACTCCCCCGGCGGGAGCCAGGATCCAGAACCAGCCGTCGTGCCGGTAGAGCTTGGGCCCCTCCAGGGTGAACCAGCCGGGGATGCGGTCGGCGTCGACGATCACCTTGCCCTCGTCGAGGAGTTCGGTGCCCTGGGGGTGCATGCGGTGGCCGGTGAGACGGTTCTTGATGCCGGAACGGGACATCGCCCAGGCGTGCACGAGGTACGCCTCCCCGGTCTCCTCGTCCCACAGCGGGCACGGGTCGATCAGGCCCTTGCCCGCCTTCACCAGGTGCGGACGGCTCCAAGGGCCCCGGATCTCGGGGGCGTTGACCTGGAAGATGCCCTGGTCGGGGTCGCCCCAGAAGATCCAGAAGCGGTCGTCGTGGTGGCGCAGGGAGGGCGCCCAGACCCCGCGGTCGTGCCGGGGCACCGCGAACTCGCCCTCGGGTTCGAGATGTTGCAGCGCGTGGCCGACGAGTGTCCAGTTGACCAGGTCGCGGGAGTGCAGCAGCGGCAGCCCGGGAGCTCGGCCGAAGCTGGAGGCGGTCAGGTAGAAGTCGTCGCCGACGCGGATCACGTCCGGGTCGGACCAGTCGGCGTCGAGCACCGGGTTGCGATAGGTGAGGTCCGCCGGCGGGGCGCTCACGGGTTCACCGCCTTGCGGACCAGGGCGGCGGCGGCGTCCCTGCCGAGGCGGCCGTCGGCGACCACGGTGACGACGCGGCGGACCACCGTCTCCCCCGGCAGGATGGGCAGCCGTGCGTCGTGGGCGAGCGAGGAGCCGACGCCGGGGTACTCGGCGGTGCGCACGAACCAGGGGTCGCGGCGGGTGGTCCCGGTGGCTCCGGCGAACACCAGCGTCCAGTCGGCGCCGGCCAGAGCCAGCCAGTCGGCCGGGCGGCCATGCACCGTTTCCTCTCCCTCGGCAAGGGCGGTGAAGACGTCGGGCTCCGCCTTCTCCTTGCGGGCCCGCCAGAAGAAGCCTCCGTAGGCGGCGCCGGGGCGGCCGTTGGTGGCCGGGCTGCCGACGGAGAGCGGGGCCTTGGTGACGTTGGTGAGGGAGAAGGTGAAGTCCAGCGCCCAGGCGGTGTCGGTGAGTTCGGTGGCGGCGACGGTGCGGCGCTCCCGCAGCAGTTCGCCGGGGGCGGCGATCCAGCGCAGTTCCTCCACGAAGCCGTCGGGGTCCCGGAGCTGGAAGCCAAAATGCCGCTGGGAACCGTGGTTGTCCAGCTCGGTCGGGCCCCGGTCACGGACGTAGGTGCGCCCGCCCCAGAAGTTGTGCCCCTCGACATCGGGAACGGCGACACCGACGCCGAGGTGGTGGGTGTGGTCCGCGGGCGACAGTTCGGTGACCGTCGTGCCGGCCAGGGTGGTGACGGGGTGCAGATACGGGCGCGGGGAGAGCCCAAGGGGCAGCTCGGGCCGGGTGGCGTACCGGCCGACCGGCCGGCCCGCGACGCGCAGGATTGCGAAGTCGTCGCTGGTCATCGGGTACTCACCTCTTTCGGCGGATGCGGTGCGGACTGGTGTCCGAACTGCGGTGCGGACAGTTCTTCGGGCTGTCGTACGGGCTCGGGCGCGTCCTGCTGTGCGGGCAGGGCCCAGGAGGCGCCAAGTTCGGAGTAGAGGGACAGGGTGTCGGCGGCGGCCGCGACGAGGCCGTTGATGCCGGGGACGACACGGCGGTTCTCGCCGGGGACGTGGTGCCAGGCGCCGTCGGGCAGCGGGGCGGGGTCGGGGGCGCTCCGGATCGCCTCGACGACCTTCATGAAGGCGCCCGTCCCGTCCGGTGTGACGAGCAGCGGGGCGCCGGTGACGAGGTGGTCGACGAGGTTCTCCAGCAGGTCGGTCCGGCCGAAGTGGAGTTCCTCGGGACCGTGGCCCGCACGCTGGACCAGGACGCGGTCCTGCTTGTACCAGAAGGTGATCCGGCCGCTGGTGCCGTGCACGAGGACGTACGGCTCGTCGGCCCGCTCGGCGCACAGGGTCGCGGCGACGGTGACCGGCCGGCCCTGTGCGGTGGTGACACGGACGCAGGAGGTGTCGTCGGACTCGATGTCGTTGGCGTGCAGCAGTTCGGTCTCGATGCCGGTGACGTCCTCGGCGCGGGTGCTGCCGGCCAGCGCCAGGGCGGTGGCGACGGCGTGGGCGAGGGGGTTGGTCAGTGCCCCGTCGATCACGTCGACGCCGTGCAGCCGGCGCCGGCCCGCCCAGGGTGCCCGCCGGAAGTAGTCCTCCGGGCGCACCCAGGCCCCGGCGCCGCCGATCCCGGTCGGCCGGCCGATGGCACCGTCGGTGACCAGTGCCCGGATGGCGGGCACGGCATGCGATCCCAGCGACTGGAAGCCGATCTGGCAGGCGGTCCCCGCGGCGGCGACCCCGTCGGCCATCCGCCGGTACTCGGCGTAGGACGGCGCCGGCGGCTTCTCCAGCAGGAGGTGCACGCCCCGTTCGGCCGCGGTGAGGGCGAGGTCGGTGTGGGTGTGGATCGGGGTGCAGACGACTGCGATCCGGGCCCCGGTGGACTCCAGCAGGGCGCCGAAGTCGGCGGACTGCTCGGGTGGTTCGTCCCCGTACCCGCCTCCCTCGAGCTCGTCCTCGGTGAGCGGGGCGAGTTCACAGACGCCGGCCAGCCGGACGAGCCCGTCCTCCTGGAGCCTGCGGATGTTCGCCAGGTGCCAGCGGCCGTGGCCGCGGGCGCCGGCGAGCACGACGGGCAGCGGATCGGTCCGGGGCGTGGCGCCGGATGCGGCCTCGGATGCGGTCATCCCTTCACCGCCCCCGCGCTGAAACCGGTGATCAGCCACTTCTGGATGAAGGCGAACACGATCACGACGGGCACGGCCGCGATGATGCCGCCCGCGGCGAGGGCGCCGAGGTCGACGCTGTCCGCGCTCATCAGGGTGTTCAGGCCGACCGGGATGGTCTGCTTCTCCTGGTTGTTGAGGAACATCAGGGCGAACAGGAAGTGGTTCCAGGAGTGGACGAAGGCGAAGGAGCCGACGGCGATCAGACCGGGCCGCAGCAGCGGCAGGACGACCACCCTGAACGCCCGCATCCTGCTGCACCCGTCGACCCAGGCGGCCTCCTCCAGTGAGTACGGCACGTTCTTGATGAAGTTGCTGATCAGGAGCATCGACAGCGGCAACTGGAAGACCGTCTCGGCGATGATGACGCTGAGCAGCGAGTTGATCATCTGCAGTCCGGCGAAGATCTCGAACAGCGGGACCAGGAGCAGTGCGCCGGGCACGAACTGGGAGCACAGCAGGGCGAGCATGAAGACCCGCTTGACGCGGAAGTCGAACCGGGCGAGCGCGTAGCCGCCGGCCAGGGCGACCAGCGTCGTCGTGATCAGGGTGGCGACACCGACGAGCACGCTGTTCTGGAAGAAGGTGCCGAAGGCCCGGTCCGTCCACACCTTCTCGAAGTGGGCGGTGGTCATGGGCCAGGGCACCAGCGAGGTCGAGCCGGCCGGGCGCAGGGCGAAGAGCAGGATCCAGTAGAAGGGGATGAGGGTGAACAGGAGGTAGGCGCCCAGGGGAAGGTAGATGTGCCAGCGGGGTACCTCGTCCCAGGCGTGGTGCTTCTTCCTCGCGGGGCGGCTCGGCGGCTCGGCGGCGGAGCGCGCGGGGGCGGATGCGGGTGCGGCCGGGGCGGCCTCTTCGGTGATCACTTGCTTTCGCCTCCGAACTTGCTCAGCCGCAGATAGACGATCGAGCAGAAGAGCAGAATCACGAACGCGACCGTGGTGAGTGCCGACGCGTAACCGAAGTCGTGGGCGTCGACGCTGGTGTTGGCGATGTACAGCGGGAGCGTCGTGGTCACGCCGGCCGGTCCGCCGCCGGTGAGGGTGTAGAGCAGGTCGACGTTGTTGAACTCCCACACCGCGCGCAGCAGCGTGGACAGGATGATGGCGTCCTTGAGGTGGGGCAGTGTGATGTGCATGAACTGCTGGAAGCGGCTGGCCCCGTCGACCTCGGCGGCCTCGTACAGGTCCTTGGGGACGGACTGGAGGTCGGCGAGGATGAGGATGGCGAAGAAGGGGACACCACGCCACAGGTCGGCGACGACCACCGCCGAGAAGACGGTGGAGGTATCCGAGAGCCAGCTGGTGCCGTAGTCGCCGATTCCCATGTCGGCGAGGTAACGGGTGATGCCGGTCTGGGAGTTGTAGAGGAGAACCCAGATCGCCGAGGTCAGCACGCCGGAGACGGCCCACGGGGAGAAGACCAGGGCGCGGCCGACGCCCCGGCCGATGAAGGTCTGGTTGACGATGAGCGCCAGCGCGAGCCCGAACATCAGCTGGAGGCCGACCTCGACGACGACCCACTTGGCGCTGAAGATCAGGGTGTCCCAGAACAGCGGGTCCTCGGTGAAGAGGTGGACGAAGTTGTCGAAGCCCGCGAAGCCGTTCCGCCACGGCTTGGTGGGGTTGTACTCCTGCAGGCTGTAGTAGAAGACGCTGATGACCGGGTAAGCGATGAAGCCCAGCATGAGCAGGCCTGCCGGGGCGATCAGCAGGTAGGGCAGTCTGCGCGGCGTGGCGGAGGCATGGCGCCGCCTCGGTGGCGTGGGCGGTTTCGCCACGGCTGCGGCTTGGGCCATGACTTTCTCCGTTTCTCGGTGTACGTCGTGCGTGCGGTGCGTAGGTGAAGCGCTTTCTTTCCAGGTCTGCGGGTGTCCACGCGGTCCGGGGCCGGACCGTGCTGTACGGGGGTGGTGCTCGCGGTCAGCCCGCGTAGGGATCCTGCACCGTGCCCGGTCGGGCGAGGAACTCGAAGTCGCAGCCGGTGTCGGCCTGGGTGATCTGCTCGTTGTAGAGCGCGCCGTATCCGCGCTCGTACCGTGCGGGCGGGGGCGTCCACGCGGCCCTGCGCCGTTCCAGCTCCTCGTCGTCGATCTCGAGCCGGAGCAGCCGTCGTTCGACGTCGAGGGTGATCAGGTCCCCGGTGTGTACGAGGGCCAGCGGTCCGCCGACGTACGACTCGGGGGCGACGTGCAGCACGCAGGTGCCGTAGCTCGTGCCGCTCATCCGGGCGTCGGAGATCCGCACCATGTCCCGTACCCCCTGCTTGAGCAGGTGGTCGGGCAGGGGCAGCATGCCGTACTCGGGCATGCCGGGCCCGCCCTTGGGGCCGGAGTTGCGCAGCACCAGCACGTGGTCGGCGGTGATACCCAGGTCCGGGTCGTTGATGGTGCGCTGCATGGTCCGGTAGTCGTCGAAGACGACGGCGGGGCCGGTGTGCTTGAGCAGGTGCGGTTCGGCGGCGATGTGCTTGATGACGGCGCCGTCGGGGCAGAGGTTGCCGCGCAGGACGGCGACCCCGCCCTCGTCGGCGACGGGCCTGTCCCGGGGCCGGATGACGTCGTCGTGGTGCACCTGCGCGCCTGCGATCTGTTCACGCAGGGTGTCGTGGGAGACGGTGGGCCTCTCCAGGTGGAGCAGGTCCCCGATCCGGGAGAGGAAACCGGGCAGGCCTCCCGCGAAGTGGAAGTCCTCCATCAGGTACGTCTGCCCGCCGGGCCGTACGTTGGCGAGCACCGGGACGGTGCGGGCGATGCGGTCGAAGTCGTCGAGGGTCAGGGCGACGCCCGCGCGGCCGGCCATGGCGATCAGGTGGATCACGGCGTTGGTGGAGCCGCCGAGGCCCAGAACGGTCGTCACCGCGTCCTCGAAGGCGTCCGCGGTGAGGATGTCGCTCAGCTTCCGGTCCCGGTGGACCAGCTCGACGATGCGCAGCCCGGCCGCGGCGGCCATCCGGTCGTGCCCGGAGTCGACGGCCGGGATGCTGGAGGCGCCCGGGATCGTGACGCCGAGGACCTCGGCGGCGGCGGTCAGTGTGGACGCCGTGCCCATGGTCATGCAGTGGCCGGGCGAGCGGGCCAGGCCGCTCTCCAGTTCCTGCATCTCGCAGTCGCCGATGGCACCGGCCCGCTTGTCGTCCCAGTACTTCCACATGTCGGTGCCGGAGCCGAGCACCTCATTCCGCCAGTGCCCCGGCAGCATGGGTCCGGCCGGCACGAACACCGCCGGCAGGTCGGCGCTGGCCGCGCCCATGAGCAGGGCGGGCGTGGACTTGTCGCAGCCGCCCATCAGCACCGCCCCGTCGACCGGGTAGGAGCGCAGCAGTTCCTCGGTCTCCATGGCGAGGAGGTTGCGGTAGAGCATCGGGGTCGGCTTCTGGAAGGTCTCGCTGAGCGTGGAGACCGGGAACTCGAGCGGGAAGCCGCCTGCCTGCCACACCCCGCGCTTCACAGCCTGCGCACGGTCGCGCAGATGGACGTGGCAGGGGTTGATGTCGGACCAGGTGTTGAGGATCGCGACGACGGGCTTGCCCAGGTGCTCCTCGGGCAAGTAGCCGAGCTGGCGGGTGCGGGCGCGGTGGCTGAAGGAACGCAGCCCGTCCGTGCCGTACCACTGGTGGCTGCGCAGTTCCTCGGGCCGCTTCTTCGGCGTGCTCACACGGACCACCCCGCGGCCATCGCGGCGACCTCGGCCCGCTCGTCCTCGGGCAGCGGCCTGCTCGGCGGACGGACCTCGCGGCGGCACAGGCCGAGGGAGGCGAGGGCCTCCTTGACGACGGTGACGTTGTTGGCGGAACCGTTGGCGGCGCGCAGTTCCTCGAAGCGGCGGATCTGCTCCCAGATCTTCATGGCACTCGCGTAGTCACCCGATCTGAGCGCCCCGATCATGTTGAGCGACACCGACGGGGCGACGTTGACCAGGCCGGAGGTGAAGCCGGTGGCGCCCGCCGAGAAGTAGGAGGGTGCGTACGGTTCGGCGAGCCCGGCGACCCACACGAACCGCTCGATGCCGGCGTCCCGCGCGAAGGCGGCGAACTTCGCCGCGTCCGGCACGGCGTACTTCACGCCGATGACGTTGGAGCAGGAGTTGGCGAGTTCGGCGAGGCGGGCACCGGTGAGCTGGGGGTTGCGGATGTAGGGGACGACGCCCAGGCCGGGCACGGCCTCGGCGATGGCGCGGTGGTAGTCGACCCAGCCGCTCTGGGAGACGTAGGGGTGGACGGGCTGGTGCACCATCACCATCCGCGCACCGAGGTCACGGGCGTGCCGTGCGGAGGCGACGGCGGTCGGCACGTCGTGCCCCACGCCGACCAGGACGGACGAGCCGTCGCCGGTCTCCTCGAGGGTCAGCTCGGTGACCGTGCGCCGCTCCTCGGGGGTGAGGGCGTAGAACTCGCCGGTGTTGCCGTTGGGCGTCAGGGTGGTGATGCCGGCGTCGAGGAGGCGGCGCAGCAGGGCCCGGTACCCGGCCGGGTCGACGGAGCCGTCCTCGGCGAACGGGGTCACCGGGATCGCCACCACGTCGGCCAGGGCCGCCCGCTGGGTCTCGAACGTCGTCGTCATGCCTGACCGTCCTCTTTCTGGGCTGCCGGGGCGGCCGTGACTTCGGGGTTGTCCGTGGTTTCGAGGATGTCCTGGGCTCCCCGGAGTCCCAGGCCTTCCTCGACTCCGAGTTCCGCGCCGGGGAAGGCCCGTCGTACGAAGGAGGCGATGTGCGCGTGCAGGGCGCGCGCCGCGCCGCCCGCGTCGCCGTCCAGGGCGAGCCGCAGGATCTCGCGGTGCTCGCTCGCCTCCCGCTGCCAGGAGGGGTCGGCGGCCCAGGCGACGGCGGAGACCAGTGCGGCCTGGTCGCGGACCTCGTCGAGCATGCGGCTGAGCAGCGGGTTGCCGCACGGCAGGTACAGAGCGCGGTGGAACTCACGGTTGGCCAGGGAGCGTTCAGCGGTGTCGGTGGCCTTGTCGGCCCGCGTCAGCGCGTCGCGGGCGGCGTCCAGGGAGGCGCCTCGGCGGACGGCGCGCCGCAGCGCCTCGGGTTCGAGGAGCAGCCGCACGTCGTAGACCTCGCGTGCCATGTCCGCGTCGACCATGCGCACCGTGACACCCTTGTACTGGCTCATCACGACCAGTCCGGTGCCGGCCAGGGTCTTGAGCGCCTCCCGCACCGGGGTCTTGGACACCCCGAACTGCGCGGCGAGTTCGGTCTCGACCAGAGCCTGGCCCGGTATGAGCCTGCCGGTGAGGATGCGTCGTTTGATCTCTTCCAGCACGTACTGCGTGCGGGAGGGGATCGGCATGGGCACAGAGGTCATGCGCGCCTCTCGGGATCTCGCATATCGCGTCTCATATATGACGTACGAAGTACGACGCGATGAAACTAGGAGCGGCCCGGGGTTTCGTCAATGCTTCCGACAAAGGAAGTTCGGGTTTCCGTCACCGCGCACGCACCGGCCGGGCACCGTCCTGCCCGGGTGCCCGGCCGCTCGGGAGACCCCCCGGTCAGTTCCTGGGCGTCCATCCCGGATCGCGGCCGCTCAGCCCCACCGTCCGGTCCAGCAGCGGGGCGTCGGACGGTACGGGCACGACGGGGCCGAAGACACCCTCGCCGCCGTCCCGGCCGGGTTCCGCGGCGGCGGCGAGGAGAAAGGCGTGCGCGGCCTCCAGTGCGGCGGGGTCGGGGGCGTAGTCCTGGCGTGTGGCGCGGGCCAGGTCCCAGCCGTGGATCACCAGTTCGCCGGCCGCCACGGCTCCGGCCGCCTCTCCGGGCAGGTCGACACCCCCGGCCCTGGTCATGCCGGTCCAGGCCGCGGGGTCACGCCACGCCTCGGCGAGTTCACCGAGCGCCACGGGCAGGCCCTCGCTCCAGCCGGGGCCGAGGTCCGGTAGGGCGGCGTCGGGACTGGTGTCGGTGGTGGCGCCGAAGTTCCTGCGCCCTGCGTCACGGAAGGCGGCGCACAGCCCGGCGAGGTGGCCCAGCAGGTGGCGCACCTCGTACTCCGGGCAAGGTGTCCCGTCCGTCAGCTGCTCGTCGGTGACCCCCTCGGCGAGGCGCGCCACGATCCGTGCCTGCGGTCCGAGGTCGAGGGTCGGGGTCGGGTCGGTCATGGGGTGCTCCTCACGTTTCCGCTGGCGGCACCGCGCGCACGGACCCGAGCGGGTCCGGGCACGGCGCCGCCGGCGGTTCGGCTCCTGAGGAGTGGACCGGCCCCGGCCCCGGAACTCATCGCCTCAGAGGGCGGCGAGTGCCCCGCTCACCTGCTCCAGATCGCCGTCCGAGGCCAGTCCCGCGTGATACAGCCGCAGTTCCGTCGCGCCGAGGCGGCGGGCCTCGGTCGCGTCCGCGGCAAGGGTGGCGGGGCTGCCGCCCATACCGGAGACGACGGTGAAGTTGGCGGCGAGGACCGTGCCCGGACGGTCCGCCTGCGCCTCCCCCGCCCTCCGCGCCTCCTGTGCGAACGGGGTCAGCGGGGCGGGGCTTCCCGTGCAGGGGACGACCACGCCGTCGGCGACGGAGAGGATGTGTGCGGGGTCGACGCCGACGTTGGCGCCGCAGTGGTAGGAGACCGGGTCCGCGTGCAGCAGGACCTGGAAGCCCTCGGGGGCCGCGTCACGTACCGCCAGGACCGCCGCCTCCTGGAGCGTGCGGGCCGTTGCGTCGCGCCACGCGCGCGTGGCGGCCGCCGTGTCCTCGCCGAGGAGCTTGCCCACTCCCGCCCACCCTCCGCCGGAGGGAGCCCCCCGCCACACCGGCTCCAGGGCGGCCCGTACGGTCGCGGCCAGTACACCGGCGTCCAGGTCCTGGGCCCCGTAGCCCTCGCGGCAGGACGGGCAGAAGCACAGGGACATCAGGTACTGCCCGGCGTCGCCCAGGCCGACGCCGGCGGTCTTGTCGTGGGCGTGCAGGTGGGCGAGGCCGTACCAGCCGAGGGACTCCAGTTCGGTGCCGCTCGCCCCGGGCCGCACCGCGGCCTCCGCGGCCAGGGCGGTGAGGTAGGCGCGCGTGGCGGGCTGCGCGATGCAGGGGGCCCAGGGATAGCGGTCGCCGTAGGCGTTGACGACCGAGGTGTCCGGATGGTCGGCGCCGAGGCGGGAGTTGTGCGCGAGCACGGCCCAGGTGTGCACCTGAAGGCCTGCGGCCGCGAGCGCGCCGGCCGCCTCGCCGAAGGCGTCGCCCGGTGCCCAGTCTCCGGACGGGTACGGGCGCGGGCTGCGGCCGGCCCAGTGGGCGCCGGGCGGGTAGAGCACGGCCGCGTGCTCGGCGGTGACGACACGGTGGCGCGGGTGACGGGGAGTCAGCGTGCGCGTGGAGTGGTAGGCGGAGGCGAGCGTCACCTGCGCCACGCCGAGCCCGGCGATCCGCGCGGGGGCCTCCGGATCCCCGTTGACGTCCCAGGGGTAGACGAACGCCGATGCCCTCACTTGGCCTCCTCGATCAGTGCGAGTCCCCGCTCGATCAGCCGAGCGAGTTGCCTGACATGATCCCCGGCCGGTTCGTCGAGCGGCGGCCGGACCTCGCCCACGTCCAGGCCGCGCAGCCGCACCCCCGCCTTGACCAGGGAGACGGCGTATCCGCGGCCCTGGTCGCGCAGTTCGACGAAGGGCCGGTAGAAGCCGTCGAGCAGGCGGTCCACGGTGGCCCGGTCACCGGTGTGCAGGGCCTGGTGGCAGGCGAGGGCGATCTCGGGGACGAAGCAGAACACCGCGGACGAGTAGAGGGGGATGCCGAGGGCGCGGTAGGCGAGCTGGGTCTGTTCGGCGGTGGGCAGCCCGTTGAAGTACAGGAACTCACCGGGCACTTCGGCGCGTACGGCACTGACGATCCGCTGCATGTGGTCGAGGTCGCCGTGACCGTCCTTGAGGCCGATGATCCCCTCGGTGCGGGCCAGGTCGACCACGCCCTCGGGCGTGAACAGGGCGTTGTCCCGCTGGTAGACGATCACCGGGAGGGTGGTCGCCGCGGCGAGTTCGCGGTAGTGCCGGACCAGTCCCGCCCGGCCGGCCCGCACCAGGTAGGGCGGCATGGCGAGCAGCCCGTCCGCCCCGGCCCGCTCGGCGATCCCGGCCCAGCGCACCGCGAGGCCGGTGCCGTACCCGGTGCCCGCGACGACCGGGACGCGTCCGTCGGCCGCCTCGACGGCGACCCGCACGCACGCCTCGAACTCCTCGGGCGTCAGGGCGTGGAACTCCCCGGTGCCACAGCAGGCGAAGACGGCGGCGGCCCCGGCCTCGACCCCGCCGCGCACATGGAGCCGGTAGGTCCCGAGGTCGACGGAGCCGTCGTGTCCGTAGGCGGTGACCGGGAAGAACAGCGGTCCGCCGGGGATGCCGAGCCGGGCGGCGAGAGGGGCTGACGTCACAAGCTCTCCCAGGTCCATATTCTTGATTGCCGTCTACATTTCTGAACAATGCCACGCTAGGCCGCCGCCGGGACGCCGGTCAAGCATGCCGACCCGTCACGCGTCAGCCGATTCTCCCAGTCCACAGGAGAGCGGAGAATACTTGACGGACGGCGGGACGCCTCCTTACCGTGTCCACGCATATGAATGCCGTGCGCGCACATGCACGGCCGGTGACGCAAGGAGATCCTCGATGCCCGCTCCCCGCACCGTCCTGCTCACCGGCGCCGCCGGCGGCCTCGGCACCCTGATGCGGGGCCTGCTCCCGGACTACGGCTACGAACTGCGCCTGCTCGACCTGCGGCCGGTCGAGGGCGAGCCGGACGCGGTCGTCGCGGATCTGGCAGACCGGGAGGCCGTACGCGAGGCGGTCCGCGGGGTCGACGCGATCATCCATCTCGCGGGCATCTCCCTGGAAGCCCCCTTCGAGAGGATACTCGCGGCGAACATCGAGGGCACCTACCACCTGTACGAGGCCGCGCGCGAGGAGGGAGTGGGACGCATCGTCTTCGCCTCCTCCAACCACGCCGTCGGATACACCCCGCGCCCTCAGGGCGACGACCCCCTGATCCCCGTCGACACCCCGCGCCGTCCGGACACCTTCTACGGTCTGTCCAAGTGCTTCGGCGAGGACCTCGCCCAGCTGTACTGGGACAAGCACGGCCTGGAGACCGTCTCCGTACGCATCGGCTCCTGCTTCCCCGAGCCGACCAGCGTGCGGATGCTCTCGGTGTGGATGAGCCCCGCCGACGGCGCACGCCTCTTCCACGCGGCCCTGACCGCCGAGGACGTCGGCCACACGGTCGTCCACGGCTCGTCCGGCAACACCCGGCTGTGGTGGGACCTCGCCTCCGCGCGCGCCCTCGGCTACGACCCGCAGGACGACTCCGAGCCGTTCGCCGCGAAACTCGTCGCCGAGCAGGGCGAACTGGACCCGGCCGACCCGGCACAGGCACGCCTCGGCGGACACTTCGTCACCGACCCGCCGATCTGGCCGTACTGACGACACCGGCGGCGCGATCGCGGCGGAAAATCGACGTCCGCGGCGGCGGGCGGGCACCGAGCGGGCCCGCCCGCCGCCGCATTCGGGCACCTGAGATGCCCGCTTCCCCGCCCCTTCCGCCCCCCGCCCAGGTCCGAGGCGGGCACCTCTCCAACCGAACGGGCACAAACGGGCAGGACCGGTCACGCAACAGGCCTGGTCAGCTCCGCACAGCCGCTGTACAACTTCCTGCAGGCCCTCACGGGGCCCGAACGGGCAACCAACGCAGGAAGCAGGTGTGCGGCCATGAGCGACAGAACGGCCGAGGAGCGCCAGCGCGAGATCGTGCGGGTGGCGCGCGCCACCGGCTCGGTCGACGTGACAGCGCTCGCCGCCGATCTGAGCGTGGCCAAGGAAACCGTACGGCGGGATCTCCGCGCTCTGGAGGACCACGGCCTGGTGCGCCGTACCCACGGCGGCGCCTATCCCGTGGAAAGCGCCGCCTTCGAGACCACGCTCGCCTTCCGCGCCACCAGCCATGTGGCCGAGAAACGGCGGGTCGCGAACGCGGCGGCCGAGCTGCTCGGCGACGCGGAGACGGTGTTCGTCGACGAGGGCTTCACCCCGCAGCTCATCGCCGAGGCACTGCCCCGGGACCGGGCGCTGACCGTGGTCACCGCCTCCCTGCCGGTCGCGGGCGCGCTCGCCGAGGCCGGCACCGTGTCCGTCCTGCTGCTCGGCGGCCGGGTCCGCTCCGGCACCCTCGCCACCGTCGACCACTGGACGACGAGGATGCTCTCCGGTTTCGTCATCGACCTGGCGTTCATCGGCGCCAACGGCATCTCGCGCGAACACGGTCTGACCACGCCCGACCCGGCGGTCAGCGAGGTCAAGACACAGGCGGCGCGGGCCTCGCGCCGGGTGGTGTTCGCGGGCGTCCACAGCAAGTTCGGGGCGGTCAGCTTCTGCCGGTTCGCCGACGTCGGCGCGCTGGAGGCGATCGTCACGAGCACGCTGCTCCCGGCGGCCGAGGCCCACCGCTACTCCCTGCTGGGCCCCCAGGTCATCCGCGTCTGACCGACGCCGACCCGTCGGACCCCGCCGCACCAACACCGATTCGCCAGCTCATCTGTTCGGCGATTCACCGCACAAGGTTCCACTTCCCCACGGGCGGAGCCGCCCCAGGCGACGCCCGGTACCTCCCTATACGTCCAGGAGCGATCCATGCGAACCCAGAGCCGTCGGAGGCCGCCGCGAGCCACACTCGCCGCGGTCGCCGCAGGGACGCTGCTCGCCCCGCTGCTCTCCGGCTGCTGGGTCGGAGCAGGCGGGGCCGGATCAGGCGGTGATGCCATCAATGTCCTGATGGTCAACAACCCCCAGATGGTGGAGCTGCAGAAGCTCACCGCCGCGCACTTCACCAAGGAGACCGGCATCAGGGTGAACTTCACCGTGCTGCCGGAGAACGACGTCCGCGACAAGATCAGCCAGGACTTCGCCAACCAGGCCGGCCAGTACGACGTCGCCACCCTGTCCAACTACGAGATCCCGATCTACGCCCGCAACGGCTGGCTCAAGGAGATGGACTCCTACGTCGACGAGGACCCCGACTACGACGAGCAGGACGTCCTCAAGCCGATGCGCCAGTCCCTCACCGGGGACGACGACAAGCTCTACGGCCAGCCCTTCTACGGCGAGTCGTCGTTCCTGATGTACCGCAAGGACCTCCTCGAGCGGGAGGGCCTGACGATGCCCTCCAACCCCACCTGGCAGGAGGTGGGCGAGATCGCGGCGAAGCTCGACGGGGCCGAGCCCGGCATGAAGGGCATCTGCCTGCGCGGTCTGCCCGGCTGGGGCGAGGTCATGGCACCGCTGACGACCGTGGTGAACACCTTCGGCGGGACCTGGTTCGACGAGGACTGGAACGCCCGCCTGGACTCCCCGGAGTGGCAGCAGGCGGTGAAGTTCTATGTCGACCTGGTGCGCGAGCACGGCGAGGCCGGCGCCGCCCAGTCCGGCTTCGCCGAGTGCCTGAACAACACCACCCAGGGCAAGACCGCGATGTGGTACGACGCCACGTCCGCGGCTGGCTCCCTGGAGTCCGCCAACTCCCCCGTCAGGGGCAGGATGGGCTACGCCCCCGCCCCCGTGGAGAAGACGGAGTCGGCCGGCTGGCTCTACACCTGGGCCTGGGGCATCCAGAACGCCTCCCGGAACCCGGACAACGCCTGGAAGTTCGTCTCGTGGGCCTCCAGCAAGGAGTACGAGCAGCTGGTCGGCGACGAGATCGGCTGGTCCAACGTCCCGGCCGGCAAGCGCGCCTCCACCTACGAGAACCCGGACTACCGCGCGGAGGCCTCGGCCTTCCAGGAGATGACCAGGAAGGCCATCGAGCAGGCCCGCCCGGACGACCCGGGCGTGCAGCCGCGGCCCGCGCCCGGCATCCAGTTCGTCGGCATCCCCGAGTTCACGGACCTCGGCACCCAGGTCTCCCAGGAGATCAGCGCGGCCATCGCCGGACGCCAGTCCGTCGAGTCGGCCCTGAAGAAGTCCCAGCAGCTCGCCGAAGAGATCTCAGAGGAGTACGAGGGCCGATGACCGCCACGACAACGGCCCCCGTGGCCGCCCCGGACCTCCGCCCCGGCGGCGGACGGCGCTCCGACCGCCTGCGCGGCTGGGCCACCCGGGCCCCGCTCCTGCCCGCCCTGATCTTCATGATCGCGGTGACCCAGCTGCCCTTCGTGGCGACGCTGGTGATCTCCTTCTTCGACTGGAACTCCCTCTACCCCGACGCCCGGGAGTTCGCCGGCCTCGCGAACTACGGGGAGGTCCTCGGCGACTCCGACCTGCGCCAGTCGGTGTGGACGACGATCCTGCTGACAGTGGCGGTCGTCCTCACCAGCCTGGTCCTCGGACTGCTCCTCGCCCTGCTCCTTGACCGGAAGTTCCGCGGCCGGGGCATCGTCCGCACCCTGCTCATCGCCCCGTTCCTGGTGGTGCCGGTGGCGGCGGCCCTGCTGTGGAAGCACGTCCTCTACAACCCCGAGTACGGCCTGTTCAACGGCCTGCTGCACTACGTCGGCGGCCCGCAGCCCGACTGGATCTCCGACACGCCGCTGCTCGCGGTGGAGGCCGCGCTGGTGTGGCAGTGGACGCCGTTCATGATGCTGATCCTGCTCGCCGGCCTGCAGAGCCGGGACCAGGAGCAGATCGAGGCGGCCCGGGTGGACGGCGCCGGCGACTGGCAGATCTTCCGCCACCTGACCCTGCCCCACCTGCGCCGCTATCTCGAACTGGGCGCCCTGCTCGGGTCGATCTACATCGTGCAGAACTTCGACGCGGTCTTCACGATCACGTCCGGCGGCCTGGGCACCGCCAACCTCCCGTACACCGTGTACCAGACCTTCTACCAGGCCCACGAGAACGGTCTGGCCTCGGCCGCCGGTGTCCTGGTGGTCATCGGCTCGATCATCATCGCGACCTTCGCCCTGCGCGTCGTGTCGTCCCTGTTCCGCGAGGAGGCGTCCCGCGCATGAGCACCATCGCTGCACCCGACCGCGGCCGGCCGCGGACCCGGATCCGCAAGGGAGCGGGGCTCGGCCTGGTGGCCTGGCTGGCCGGCATCGTCTTCTTCCTGCCGATCGCATGGATGGCGCTGACGTCCTTCCACTCCGAGGAGGACGCGGCCACCAACCCGCCGTCGTTCACCGCCGCCCTCACCCTGGACGGCTACCGGGAGTTCTTCGGCGCGGGCGGCGGCGCGAGTCCCTGGCCGTCGCTGATCAACTCGACGGTGGCGTCCGTGGCGTCGATGGTCCTGGTCCTGCTGCTCGCCCTCCCGGCTGCGTACGCCCTGTCCATCCGGCCGGTGAAGCGGTGGACGGACGTCCTGTTCTTCTTCCTCTCCACCAAGATGCTGCCGGTCGTGGCGGGCCTGCTGCCGATCTACCTGTTCGCCAAGAACGCCGGGATGCTCGACAACATCTGGCTGCTCGTCCTGCTCTACACCTCCATGAACCTGCCGATCGCCGTGTGGATGATGCACTCGTTCCTCTCGGAGATACCGGTCGCGGTGATCGAGGCCGCCCAGATCGACGGCGCCCGGCTGCCGACGGTGCTGACCCGCATCATCGCCCCGATGGCGCTGCCCGGCATCGCGGCGACGGCCCTGATCTGCTTCATCTTCAGCTGGAACGAACTGCTGTTCGCCCGGGTCCTGACGGGCGTGGTCGCCGAGACCGCCCCCGTCTTCCTGACCGGCTTCATCACCAGCCAGGGCCTGTTCCTGGCCAAGGTGTGCGCCGCGTCGCTCGTCATCTCCCTGCCGGTGCTCGCCGCGGGGTTCGCCGCCCAGGACAAACTCGTCCAGGGCCTGTCGCTGGGAGCCGTGAAATGAAGGCCGCCGTCATCGAGTCCGCGGGCAAGGCCGTCGTCGCCGAGGTCCCGGACCCGACGCCAGGGCCCCGCGAGGTGGTCGTCGAGGTCGCGGCCTGCGGACTGTGCGGCACGGACCTGCACATCCTGCAGGGCGAGTTCGCTCCCACACTGCCGATCGTGCCGGGACACGAGTTCGCCGGCGAGGTGGTCGGCGTCGGCTCCCTGGTCACCGAGGTGGCGCTCGGCGACCAGGTCGCCGTGGACCCCTCCCTGTACTGCTACGAGTGCCGCTACTGCCGTACCGGCCACAACAACCTGTGCGAGCGCTGGGCGGCGATCGGTGTCACCACGGCGGGCGGGGCCGCCCAGTACGCGGTGGCCCCGGTGGCCAACTGCGTCAAGCTGCCCGAGCACGTCCGTACCCAGGACGCGGCCCTGATCGAGCCGCTCTCCTGCGCGGTGCGCGGCTACGACGTCCTGCAGTCCCGCCTCGGCGCGCACGTCCTGGTCTACGGCTCCGGAACCATGGGCCTGATCATGCTGGAGCTGGCCAAGCGGACCGGCGCGGCGAGCGTGGACATGGTGGATCTGAACCCGGCCCGACTGGAGACCGCCCGGCGGCTGGGCGTCTCCGCCTCGGCGGCGAACCCGGACGAACTGGACCGCCCCCAGGGCTGGGACCTCGTCATCGACGCCACGGGCAACGCGGCGGCGATCCAGGACGGCCTGGACCGGGTGTCCAAGGCGGGCACCTTCCTGCAGTTCGGCGTCGCGGACTACGCGACCCGCGTGACGATCGACCCGTACCGCATCTACAACCGGGAAATCACGATCACGGGGTCGATGGCGGTGCTGCACAGCTACGAGCGAGCGGCGGAACTCTTCGCGAACGGCGTGCTGGACCCCGAGGTCTTCATCAGCGACCGCATCCCACTGGACCAGTACCCGCAGGCGCTGGAGCAGTTCGCGGCGGGGGTCGGCAGGAAGATCGTGGTCGTGCCGTAAAGGGAAACGGCCCCGGGGGCGGGGAGAGCCGGCAGGGCAGGGGCGGTGGGGGCGAAAGCCCCTGGGCGCCCCGCCCCCGCCGCCGTACCATCCCCGCATGCCCCGACCCCACGGCTTCGCCTGCCATGCCCACATCAACAGCAGTGTGCGCATCGCCCACCACAACCGCCCGTGACCCCCCTGAACGGCGGCCGGGCCGCCCGTTTCCTCAGCGAGGTCACCACCGCCGGCGACCCCCAGCTCGTCATGGCCCGCTGGACCGGCAACCACAAACGCGGCAACGAACGCGCCGCGCGCGACCACCCCCGCAACCGCCGCCGACCGGGCCGCCACCCGTCCGGAAACCGACTGCGCCGAACGGGTCACAGGTAAGGGAACGGCAAAACGCCCCCGCTCGTTCACCCGGCATGACAGCTATGACCCCTGGCTCGAACATCCCTCTTCCCACCGCCCGCGTGACGGTGGACGTCGCCGCCCCGGTGCGGCTCGACGTATCGGGCCTGCTGCTCACCGCCGACGGCAAGGTGCGCTCCGACGACGACTTCGTCTTCTACAACCAGCCCGCGGGCCCCGGCGTGGCCTACCGCTCCGGCGGCGGCAGCGCTCCGGACGCCATCACGATCGACACCACGGCCGTCCCGCCCGGCATCGAGAAGATCGTCGTCACCGCGAGCCCCGACGCCCGGGGCCAGACGTTCCGGGGCATCGAACCGACCGCCACCATCCGGAGCGCGGACGACAGCGCGGTCCTGGCCACCTTCACTCCCCCGCGCCTCGGCGACGAGACCGCCCTGGTGATCGTCGAGGTCTACCTGCGCCACGGGGCCTGGAAGGCCCGCGCGGTCGGGCAGGGCTACTCCAACGGCCTGGCCGGCATCGCGACCGACTTCGGCGTCACGGTCGAGGAACCGGCCGCACCCGCCCAGCCCGCCGCTCCGGCGCAGCCGGCCACTCCCCCTCCGCCGGCCCCCCCGGCCCCGTCGATGGCCGCCCCGCAGGCTCCGCCCGCCCCCGCCGCACCCCCGGCGCCTCCCGCCGCCGCGCCGGGCACCGGGAAGATCAACCTGGACAAGGGCCGGGTCAGCCTCCAGAAGAACCAGACCGTCTCCCTGATGAAAGGCGGCCGGCCGCTGCTCTCGCAGGTCCGGATGGGCCTCGGCTGGGAACCCGCGTACCGGGGCAAGGACATCGATCTCGACGCCTCGGTCATCGCCTACGGCCCGCAGCGCAACCACATCGACAGCTGCTACTTCGGCAAGCTCCAGATCGTGAACGGCGCGATCAAGCACTCCGGCGACAACCTCACGGGCGAGGGCGGCGGGGACGACGAGACGATCACGGTCGACCTCGGCCGTCTCCCCCAGGACGTCTCCGGCCTGGTCTTCACGGTGAACTCGTTCTCCGGCCAGAAGTTCACCGAGGTCGCCAAGGCCTACTGCCGCCTCCTGGACGCCGCCACCGGCGAGGAACTGGTGCGCTTCGACCTCACCTCCGCCGAATCGCAGACGGGCGTGATGATGGCGAAGCTGATCCGTCAGTTCTCCGGCGAGTGGGAGATGACCGCGATGGGCGACTTCGTGAAGTCCCGCACGGTCAGGGGCATGGTCAAGCCGGCCGCCCAGGCACTGTAGAGCACTCCCCGCTCCGGGTGTGCCGAGGGCGGGGGCGCACCCTGGCCCCGCCCTTTACGACTGCCGGGCCGCTACGGCTGCTGCGGCCGCAAGCCCTCTGTCAGCAGCCCCAGGTACCGGCGGATGTGCTTCCCCTCCCCGTCCGCCAGTCCGGAGGCCGTGGCGACCCCGTGGGCCAGGCGCAGCACGTCGACCGGCTCGATGTCCCGGCGCAGCGTCCCCGCGTCCTGAGCCGCGCCGACCAGCCGCGCCACCGCGCCCTTCAAGGGCTCGCAGCAGTCGGTGGTGTCGCCGGACGGACCACCGTCGCCACCGACGGCGGAGCCCAGCAGTGCCCGCAGACCTCGGATCCGGATCATCCCGGTGCCGAGTTCGTGCAGCCACTCGGTCAGCGCCTCGCCGGGCGGCAGCCGTTCGGCGAGTTCGTCGGCGCGCGCGGCGATCGCGTCGATGCGGTCGACGTAGGCGGCCTCCAGCAGCGCCCGGCGCGTGGGGAAGTGCCGGTAGAGCGTGCCGGAGCCGACCCCTGCCCGCCTGGCTATGTCGTCGAGCGAGGCGCCCTCGCCGTAGGCGGCGAACGCCTCGACGGCCACTTCCAGCAGCCGCGCGTGATTGCGCCTGGCGTCCGCCCGCATGGCCCTGACCTGCGCCATCAGCCCCAGCCCTTCCCCGACCCCGGCAACCCCCTCGGTACCCTACCGAGGGCCCGGGGCGGTCAGAACAGCGCGCTGTACGCGTTCGGGGCCGGCCGGATGAGCGTAGAGGACGGTGGACTCGCGGCCGATCTCGCCGAGGTACATCGGGTCGACGAGGCGGGCCGCCGGCTTGCCCTCGTGGACAGGGTCGGTGACCGTCCCGGGAGCAGATCCCGCCTCGGGCAGCTCGGCCGTCTCCTTGCCGGCGGCACAGTTGAGGCTGAACTGCTCGTGCCCCGCTCGGCCAGGACGTCTCTGGCACCATCGATCAGCGCTTGCCGAAGCGCGCTCCGTGATGGTAGCTCGTGCGCGCCACCTGCTTGGATTCCATCCGTCCGAGCCAGCGACGAGCATCGCCGACGCGTGTCCGAGCAGAACTCGGCGCCATCTGCCGGCAGCGCCTCACCTCCATGGCGCCTGCGCCGCGCCGGACGCTTGCTCCGTCCCGTTTCTCACGCCCGTTCACCTGCCCTTCGTGCCCCGCCCCGCGTACACCGCTGCTCACCGGCCACGACGCGAGGAAGGACAGGCTTGCCGGACAGGCTCAGGACCGCCGGGCTCCCTCGATGACACGTTCCGCCGGCCGGGCGGCCCGCACCGTACACCGTGACCCCGGGGAGGGGACGGTCGCGGGCCGGACCCGGCGGAGTGTGGTTCCGTGCCGTGGGTTCAGCCGCGCTTCTGGCGCTTCCAGGGGCCCGTGACGGCGAGCATGATGCCCGGTTCCTGGATGTTGGCGTACAGGGTCTTCCCGTCGGACGAGAAGGTGACGCCGGTGAACTCGCCGAACTCCGGATCCTGTTCGGTGCCGATGTTCAGGTCGTTGCGGGCGATGGGGTAGGTGCGTCCGCTGTCGGTGGCGCCGAACAGGTGCTGCACGCCGTCGCCGTCCTCGGCGATGACCAGGCCGCCGTACGGAGAGACGGTGATGTTGTCGGGGCCGTCGAAGGCGCCGTCCTCGGAAGGGTCCGGGTTCACGCCGAGCAGGACCTTGAGGGTCACGGTGCGGCGCCGCGGGTCGTAGAACCAGACCTGCCCGTCGTGCCGGCCGGGACTCTCCTCACGGGCGTACGAGGAGACGAAGTACGCTCCGCCGTCGCCCCACCACATGCCCTCCAGCTTGCGGCCTCGGGTGATCTCGCCGGCCCCGAACTGCTCGCGCACGGAGAGGGTCCGCGCGTCGCGGTCGGGCACGTCCACCCAGTCGACGCCGTACACCGTGCCGGTCCGGGTGGCGCGGGAGAAGTCGTCGACGAACCGGCCGCCGGAGTCGTAGCACTTGGGCGCCTGGAGGACGCCCGCATCGTCCGCGAGGGTGCGGAACCTGCCGGGGCCGTGGCGGAAGTCCTTCGGCGGGGTCCAGCGGAAGAACAGGCCGTTGGGCTCGTCGGCGTCCTCGGTGAGGTAGGCGTGGCCGCGCCTGGGGTCGATGACGACGGCCTCGTGGTCGTACCGGCCGAAGAACTTGAGGGGCTTGGGGTCGCGGTTGACGCGCCGGTCGGCGGGGTCGACCTCGAAGACGTAGCCGTGGTCCCTGGTCATGCCGTTCTCGCCGGCCCGGTCGGAGTTCTCCTCGCAGGTGAGCCAGGTGCCCCAGGGGGTGCTGCCGCCCGCGCAGTTGTTGGCGGTGCCCGCGATGCCGACCCACTCGGCGACGCTGCCGTCGGGGCGCACCTCGACGACCGTGCAGCCGCCGGGCGCGCCCGGGTCGTAGACGAGCCCTTCGGTGAGCGGGACCGGGTGCTCCGCCTCGTCGCGCGGACCGTCGATCTCGTGGTTGTTGACCAGCAGGGTGGTGCCGCGGGGCCCGTCGAAGGCGGCGGTGCCGTCGTGGTGGGAGGGGGTGTACTCGCCGGACTCCAGCCGGGTCCTCCCGGTGTACGTGAGGGTGCGGTAGGTGAAGCCGGCCGGCAGGGCGAGGATGCCGGCCGGGTCCGGGACCAGGGGGCCGTAGCCGACCGTGGGGTGGGGCGGCCGGGCCGCCTCCCGCTCCTCACCCGCGCTCTCGGCGTCGTGGGACGCGAGGGCACCCGGCGCGGAGGCGAGAGCGCCTACGCTGCCCACCAGTGCGACACCGGCACCGGCGACCGCGGATGTCCTGGCGAAGTCCCTGCGGGTGAGCGACATGAAGCCTCCGGTGACGGTGGGTTGCCGTGAGGGGGTGAGGGGTCGGGCCTCGTTCACCGTCACGCTTCCGCCCGTGTCTGAACGCCGGCTGAACTCCGCGGGGCTCCCCGGCGGCCGCTTCGGTGAACCCGCGCGCACACGCCGGTGAGCCACATGCGGCCGCTTCGGTGGGCCATGCGCGGCTGCTCGCCCCGCTCGCTCTGCCGACGACCGGCGCGAGGCGTTCGCCCGTCCGGTCAGCTCCCCCGTCCGCGCGTCAGCTCCCCTGCTGCGAACGCGCCTTGAAGGCGGCCTTGCGTGCGGCCTTGGCGATCGCCTTGTCCGGGTGCAGCCGCCCCATCGCCTCCAGCACCTCCGCCGTGGCCGGGTGCTCCACCCGCCAGGCTGCGGCGAAGAAGCCTCTGTGCTGGCGGGCCAGGCCCTCCACCAGGGCCTGCAGCTCCTCGGAGTTGCCCTCGGCCGAGAGCTGTGCGGCCACCGTGTCGATGGTCAGCCAGAAGACCATGGCCTCGGAGGGCGGCGGTACGTCCGTCGCCCCGTGCTCGGTCAGCCACACCCGGGCCAGCCCGCCGAGTTCCGCGTCGTCGAGTACCTCGCGCAGGGCGGGCTCGGCCGAGACACCGACCAGCGACAGCGCCTGCTGGCACTGCAGCCGCCGCAGCGGCGCGTTCTCGTCGGTGCCGCGCGCGGCGGCCAGCAGCTCCCGGGCCGCAGCGAGGGGTTCGCGGCGGGCGAGCCACTGTTCGGTCTCCGCGTGGGCCGCCGCCGGCGGGAACACGGAGGTGCCGTCGAGCAGCGCGTCGGCGCCCTTGTCCGTGAGGTCCCCGACCGCCGGGGCGTCGAACCCGGCCTCCAGCAGGCGGGCGCGCAGCCCGTACAGGCCGAGCGGGGTCAGCCGTACCACGCCGTAGCGGGTGACGTCGGTGTCGTCCTGGGGCGGTGCGGGCTCCTCGTCGCCCTCGGCCAGCAGCGCCTCGTCGACCGGCTGGTACTCCACGAGTCCTGCCGGTTCCAGCAGGCGGAACTGGTCGTCCAGCCGCATCATCGCGTCGGACACCTGCTGGAGCACGTCGTCGGTGGGCTCCGGCATGCCGTCGGGGACGATCACGGAGGCGGCCAGTGCGGGCAGCGGCACGGGCGGGCCGACGGGCCCCGCCTCGCCTGCGGTCAGGAGATACAGGTTGCCGAGGACCCCGTCGAGGAACTCCGCCTCGGCGTCGGGGTCCCAGCCGACCGAGGAGAGGTCGAGTTCTCCGGAGCCGTCCCCGGCGGCGAGGGCGTCGACGAGCCCGTCCAGGCCGGGCACGCTCGCGTCGGCGAGCACCGTCTCCAGAGCGGCGAGCCACACGGTGAGCACGTCCTGCGGCGAACCGCCGGTGAGCAGCGCCAGGTCGGCGCCCGCGGTGACGGTGCCCTCCTCCTCGTCGACGACCTCGACGAGCCCGGCGTCCACGGCGACGCGCCATGCGGCACTGGCGTCGGCGGTGGTGTCCTCTCCGCTCAGCCCGAGCGCCTCGGCCGCCGCGGGCAGCTGCTCGTCGACGAGTCCGCCACCGGCGTCGACCCGTGTTTCGGGCCCGGCCCAGCGGGCGAGCCGGGCGGCCCGGGACAGCAGCGGCGTGGACAGTGCTTCGCGCGCCAGCTCCGCTTCGGGGTGCAGCCGCACCGGCGGCATGGAGCTGTCTGACATCGGCTGTTCTCCTCCGGAAAGACCCAGGTTCTGACCTCGGCGCCTTCTACGACTCAGCCGCTCAGCCTAGACGGATTTCCACCCAAGCCGCCCGCTTCACCTCTGCTTCCACCCCTGTACATGGCTGAAACCTTGACAAGTGGCCCGGCCAGGCTGGAGATTGACGCGCGTAGAAGTCGGCGGACCGTCGTTCACCGGAGCGGAATCCACCCGCGAGCGCCTTCCACGGAGGCGTCCTGGGGGGGTACTCGCAGGGCTCACGGGAGCACACCCTCCACGCACGTCACACCTGCCCGACCCGCCTCACACGCCCCCTCGGCCCCAGCAGCCCCACCGGCCCGAACCACTCCCGCCGTCCCAGCACGTCGCACGTCCTTCCCCCTCGTCCCGGCACTCATCACGTTCCCGGAGGGAATCCGTTGCCGAGCAAGTCGTCCACGCGCTTCGCCGCGCTCACCGTCGCCGCCGTGTGCGCGGCGTCCACGATCGTCCTCACCTCGCCCGCGCACGCGGAGTCCGTGCGCATCCACGACATCCAGGGCAACACCCGGATGTCTCCATACGCCGGGCGGCAGGTCACCGATGTGGCCGGAATCGTCACTGGCATCCGCACCTACGGCTCGTCCCGCGGATTCTGGATCCAGGATCCGACTCCGGACGCCGATCCGGCCACCAGCGAGGGCGTCTTCGTCTACACGGGTTCGACCCCGCAGGGAGTCGCCGTCGGCGATGCCGTCACGGTCTCCGGCACGGTCACGGAGTACGTCCCCGGCGGCACGGCCTCCGGCAACCAGGCGCTGACGGAGATCACCCGCGCCACGTTCACCGTCGTCTCCAGCGGCAACCCGGTCCCGGCCGCCACCAGGATCGATGCCAGATCCGTCCCCGCCGCCTACACCCCGGCCGGGGACACCGCGGCGAACGGCTCGGTCAACGCCCTGCCGCTGCGCCCGGGCCGCTACGCCCTGGACTTCTACGAGTCCCTCGAGGGAATGAACGTCCAGGTCTCCGACACCCGCGTGGTCGGTGCCACCGACCCGTACACCGAGCTCTGGGTCACGGTGAAGCCGCGGGAGAACCGCAACCACCGCGGCGGCACGGTCTACGGCTCCTACGGCGCCCAGAACACCGGGCGTCTGCAGATCCAGTCCCTGGGGCGGGCCGCGGACTTCCCCGACGCCGACGTCGGCGACACCCTCGCCGGCACCACCGCGGGGCCGCTGGACTTCAGCCAGTACGGCGGCTACACACTGGTGGCCGGCCAACTCGGCACGCTCGAGAGCGGGAACCTGCGGCGCGAGTCGACGCGCGCGCAGCGCTCCGGCGAGCTGGCGGTCGCCACGTACAACGTGGAGAACCTCGACCCGTCCGACGACACGTTCGCCGCGCACGCCGAGGCGATCGTGGACAACCTGAAGTCGCCCGACATCGTGTCCCTGGAGGAGATCCAGGACAACAACGGTGCCACCGACGACGGCACGGTCGCCGCCGACCTGACGGTGGCGAAGCTGATCGACGCGATCGAGGCGGCGGGCGGACCGCGCTACGACTGGCGCGGGATCGACCCTGCCGACAAGACCGACGGCGGCGAGCCGGGCGGCAACATCCGCCTGGTGTTCCTCTTCAACCCGGAGCGGGTCTCCTTCACCGACCGCGCGGGCGGCGACGCCACGACGGCCACCGGCGTCACCAAGGTGCGCGGCAAGGCGGCCCTGACGGTCTCCCCCGGCCGCGTCGCCCCGGAGTCCGAGGCGTTCGAGGACAGCCGCAAACCGCTGGCCGGCGAGTTCGTCTTCCGCGGCCGCACGGTGGTCGTGGTCGCCAACCACTTCGCCTCCAAGGGCGGCGACCAGGCCCTGACGTCGCAGTACCAGCCGCCGTCGCGCGGCTCGGAGACGCAGCGCCACCTCCAGGCGAAGGAGGTCCACGACTTCACCGCGAAGATCCTCGCCGCCCAGAAGAACGCGGACGTCGTCGTCCTCGGCGACATCAACGACTTCGAGTTCTCCGCGACGACGAGGATCCTCGAGGGCCGGGGCACTCTCTGGTCGGCGGTCAGGTCCCTGCCGAGGAGCGAGCGTTACTCGTACGTCTACCAGGGCAGCAGTCAGGTCCTGGACCAGATCCTGATCAGCCCGTCGATCCGCCGCGGCGGGGCGTTCACGTACGACAGCGTGCACCTCAACAGCGAGTTCCACGACCAGATCAGCGACCACGACCCGCAGATCCTGCGCTTCCGTCCGTAGGGCGTACACACCTGCACCCGCACATCCGCACGAGGGCCGGCCGGACGTTCCCGTCCGGCCGGCCCTCGGCCGTGCCCGCCCGGCCCGGTCCGCCGTCAGTGCGTCCCGCGCCGCCGCAGTACCGCCGTCGCCGCCAGTCCGGCCACCGTCCCGCCGGCGACCATCACCGGCCACGGCTTGCGTGTCCCGGCCCGCCGGGCCTGCGTGGCGTTGCTCCGCAGTTGCACGGTCATCGCCCCGGCCTTGTCGCGCAGGTCCTCCACGCGGGCCATCGCGTTCCCCCTGACGTCCATCTTCCCGGCCAGCTGCTCCACCGTGTCGCCGAGTTCGTGCCGCGTCCGCTCGATCTCCCGCCGCAGCTCGTCCGGCCCCTTGACCCCGCGGGCGGCATCCTGCTCGACCCCGGCCTCGATGTGGGCCCCGGAACCGGAACCGGCCGTCTTCGCAGGCGCGTTCACGCCGTTCACGTCCCGCGTCATCGGTGTGCCCTTTCCTTGATCTCCTCCACGTCGGCCTTCACACTGCCCAGCGCCTGCTCCGGGGCCGCCGGCGTGGCCTTCCGCAGCTGGCCGCGTCCGGCCATGGCCAGCGCACCCGCGATCACGAACAGCACGGCCGTGATGACCAGCGCCGCCGCCCACACCGGCAGGACGAGGGAGAGCGCGGCACCCCCGGTGAAGGCCGCCGCGAGCAGGCCCGCGTAGGCGAAGGCGCCCGCGCCGCCCAGCATGCCACCGCCGATTCCGGCCCGGCGGCCCTTCTCGGCCAGCTCCACCTTGGCCAGGGCCACTTCCTGCCGTACCAGCCGGGAGACCTGCTCGGTGGCCTGTCCGACGAGTTCGCCCACGCTGTGCTCGTCATGGCTGTGGCCGTCACGCACGCGTGTGCCGCCGCCGTACTCGCGGCTCTGCTGGTCACGGCTGTGCGTGTCACGGGCCGGACGATGCTCGATGGTTACGGTCACGGCGTTCCGCCTCCTCTCGGTCGGGAACGTCCGGGTACCCGGACCTCGTGGTCCTTATCCCGAGCCACCACCAGTTACAAATGCTTACCATGGGCGGATAGTAGATATCAGTGGAGCTACGCATTGATCGCACCGAGACTACCCCCATGACCACCTCCTCGCCCTCCCCGTCGCCCTTCGGCCGCGCCCTCTGCGCCATGGTCACGCCCTTCACCCCCGCCGGGGCCCTGGACCTGGACGGCGCCGCGCGTCTGGTCGACCACCTGGTGAGCCGCGGCTGCGACGGCCTGGCCCTGTCCGGTACGACGGGAGAGTCCCCACCACGACGGACGCCGAGAAGTCCGCCCTCGTCACAGCGGTACGGGAGGCCGTGGGCGGTCGCGCCACGATCGTCGCCGGAGTCGGCACCGCCGACACCGCGCACAGCGCCGCAGTCGCCCGAGAGGGCGGGCGCGGACGGCCTCCTGGTCGTCGCCCCGTACGACAGCCGCCCACCGCAGGACGCGATCGAGGCCCACTTCCGCGAGATCGCGGACGCCACGGACCTCCCCCTGGCCCGGTGCGACATCCCGGCCCGCGCGGGCACCCGCATCGACCCCGGCACGATGCTGCGGCTCGCCGAGCACCCCCGGATCGTCGCGGTGAAGGACTGCTCACGACCTTCCGACCGCCCAGAGGATCCTCGCCCGCACGGACCTCGCCTACTACGCGGGCTGCGACGAGCACCTCCTGGCCCTGTACGCGGTCGGCGCCGCCGATTACGTCAGTACGGTCGCGAACGTGGTCCCGGACCACCTGCGCGCCGTCCTGGACGCCTTCGACGCGGGCGACACGGCCCGCGCGGCGGATCCCCAACGGCAGGTCGGCCGCCCTCATCGAGGCGATGACCGCCGCCGGCCCGCCCGGCACGGTCACGGCCCTCCTCACCACCCCCGGACTGCCGGCGGACCGGAGGACGACCGACAGCCTCAGGTCACTCTACGAGAACCTCACGGCAGGCTGACCGTCACCGCTCGCCGCACGCGCCCGTCCCTCAGCCGAGGGCATGGGCGAACACGCCCGGCTCGCACGCCCCTCCCTTCCGTCGGACGATCACGGCGAGCCGGTTGGCCGCACGACCGGGGCGACCAGGGCGACGGTCCGGTCGCCGTCACGGTGCTTGCGCACCCGGGCCCAGGCCCCGTCGGACACGCCCTGGTGGGCGTCGCCGAGCCGGACGGCCTCCTCCGCGAGGGCCTGCCCGGCCTCGGTGAACGTGGTGGACCCGCGCCGGGCGGCAGCGGCCTCCTCGGTGCGCAGGTCGGCGCGGCGGCCTCAGCCGTCGATCCGGCCGGCGCCGGCCAACCGCTTGACGAACTCGAGGACGGGTTCGTTGACGAACAGATCGAATCAGGCATTTATGGCGTCGTCCCTACTTGTGGTGTTATATCGAATGAACACGCGATGCCGGTCGCCGGCTTCGTGTGACGGACCCGCCCTGTGACACGGGCCATGGCAGACAGGGGCCGCAGGATCGCGGGGATCGGGCCCTGTGCGCATGACGCAGTCAAAAGCGAAGGAACGTCCGGTGAAGAGCGAACGAAGCGAGCCCACGGCCGGGCGCCCCGCGGGCGAAGCGGGAACGGATGCCGCCACCGAGGTGTTCGTCGACCACCGCAACCTCCTGTTCACGGTCGCCTACGAGATGCTGGGCTCGGCCGCCGACGCGGAGGACATGCTGCAGGAGACCTGGCTGCGGTGGGCGGGGGTCGAGCTCGGCACGGTGCGGGACCGGCGGGCGTACCTGGTCCGGATCACCACACGCCAGGCGCTGAACCGGCTGCGCACGCTCGGCCGCCGCAAGGAGTCCTATGTGGGCTCGTGGCTGCCCGAGCCGCTGCTCACCACGCCCGACGTGGCCGAGGACGTCGAACTCGCCGACAGCGTCTCGACGGCGATGATGCTGGTGCTGGAGACACTCACGCCGACGGAGCGGGCGGTGTTCGTGCTGCGCGAGGTGTTCGCCCTGGAGTACGACGAGATCGCGGAGGCCGTCGACCGGAAACCGGCCACGGTCCGCCAGATCGCGCACCGCGCACGCGCCCACGTGGCGGCACGCCGGCCGCGCGAACACGTCTCGTCGACGGACTCCCGAAAGGCGCTCGACGCGTTCCGCCGGGCGGTCGAGACGGGAGACCTCCAGAACCTGCTCGACATCCTGGCACCGGATGTGGTCCTGCTGGGCGACGGCGGCGGGGTCAGGCAGGCCGTCCTGCGGCCCATCGTCGGGGCCGACAAGGTGGCCCGCCTGCTGACCGCGGGCCTGGGCAGGATCCCCGCCGGTTCCTCGTTCCTGCCGGCCGAGGTCAACGGCCGCCCGGCACTGCTCCTGCGGGTCGACGGCGAACTCGACACCGTCCTGACGGTCCGCGTCGAGGGCGGCCTCGTCACCGGCCTGTACGCCGTACGCAACCCGGAGAAGCTGTCCCACATGCGCCGGGAAACAGTCCTGAGCCGCTGAGGCCGGGGTCCGGAACCGTCGGGGGAGCATGCCCGGGTACGGTCGTCGCACCCGGGCGCGCCCACGGGGCGGATCCGCGGCTCCCCGTCAGTTGTGGCTGTGCAGGACGTCGTTCAGGCCGCCCCAGACCGCATTGTTCGGGCGGGCCTCGACCGTGCCGGTGATCGAGTTGCGGCGGAAGAGAATGTGGGAGGCGCCGGACAGCGCGCGGGCCTTGACGACCTCGCCGTCGGGCATGGTCACGCGGGTGCCCGCGGTGACGTACAGGCCTGCCTCGACGACGCACTCGTCGCCGAGCGCGATGCCGACGCCCGCCTCGGCCCCGACCAGGCAGCGCTCGCCGATGGCGATGATCACGCTGCCGCCGCCGGACAGCGTGCCCATGGTGGAGGCGCCGCCGCCGATGTCCGAGCCGTCGCCGACAACGACGCCCGCGGAGATGCGGCCCTCGACCATGGAGGTGCCGAGGGTGCCCCCGTTGAAGTTGACGAAGCCCTCGTGCATGACCGTGGTGCCCGCGGCGAGGTGGGCGCCCAGGCGGACCCGGTCCGCGTCGGCGATGCGGACGCCCTTGGGGACGACATAGTCCGTCATCCGGGGGAACTTGTCGATGGACGTGACGGCCAGGTGCAGGCCCTCGGCGCGGGCGTTCAGCCGCACCTTCTCGACGTCGTCGACGGCGACGGGGCCGAGCGAGGTCCAGGCGACGTTCGCGAGGAAGCCGAACATGCCCTCCAGGTTCTGGCCGTGCGGCTTGACCAGACGGTGCGAGAGCAGGTGGAGGCGCAGGTAGACGTCGTGCGCGTCGGTCGGCTTCTCGTCGAGCGAGGAGATGACCGTACGGACCGCGACCACTTCGACACCCCGGCGCGCGTCCGGTCCGATCGCCGCGGTCGCGCCGGCGCCGAGGAGTTCGGCGGCGCGCTCGGCGGACAGCCGCTCGGTGCCGGACGGGCCGGGCGCGGCGGCGAGTTCGGGGGCGGGGAACCAGGTGTCGAGGACGGTTCCGTCGGCGGTGAGGGTGGCGAGGCCGGCGGCCACTGCGCCGGTGGTGCTCTGAGCAGTCGAGTCGGTCATGAGGGCAACCTAACCGGCGCGGGCCCGGCGATGCGAACCGGTGCCGCGCCGTCTCAGGTACCGGGCGGGCCCTCCATGACGGCCGGCCGATGACGGCCGGCCGCTATGCGGAGACGAGGGCTTCCGGATTGTCCGCGTGCAGTACGGGGTGGCTGTTCAGCAGTTCCTCCGGCACGTCGAATCCTCCGACCAGCGTCAGCGCGTGGGGCTCCAGGGCTGCGACGGCACTCTCGACGGCGTCGGGCAGCCGCTGTACCTGGTCGGTGGTGAGCCGCCCCTGGGCCAGCAGGTCACCGCTGTGCGCGGCGATGCGGCGCAGGGTGAACAGCCGGTGCAGGTCGGCGAGGATCTGCCGGGCTGCCGCGGCGCCTGCCCGGGTCGCCGCGTCGAGGAGGGCGTCGCCGGCCAGGCGGTGGGCGTGGGCCTCGACGAGTTGGAGGGCGGGGGTGACGGTGGCGTTCCAGCGGGCCAGGGGGGAGGGGGGCCGGCCGCCGCGCAGCCGGGTGCGGGCTCGTTCGTGCCATATCCGCTCGACGTCCGTCAGGAGTTCCTGCAGGTAGTGCGGGTCCTCCAGCACGCGCTGCCCCGGCGGGATCTCACTGGCCGGTTTCGGGGCGAAGCCGCCGAGGAGCATTTCGCCTGCGGCCTTGACCCAGATGACCTTGTTGTCGCCTTCGGCGGTGATGGTGCCCTCGTTCGCGGCGAGCTGGCCGGCGATGCCGTTGGCGAGGATCAGGCCCTGGGCGCCGCAGCGTTCGCGGCATTCGGTCATGATGGCGCGTGCCTGCCAGGTGATCCATCCCTTGGCCACGGCGACGAGCCGTTCGCAGTCCTGCAGGTCGTCGTCCGTCGCCTGTGTCCACTGCTGGGTGACACTGCGTTGCAGGAGGGTGGCGGCGTAGGCGGTGGCGGTGGCTTCCAGCAGCGGGGCGTGGTGGCTGCGGTGTGCGAACAGCGGCACCTTGTGGCCGCTGGTCATGCCGGAGGTGTGGCGGTTGTGGGCGTGGCGGGTGGCTACGGTCAGGGCGTGGCGGGTGGTGCCGAGGCTGTAGGCGCTCATGCAGAGTTTGCCCATGGTGACGCGTCCGATGGAGCGGAGGAAGCGTTTGCGGGGGTTGCCGAGGTTGCTGGTGAAGCGGCCGTCGGGAGTGAGGCGGCCGTGGTCGCCCTGGAGCAGTGCGGTGTAGGGCAGGCCGACGTGGTCGAAGCTGGTGGCGCAGTGGTCGACCGGGCTGCTGGCCGTCCGGGGCAGGCGGCGTATTCGGATGCCGGGCATCGGTGTGCCGTGGGCGTCGTGCAGCGGAGTCAGGAACAGGAAGACGCCCAGGTCCCGGTCGTCGACGAGGAGGCGGGCGGCGACCACTGCGTCCTTGGGCCCGCCCACGGCGCTGGTGTTGGGCATCCACTTGCAGGCCTCGGGGCGGGGGGTGTGGAGGACTAAGCCACCGGTGGCACGGTCGAAGGTGCAGGTGGTTTCCATCTGGGCGGCGTCGTTGCCGTGCGCGAGTTCGGTGCACAGAAACGTTCCGACGCGGGCCATCCGCAGATACTCCGTCAGGTCCCGCTGGTCGTGGTCGTGATCGAGGAGGCTGCCGAGGAAGAGGTTGTAGTGGATGCTGGCGCAGGTCGCCATGCCGGCGTCGGTGACGCCGGCCCACTCGTGCATCGCGCTCAGCGCGGCGGGGTCGGTCGCGAAGGCCGACGGATGGTCGACGGCGTCGTTGACCAGACGCAGACGCTCGTACGACAGCCGGATACGTTCTTCGTGACTGAGACCCTCCTGGTAGGAGAACGGTGCAGAGCTGAACAGCCGCTTCCAGGGGTGGTGGAGACTCGCGGCGCGGGTACCGAACAGCGCGGTGGCGAGTTCGTCGGACACGTCCTGCTGGCGAGAGAGCTGAGTGTCAATCACAGGGGCACAAGTTACTGCTGATGGTCACATCATCGCATCATGATCATTGACACGATTCGGAAGGCCCGGGCGGTGGAATCTACCCTTCCCTCGGCACCCCGATACATGGAAATAGAACGAACATGCGGCGGTGAGGCGCCGCGCCCCCACCAGGGGATGTTTCCACCGGCCACGTGTCACCGTAGGCCATGCCACTGACGCCGCGGCCGGAACGACCGTCGAGGGCAGGCGTTCCGAGTTTCCGTGGAGACGGCCCCGAGGAGGCGGAGCAGCGGGTTGACGCCCTCTCACTCCCCGACCAGGACCCGGCCGAGCATCTCCCGCGCGTACTCCTCGTCGTACGGCGTTCCGGTCAACAGGGTCTGGAGACAGATGCCGTCCATCAGGGCGACCAGGGCGCGGGCGGTGTCCGGGTCGGTGCGGCGGGACAGCAGTTCGGTGACGTCCTCGCACCACTCGGCCGCGACGGGACGCAGGGCGGGGCGGCGCAGGGCCGCCAGATACAGCTCGTACTCCAGCTCGACGCCGGTGCGTTCGCCCGCGAGCCACTCGCCGAGCAGGCCGGCGAGTTCGGCCGCCAGGTCGGTGCGCGGGTCCTGCAGGCCGCCGCGTGAGGCGACGGCCTTGGCGAAGCCCTCGTTCGCCTGGCGCAGCGCGGCCACCAGCAGCTCGTCGAGGGTCTTGAAGTGGTACGTCGTGGAGCCGAGCGGCACATCGGCCTCGGCGGCGACGCTGCGGTGGCTGAGGCCCGCGATGCCGCTCCTGCCGACGACGCGGATCGCCGCGTCGGTGATCCGCCGACGCCGCTCGGGGTCGTACCGCCGGGCCATCAGTGCGCGCCACCGAGGTTGAGCACGACCACGCCCACGATGATCAGCGCGATCCCGGCGACCTTGACGACGGTGAGCCCCTCCCCCATGAACATGACGCCGATCGCGGCGATGGCGGCCGTGCCCACCCCCGCCCAGATGGCGTACGCGGTGCCGATGGAGAGGGTACGCAGCGTCTGCGCGAGCAGGGTGAAGGAGACCACGTAGCCGAGCAGGGTCAGCAGCGAGGGCCAGAGTCTGCTGAAGCCCTCGCTGTACTTCATGGCGGTGGTGGCGCCGACCTCCGCGGCGATCGCCCCGGCGAGCAGCAGGTATCCCATGTGTACGAGCGTACACACCGGTCCGGCGTCCCGGCGCGGAACGCGCGTGCGAAATCCCGTACCCGCAGAACGGCGACACCCCTGCCGGGTGTCGCCGTTCTGCGGGAGAACCGGTACCGGACGTCTCAGACGTTGAAGCCGAGTGCCCTCAGCTGTTCGCGGCCGTCGTCCGTGATCTTGTCGGGGCCCCACGGCGGCATCCAGACCCAGTTGATGCGCAGTTCGCTGACCAGGCCTTCGGTGGCGGACTTGGCCTGGTCCTCGATGACATCGGTCAGCGGGCAGGCCGCGGATGTCAGGGTCATGTCGATGGTCGCCACGTTGGAGTCGTCGACGTGGACTCCGTAGATCAGGCCGAGGTTGACGACGTCGATGCCCAGTTCGGGGTCGACGACATCCATCAGGGCCTCGCGGAGCTCCTCCTCCGAGGCCGGCTTCATCTCCACGGTCTCGCTCATGCCGTTGTCCTTTCGGCGTCGGAGCCCAGGGCCTGGGCTGTCGCGTCCTTCCACGCCATCCAGCTCAGGAGGGCGCACTTGACGCGGGCGGGGTACTTGGACACCCCGGCGAACGCGATCGCGTCCTCCAGGGTCTCCTCCATCGCGTCGTCCGGCTCGATCCTGCCCTTGGACTGCATCAGCTCCAGGAAGGTCTCCTGGATCCGCTGCGCCGTGGCGAGGTCCTTGCCGACCAGCAGGTCGTTCAGCACGGAGGCGGAGGCCTGGCTGATGGAGCAGCCCTGCCCCTCGTACGAGACGTCGCTCACCGTCGTGCCGTCGTACTTCACCCGCAGCGTGATCTCGTCGCCGCACGTCGGGTTGACGTGGTGCACCTCGGCGTCGCCGTCCCGCAAGCCCCGCCCGTGCGGGTTCTTGTAGTGGTCCAGGATGACTTCCTGGTACATCGAATCAAGCTTCACGCCCAGCCAGCCCCTCAGCCGAAGAAGTTCCGTACGTGCTCCAGGCCGTCGACCAGCGCGTCGATCTCGGCCGGTGTGGAGTACAGATAGAACGACGCTCGCGTGGTCGCGGGAATTCCGTACCGCAGGCAGACCGGCCGCGCGCAGTGGTGGCCGACCCGGACCGCTATGCCCTGCTCGTCGAGGACCTGGCCCACGTCGTGCGGGTGGATGTCGCCCAGCGCGAACGAGATCGCGGCGCCACGGTCCTCGGCCGTGTCGGGGCCGATGATGCGCAGGTCCGGGACCTCGGCCAGCCGCTTGACGGCGTACTCGGTGAGCGCGTGCTCGTGGGCGAGGATCTTGTCCATGCCGATGGCCGACAGGTAGTCGATCGCGGCACCGAGACCGACCGCCTGGGCGATCGGCGGGGTGCCCGCCTCGAACTTGTGCGGGGCCGGCGCGTAGGTCGACGAGCTCATCGACACGGTCTCGATCATCTCGCCGCCGCCGAGGAACGGCGGCAGGTCCTCGAGCAGTTCCTGGCGCCCCCACAGGACGCCGATCCCGGTCGGGCCGCACATCTTGTGGCCGGTGAAGGCCACGAAGTCGGCCTGGAGGGCCTGTACGTCCACCGGCATGTGCGGGGCGGCCTGGGAGGCGTCGATGCACACCAGGGCGCCGACCTCCTGGGCGCGGCGCACGATCGCCTCGACCGGGTTGACCGTGCCCAGGATGTTGGAGACCAGCACGAAGGAGACGATCTTCGTCTTCTCGGTGATGACCTCGTCGATGTTGGACAGGTCGAGGCGGCCGTCGTCGGTGAGGCCGAACCACTTCAGCTTGGCACCGGTGCGCTGCGCGAGCAGCTGCCACGGCACGATGTTGGAGTGGTGCTCCATCTCCGTGATGACGATCTCGGTCTCGTGGTCCACCCGGTAGGGTTCGTCGGCCCAGCCGAGCATGTTCGCCACGAGGTTGAGCGACTCCGAGGCGTTCTTCGTGAAGATCACCTCGTCGCGCGAGGGCGCGTTGACGAACTCCGCGACCTTGTCGCGCGCGCCCTCGTACAGCGCCGTGGCCTCCTCGGCGAGCACATGCACACCCCGGTGGACGTTGGCGTTGTAGCGCTCGTAGTACTCACTGAGCGCGTCCAGCACCTGACGCGGCTTCTGGCTGGTCGCTGCGTTGTCCAGGTAGACGAGCTTTCGGCCGTCGTGGACCTGACGGTCCAGGATGGGGAAGTCCTTGCGGATCGCCTCGCTCAGGAGCCTGGGCTCGGTGAGGAGGCCCGGCGTCTGTGTCACTCGGATGCGCCACCCTTCGCGTAGGCCTCGTAGCCCTCGTTCTCGAGCTTGTCGGCGAGCTCGGCGCCGCCGGACTCGGCGATCCGCCCGTCGGCGAACACGTGGACGTGATCAGGCTTGATGTAGCGCAGGATGCGCGTGTAGTGCGTGATCAGCAGGGTGCCGACCTCGCCGGACTCGCGGACGCGGTTGACGCCCTCGGAGACGATGCGCAGCGCGTCGACGTCCAGGCCTGAGTCGGTCTCGTCGAGGATCGCGATCTGCGGCTTGAGGAGCTCCAGCTGGAGGATCTCGTGGCGCTTCTTCTCACCGCCGGAGAAGCCCTCGTTGACGTTGCGCTCGGCGAAGGCGGGGTCCATGTGGAGGCGCTCCATGGTCTCCTTGACCTCCTTCACCCAGGTGCGCAGCTTGGGGGCCTCGCCGCGGATGGCGGTGGCGGAGGTGCGCAGGAAGTTGGAGACGGAGACGCCGGGGACCTCGACCGGGTACTGCATGGCGAGGAACAGACCGGCGCGGGCGCGCTCGTCGACGGACATCTCCAGGACGTCCTCGCCGTCGAGGGTGACGCTGCCGCCGGAGACGGTGTACTTGGGGTGACCGGCCAGGGCGTAGGCGAGGGTCGACTTGCCGGAGCCGTTGGGGCCCATGATGGCGTGCGTCTCGCCCTGCTTCACGGTGAGGTCGACGCCCTTGAGGATTTCCTTCGTGGCGTTGTCGGCCTCGACGGTGACGTGCAGGTCTCGGATTTCAAGCGTTGCCATGGGTGCCTCAGGACTCCTGGGTGAGGGAGACGAGCACGTCGTCCCCTTCGGTCTTTACGGGGTATACGGGGACGGGGCGCGTGGCCGGAAGACTGTCGGGCTTGCCCGAGCGGAGGTCGAAGCGCGAGCCGTGCAGCCAGCACTCGATGTGGCAGTCGTCGACCTCGCCCTCCGAGAGCGAGACGTTCGCGTGCGAGCAGATGTCGTTGATCGCGAACACCTCGCCCCCGGTGTGCACGAGGGAGACCGGCGTGCCGTCGAGTTCCACCCGCTTCGGGGTGTCCTCCTCCAGCTCGCTCAGCCCGCAGGCGCGTTGGAAGGTCATGCGACCGACGCCTCCAGCTCCTCCTCGATCTTGGCGATCAGACGCTCCTCGATGTCCGGGACGCCGATCTGCTGGACGAGTTCGGCGAAGAAGCCGCGGACGACCAGACGACGGGCGTCCTGCTCGGCGATGCCACGGGCCATCAGGTAGAAGAGCTGCTCGTCGTCGAAGCGGCCGGTCGCCGAGGCGTGGCCGGCACCGACGATCTCGCCGGTCTCGATCTCCAGGTTGGGCACGGAGTCGACACGGGCGCCGTCGGTGAGGACGAGGTTGCGGTTCATCTCGTAGGTGTCGGTGCCCTCGGCCCTGGCCTCGATGAGCACGTCACCGATCCACACGGCGTGCGCGCCCTCGCCCTGCAGCGCGCCCTTGTAGACGACGTTGGACTTGCAGTGCGGGACGTTGTGGTCGACCAGGAGGCGGTGCTCCTGGTGCTGGCCGGCGTCGGTGAAGTACAGACCGAACAGCTCGGCCTCGCCGCCGGTGCCCGCGTAGGCGACCCGTGGGTGCAGCCGGACCAGGTCGCCGCCGAAGGTGACGACGACGGACTTGAAGGAGGCGTCGCGGCCGACGAGGGCGTTGTGCTGGGCGACGTGCACGGCCTTGTCGTCCCAGTCCTGGACGGAGACGACGGTGAGCCTGGCGCCGTCGCCGAGGACGTACTCGACGTTGGCGGCGAGCACCGCGTCACCGGTGTGGTCGATGACGACGACCGCCTCGGCGAAGGCGCCGAGCTCGATCACCTGGTGACCGTAGGCGGTGCCGCCGTCGCCGTGCACCGCGATACGGATCGGCTCGGTGAGCACGGTCTCCTTCGGTACGGTTACGACCGAGGCCTGCTCGAAGGCGCTGTACGCCTGGGCGGTGACGCGGTCCACCGGCTTGCCGGCCCGGCCGAGCCGCGCGTCGTCACGGCCGACGGCCTCGACGCGGACGCCCTCGGGCGCCTCGACGGCGACCTTGACGCCCTCGGTGGCGACGGCGGTGCCGTCGTGCAGGCCGCGCAAGCGCTCCAGCGGGGTGAACCGCCATTCCTCCTCGCGGCCGTGCGGGACCGGGAAGGACGCCACGTCGAAGGACGGGGGCGCGCTCATACGGGTGGCGACGGTCGACTCGGCGGCCACCGCGATCGAGCCGGCGGTGGTGGAGCCCACCGGGGGATTCTGAGCCTCAGCCATGGCTGTCGTAGTGCTCTCTTTCTGAGTGGGACGTGTGCTGTCCGACGGGGCGGGCCGGGCCGGCCCGCCCACGGGGGCGGCGCAGCGGGTCAGCCGACCGCGCCTTCCATCTGCAGCTCGATCAGCCGGTTGAGCTCCAGCGCGTACTCCATCGGCAGTTCCTTGGCGATCGGCTCGACGAAGCCGCGGACGATCATCGCCATCGCCTCGAACTCGGACAGACCGCGGCTCATCAGGTAGAAGAGCTGGTCGTCGGAGACCTTGGAGACGGTCGCCTCGTGGCCCATGGACACGTCGTCCTCGCGGACGTCGACGTAGGGGTAGGTGTCCGAGCGGGAGATGGTGTCCACGAGCAGCGCGTCGCACAGCACGTTGGACTTGGCGCCGGAGGCGCCCTCACCGATCTCGATCAGACCGCGGTAGGAGGTGCGGCCGCCGCCGCGCGCCACCGACTTGGAGACGATGTTCGACGAGGTGTTCGGGGCCATGTGGACCATCTTGGCGCCGGCGTCCTGGTGCTGGCCCTCGCCGGCGAAGGCGATGGACAGGGTCTCGCCCTTGGCGTGCTCGCCCATGAGGTAGACGGCCGGGTACTTCATCGTCACCTTGGAGCCGATGTTGCCGTCGACCCACTCCATGGTCGCGCCCTCGTAGGCCACGGCGCGCTTGGTGACCAGGTTGTAGACGTTGTTCGACCAGTTCTGGATGGTCGTGTAGCGGCAGCGGCCGCCCTTCTTGACGATGATCTCGACGACGGCGCTGTGCAGCGAGTCCGAGGTGTAGATCGGGGCGGTGCAGCCCTCGACGTAGTGGACGTAGGCGTCCTCGTCGACGATGATCAGTGTCCGCTCGAACTGGCCCATGTTCTCGGTGTTGATCCGGAAGTAGGCCTGGAGCGGGATGTCCACGTGGACGCCCTTGGGGACGTAGATGAACGAGCCGCCGGACCACACGGCCGAGTTCAGCGACGCGAACTTGTTGTCGCCGACGGGGATGACGGTGCCGAAGTACTCCTGGAAGAGCTCCGGGTGCTCCTTCAGCGCGGTGTCCGTGTCGAGGAAGATGACGCCCTGCTCCTCCAGGTCCTCGCGGATCTGGTGGTAGACGACCTCGGACTCGTACTGCGCGGCGACACCGGCGACCAGGCGCTGCTTCTCCGCCTCGGGGATGCCGAGCCGGTCGTAGGTGTTCTTGATGTCCTCGGGCAGGTCCTCCCAGGAGGCGGCCTGCTTCTCGGTGGAGCGCACGAAGTACTTGATGTTGTCGAAGTCGATGCCCGACAGGTCCGAGCCCCAGTTGGGCATGGGCTTCTTGTCGAACAGGCGCAGGCCCTTGAGCCGCAGCTTCAGCATCCACTCCGGCTCGTTCTTCTTCGCGGAGATGTCACGGACGACGTCCTCGCTCAGACCGCGCTTGGCCGCGGCGCCTGCCGTGTCGGAGTCGGCCCAGCCGAATTCGTACGTACCCAGGCCCTCGAGTTCGGGGTGGGCAGTCTCCGTGGGGAGAGTCATGCGGGGTTCCTCCCGGCCGTGCTTGCGGATGCGGATTCGTTGTGGATGTGGAGCGAGTTCTTCTTGGTCTTCGTCCCGGAGGCTCCCGGGGGCCTCCCCGGCTTCGGGGGTGGTGGGGCCTGGGGGGCCTCCGTGCCCGCCTGGCCGGTCGAGGCCGTCGAGGACTTCGGGATGAAGGTGGTGCAGACGCCGTCGCCGTGGGCGATGGTGGCGAGCCGCTGGACATGCGTGCCGAGCAGCTCGGCGAAGAATTCCGTCTCCGCCTCGCAGAGTTGCGGAAACCGCTCGGCGGCGTGGGCGACCGGACAGTGATGCTGGCACAGCTGCTCGCCCTGCTGCGGGTGGGGTGCGCTGCGCGCGGTGGCAGAGTACCCGTCCGCGGTGAGCGCCCTGGCCAAGGCCTGGGCCCGCTCCTCCGGGGCGGCCGTCTCCACCGCCGTGCGGTACGCGCCGGCCTGGGCGGCGATCCGGGCGCGGGCGAACGCGGTGATCGCCTCGTCGCCGCCCTCCTGCTCGCCGATCCAGTGCAGGGCGTCCACGGCCAGTTTGTCGTACGACTGGTCGAAGGCGTCCCGTCCGCAGTCGGTGAGGGCGAAGACCTTGGCGGGGCGTCCGCGTGTACGTGCGCCGTACACCCTGCGCTCGCGCGCCTCCACGATTCCGTCACCCGCCAGGGTGTCGAGGTGCCGGCGGACGGCCGCCTGGGTCAGTCCGAGCCGCTGGGCGAGTTCGGAGACGGTCGAGGGGCCGTGGTCCAGGACGGACCTCGCGACCCGGTTGCGGGTGGACCGCTCACCGGTCGCGAGTTCCTCCTGCGGAGCCTCACCGACGTTTTTCACAACGCCATTGTTGCGTAATTCATCCGGACCGGGCAAGCCGCGCATGATCCACCCCGGGGTGCGCTGCATCACTTAGGCAAACCTAAGCTGACCTGCGGAAACGATCTCCGGTCGATCAGGTAGTCGAGGAAATCGACGGCGTTCCGAGGGGCCTTCCAGGGCACTCCCGAGCATGCCCGCACCCCTTCCGACCGGCCCTCTTGTGACCCGGGACACCCTCGCCGCCGGACTCGCGGATCTCGGTGTGCGGCGCGACGAGACCCTCCTCGTGCACTCCTCGCTCAGCTCCCTGAGCTGGGTCAACGGCGGTCCGGTCGCGGTCGTCGGCGCTCTGTTCGACGCGCTGGGCCCGGACGGCACGCTGGTCGTCCCCGCCCAGTCCGGCGGCCTCTCCGACCCGGCGCTGTGGAGCGATCCGCCGGTGCCGGAGGCCTGGTGGGAGACCCTCCTCGCCACCATGCCCGGCTACGGCCCGGCGACCACCCCCACCCGCGGCGTCGGCGTCGGCGTCGTCCCGGAGACGGTCCGGACCTGGCCGAGCGCCCCGCGCAGCGCCCATCCGCAGATCTCGTTCGCCGCGCTCGGCAGACACGCGGCACAGATCGTCGCGGTGCACGCGCAGGACTGCCGGCTGGGTGAGCTCAGCCCGCTGGCGGCGCTGGAGCGGCTGGACGCCCGGGTGCTGCCGGGCACCGGGTACGACACCTGCGCCTGCTTCCACCTCGCGGAGTACCGGATATCGTCCCCGCTCGGGGCGGTGGGCCGGGAGACACGGCCCGAGGTGTCGGTCACCTCCGGGCGCTTCGACGAACGGGGCCACGACTTCGAGCGGGACCGTCCCGCCGGCCGTCCCGTCCTCCGGGGCACGGTCAGGGCCGCCGAGGTCCGGCTGTTCCCACTGCCGGACGCGGTGGCGTACGCGCGGCGGTGGCTGGAACTGCGCCGCCCTCGTACGGAGGAGTTCCCGAACCCGCCGGTCCGAGGCCCCCGGCCCGTACCTAGACTCGTGAACCATGCGAAGCGAGCCCGTGGTCCAGGTACAGGCCCTGGTGAAGCGGTACGGCACGAAGACCGCGGTGGACGGCCTCGACCTGGTGGCACGGCAGGGCGTGACGGCCGTGCTCGGCCCCAACGGGGCGGGCAAGACGACCACGGTGGAGACCTGCGAGGGATACCGGCGCCCCGACTCCGGCACCGTGCGCGTCCTGGGCCTGGACCCGGTGCGGCAGTCGGCCGCGCTCAGGCCCCGCCTCGGCGTGATGCTCCAGTCCGGCGGCGTCTACTCGGGCGCGCGGGCCGACGAGATGCTCCGGCACATGGCGAAACTGCACGCGCATCCCCTGGACGTGGACGCGCTGATCGAGCGCCTCGGCCTCGGTTCCTGCGGCCGTACGACGTACCGGCGGCTCTCCGGCGGCCAGCAGCAGCGGCTCGCACTGGCGATGGCCGTGGTCGGACGCCCGGAGCTGGTCTTCCTGGACGAGCCGACCGCCGGACTCGACCCGCAGGCCCGCCGCGCCACCTGGGACCTCGTACGGGATCTGCGCGCCGACGGGGTCTCCGTCATCCTCACCACGCACCACATGGACGAGGCCGAGCAGCTCGCCGACGACGTCGCGATCATCGACGCCGGCCGGGTGGTGGCCCAGGGCAGCCCCGAGGAGCTGTGCCGGGGCGGTGCCAAGAACACCCTGCGCTTCTCGGGCCGGCCGGGGCTGGACGCGGTCTCCCTGCTCAAGGCGCTGCCGTCCGGCTCCCAGGCCGACGAGGTGACCCCGGGCTCGTACCGGGTGGTCGGCGAGGTGGACCCGCAACTGCTCGCCACCGTCACGTCCTGGTGCGCGCAGCACGGCGTGCTGCCGGACCGGATCTCGGTGGAGCGGCACACCCTCGAAGACGTTTTTCTTGAGCTCACCGGCAAGGAGCTGCGCTCGTGACGGCCACCGGCACCTACTCACCGAAGCCGGGCGCGGCGCCGCTCTCCCGCATGATCGCGGCGCAGGCGGCGCTCGAGACGAAGATGCTGCTGCGCAACGGCGAGCAGCTGCTGCTCACCGTGGTCATCCCCACGCTGCTGCTGGTGCTGTTCAGCACGGTGGACATCGTGGACACCGGCGCAGGCGAGGCCGTGGACTTCCTCGCCCCCGGCGTCCTCGCGCTGGCGGTGATGTCGACGGCGTTCACCGGGCAGGCCATCGCCACCGGTTTCGAGCGCCGGTACGGGGTGCTGAAGCGGCTGGCGTCCTCGCCGTTGCCGCGCTGGGCGCTGATGACCGCGAAGACGCTGTCGGTGCTGGTCACCGAGGTGCTCCAGATCGTCCTGCTGACGGGGATCGCGTTCGCGCTGGGCTGGTCGCCGCGGGGCGGCCCGTTCGCGGTGCTGGTGCTGCTGGTGCTGGGCACGGCCGCCTTCTCGGGGCTCGGCCTGCTGATGGCGGGCACCCTGAAGGCCGAGGCGACGCTCGCCGCCGCCAACCTGGTGTTCCTGCTGCTGCTCGTCGGCGGCGGGGTCGTCGTGCCGCTGGACAACTTCCCGGACACCGCGCAGGACGTCCTCGGGCTGCTGCCCGTATCGGCGCTGTCACAGGGCCTGCGGGACGTGCTCCAGGACGGGGCGGGGCTGCCGTGGGGCCAGGTCGCGATCCTCACCGTGTGGGCGGTCGCGGGGCTGGCGGCGGCGGGCCGCTTCTTCCGCTGGGAGTGAGCGGGCCGGCGGGACCGCCGACCGGGACCCTCGTGAAAGCGTGCACAAGCGGCGCCCTACGATGGTCGCGTGCCAAATCTGACCCGCGCCGACGCCCAGGCGGCCCGGCGCAACCCCCTCGCCCTCATCGCCGCACGCTGGACCCCGGACCCCCGGACGGTCCGGCGGGCGGCCCTCGCCGCGCTCGTCATGTCGGTGGTCATCGTGGTCACCGGCGGCGCCGTGCGGCTGACCGGTTCCGGCCTGGGCTGCCCGACCTGGCCCAAGTGCACCGAGGACTCCATCGCCTCCACGCGCGAGATGGGTGTCCACGGTCTGATCGAGTTCGGCAACCGGCTGCTGACGTACGTGCTCTGCGCCGCCGTCGGCTGGGCGATCGTCGCCGCGCGCTCCCAGAAGCCCTACCGGCGCGGCCTGACCCGGCTGGGCTGGGCGCAGTTCTGGATCGTGATGGGCAACGCGGTCCTCGGCGGCATCGTGGTCCTGGTCGGCCTCAATCCGTACACGGTCGCGGCACATTTCCTGCTCTCCTCGGCGCTGATCGCGGTGGCCACCCTGATGTGGCACCGCGTCGGCGAGGGCGACGGGGAGCCCCGGCCTCTGGTCGGCAAGCCGGTGCGGCAGCTGGTGTGGTTCCTGGTGGCGGTCTCCGTGCTGCTGATCGCGGTCGGCACGGTGGTGACCGGCGCGGGGCCGCACGCGGGGGACTCCAGCGAGGTCGAGCGGATGCCGCTGGACTGGGAGACGGTCAGCAAGCTGCACGCCGTGCTGGCGTGGATCGTGGCGACGCTGACGTTCGCCCTGTGGTTCGTCCTCAAGGCGGTGGACGCCCCCGCGGGCCCGCTGCACCGCAGCCGCGAGCTGTTCCTGATCATCCTCGCGCAGGGCGTGATCGGATACGTCCAGTACTTCACGGACCTCCCCGAGGTCCTGGTCGGCGCCCACATGTTCGGCTCCTGCGTGATGTGGATCTGGGTGGTGCGGGTCCTGCTGTCGCTGCGCGAGCGGCCGGATGCGCCGGTGGCCGAGGTGCCGGTGCCGCCCGCTCAGTCGTCCCGCGCCCCGAGCGAGTCGATCGCCGGCCCCGGGTAGTCCCGGGTCAGCCCGGCCCTGCGCTGGACCCATTTTCCGTTGGTGGGGGCGGGATCGGCCGGCGCGGGATCGCCGTAGCGCCTCCTTCGGACGTCCGCGACGACTTCGCCGGGGGCACCGGGGCCGGGCAGCGCCTCCGGTGCCTCCCGCTTGGAGATCAGACGGCCCTCGCGCAGGGTGACCGTGGCACGGGCGAAGGTCAGCAGGCCCAGGTCGACCCATACGTCCTGCGTCCAGTTCGCGGCCCGGTCCACCTCCCGGCGCCAGAAGTCGCGCTGGTCGCGCACCACGAACGCGGCGAGTTCGCCGTCCGGCACCGGCGGCAGCGCGCCCGCGGGCGGCACGCCGTGCAGGACCCGCCCGAAGCGGTGCAGCTCGGTCCGGGTGACCGGGGTGACCGTTCGACGGAAAAGCTGCTCGTGCGCCCAGGTCAGGTGGCGCCGCTCGGTGTCTCCCGCCGTGTCCGGCGTCAGGTAGGTGCGGTGCAGCCGGTCGGCGAGCGGCTCGCCCGCAGGCGGGCGTGCAGCAGCGCCACCCGCCACACCGTCCGCGCCGTGACCGGGTGGTCCAGGACGGTGATCAGATCCAGATCGCTGCGGCCCTCCTGGTAGTCGCCGCCGGCCAGCGAGCCGTGGGCCCAGAGTGCGACGGGGGTGCGCGGTGCGAGGCCGCTGAGGAAGCGGTCGAGCAGGGCGTCGGTCGGCATCCGCCCAGTCTTCACGCGCCGGTCCGGCCCGTACACCCTGCGCCTCACTCCAGCCCGTACACCCTGCACGCGTTCTCCGAGGCGATCATCGCGGCCACCCGCTGCGCGTCGCCGGGCGCCCACGCGCCTTCGGCGACCCAGCCGCCGAGGACCCGGGCGAGGGCCTCTCGGAACAGGCGTGCGCCCACGACGTGCAGTTCGGGCAGCCCCTGGGCTCCGCTGGAGAAGAGGATCTTGCCGAAGGGGGCGAGCTCCAGGATCTCCGCGAGGACGGTCGCCGCGCCGGCGCCGGTGCGGGCCAGGGCGGCGCCGGCGTCGACGTACACATGCGGGTAGGCGCCGGCCAGGTGTGCGGCGTGCCGGTGGCCCGGGTAGCCGTGCAGCAGGACGAGGTCGGTGCCGAGTCCGGCGGTGGCCCGGACGAAGCCGCCCAGCAGCACCGGGTCGGCGGCCCCGGCCCGAGTGCCGGGTGCGCCGGGCCCCGTGTGCAGTTGCAGGGGCCGGCCCGAGGCTACGGCGATCCACAGCAGGTGCCGCAGCAGCACCGGGTCGCCCAGCTCGTCCCCGACCCGGCGTCCGGCCAGCCAGCGCGCGGCCGCGCCGCGCACCTCACCGGGCCCCGGCGGCTGCGGGGCGAGTGCCGGACCGTGCCGGACGCCGGCGACGGAGGTGAAGGCGACGGCGTGCGCGGCGGCTGCGTGCACGGACTCGGCGAGGTTGGCGAGGAAGGACTCCACGGTGCCGGAGGTGTCGGCGACCTGCTCGGCGACTTGCTCGAGGCGCACGATCTCGTGGGCCCCGGCGGCGGCGACCGTGGCCAGCTCGGCCGCGCCGGTGAGGTCGCCGGGCAGCCCGGTGTCGACGAGGTAGGTGGTGATGCCGCTGGCCCGCAACAGCCGTCGGCCCGTCTCGACGACACCCAGCTCGCGGCGCCGGGCGAGGTAGTGGGCGGGAGGGCAGTGCGGCTCCAGGCCCAGCAGGGGCGGGCACCAGCGACGTACGGCGAAACCGGTCTGGGTGTCGAAGAGGGTGGTGCCCGGGGCGGGCGGGCCATCACTGGGGACGAGCTGGGCCTCGAAGGTGCCGAGGCCCAGCTCGGTGCGCAGCACGCCGTGGCAGTACTGGTCCACGAGGGACGGCGGGTCGATCATCCGGACTCCCCAGGTGGGCGCTGCGCTGGTGTCGCAGGGCCTAACGGCGGACCGGCGAGTAGGTTTTGCCCGGCCCCGGCGCCGCCCGGGGGCGGGGTTCAGCCGTTGGCCGGGCCGCCGATCTGGAGGCCCGCCATGCGGGTCCATTCGTACGGGCCGGTCCTGACCTTGGCCGCGAACTCGCCGTCGAAGTTCTCGTGGAGGGTGAGGCCCGCCCGCTCGGCCGCCTTCTGGGCGATGGGGTAGGAGTGGGCGACCAGGTCGCCCCAGTCGCCGTCCTCTCCGACCAGCACGATCCGGGCGCCGCGCTGTCCGAGGTACGCGATCTGGCCTTCGGCTCCGCCGTGGGCCGCGGCGAAGCCGCTGATCCGCTTGGCGAGCCTGGCCGCCTTCCGGTCGGCCTTGCGCTCGGCCTTCTGTACGGCCCGCTGCTCGGAGGTCTGCTCGGCCTTCGGGTCCGACTGCTGCGTTTCTGCCATGACCAGGATGCTACCGACGGGTAGATCGAACGGCGACGGGCGGGGTCCGTGGCCTTGGCCACGGACCCCGCCCGTCGGACGGTCAGCGGACGCTCTACCGCAGGAAGGGGTCCACCGCGACGGCCACGAAGAGCAGCGACACATAGGTGATGGACCAGTGGAACAGGCGCATCTCCTTGAGCTTGCCGCCGGTCGCCTCGGACCTGGCCCGGTTGAGGAGCGCGTGCGCCTCCCAGAGCCACCAGCCGCCCGCGGCCAGCGCGACCGCGGTGTAGAACCAGCCGGTGTAGCCGAGCGGGGTGAGCAGCAGCGACACCACGACCATGACCCAGCTGTAGGCCACGATCTGCTTGGCGACCGCCTTGTTGGAGGCTAGGACCGGGAGCATCGGCACGCCCACGCGCGCGTAGTCGTCCTTCACCTTCATGGACAGCGGCCAGTAGTGCGGCGGCGTCCAGAAGAAGATGACGAGGAAGAGGACGACCGGCGCCCAGGACAACGAATCGGTGACCGCGGACCAGCCGATCAGCACCGGCATGCAGCCGGCGATGCCGCCCCACACGATGTTCTGCGACGTACGCCGTTTGAGGATCATGGTGTAGACGACGACGTAGAAGAGGAGCGCGCCGAGGGAGAGCCAGGCGGACAGCCAGTTGACGGCGAGGCCGAACAGCAGGGTCGAGACGACGGCCAGGGTGATGCCGAAGGCCAGGCACTCGCGTGGGCTGACCATGCCCGTGACCAGGGGGCGCTGCGAGGTGCGGTCCATCAGCGCGTCGATGTCGCGGTCGATGTACATGTTGAGCGCGTTGGCCCCGCCCGCCGACAGGTAGCCGCCGAGGCAGGTCAGCAACACCAGTTTCAGATCGGGCACACCCCGCTGCGCCAGGAACATCACCGGAACGGTGGTGATGAGCAGCAGTTCGATGATCCGCGGCTTGGTCAACGCCACGAACGCCTTGACACGGGCCCCGATCGGCCGGTGACTCGGGCTCTGGCTCGTCCCGATAACCCCCGCAGGACGGGATTCAACGGCCGTCACTCGCACCCCTGACAGAGACATCCCAGCAAGCCCTCCCGGATGAAGCGGCGGTAAAGGCTCGCGCGTACCACGCCACCTTAGACGTTGCCCAGACCCGGACATTCGCGGGGGTCCGGTCGTGTTGGACGGGGCTGTTCACGGCACGGACCCCGGCTCGATTGAGCAACCGGATGAGCGGCTCCGTATTCATCTACCGCATGCAAATACTTCCCCGTCAGAAGGCGGATCGCCGGGAGCCCGGGCTGTCGGGAAGGGCTCGGGGGAAGCACGTCCTGCGGGGGTAGGCTCGACTCCGCCGGTATGTACTCGTCCGGTATCCGAAGACATGTGGAGAGGAGCCCTGACCCAGGGTGAGCACCAAGCCGACCATCACAGACCTCGAGTGGACCGAACTGGACCAGCGGGCCGTGGACACCGCCCGCGTCCTGGCCGCCGATGCCGTACAGAAGGTCGGCAACGGCCACCCTGGTACGGCGATGAGCCTGGCGCCCGCCGCGTACACCCTCTTCCAGAAGGTGATGCGGCACGACCCCTCGGACGCCGACTGGGTCGGGCGGGACCGTTTCGTCCTGTCCGCCGGCCATTCGTCCCTGACCCTCTACACCCAGCTGTACCTGGCCGGTTTCGGTCTGGAGCTGGACGATCTCAAGGCGTTCCGCACCTGGGGTTCGAAGACGCCGGGTCACCCCGAGTACGGGCACACCACCGGCGTGGAGACGACGACCGGGCCGCTGGGCCAGGGGGTCGCCAACGCGGTCGGCATGGCGATGGCCGCCCGCTACGAGCGCGGTCTGTTCGACCCCGAGGCCGCAGCCGGCACGTCCCCGTTCGACCACTTCGTGTACTGCGTCGCCGGCGACGGCTGCCTGCAGGAAGGCATCTCCGCCGAGGCGTCCTCGATGGCCGGTCACCAGAAGCTCGGCAACCTGATCCTGCTGTGGGACGACAACCACATCTCGATCGAGGGCGACACCGGGACGGCCGTCTCCGAGGACACCGTCAGGCGGTACGAGGCCTACGGCTGGCACGTGCAGCGTGTCGCTCCGAAGCCGGACGGCGACCTGGACCCGAGCGCGCTCTACGACGCGATCGCCGGGGCGAAGAAGGTCACCGACCGGCCGTCGTTCATCGCGATGCGCTCGATCATCGCCTGGCCGGCGCCGAACGCGCAGAACACCGAGGCCGCGCACGGCTCGGCGCTCGGCGACGACGAGGTGGCCGCCACCAAGCGGGTGCTGGGCTTCGACCCGGAGCAGACCTTCGAGGTGAGCGACGAGGTCATCGGCCACACCCGCGGGGCGCTGGAGCGCGGCAGGCAGGCGCGGGCCGAGTGGGAGAAGTCGTTCCGGGAGTGGCGGAGCAACAACGCGGAGCGCGCGGCCGAGTTCGACCGGGTCGCGGCCGGTGAGCTGCCCAAGGGCTGGGAGGACAAGCTCCCGGTCTTCGAGCCGGGCAAGGCGGTCGCCACGCGCGCCGCGTCCGGCAAGGTGCTCCAGGCGCTCGGCGCGGTCGTCCCGGAGCTGTGGGGCGGCTCGGCCGACCTGGCGGGCTCCAACAACACGACGATCGACAAGACGTCGTCGTTCCTCCCGGCGGACAACCCGCTGCCCGAGGCGAACCCGTACGGCCGCACGATCCACTTCGGCATCCGTGAGCACTCCATGGCCGCGGAGATGAACGGCATCGCGCTGCACGGCAACACCCGGATCTACGGCGGCACCTTCCTGGTGTTCTCCGACTACATGCGCAACGCGGTGCGGCTGTCCGCCCTGATGCACCTGCCGGTGACCTATGTGTGGACGCACGACTCCATCGGTCTGGGCGAGGACGGCCCGACCCACCAGCCCGTCGAGCACCTGGCCTCGCTGCGCGCCATCCCCGGTCTGAACGTCGTGCGCCCCGCGGACGCCAACGAGACCGCGATCGCCTGGCGGGAGATCCTCAAGCGCTGGACGAAGGAGTTCGGCAAGGGCGCCCCGCACGGTCTGGCCCTCACCCGCCAGGGTGTGCCGACCTACGAGCCGAACGAGGACGCCGCGCGCGGTGGCTACGTGCTGTTCGAGGCCGAGGGCGGCGCTCCGCAGGTCGTTCTGATCGCCACCGGTTCCGAGGTGCATGTCGCCGTCGGGGCACGCGAGCGGCTGCAGGCCGCCGGTGTGCCGACGCGCGTGGTGTCCATGCCGTCGGTGGAGTGGTTCGAGGAGCAGGACCAGGGGTACCGGGACAGCGTCCTGCCGCCGGCCGTGAAGGCCCGCGTCGCCGTCGAGGCCGGCATCGGTCTCACCTGGCACAAGTACGTGGGGGACGCCGGGCGCATCGTGTCCCTGGAGCACTTCGGCGCGTCCGCCGACGGCAAGGTGCTGTTCGAGGAGTACGGCTTCACCGCCGGGAACGTGGCTGCCGCCGCCCGGGAATCGCTGACCGCCGCCCAGCGCTGACGCTCACATACGACACGAGACGTAGGAGATGGAATTTCCATGACAGACGCACTCAAGCGCCTTTCCGACGAAGGCGTCGCGATCTGGCTGGACGACCTGTCGCGCAAGCGGATCACGTCCGGCAACCTCGCCGAGCTGATCGACCAGCAGCACGTCGTGGGCGTCACCACCAACCCGTCGATCTTCCAGAAGGCGATCTCCGAGGGCGACGGCTACGATCAGCAGCTCGCCGACCTCGCCGCCCGCAGGGTCACGGTCGAAGAGGCCATCCGGATGATCACGACGGCGGACGTCCGCGACGCCGCCGACATCCTGCGCCCGGTCTTCGACGCCACCGGCGGCCAGGACGGCCGGGTCTCCATCGAGGTCGACCCGCGGCTCGCGCACAATACGCGCTCCACCGTGGCCGAGGCCAAGCAGCTGGCCTGGCTGGTGGACCGGCCCAACGCCCTGATCAAGATCCCGGCGACCGAGGCCGGCATCCCGGCGATCGCCGAGACCATCGGCCTGGGCATCAGCGTCAACGTCACGCTGATCTTCTCGCTGGAACGCTACCGCAAGGTCATGGACGCGTTCCTGACCGGCCTGGAGAAGGCCAAGGAGCGCGGCCTGGACCTGTCGAAGATCCACTCGGTGGCGTCGTTCTTCGTGTCCCGGGTGGACACCGAGATCGACAAGCGCATCGACGCACTCGGCACCGACGCCGCCAAGGCGCTGCGCGGAAAGGCCGCCGTCGCCAACGCGCGCCTGGCCTACCAGGCGTACGAGGAGGTCTTCGCCACCGACCGCTGGAGCGCGCTGGAGCGCGAGGGCGCCAACAAGCAGCGTCCGCTGTGGGCCTCCACCGGGGTGAAGGACAAGGCGTACAAGACCACGATGTACGTCGACGAGCTGGTGGCGCCGAACACGGTGAACACCATGCCGGAGGCCACGCTGGAGGCCACCGAGGAGTCGGGCGAGATCACCGGCAACACCATCGCCGGCACCTACGCGCAGGCCCGCGCCGACCTCGACGCCGTGGAGAAGCTCGGCATCGCGTACGACGACGTCGTACAGCTGCTGGAGGACGAGGGCATCCAGAAGTTCGAGGCGTCCTGGACCGACCTGCTGAAGTCGACCGAGGCGGAGCTCGCGCGCCTCGCCCCCTCGGAGGGCTGACACCTTGTCGAGCAGCAATCCGCTGCGTGACCCAGCAGACCGACGGCTCCCGCGTATCGCGGGGCCGTCGGGCCTGGTCATCTTCGGGGTCACGGGCGACCTGTCGCGCAAGAAGCTGATGCCGGCGGTGTACGACCTCGCCAACCGGGGTCTGCTGCCGCCGGGCTTCTCGCTGGTCGGTTTCGCCCGCCGCGAGTGGGCGCACGAGGACTTCGCGCAGGAGGTCCACGACGCGGTCAAGGAGCATGCCCGCACTCCCTTCCGCGAGGAGGTCTGGCAGCAGCTCATCCAGGGCATGCGGTTCGTCCAGGGCACCTTCGACGACGACGACTCCTTCGAACGGCTGCGCGGCACGATCGAGGAGCTGGACAAGGCCCAGGGCACGGGCGGGAACTTCGCGTTCTACCTGTCGGTGCCGCCGCGTTCCTTCCCGGTGGTCATCCAGCAGCTGAAGAAGCACGGGCTGGCCGACCAGTCGAGCGGTTCCTGGCGGCGCGCGGTGATCGAGAAGCCGTTCGGCCACGACCTGAGGTCGGCCGAGGAGCTCAACGCGATCGTGCACGAGGTGTTCGCCCCGGACCAGGTCTTCCGGATCGACCACTACCTGGGCAAGGAGACCGTCCAGAACATCCTGGCCCTGCGCTTCGCGAACACGATGTTCGAGCCGATCTGGAACCGGTCCTTCGTCGACCACGTGCAGATCACCATGGCCGAGGACATCGGCATCGGCGGCCGGGCCGGCTACTACGACGGCATCGGCGCCGCCCGCGACGTCATCCAGAACCACCTGCTCCAGCTCATGGCGCTCACCGCCATGGAGGAGCCGGCGTCCTTCGACGCGGACGCGCTGGCCGCGGAGAAGACCAAGGTGCTCGGCGCCGTGCGGCTGCCGAAGGACCTGGGCCGGGACACCGTGCGCGGGCAGTACGCGGCGGGCTGGCAGGGCGGCGCGAAGGCGGTCGGGTACCTGGAGGAGGAGGGCATCGACGCCTCCTCGAACACCGACACGTACGCGGCGATCAAGCTGGGCGTGGACAACCGCCGCTGGGCGGGCGTCCCCTTCTACCTGCGCACCGGCAAGCGGCTGGGCCGCCGGGTCACCGAGATCGCGGTCGTGTTCCAGCGGGCACCGCACTCGCCGTTCGACACGACGGCCACCGAGGAGCTCGGGTCGAACGCCATCGTGATCCGCGTCCAGCCGGACGAGGGTGTCACGGTGCGGTTCGGCTCGAAGGTTCCCGGTACGTCGATGGAGATCCGCGACGTGTCGATGGACTTCGCCTACGGCGAGTCGTTCACGGAGTCCAGCCCGGAGGCGTACGAGCGGCTCATCCTCGACGTGCTGCTCGGCGACTCCAACCTCTTCCCGCGCACCGAGGAGGTCGAGCTGTCCTGGAAGATCCTCGACCCGATCGAGGAGTACTGGGACAACCACGGCAGGCCGGCCCAGTATCCGGCCGGCACCTGGGGGCCCGTCGAGGCGGACCACATGCTCGAGCGAGACGGACGGAGCTGGCGCCGGCCATGAAGACAGCCCTCACGGACACCACGGCCAGCAAGATCAACAAATCGCTGGTGCAGGCCCGCCGGGCCATCGGCACCCCGGCCGTCGGCATGGTGCTCACCCTGGTCATCGTCACCGACGAGGAGAACGCCTACGACGCCCTGAAGTCCGCCGGGGACGCCTCGCGCGAACACCCCTCGCGCACCCTGGTCGTCATCAAGCGCGTCTCCCGCCCGCACCGCGGCCGTACGCAGTCCCGGCTGGACGCCGAGGTGCTGGTCGGCGCCGACGCGGGCACCGGCGAGACGGTCGTACTACGGCTGTACGGCGAGGTCGCCGACCACGCCCAGTCCGTCGTGCTGCCGCTGCTGCTGCCGGACGCCCCGGTGGTGGTCTGGTGGCCGGTCGACGCACCGCTGGACCCGGCCGGCGATCCGCTGGGCGCGCTGGGCCAGCGCCGGGTGACCGACACCTACGCCTGCGAGCAGCCGGTGCGGGAGCTCGCCGCCCGTGCCGACTCCTACACCCCGGGCGACACCGACCTGTCCTGGACGCGGATCACGCCCTGGCGTTCGATGCTGGCGGCGGCCCTGGACCAGGTGGCCTGCGAGGTGCAGGGCGTCGAGGTGGAGGGCGAGGAGTCCAACCCGAGCTGCGAGCTGCTGGCGATGTGGCTCGCGGACCGGCTGGACGTCCCCGTGAAACGTTCGCTGTCCGCCGGTCCCGGACTCACGGCGGTCCGTCTGACGACCGACTGCGGCCCGATCGTGCTGGACCGGGCCGACGGTTCGCTGGCGACGCTGTCGATCCAGGGTCAGCCGGGGCGTGCGGTGGCGCTCAAGCGCCGGGCCACGTCGGAGCTGATCGCGGAGGAGCTGCGCCGGCTGGACCCGGACGACACGTACGCGTCGGCGTTGCGGTACGGGGTCGAGCGGCTGAGGAACCCGGCGCACCGGCCGGCGGCGGATCCGGGGGCGCCGAAGGCGCCGTCGGGCGAACGGCTGACGGCGGTGTCGCGCGGGCTCACCGAGGCGTCCAGCACCCTCGACGATGTGTCGCGGGAACTGGACGAGGCGTCCGGTGACTCCGGGAAGCAGTCGGCGGGTGAGTCGCCGGCCAAAGGAGCAGGAGCGCCGGGAGCGGGGAGCGCCGCTCCCGGCGAAGCGGCTGCGGAAGGTTCCCGGGCCGCCGCGGCGGCGGCGCAGGCACCGGTGAAGGGGGCGGCGGCGACATGAGTACGGCACCGCAGCTCGTCGTGCACCGCGACAAGGAGCTGATGGCACAGGCCGCGGCGGCCCGGCTGATCACCCGGGTCGTGGACGTCCAGGCCTCACGGGGCTCGGCGTCCGTGGTCCTGACCGGCGGCCGCAACGGCAACGGCCTGCTGGCCGCGCTCGCGGCGGCGCCCGCCCGGGACGCGGTCGACTGGGGCCGGATCGACCTGTGGTGGGGCGACGAGCGGTTCCTGCCGGACGGCGCCCCGGAGCGCAACGTCACCCAGGCACGCGAGGCGCTGCTCGACGCGGTGCCGCTGGACCCGGAGCGCGTGCACGCCATGCCCGCGTCCGACGGACCGTACGGCACCGACGTGGACGCGGCGGCGGCCGCGTACGCGGAGGAGCTGGCCCGTGCCGCGGGACCGGCGAACCACGGAGGGGTGCCGGAGTTCGACGTGCTGATGCTGGGCGTCGGCCCGGACACGCACGTGGCGTCCCTCTTCCCGGAGCTGCCCGCGGTCCGGGAGACGGAGCGCGCGGCGGTCGGCGTCCACGGCGCGCCCAAGCCGCCGCCGACCAGGGTGACGCTCACCCTGCCGGCGATCCGTACGGCACGCGAGGTGTGGCTGCTGGCGGCCGGCGAGGACAAGGCGAAGGCCGCGGCGATCGCCCTGTCGGGCGCGGGCGAGATCCAGGCCCCGGCGGCAGGCGCGTACGGCCGGTCCCGCACCCTGTGGCTCCTGGACGCGGCAGCGGCCTCGCAGCTGCCCCGGTCGCTCTATCCGCCGGCGTCGGCCTGACCGTCCCGTCCGGGGGCACCTCCCTGCACGAAGAGCCTGGGGAGTTCGAGGAGGAGGCCCCTACCGGGCCGAGAGCTGCGCATCGTCGGCCGCAGCATCGAGCCGGAGAACGCCGGACGGGGCATCTCCACCTCGCTCGACACCCTCCGCGGCAACGACCCCGGGCTGGGGCCCGCCCTCTACCAGCTCCGGCTGGAGCCCGGCGCCGACCCCGCGGCCCGTCGCCGAACGGCTGGCCGGGGTGGGAGACGGCCGGCTGGACGTGCATGCGGTGACCACAACCCCGCCGAGGGGCTGTCCGCGTTGCGCGCGGTCGTCGTCGGGCTGATCGCCGTACTCGCCCTGATCGGACTGATCCGGTCGATCGGACTGATCGGGCTGCTCAGCGCGATCGGCGGCACGGTGCGCGAGGGCGAAGGGGACCTGCTCGCGCTCAAGGCGATTGGCCTCTCGCCGCGACAGATCACCGGAATCACGGGCACGGCCGCCTTTTGCACGGCACTGGCCGCCGTGCTCGTCGCCATGGGGCTGCCGCCGGCGCACTGGCTGATCGACGCCCAGGGGCGGTCCAGCGGCATCGGCGCCGGGATGCCCGGGATCCCTCCCCCGCGCTCCTGGCGCTGCTCGGCACCGCCGCCGTGCTGGGCACCGCCGTCCCGGCCGCCCGCGCGGCCCGGCGCCGCCTCGCGGGCACCCTGAGCGCGGTCGCGTGACGGTCTGCCGGCCCCGGGGGCTGCGGCAGGCAGGTGTGGGTGCGCGGAGGGTTCCTCCGGCGGGTCAGCGCGCGTACGGGTTCTGCGGGGCGGAGGCTCCGTGCGGACGGCCGGGCGTGCCCGGGGCGTACGGGGACTGCGGATAGACGTAGGGGTTCCCCTGCACCGGGATGTGCGGCTGCCCCGGACCGTGCGCCGGGGCGTGGCGGGAAGCGGAGGCCGGGTGCGATGCCGGGGCCGGGGTCTGCGGGACGGGCCCGGGGAGCGGCCCCCGGGTCTCCGGGTGATCCGCCAGCCGGATCCCGTAGCGCCGCTTGAGCCGTCGCAGTTCCAGCAGCGCGATCCCGGTGACGGTCACCGGGGCGGCCAGGATGAAGACGACGCCCAGGCCGAGACCGAGTCCTTTCAGATCACCGGTGATCAGGTCCGGCAGGGACATCAGCCAGCAGGTGACGACGGCGAGCAGGGCCGGCAGCGAGCGGTGCACGGCGCCCGTGCCGAAGAAGTTCCCGGAGACCCGCAGCGCCGCGGCGAAGACGAAGACGAAGAGCCACAGCATCACCAGGCAGAGGACCAGAAACAGCCCCAGGTCCTCCCTCCCGAGCCCGAGCATCGCCCATCCCAGCAGCACCGGGGCGGCGAAGGCGCAGACGAAGAGCAGCAGCAGCTTGAGCGCGTCGAACAGCGGTACCCGCAGCTGCCGTACGGTGCCGGTGCGCCGCCACACCAGGAGCATCACGCCGACCGTCAGCGGGGTGAGGAAGAGGAGAACCAGGGCCGCGGTCAGGGTGTTCGTCAGCAGCTCGGTGAAGTCGAACCCGCCGGCGAGGAAGGTGTACACGCCGAGAGTGGCGGCCAGTCCGGCGATGGTCCGTATGCGCTTGAGCCGTTCGACGGACGGATCGGGCGAGTCGGGTACCCACGCGGGGTGGAACAGCGCCCGCGCCAGCTGATGGGGTTTCAGGATTGTCGCGACCTTGAGCGTTCCGCCTGTCCAACTCCCGCGCGCACGAACCAACTTGAGCGCCCCCGAACGTCTGCCGTGATGGTGGTCGTCATGATCGACGGGGGATTCTACGGGAAGCGGACGACAGTGCGCCGTCCGCTTCCCGCTCCGCTCTCAGCTCCGGCCGCGCAGTTCCCGGTAGGTGGCGACCAGGGCCCGGCTGGAGGCGTCCAGGCCGGGCACGTCAGCGCCCTCGGCGAGCGCGGGCTCGACGCGCTTGGCCAGCACCTTGCCGAGCTCCACGCCCCACTGGTCGAAGGAGTCGATGTTCCAGACCGCGCCCTGCACGAACACCTTGTGCTCGTAGAGGGCGACGAGCTGGCCGAGGACGGACGGCGTCAGCTCGCGCGCGAGGATCGTGGTCGTGGGGTGGTCGCCCTTGAACGTCTTGTGCGGTACCAGTTCCTCGGGCACGCCCTCGCCGCGCACCTCGTCCGGCGTCTTGCCGAAGGCCAGGGCCTGTGTCTGGGCGAAGAAGTTGGCCATCAACAGGTCGTGCTGCGCCTTCAGTTCGTCGCTCAGCTCGGCGACCGGCTCGGCGAAGCCGATGAAGTCCGCCGGGATCAGTTTCGTTCCCTGGTGGATCAGCTGGTAGTAGGCGTGCTGCCCGTTGGTGCCCGGCGTGCCCCAGACGACGGGGCCGGTCTGCCACCGGACCTCGCGCCCGTCCCGGCCGACGTACTTGCCGTTGGACTCCATGTCGAGTTGCTGGAGGTAGGCGGTGAACTTCGACAGGTAGTGCGAGTACGGCAGCACCGCGTGCGACTGGGCGCCCAGGAAGTTGCCGTACCAGACGCCCAGCAGCCCCAGCAGCAGCGGCACGTTGGACTCGGCGGGGGCGGTGCGGAAGTGGTCGTCGACGAGGTGGAACCCGTCGAGCATCTCCCGGAAGCGGTCCGGTCCGATGGCGATCATCAGCGACAGGCCGATCGCCGAGTCGTACGAGTAGCGTCCGCCGACCCAGTCCCAGAACTCGAACATGTTCGCCGTGTCGATGCCGAAGTCGGCGACCTTCTCCGCGTTCGTCGACAGGGCGACGAAGTGCCTGGCGACGGCGCTCTCGTCACCGAGCGCGTTGAGCAGCCAGGTCCGCGCGGAGGTGGCGTTGGTGACCGTCTCGATGGTGGTGAAGGTCTTGGACGCGATGACGAACAGCGTCTCGGCCGGGTCCAGGTCGCGGGTGGCCTCGTGCAGGTCGGAGCCGTCCACGTTGGACACGAAGCGGACCGTGAGGTCGCGGTCGGTGAAGGCGCGCAGCGCCTCGTACGCCATCGCGGGGCCCAGGTCGGAGCCCCCGATGCCGATGTTGACCACGGTGCGGATGCGCTTGCCGGTGTGGCCGGTCCACTCGCCGGAACGCACCCGGCCGGCGAAGCCGGCCATCTTGTCGAGAACGGCGTGCACGCCGGGGACGACGTTCTCACCGTCGACCTCGACCACCGCGTCGCGCGGCGCCCTGAGGGCGGTGTGCAGGACGGCCCGGTCCTCGGTGGTATTGATCCGCTCGCCGCGGAACATGGCGTCGCGCAACCCGAACACATCGGTGGCTGCGGCCAGTTCGCGCAGCAACCGCAGGGTGTCGTCGGTGACGAGGTGCTTGGAGTAGTCGATGTACAGGTCACCGACCCGGAGGGTGTACGCGGTGCCCCGGTCCGGGTGGGCGGCGAACACCTCGCGCAACCGCAGGTCCCCGAGCTCCTCGCGGTGCTTGGTCAGTGCGGTCCACTCGGGAGTCTGGTCGAGCCTGGTACGGCCGTCTGCGTTCATCTCGGACTTCAGCCTTCTTCCTTGCTGCCTGTGCTGCGTATCCGCCCCGCTGCCGGTTTCCAACCTAATTGATCAGAGGTGGACGTCACCTGTCGTGACGCCGTCGTGGGACGCAACAACAGATACGGCTGTCCGGCCCCGGGGTGTCGGTACGGCGAGGGGCAGGACGTCGGGCGGGGCCACGGGCGGGAAAAAGGAGCAGGGGCGCGGCAAGGAGCCGACGGTGAACAGCCGGGCATGAGCACGGCACAGGTACACCGCAGCACTGGTGTCGAACCGAACCGCTAGATCTCGCCCCGCAGTTTGGCGAGCGCCTCGGCGAGAATCGCCTCGCCGTCCGCGTCGCTGCGCCGCTCCCGCACATAGGCGAGGTGCGTCTTGTAGGGCTCGGTGCGCGGCGGGTCCGGGGGGTTCTCCCGGTCCTGGCCCGCCGGAAAGCCGCAGCGGGGGCAGTCCCACGTGTCGGGGACCTGCGCGTCGCTCGCGAAGCTCGGCTGGGTCTCGTGCCCGTTGGAGCACCAGAAGGAGATGCGCAGCCGCGGCGCTGACTCACCGCGCTCGGCCTCGCCCATCGGCCCCGCCCCGACCCGGCTTCCCCGGATCGCGTTGCCACTTGCCACGGTTGTAACTCCCTGCGTGATGGTGCGGCGAAGCGAGTCGGCGTTCCGCTTCGCTGCGAGCGCCTCAGTCTACGTAAGGCCCAACGCGCGTCCAGTGATTGGAGTTACCGCTCCCCTGTCCAGACGCAAGCCCCATGATAGGCCGCGCTGTGCCGCGCGTACCGGACATGGGACCTTACGCGGGGAATGCGTACCCGATGCGGGCGTATTGTCCGCCAGGGTCTTTCGCCCGGGTCAGCTCGTCTTCATCATGATGCCGAGCGCGACGATGCACACGGCCCAGAGCAGACCGACCACGACGGTGATCCGGTCGAGGTTGCGCTCGGCGACCGAGGAGCCGCCGACGGAGGACTGCATGCCTCCACCGAACATGTCGGAGAGGCCGCCGCCCTTTCCCTTGTGCATCAGCACCAGCAGCATCAGCAGCAGGCTGAAGACGATCAGGGCGATCGAGAACCCCAAAACCACGGCTGGACCAACTTCCTCGGATTCGGATGGACGACGCGGGGTCCAGCACAGGACTGGACCCCGCAAGGGTACGACGGATCTCGGCTAGAGCCTACTCACCGGTCGCGAAAGCGGATGATCTTGACGAACTCGTCCGCGTCCAGTGAGGCACCACCGACCAGGGCGCCGTCGATGTCGGTCTGGGCCATGATCTCGGCGACGTTGCCCGACTTGACCGAGCCGCCGTACTGGATGCGGACCCGGTCGGCGACGTCCTGCGCGTACAGCTCGGCGAGCTTGCCGCGGATGGCACCGCAGACCTCCTGGGCGTCCCCGGCGCCGCAGACCTTGCCGGTACCGATGGCCCACACGGGCTCGTAGGCGATCACGACGGACTCGGCCTGCTCGGCGGTCAGGTCCTTCAGACCGCCCTCGACCTGGGCGAGGGTGTGGGCGACGTGGCTGCCGGCCTCGCGGACGGACAGTTCCTCGCCGACGCACAGGATCGGCGTGATGCCGTGCTTGTACGCGGCCTTCACCTTGGCGTTCACGAGTTCGTCGGTCTCGCCGTGGTACTGCCGGCGCTCGGAGTGCCCGACCGTCACGTACGTGCACTTCAACTTGGCCAGCATCGGGCCGGAGATCTCGCCGGTGTAGGCCCCGCCGTCATGCGCCGAGATGTCCTGGGCGCCGTACCTGATCTTCAGCTTGTCGCCGTCGACCAGGGTCTGCACGGAGCGCAGGTCGGTGAAGGGCGGCAGGACGGCGGCCTCGACGTCCTCGTAGTCCTTGTCGGCGAGTGCGAAGGCGAGCTTCTGGACGTGGGCGATGGCCTCGAGGTGGTTGAGGTTCATCTTCCAGTTGCCCGCCATCAGCGGGGTGCGGCCTTTTTCAGCAGCGGTCATTGAGGGTCAGTCCTCCAGTGCGGCGAGGCCGGGGAGCGTCTTGCCCTCGAGGTATTCGAGGGAGGCGCCGCCGCCGGTCGAGATGTGGCCGAATGCCTTTTCGTCGAAGCCCAGGATGCGGACGGCCGCGGCGGAGTCGCCGCCGCCGACCACGGTGTAGCCCGGGGAGTCGAGGAGGGCCTGGGCAACCGCTTTGGTGCCCTCGGCGTAGTCGGGGTGCTCGAAGACGCCCATGGGGCCGTTCCAGAAGACGGTGGCCGCGTCGGCGAGCTTCGAGGCGTAGAGCGTGCAGGTCTCGGGGCCGATGTCCAGACCCATCCGGCCGGCCGGCATGGCGTCCGCGGCGACGGCGACGGGGTGGGCCGGCGCCTTGGTCTTCAGGTCCGGGAACGCCTCGGCGACCAGGGTGTCGACCGGCAGCAGCAGTTCGACGCCGTTCTTCTCGGCGCGCTCCAGGTACTCGGTGACGACGGACAGCTGGTCCTCCTGGACCAGCGACGTGCCGATCTCGTACCCCTTGGCCTTGAGGAAGGTGTACGCCATGCCGCCGCCGATGAGGATGCGGTCGGCCCTGCCGAGCAGTTCGTCGATGACGGCGAGCTTGTCGGAGACCTTGGCGCCGCCGAGGGCGACGACGTAGGGCCGCTGGACGTCGTCCGTGAGCTTCTTCAGGACACCGACCTCGGTGGCGATGAGGTAGCCCGCGGCGTGCGGCAGGCGGTCCGGGAGGTCGTACACGGACGCGTGCTTCCGGTGCACCGCGCCGAAGCCGTCGCCCACGTAGAGGTCGGCCAGGCCGGCCAGGCGGTCGGCGAAGGCGCCGCGCTCGGCGTCGTCCTTGGCGGTCTCTCCGGCGTTGAAGCGCAGGTTCTCGAGGACGGCGACCTGTCCGTCGGCGAGGCCGGCGACGGTGGCGGTGGCGGACTCACCGACGGTGTCCGTCGCGAACGCCACCTCGGCGCTGAGAAGTTCACCCAGGCGGGCGGCGGCCGGGGCGAGCGAGAAGGCGGGGTCCGGGGCGCCCTTGGGGCGGCCCAGGTGCGAGGCGACGACGACACGGCCGCCCGCCTCGGCGAGCGCCTTGACGGTGGGCAGCACCGCGCGGATGCGGCCGTCGTCGGTGATGGTGGTGCCGTCCAGCGGCACGTTGAGGTCGGCGCGGACGAAGACCCGCTTGCCCGCGACCCCTTCGGAGAGGAGTTCGTCGATCGTCTTCATGAAGGGACTCCTGGAGAAGAGCTTGTGTTCGCTCGTGATCGCTCGTGATCGGAAGCGGTCGACCGCTCCGATACGCGCGTCAGGGCTCGGACAGCGCGTTGGCGCGCCGGCCGAGCCCTGCACTCATGTCAGGCGGTCTGCCCCACGATCAGAGCTGGTTGCCGATGAAGACCGTGAGGTCCACGAGGCGGTTGGAGTAGCCCCACTCATTGTCGTACCAGCCGATGATCTTCACGCTCTTGCCGTCCTGGACCATGGTCAGGGACGAGTCGAACGTGCAGGACGCCGGGGCGTTGACGATGTCGGAGGAGACGATCGGGTCCTCCGTGTACTCGAGGAGACCCTTGAGCTCGCCCTCGGCGGCCTTCTGGAAGGCGGCGTTGACCTCCTCCTTGGTGACCTCGCGGCCGAGCTCGACGACCAGGTCGGTGACCGAGCCCGTCGGGACCGGGACGCGCATCGCGATGCCGTCCAGCTTGCCCTCGAGCTGCGGGAGCACCAGGGCGGTGGCCTTCGCCGCACCGGTCGTCGTCGGGATGATGTTCTCGGCGGCGGCACGGGCGCGGCGCAGGTCCTTGTGCGGGAAGTCCAGGATGCGCTGGTCGTTCGTGTACGCGTGCACCGTCGTCATCAGGCCCTTGACGATGCCGAAGTTCTCGTCGAGCACCTTCGCCATCGGCGCCACACAGTTGGTGGTGCAGGAGGCGTTGGAGATGACGTGGTGGTTCGCCGGGTCGTACTGGTCCTGGTTGACGCCCAGCACGATGGTGACGTCCTCATCCTTGGCCGGAGCCGAGATGATGACCTTCTTGGCGCCACCGGTGATGTGCTTCTCGGCGTCGGCCTTCTTCGTGAAGATGCCGGTCGACTCGATCACGATGTCGACGCCCAGCTCGCCCCACGGGATGTCCGCGGGGTCGCGCTCCGAGAGCACCTTGACCGTCTTGTCGCCGACGGTGATCGTGTCGGAGGTGTGGGTCACCTCCTGCTTGAGGCGGCCCAGAATGGTGTCGTACTTCAGCAGGTGGGCAGTGGTCGCGGTGTCACCCAGGTCATTGACCGCCACGATCTCGATGTCTGCGCCCTGCTCGAGCAATGCGCGGAAGTAGTTCCGGCCGATGCGGCCAAACCCGTTGATGCCTACGCGGATCGTCACGAACCGATCTCCTCGTTGGTGCGCCGGCTCAAGTCGCCGGCGAGCTGTATTGGGATGTCCCCGACCACCCCCGACCCTACCTCTCCGGCCCCATGCCCGTGACATCGAGTCGGGCCGTTCCCGGCAGGCCGCCCCTTACCCGCCGGTAGGGTACGGACCGCCCAGGCCGGGGGACCTGCCGCGGCTCCGTCACGAAGGGCGGCTCGGCCTGAGCCGGAGGCCACACACCCCCTGTCCCGCTGCCGAGTTGAACCGCCGGACAGCCCTTGGCCGACTAGCCCCATCCTCCGCAGGTCACCCATTCGGGAAGATCAACTGATCACAGCTGGTCAGCCACCGATCAGCGCAGCGGTCCGCGGTGCAGAACCCGCCGAAGCACGATCGCTTCAGGACCGTGATCAAGCTCGGAGGCTGTACAAAAGAGTGACCCGCGGAGGACGGAACTAGCCGACGAGGTTGTCCGCGAGTTCCTCGCCGATGTTGGCCTCCGTGCCGGGGATGCCGAGGTCGGTGGCGCGCTTGTCGGCCATCGCGAGCAGCCGGCGGATCCGGCCGGCCACGGCGTCCTTGGTCAGCGGCGGGTCGGCGAGCGCGCCCAGTTCCTCCAGCGAGGCCTGCTTGTGCTCCATGCGCAGCCGCCCGGCCGCGGCGAGGTGCTCGGGGACGTCGTCGGCGAGGATCTCCAGGGCGCGCTGCACCCGGGCGCCGGCGGCGACGGCCGCGCGGGCCGAGCGGCGCAGGTTGGCGTCGTCGAAGTTGGCCAGCCGGTTCGCCGTGGCGCGCACCTCGCGGCGCATCCGGCGCTCCTCCCAGGCCAGCACCGAGTCGTGCGCGCCCAGCCGGGTGAGCAGCGCACCGATGGCGTCGCCGTCACGGACGACGACCCGGTCCACGCCGCGCACCTCGCGGGCCTTGGCGGCGATGGACAGGCGTCGGGCGGCACCGACCAGGGCCAGCGCGGCCTCCGGACCGGGGCAGGTCACCTCCAGTGAGGAGGAGCGGCCCGGCTCGGTGAGGGAGCCGTGCGACAGGAAGGCCCCGCGCCAGGCCGCCTCGGCGTCGCAGGTGGCCCCCGAGACCACCTGCGGGGGCAGCCCGCGGATCGGACGGCCCCGGCCGTCCACCAGGCCGGTCTGGCGGGCCAGCTGATCGCCGCCCGCGACCACCCGGACGACGTAGCGCGAGCCGCGGCGCAGCCCGCCCGGTGCCATCACGATCAGTTCGGAGCCGTGACCGAAGATCTCCAGGATGTCCCGCTTGAGGCGGCGGGCGGCCATCGCCGTGTCCAGCTCCGCCTCGATCACGATGCGCCCGCTCACCAGGTGGAGGCCGCCGGCGAACCGCAGAACGGCGGAGACCTCCGCCTTTCTGCAGCAGGTCCGGGTGACGGGGAGCCGGGAAACCTCGTCCTTCACCGCTGCCGTCATCGCCATGGGCCGATCCTTCCATGCATCCGAAAAATACGGTCGTACGCGGCGGCCAACAGCTCCGGGTCGTGCCGGGGGCTTCCGTCGGGCCGGGCCACCGGCGCCAGCTCGACCGCGGCGCCGAGCCGCTTGGCGGCATCGGTCAGCAAGTCGCGGTCGGGCACGGCGGCCTCGTCGGCCAGCACCACGTCCAGGGCGAGTTTAGGGGCGTGTCGTCCCAAAACCTCCACATGACGCTGCGGGGAGAAGCCCTCGGTTTCTCCGGGCTGCGGAGCGAGGTTCAGGGAGAGCACCCGGCGCGCCTTGGTGCGGATGAGCGCGTCCAGCAGTTCCGGCACCAGGAGGTGCGGGATGACCGACGAGAACCAGGAGCCGGGGCCGAGCACCACCCAGTCGGCGTCGAGGACCGCCTCTACCGCCTCGGGGACGGCGGGCGGATCGTTCGGCGCGAGGTGCACGGACTGCACCTCGCCGGGGGTGAGGGCGACGGCCACCTGGCCGCGGACGGTGTCCACGGCCTCGGGGCGCTCGGGGGCATGGCCCTTCACCAGCGCCTGGAGCTCCAGTGGTACGGCCGACATCGGCAGCACCCGCCCGTGCGCGCCGAGCAGCCGGCCCACCAGGTCCAGGGCCTGGACGTGGTCGCCGAGCTGCTCCCACAGGGCGACGATCAGCAGATTGCCGACCGCGTGCTCGTGCAGCTCGCCCTTGGACTGGAAGCGGTGCTGGATGACCCGGGCCCAGGTCTGGCCCCAGTCGTCGTCGCCGCACAGCGCGGCCAGCGCCTTGCGCAGGTCGCCGGGCGGCAGCACACCCAGTTCGTCGCGCAGCCGCCCGCTGGAGCCGCCGTCGTCGGCCACGGTGACGACGGCGGTGAGATCGCCGGTGATCCGGCGCAGCGCGGCGAGCGAGGCGGACAGTCCCATGCCGCCGCCGAGGGCGACCACCTTGGGCTGGGCGCCGCGGCGCCGCGGCTTGGCGCCGCGGGCCCCGGCCTGCCGTCCGGCAGCGCGCCCTTCGGGCATCACCCGGCGCAGCCGGTTCAGCCGCGGAGTACGTGCGGTCATTCCCGTCCCATGTCCCGGTGAACGACCACCGTCTCCACACCCTCCGCGGCGAGTCGGTCGGCGAGCTTCTCCGACATGGCGACCGAGCGGTGTTTGCCCCCGGTGCAGCCGACGGCGATGGTCACATAGCGCTTGCCCTCGTGGCGGTAACCCGCGGCGATCAGCCGCAGCAGCTCGGCGTACCGGTCGAGGAACTCCTTGGCGCCGGGCTGGTTGAGGACGTACGCCGCCACCTCCTCGTTGCGGCCGGTGAAGGCACGCAGTTCCGGAACCCAGTGCGGGTTGGGCAGGAACCGCATGTCCACGACCAGGTCGGCGTCGACCGGGAGGCCGTACTTGAAGCCGAAGGACATCACGGTTGCCCGCAGCTCGGGCTCCTCGTCGCCGGCGAACCGGGCGTCCATCTTGGCGCGCAGTTCGTGCACGTTGAGGCTGGAGGTGTCGATCACCAGGTCGGCGTCGCCGCGCAGTTCGCGCAGCAGTTCGCGCTCGGCGGTGATGCCGTCGACGATGCGGCCGTCGCCCTGGAGGGGGTGCGGTCGGCGTACCGACTCGAAGCGGCGCACCAGGGCTTCCTCGGAGGACTCCAGGAAGACGGTCCGCCGGGTGACGCCCCGGTTGTCGAGGTCGGCGAGGGATTCGCGGAGGTTGTCGAAGAAGCGCCGGCCGCGGACGTCGACGACGACCGCGATCCGGGCCACGTTGCCCTGGGAGCGGGCGCCGAGTTCCACCATGGTGGGGATCAGCGCGGGCGGGAGGTTGTCGACGACGAACCAGCCCAGGTCCTCCAGACACTTCGCGGCCGTGGAGCGGCCGGCCCCGGACATGCCGGAGATGATCACGAGCTCGGGGATCGCCATCTCGGGGGCCCCGGCCGCTTCCTTGCCCGTACTCACCTGTGCTCCGTCACCTGTTCCGTCGCCGTCGCCCTGCCGTGTCCCGGGGCCTGGGTCCTTGGTCCGGCCCCGGCCGGTGTCCCGGCCCGCACCCGCGTCCTGGCCCGTTTCCTTGCGTGTCTCGTACTCGGTCATGTCTCCAGCCCCCGTCGGTCGTCCGGGGCGCCCGTGGACACGGGCTCCCCGGGAGAACCCCCGGACTCCCCGGGTTCTTCCACGTCGTCCATGCCATCCATCTCAACCATGTCATCCATGATCTCGCCCGTCGCCGTGTTCACGGCGGGACCGGAAGGGACCGCCCCGGCGAGGGCTGCGGTGATCGCCTCGGCCGTCTTGCGGCCCACGCCGGGCACGTCGCACATCTGTTCGATGGTCGCCGCGCGCAGCTTCTTCACCGAGCCGAAGTGCTTGATCAGCGCCTGCTTGCGGCTCTCTCCGAGGCCGGGCACATCGTCCAGCGGACCGGACCGGAAGCGTTTGGCCCGCTTGACGCGCTGATAACTGATGGCGAAACGGTGGGCCTCGTCCCGGACGCGCTGGAGCAGGTAGAGGCCCTCACTGGTGCGGGGCAGCACCACCGGGTCGCCGTCGTCCGGCAGCCACACCTCCTCCAGCCGCTTGGCGAGGCCGCACACGGCGATGTCGTCGATGCCGAGCCCGTCCAGGGCCCGGCGGGCCGCCGCGACCTGGGGGGCGCCGCCGTCGACGACGATCAGCTGGGGCGGGTACGCGAAGCGCTTGGGGCGGCCGTCGTCCTCCGTGAGCGTGTTCGCGGCCGGTACGGCGGAACCACCGGCGTTCGCGGCGGTGCCGGCGGTGCCGTCCACGGGCCGGCCGCCATCGGGCTCCGCGCCGTCGCTCCACTCGCCGGTCCGCTCCCTGTCGGCGAGATAGCGCCGGAACCGGCGGGTGATCACCTCGTGCATGGACCGGACGTCGTCCTGGCCGGCGAAGCTCTTGATCTGGAAGCGGCGGTACTCGCTCTTGCGGGCCAGCCCGTCCTCGAAGACGACCATGGAGGCCACGACGTCGTCGCCCTGGAGGTGCGAGACGTCGTAGCACTCGATCCGCAGCGGGGCGCTGTCCAGGCCCAGGGCGTCGGCGATCTCCTCCAGCGCGCGCGAGCGCGTGGTCAGGTCGGAGGCGCGCTTGGTCTTGTGCAGGACGAGGGCCTGCTGGGCGTTGCGCTCCACGGTCTCCATCAGGGCCCGCTTGTCCCCGCGCTGCGGGACCCGCAGGGAGACCCCCGAGCCCCGCCGCCCGGTGAGCCACTGCTGGACGGGCTCCACCGGGTCGGGCAGCGCGGGGACCAGGACCTCCCTCGGGACGGCGTCGCCGGTCTCCTCGCCGTACAGCTGCTGCAGGGCGTGCTCCACCAGGGCACCGGTGGTGATCTCCTCCACCTTGTCGGTGACCCAGCCGCGCTGGCCGCGTACACGTCCGCCACGCACGTGGAAGATCTGGACGGCCGCCTCCAGCTCGTCCTCGGCAACCGCGACCAGGTCGGCGTCGGTGGCGTCGGCGAGCACCACCGCGCTCTTCTCCATGGCCTTCTTCAGGGCCCCGATGTCGTCGCGCAGACGGGCGGCCCGCTCGTACTCCATCTCCTCGGCCGCCTCGGTCATCCGCTGCTCCAGGCGGCGCACGTAGGTGCCGGTGCGGCCGGCCATGAAGTCGCAGAACTCCTCGGCGAGTTCACGGTGTTCCTCGGCGGAGACGCGGTCCACGCAGGGCGCGGAACACTTGTCGATGTAGCCGAGCAGGCAGGGGCGGCCGGTACGGGCGGCGTTCTTGAAGACACCGGCCGAGCAGGTACGCACCGGGAACACCCGCAGCAGCAGGTCCACGGTGTCGCGGATCGCCCACGCGTGCCCGTACGGGCCGAAGTACCGGACGCCCTTCTTCTTGTGACCGCGCATCACCTGCACGCGCGGGAATTCCTCGCTCATCGTCACCGCGAGGTAGGGGTAGCTCTTGTCGTCGCGGTACTTGACGTTGAACCGGGGGTCGTACTCCTTGATCCAGGAATACTCCAGCTGGAGCGCCTCGACCTCCGTGGACACCACCGTCCACTCCACGGAGGCCGCCGTGGTGACCATGGTGCGGGTACGGGGATGGAGCCCGGCGAGGTCCTGGAAGTAGCTCGCCAGGCGCTGGCGCAGGCTCTTCGCCTTTCCGACGTAGATCACCCGGCGGTGCTCGTCGCGAAAACGGTAGACCCCCGGCGAGTCGGGGATCTCGCCCGGTTTGGGGCGGTAGCTGGAGGGGTCGGCCATGTCTCACACCCTACTGGCGGGGACCGACACGGCGGCGGGGCCGTGCGGCCACGGGTCGGGCACCGCTCCGGAGAAGGGTTACGACCGGTGGGAAGCGGGAAGGTGGGGGGTCCGGCCCCTCGGGCGGGATGCCAGCAGGATGCGGACGCGGTCACGAGTCGGAGGGCTGGTCGGACAATGCGACAGACACGGATCGAGAAAACACGACGGCCGGCCGCCCGCGCCCGTCGGCACACGGACGAGACGGCCACCCTCTTCGAGTCCCTCGACCCGCGCGACCCCGACATCGTGCGCGCCAAGCGCCTGGGTCGGCGTCCGCAGGGCGGCCGGGACGCGGCAGGACGGTCGTAGGGAAGTCACGGGGACCCTTCCCGGAGCCCGTCGATGAACAAGTGACGTGCTTCCAGCGCCTTGTGGCGATCCGGCCGGCAATGTGACCTTGTGGAACACACCACTTATGCTCCGCCGGTCCCCCGTCAGGGCGCCAGGGGGCGGTTCGTGAGGTGATGTCCGTTTCGAAGTGAGGCTGGGGTGGGGCTGCCGGTCCCGTCGGCCCTCCTTGTTTCCTCACTGGTGGCCGCGCCACTGGGACGGAGCTGTCCGCGGAGCCCTCGTCGGCCGACGGCTCCCTTCGGGTGGTGGCGGCGCAGGCCGGCGGCGAGGACACGGTCCGGCGTGCGGTCGGACAGCATCCGGCCCAGGCCCATGATCAGGGCGGCATCCCGGCCGGCGGTGCAGCGGGTGCGCGGGCGGCGGGCCGTCACGGCTTTCGCGACGACTCGGGCGGCGGCACCGGCGGTCAGGCCCGACGCGGTGCCCGAGGCCGTCAACTCGTTGTTCGCCCGGACCAGGCTGCCGTGGCGCTCTTCCTGCTCCGGCGTCATCCGGGCGGCCAGGTCGTCCGCCGTCGCGATCCCGCGGGCGGCCGTCTCCGTGCGGACGCCGCCGGGCTCGGCCACGACCACCTGGACGACCAGCGGCGCGGCCTTCCGGCGGAGCGAGTCACCGACCGCCTCCGGGGCGAACTCCGCACCGGCGTACGCGCCGTATGCGGCCATGGCGTGCTTGTCTCCGATCGAGCTGATGTTGATCACGCGGCCCTTGTCGCACAGCAGCGCGGGCAGGAGCGCCTGGATGACGGCCAGGTGACCGAACAGATTGGCCTTGAGGACCTGCCGCCACTCGGCCATCGGCAGGACTTCGACCGGGACGTTCACCGGGACGCCGGCGTTGTGACGAGCGCCTGCAGCGGGCGCGGGTCGGCGGCGACCCGCGCGGCGAGCGCCGCGCGGTGCCCACGTGTAGGGCATCAGGTGTTGTCGGGAATTGGTCAACACGCTTCAATGCGGGGGAACTCGGGGGCCCTGAACGGCGGTGTACGGATGTGAGGACCCCTCCGCGCCGACAGGGAGGGCCCCGGGGTGCGCCGAGCGAACGGCCTGACCAGCCGTTGTGGACATTCAGAGAAAGGCCCCTGCATGCCGCACGCCACACCGCACACGGACACCACCACCGCGGAGCTGGACTCGGCCCTGCGCGGCGGCCCCTTCCATGTCGCCCTGCGGGCCGCGATAGCCGCTCGCGGCCTGCCGCTGCAACGGGTGCAGCACCATCTGTCGCGCCACGGCGTGAAGGTGGGGGTCACCAGCCTCAGTTACTGGCAACAGGGCGCCCGCCGCCCGCAGCGCGCCGAGTCGCTGCGGGCCGTACGGGCGCTGGAGGAGATCCTGGAGCTGCCGGAGGAGTCGCTGATCCGTCTGCTCGCCGAGTCCGACGAGCAGACCCCGGACGGCCGCCCCACGGGCCGTTCCTACCGCTCGCTGGTCGAGGCCTCCGGCGTCCTGGCGAGGCTGCTGGCCGAGCTCGACGCCACCCGGGACAGCGGGCTGCAGACCCTGGGGCACCATGAGCGGGTCCGGATCGGGGAGCACCGGGAGCTGGCGGAGCGTGAGTCCCACCACATCGTGCGCGCCCACCGGGACGGCATCGACCGCTTCGTGGCCGTCCACCACGGCGACCCCGGTGCCGCACCGGCCCGGATGACCGTGCACGCCCTGGACAACTGCCGTACCGGCCGCGTCCGCCGGCAGCAGGACACCGGCCTGCTCGCGGCCGAGCTGCTCTTCGACACACGGCTGCGGGCCGGTGACACGTTCCTTTTCCGGTACGCCGTGGAGGACGGCACCGCCGGTGTCTCACGCGAGTACGTGCACGGGACGGACTCCCCCGGCGGCCAGTACGCGCTCCAGGTGTGCTTCGACACCGGCGTCCTCCCGGCGCGCTGCCACCGGTTCACCCAGCACTCCGCGGCGGCGCCGCGCGGCGGCCGTCAGGAGCTGGCGGTCAGCGCCCGACACCGCTCGGTGCACCTGGTCGAACCGCGCGTGCGAACGGGGTACGTGGGGATCGGCTGGGACTGGGACTGAACCTCGCCTCCGAGCTGGGCCGGTCCTTGCGGCTCGGCCCAGCGGCTCAGGTCTGCGGCCTCGCGACGATCGTGCCGTTGCGGACCTCGACGGAGAGCGGTGTCAGCGGTGCCGCCGGCTCGCGCAGCCCCTTGCCGGCGGTGGCGTCGAACTCGCTGCCGTGACAGGGGCAGATCGGCTTCGTCCCCTCCAGTTGGCTGATGGGGCAGCTCGCGTGCGTGCAGAGGGTGCTGTACGCCGTGAAGGAGCCGTTCCCGTCCCGGCTGACCACGATGTCGTGGTCCCGGAACGGCTTGCTGCTCCCTGGGGCGACCTCGCCCTCCGTGCCGAGTCCGACGGGCCCTGCCGGCTGCGAGGGCCTCTCCTCGCCCCCCCCGCAGGCGGTGAGGCCGAGTCCGGCGACAGGGGTGAGGGCCATACCTCTGAGGACGGTACGACGGCTCGCGGCGGATCGGCCGGGCAGGGGATCTTCGCTGGTCGGGCGGTGGTACGGGGCGACCACACCGGGAGTGCCCCTTCCGCTTGCCGGGTGGGGGGCGGGTGAGGACGGTGGGACGGGGCTGGCCGGGACCGGACGTGCCCGAGCGACGTAAACGTTTGCGCAAGCGTTTACGCCTACCGTCGGATGAGATAGTTTCCCCGTCACGGAGCCTCGACGAGGCACCCGCGCCGGCCGGATGCGCGAAGGGAGTGGGCGATGGCGACCATGACGGACGTGGCGCGGTGCGCCGGGGTCTCGGTCGCGACCGTCTCGCACGTCCTGAACGGCACACGTCCGGTGCTCCCGCACACCCGCCGGGCGGTCCTGGACGCCGTCGAGGAACTCGGCTACACCCCGAACACGCTGGCCCGCTCGCTGGTGACCTCCCGCACCCGTTCGATCGGGCTCGCGGTGTCGGCGATCAGCAACCCGTACTTCACCGAGATCCTCCAGGGCGTCGAGGCGGCCGCCCTGGAGTGCGGCTACAGCCTGCTCATCGCCGATCCGCACGACGACCCCGAGCACGAGCGCAAGGTGGTGCAGCTGCTGTACGAGCGCCGGGTGGAGGGCGTGGTCGTCGCACCGTCCGCGCAGCCGCGCGAGCTGCTCGCCTACCTCGGCCGCCATCAGGTGCCGGCTGTGTTCCTGGACCGGGTGGTCGGGGACTCCGAGGAGGGCGGCCCGCGCTTCGACCAGGTCTGCGCCGAGAACACCGAGCCGACGGCCGCGCTGGTCACGCACCTCGCCGGGCTCGGTCACCGCCGGATCGCCCTGGTCGCGGGGCGGCCCGGGTTCAGCACCACCGCCGAGCGGATCACCGGCTACCGGCACGGCCTGGCGGGCGCGGGGCTGCCGTTCGACGAACGGCTCCTGGTGCACGGCGACTCCGAGTCGGCCGGCGCCGAACGCGCCACCGGTGGCCTGCTCTCCCTCGGCGCTCCCCCGACCGCGCTGGTCACCGGGAACAACGCCATGACGATCGGCGCGCTGCGCGCCCTGCGCGCCCGCGGTCTCTCCGTGCCCGGGGACATCGCACTGTGCTGCTTCGACGACTTCGCCTGGGCGGACCTGTTCTCCCCCCGGCTCACCGCGGTCGCCCAGCCCGGCAGGGACATCGGCACCCGTGCCGTCCAGGTGCTCCTGGACCGCCTGGCCGCGCCGGACCGGCCCGCGCGGACCGAGCGGCTCTCCTGCGCCTTCGTGCACCGCACGTCCTGCGGCTGCCCGGACACGGCAGCCCCCCACGGAACCCGAGAAAGGGACCCCTCGTGATCGTCGTAGCCGGTGAGGCACTGATCGACCTGGTACCGCAGGGCGCGGGCGCGCTCGCGGCGTTGACGCCGGCGCTCGGTGGCGGCCCCTACAACACAGCGGTGGCACTGGGCCGTCTCGGCTCCCCCGCCGTCTTCTGCTCCCGGGTGTCCCGCGACGCCTTCGGCGAGGCACTGCTGGACCGGCTGCGCGAGACCGGAGTGGCGGTGTCGTCGGTGCAGCGGGGTGACGAGCCCACGACGCTCGCCGTCGCCACGGTCGCGGCGGACGGCTCGGCGGTCTACTCCTTCTACGTGGAGGGGACGGCGGACCGGCTCTTCGCGGTGCCGGACGCCTTGCCGGCCGGCACCCGCGCGGTGTCGTTCGGCACCTGCTCCCTCGTGCTGGAGCCAGGAGCGAGCGCGTACGAAAAGCTGATGCGCACCGCCCACTCACGGAGCGTGTTCACGGCACTGGATCCCAACATCCGGCCGGGGCTGATCCCGGACCCCGACGCCTACCGGAGCCGGTTCATGAGCTGGCTGCCGTCGGTGTCGCTGCTGAAACTGTCCGAGGAGGACGCCCGGTGGCTCGGCGGCACCCCCGCCCGGTGGCTGGCGGCCGGTCCGGCGGCGGTCGTGGTCACCCGGGGCGGTGACGGGCTGACCGTGTTCACCCGGGAGGGCGGCGAGTACACCGTGCCGGGTGAGCGGGTCGCGGTGGTGGACACGATCGGCGCGGGTGACACCGTCACCGCGGCGCTGCTGCACGGTCTGGCGGCCCGGGACGCGCTCAGTGAGCGGGGGGCGGCCAAGCTGGGCGCGGACGGCTGGCGGGAGCTGCTCGGTTTCGCGGCGCGCGCGGCGGCGATCACCTGCTCACGCGCGGGCGCGGAGCCTCCGTACGCCCACGAACTGGAGGCTTGAGGCCCACGTCCCAGGCACGAGGGGGGATCGGCCGGGCGGATCGTACGTGCCGCAGGCCTCCGCACCGTACCGCTCGCCCCAACCGGACGGATCCGGGTCCGTCCGGCCGGGCAGACAGGTCAGGTCTTCGCCGTCCGGGCCGCCCCCTTCCCGGCGGTCCTGGCGGCGGCCGTCCTGCCGGCAGGTGTCTTGGTGACGACCGTCTTCTTGGCCGTGGCCTTCTTCGCCGCCACCTTGCGCGGGGCCGTCACCGGGGCGGCGTCGCTGATCCGGTCCGCTCCGAGGACGTCGCGCAGGAACTTGCCGGTGTGGCTGGCCGGGACGGCGGCCACCTGCTCGGGCGTGCCCTCCGCGACGACCAGACCGCCGCCGGAGCCGCCCTCGGGGCCCATGTCGACGACCCAGTCCGCAGTCTTGATCACATCGAGGTTGTGCTCGATGACGATGACCGTGTTGCCCTTGTCGACCAGGCCGGAAAGGACGGTCAGCAGCTTGCTGATGTCCTCGAAGTGCAGTCCGGTGGTCGGCTCGTCCAGGACGTAGACCGTGCGGCCGGTGGAGCGCCGCTGCAACTCGCTCGCGAGCTTCACCCGCTGGGCCTCGCCGCCGGACAGGGTCGTGGCCGCCTGGCCGAGCCGCACGTACCCGAGACCGACGTCGTGGAGTGTCTTCATGTGACGGGAGATCGCCGGGACGGCCTCGAAGAAGTGCATGGCCTCCTCGATCGGCATGCTCAGGACGTCGGCGATGGACTTGCCCTTGTAGTGGACCTCCAGGGTCTCCCGGTTGTAGCGGGCGCCGTGGCAGACCTCGCACGGGACGTAGACGTCCGGGAGGAAGTTCATCTCGATCTTGATGGTGCCGTCGCCCGAGCAGTTCTCGCAGCGGCCTCCCTTGACGTTGAAGGAGAACCGGCCGGGCATGTAGCCGCGGACCTTCGCCTCCGCCGTCTCGGCGAACAGCTTGCGGACATGGTCGAAGACACCGGTGTACGTCGCCGGGTTGGACCGCGGGGTGCGCCCGATGGGCGACTGGTCGACGTGCACGACCTTGTCGACGAGGTCGTCGCCGTCCACGCGCGTGTGCCGGCCGGGGACGTGGCGGGCGCCGTTCAGTTCGCGGGCCAGGTGGGTGTACAGGATGTCGTTGACCAGCGTGGACTTGCCGGAGCCGGAGACGCCGGTGACCGCCGTGAACACGCCGAGGGGGAAGGACACCTCGATGTCCCGCAGGTTGTTCTCGCGGGCTCCGTGCACCGTGAGCCGACGCGACGGGTCGAGCGGGCGGCGGACGTCCGGCAGCGGGATCGCCTTCCGGCCGGACAGGTACTGCCCGGTCTGTGACTCGGTGTTCTCGAGCAGTTCCTTCAGGTCTCCGCTGTGTACGACCCTCCCGCCGTGCTCACCGGCGCCCGGACCGATGTCGACGATCCAGTCGGCGACCTTGATGGTGTCCTCGTCGTGCTCGACGACGATGAGCGTGTTGCCCATGTCGCGGAGCCTGACCAGCGTCTCGATCAGCCGGTGGTTGTCACGCTGGTGCAGGCCGATGGACGGCTCGTCGAGGACGTAGAGGACACCGACGAGGCCGGAGCCGATCTGGGTGGCCAGGCGGATGCGCTGGGCCTCACCGCCGGAGAGGGTGCCCGCCGCGCGGTTCAGCGAGAGGTAGTCGAGGCCCACGTCGACCAGGAACCGCAGCCGCTCGTTGACCTCCTTCAGCACCCGCTCGGCGATCTTCTTGTCACGGGCGGAGAGCTTGAGCTCGCCCAGGAAGTCCGCGCACTCGCTGATGGACATGGCCGAGATGTCGGCGATCGACTTCCCCATCACCGTGACGGCGAGGACGATGGGCTTGAGACGGGTGCCCGCGCAGGAGGCGCAGGCGACCTCTCGCATGTACCCCTCGAAGCGCTCGCGGCTGGCGTCGCTCTCGGCCTCGCTGTGCCGGCGCCTGATAAAGGGAAGGGCCCCCTCGAAGGCCGTCGTGTACCGGCGCTCGCGCCCGTACCGGTTGCGGTAGCGGACCTCCACCTGGGTCTTGTGGCCGTTCAGCAGGGCCTTCTTGGCTCGCTGCGGCAGACCGGCGAAGGGGATGTCGGTGCGGAAGCCGAGCGCGTCGGCGAGGGCGCCGATCAGCCGGGCGAAGTAGTCCTTGGTGTGTCCGTGCGACCAGGGGTGGATGGCGCCCTCGTCGAGACTCTTGTCCGGGTCGGGGACGATCAGTTCCGGGTCGACCTCCATACGCGTGCCGATGCCGCCGCACTCGGGGCAGGCTCCGAAGGGCGAGTTGAAGGAGAAGGAGCGGGGCTCCAGTTCCTCGAAGGACAGGTCGTCGTAGGGGCAGTACAGGTGCTCGGAGAACATGCGCTCGCGCTCGGGGTCGTCCTCCGGGAGGTCGACGAAGTCGAGCACGACCATGCCGCCGGACAGGCCGAGCGCGGTCTCGACGGAGTCGGTGAGGCGGCGCTTGGCGGTGTCCTTCACCGTGAGGCGGTCCACGACCACCTCGATGGTGTGCTTCTCCTGCTTCTTCAGCGTGGGCGGGTCGGACAGCTGGACGGTCTCGCCGTCCACCCGCGCGCGGGAGTAGCCCTTGGTCTGGAGCTCGGCGAAGAGGTCGGCGAACTCGCCCTTGCGCTCCCGCACCAGCGGCGACAGCACCTGGAAGCGGCTGCCCTCCGGCAGCTCCAGCACCCGGTCGACGATGGCCTGCGGCGACTGGCGCGAGATGGGCCGGGAGCACTGGGGACAGTGCGGCTTGCCGATGCGCGCGAAGAGCAGCCGCAGGTAGTCGTAGACCTCGGTGATGGTGCCGACCGTGGAGCGCGGGTTGCGCGAGGTCGACTTCTGGTCGATGGAGACGGCCGGGGACAGTCCCTCGATGAAGTCGACGTCCGGCTTGTCCATCTGGCCGAGGAACTGCCGGGCGTACGAGGAGAGCGACTCCACATAGCGCCGCTGTCCCTCGGCGAAGATCGTGTCGAAGGCCAGCGAGGACTTGCCCGACCCCGACAGGCCCGTGAAGACGATGAGCGAGTCACGCGGGAGGTCGAGCGAGACGTTCTTGAGGTTGTGCTCGCGCGCTCCACGGACGATGAGACGGTCGGCCACGCCGGTCCGCACCTTTCTTGAGGGAAGTGACAGGGGCGGGACCCCCGTGCCTTCTCACACTGGGGCGAGCCACTGACAACGCCGGTCGGATTCACGGGTTCACAACAATCCCCGGCTCTCCAGCATGCCCGACGCCGCATCCGAGCTTATAGCACGTGTATTCGATTCACGCTCTTCTTTCGCCGCCTTCACCCGAAGGTGTGGCGGGACTAGGGTCGGCGCCATGATTGATCACGCTCATGACCTGGCGTCCGTACACGACGCGACCGAGCGGCTGCTCCTCGCGGTCGGCACACTGGACAACGCCGCTGTGACGAAGGCGTCACGGCTTCCGGGCTGGACCCGTGGACATGTGCTGGCCCACCTCGCACGCAACGCGGACGCCTTGGTGAACGTTCTGGAGGGGCGACCCATGTACGTCTCCGGCGCCGCGCGGGAGGCCGATATCGGGCGGGACGCCCTGCGTCCCCTCGACGTCCAGCTCGCGGACCTGCGGGAGACGGCGGCCCGCGTCCAGCAGGTGGGTGCGGCACCGGCGGACTGGTCGCGCACCGTGGAACTGCGCGGCGGTGTCACGGACCGGGCGGCCCGGGTGCCTTTCCGGCGCTGGGTCGAGGTGGAACTGCACCACGTGGACCTCGATGTCGGCTACGAGCTGGAGGACCTTCCGGCGGAGTTCACCGAGCGGGAGATCGGCTTCCTGGCGGCGCGCTTCGACGGCCACCAGGACGTGCCCACGACCCGCCTGACCACCACCGGCGGCCGGACCTGGAGCACCGGAGGCGGGGCGGCCGGCGACCCGGTCGAGGCCGGGGGGCCACCAGCCGAGCTGCTCGGCTGGCTCGCCGGGCGCCGTGACGGCTCGGGGCTGACGGTGACGTCCGGCACCCTGCCCGCCCTCCCTCCGCTATAGGCTGGCCGCCATGACGTACAGCGGGCGTGTGACGGTCGGCGGACCGGCCGACGTGCACGAACTCAAGGACCTGATGATCACCAAGGTCGCCGTCGGCCCCATGGACAACAACGCCTATCTGCTGCGTTGCCGGGCCACCGACGAGCAGCTGCTGATCGACGCGGCCAACGACGCGGACACCCTGCTGAGCACGATCGGTGACGACGGCATCGCCTCCGTCGTCACCACGCACCGCCACGGCGATCACTGGCAGGCACTCGACCGGGTGGTGGCGGCCACCGGCGCCCGCACCCACGCGGGCCGGGACGACGCCGAGGGCATCCCGGTGCCGACGGACGTCCTGGTCGACGACGGCGACACGATCAGGGTCGGACACGTGGAACTCACCGCGCGTCACCTCGTCGGCCACACGCCCGGCTCGATCGCCCTCGTCTACGACGATCCGCACGGGCATCCCCATCTGTTCACCGGGGACTGTCTCTTCCCCGGCGGTCCTGGCCGGACAACAGAGCCGGAGGAGTTCGACTCCCTGATGAGCGACCTGGAGACCAAGGTGTTCGACGTCCTCCCCGACGAAACGTGGGTCTATCCCGGGCACGGCAACGACACCACCCTCGGCGCGGAGCGGCCCAACCTCGCGGAGTGGCACGCACGGGGCTGGTGACCGAGGGCGACTGGATTTGCACGGCCGCACCCCACCCCCTCAGGGACGCGGCGCAACGGCTGCCCCCCACCCACTGGCGCCAGAGCGCGCTCCGTAAGACCGGTGCCGACCGCGCCTCTGCCGACCCGACGTCCAGGTCCACCATCCGATTGGGTCCCGCGGCTCACTGCTCGGAGTCTGACCTCAGGGCCCCCGCCCCGCGCAGCAGAGGGCTTGCACGGCCGGTCGGGTCGGCGGGCCCTCCTATGCTCCGGCTGCTACCTGCCGGCGCTCGTCACGTATACGTCCAAGGTGATCGGCTCGTAGAAGCTGCCCGCCTGACCCCACCAGCCGTCGCTGCGGGCACCCTCGCTCTTGAAGCCGGGCTTCGACGAGATCAGGACGGACTCACGCCCGCTCGCCGAAGCGCCACCGCCCATGACCTGCCGCCCGTCCGGACAGACGTACGACCTCGGTGACGTCCGCCGACGCAGCCGACCGCAATGTTCAGCGGTCCGGCGCTCGGCCCGGCGAGGAACGCGCGGGCGGCCTGGGTGGTCGCGGCGATCAGCTCCGGGATGCCGGGGGTGCTGAGGACGGCCGCGGTCTCCTCCTGGTCCCGGCCGGTCATCTGCCGGACCGCGGGGTTCCCCGGCGGTGTGGGCAACACTCAGAAGGACCCGGAGGCGTTCGCCCGACCGCTCCATGACGTCGAGACGAAGATCTTCGACGTGCTCCTGGACGAGACCTGGGTCCACCCCGGGCACGGCAACGACACCACGCTGGGCGCGGAGCGCCCGCAACTGCCACAGTGGCACGCACGAGGCTGGTGAGGGGCGGCCGGGCGGCACGGCCCCACGGCCCGGGCGCAGGTCCGGCGTGAGCCCCGCCTTTCCAGGGCGGGGCTCACGCCGGTGCCCGCCCGGTGCCGGCCAGCGCCGCGATCCGCTCCACCGCGAACACGTACCCCTGGACCCCGCAGCCCGCGATGACCCCGTCGGCCCGCAGCGAGACGTAGGAGTGGTGCCGGAAGGACTCGCGCCGGTGGATGTTGGAGATGTGGACCTCCACCACGGGCAGTCCGTCGCAGGCGTTGAGGGCATCCAGGATGGCGACGGAGGTGTGCGAGTAGGCACCGGGATTGATCACGATGCCACTGTGGTTCAGCCGCGCCTCGTGGATCCAGTCCACCAGCTCGCCCTCGTGATTGGACTGCCGCAGGTCCACCGTGCCTCCGTGGGCGCCTGCCGCCTCGACACACAGCACCTCCACGTCGGCGAGCGTCTCGGAGCCGTAGATCTTCGGCTGCCGCTGCCCGAGCAGGTTCAGATTGGGACCGTTGAGAATCATGATCGGGGCATCGGCCAGGCTGCGGTGCACAGTTCCTCCGGTCCGTTCGAAAAAGATCGGGAAAAGGTCTATCACGCCCCATGCCGATGGTTGCCCCGGTACCGCCGTGCCGACGGAGCCCTCCGGGTGGGGGTGCGTCGGCACGTGGGTCTGCGCGGGACACGCCCCCGCCCGGAGGCGGTTTCCAGGTTCGGTGCTACGGGTTGATCGCCAGTTCGAGATAGGCCGCGAGGATCACCAGGTGCACCCCGAACGGTTCACCGACCCGGTGGGCCACCACCTCCGCGTGGTGCACCGCGGCCAGCACAGCTGCCGCCAGCGCCACGACCGTCACGGCGATGACCACGCCGGACAGTTTGCTTCCCCAGGTCAGAGCCAGGAGAACCACAGCGAGGACGGGTACCGCGGTCGTCCACCGGCCCGCGAGTGTTCTGCTCGAAGTGTTCATGCGGAGCCCTCGGACCTGAACGGACCCCGGAGTTCGGCCGCTCGGCGCCCCGAGGGATGAATCATCATATCGGCCACTTGAAGACTCCCGCCCTGTGCGGGTGTCCGGCCGTGCGACCGGTCTCGCCGACACCCGGCGGACCCGATCGCTCGCGTCGTCCCTGTCGTTTCGAGGTGGTGGTCGTGGTGGTCGCGCATGATCTCCTCTACTGGCTGAGGGGACGGTCATGGGCGGACGGCAGTGAGCGTGGCCGCGTCCCCCCGCGGGTTGTTCTTTCCTGGTCCGGCAGGGGACAGGCAGATGCCGGGAGCGGGGCGCGACTGCCTGCCGCACCCCGCTCCCGGAAACCCCCTGCCCGTCCCCGGACGGGCAGGACGTCGGGTCAGACGTCGACGCTGTCCTTGTCGGTGCCCTCGGACCGGCCTTTCTCCGCCTGGCCCTTCAGCGCCTGCTTCTTGGAGGCCCTGAGGCTGGTGATCGTGGTGACGACCAGGACACCGCAGATCACAGCCAGCGACACCGGGATGCTGATCTCGGGAACATGCACCCCGGACTCGTGCAGTGCGTGCAGGACAAGCTTCACGCCGATGAAGCCGAGAATGATCGACAGGCCGTAGGACAGGTGGACCAGCTTCCGCAGCAGACCGCCGATGAGGAAGTACAGCTGCCGCAGACCCATGAGGGCGAACGCGTTCGCGGTGAACACGATGTACGGGTCCTGGGTCAGACCGAAGATCGCGGGGATCGAGTCGAGCGCGAAGAGCACGTCCGTGGTGCCGATGGCGAGCATCACGACCAGCATCGGGGTCATGACCCGCTTGCCGTTCTGCTCGATCCACAGCTTGGTGCCGTGGTACCGGTCGGCCACGCCGAACCTGCGCTCGGCGGCCTTGAGGAGCTTGTTCTCCTCGAACTCCTCGTCCTCCTCGTCGGCGCGGGCCTCCTGGACGAGCTTCCAGGCCGTGTAGATCAGGAAGGCACCGAAGAGGTAGAAGACCCACGAGAAACTGGCGATGATCGCGGCGCCCGCGGCGATGAAGATCGTCCGCAGCACCAGGGCGATGACCACACCGATCAGGAGCACCCTCTGCTGGTACTGCGACGGCACCGCGAACTTCGCCATGATCAGGACGAAGACGAACAGGTTGTCTACGCTCAGAGATTTTTCGGTGATGTAGCCGGCGAAGAACTCACCTGCGGGTTGCCCTCCACCGAAGACCAGCAGGCCGAGCCCGAAGAGCACGGCCAGGACGATCCAGACAACGGTCCAGGTCCCGGCTTCCTTGAGGGAAACGTCGTGCGGCTTGCGCCCGATGAAGAAGTCGATCGCGATGAGGGCGACAAGGCCCACGACGGTCAGGACCCAAAGGGTCGGGGTAACGTCCACTGCGCCTCCGGCAGATACGTCTCACGGGAAATGTCAGCGTCATCGCTGCCGGAGGTCTCTTCCACCCAGGCCCTTTGGTGCTTGCCGGCACCCGGACGGGCCCATGGGCCGACGCCCCGGGATCAGGCCTGATCCGTATTGACGGGGTCGCCGCACAGACGGGGAGTACTCCCCTCCGTGTGCAAAACTTTACCCTCATCACCAAGGTTTGGTAAAGAGCGAGGTAAAAGAAACCCCAAGGGCCCAGTTGGGAGGCGGTCTTACGGAGACATGGTCCAAGAGGTGGGACACCACTGCGGCGGTTGTGGACGCACGGTCACGGGTTCCCGGTCAGGGCCGCCGTGCCCGTCGGGCCTCGGCGACCCGGGTGAGCACCTGCTGGAGAACCTGGCTGCCCGGCGGCAGGAGCGGAGGCTCGTACGTCCAGGCGTGTCCGACCCACGGATCGGCCAGATGACTGCCGGCCACCGGGGTCAGCCGCAGCAGGGAACGCCACAGGGGGTCGAGCAGCGGGCCGTATCCGGAGGACTCCTCACGGTCGGCGACCATCATCAGGTGGACGCCGGAGGACGGGCCCTCGTCGGCGAGGTAGCGCAGTTGGTTCACGGCACGGTCGTCGAAACCGTGCGGGAAGTCGTTGACGATCAGCAGCTGCTGGGAGGTGTCGAAGCCGGGCGGCAGCGAGTCGGCCGCTGAGCCACGCAGCGCCATCTGCACCAGGTCGACGCGCCGGGTGAGCCGGCCCAGGACATCCGTGACGCCCGCGGCACCCTGGGCGGGCGGGGCCGCCAGCACACCGTTGCGCGTCAGCGGCACCAGCGGCTGCGTGCCCGCCCCGGCCGGGTCGACGACGTGCACGGTGAATTCGCCCGCCGGATAGACCGCGAGCAGGCGTGCCGCGTGTGCCACCGCCGCCTCCACGGCGAGACGCCGCATGTCGTGGGCGTCGGTGAACAACTCGTCCAGGGCCTCGGTCCGGCCGCTGTCGATCCACAGGCCGCGCTCCAGCGGCAGCCGGAGCAGCATCGGGATGCGGATCCGGTCGGCCTCGGGCAGCCGGAGGTCGCCCAGGCGCAGCGCCATGGGAATCTCCATCGGTACCCGGTAGGCGCACCAGACGGGGTTGTCCCAGCGGGCGTACGCCGCGGGCAGGGCGGGTTCGACGACCCCGGCCTCGGCGGCGAGCTGGGCGAGGTCGCGGTCGAGGGCCTCCCTCGCCCGGTCGACGAGCTGGGCCTGCCGGGCTCTGGCCACCTCGCGCGCCGCGTCGCCCTGGCCGCCGATCCGGTTGCGCGGGTCGGACAGGACCTGCTCCAGCTCCTTGTCCATGCGGGACTCGGCGAAATCGACGGCACTGCGGTAGGCGGCGGTGGTGCGGGCCAGGTCCTCGAACATGCCCCAGACCTGGTTGTAGAGGCGCTCCTCCATGGACCAGCCGGTCGCGTCGCCCGCGACGGGCTGCGCGGGCTGTCCCGGCGGGGCCTGGGGCGCGGTCGGCGGGGCGGTACTCTGCCGGCGGGGATGGCTGTAGTCGATGGGGCCGCCGACGGTCGTCGTGGACGGATCCGCGGCTCCTCCGGGGCAGGCCGGCTGTGGTCCCCCCTGGCCCGGCGGCCCGGTCGGCTGCCCACCGTACGCGGGCGGCACGGGGCCGGGGGCGCCCGGGGGTGCGGTGCCGCCGGCCTGGTCGGGGTGGCGGGCCGGAGTGGCCGCCCGGCGGGAACGGTCGCCTTCGGAAGGGCGGGGCGGGGGCGCCTGCACGGAGCGGGCCAGGCCCCGGGCGACCACTTCCTCGATGCTGCCCGCGAGCTGCCGTGCCTGGGGCAGGGCCTGGTCGGTGAGAAGCTCGGCCAGGCCGCCTGCGTATCCCTGACCGACCGCGCGCACCTTCCAGGCCCCCTGGCGCCGGTAGAGCTCCAGGGCGACGACGGCCGTCTCGGCTTCCAGGCCGGTGATGGTGTAGCTGGCCACCTCGGTGCCGTCCAGCCCGGTGACCGCGACGAAGGGTGCGGCGACGGCGCCGAAGCGGGTGGGGCCCTGGCCGGCGGGGGCGGGCAGGGCGAGCAGCACACCGACGCGGTGGACCGCGTCGGCCAGGGCGTCCAGGTCCACCGCGAGCCGGTGGTCGGCCGCGGCCTGCCGTGACACCTCCAGACCGGGCTGGGTGGGCGAGCCCGGGTGGGCCACCCACTCCATCCCGTGGATCCTGCCGTTCTCGTCGCCGAGCGCGGCCGCGGTCACGACCGGCGTGCCGGCCGAGACCCGGATCTCGAGACGGGACCGGGAGAGCGGGTGGTTCTGTCCCCGCACCAGCTCAGCCGTCATCGCCCTCTTCCCCCTGTGTCGCGTGTGTCGCTCGTGTTCTGCCGTGCGTGACGTACCGCTGGTGACGCGCTGCCCGCCGCGTCGCCTGCGGTGGTCCGGGGGCCGCTCTGGACGCTCAGAGCACCGGCAGGATCGCCGGCATCAGGTCCTGGAAGGTGCGGCCGTTGGCCGGGTTGCCGAGGGCCGTCATCGTCCAGCCCGTGCCCGAGCGGTGCACCTTCGCCATCAGCTGGGCCGTGTAGGAGCCGCCGCCGGCCAGCGTGTAGCGGGCGAGCTCCTCACCGTTGGTCTCGTCGACGAGACGGCAGAACGCGTTCTGCACCTCCTGGAAGGTCTGGCCCGTGAAGGAGTTCACGGTGAAGACGATCTGGTCGATGTGGACCGGGACACGGGACAGGTCGACGAGAATGGCCTCGTCGTCGCCGCCCTGGCCGACGCCGCCGACGAGGTTGTCGCCGGTGTGGCGCACGGAGCCGTCGTCGCTCACCAGGTGGCGGAAGAAGACGACGTCGACCGGCTGCTTGTCGGCGAACAGGACTGCGGAGGCGTCCAGGTCGATCTCCCGGGTACGCGAGCCGAACAGGCCGCGGCGGGGGGCCGCCTGCCAGCCGAGACCCATACGGACCGCAGTCAGGCTGCCGCCGTCGTTCTTCTGCAGACTGATGGCCTGACCCTTGGTCATGTTGACGGTCACGCGCTGATTCCCCTCTCGGACTTCCCCTGTTGCCGCGAAACCGCGGATGCTCAGAACCCTACGCAGGAGAACTGACAGTGACGCACCCCGGTCCGCACTTTGTGTCGGTCTTGCAACACAGCCCGTGCCGGACGGACGCCGTGCCGGAACGCGGCGCCGTCAGGACAGGCCCGCCTCCCGCATCTGCCGCAACTCCTTCTTCATCTCGGACACCTCGTCGCGCAGCCGGGCGGCGATCTCGAACTGCAGGTCGGCGGCGGCGGCCCGCATCCGCGCGGTGAGCTCCTCGATCTGCTCGGCGAGCTCAGCCGCGGGCCGGTCGGTGGGTACCGGTCCGGCGCCCTTGGCCCTGGCCTTCGCGCCCTTGGCCGTCTTGGTACCGAGCGCGGGCACGGGGGCTTTGGCCCCGCCGCCGTCCTTCTTGGCCTGTCGGTAGCCGGAGCCCAGCAGCTGCTCGGTGTCGATGTCCTCGCGGGCGATCTGGGAGACGATGTCGTTGATCTTCTTGCGGAGCGGCTGGGGGTCGATGCCCTTCGCCCGGTTGTAGGCGACCTGCTTCTCCCTGCGGCGGTTGGTCTCGTCGATGGCCTTCTCCATCGACGGGGTGATCTTGTCCGCGTACATGTGGACCTGGCCGGAGACGTTGCGCGCCGCGCGGCCGATGGTCTGGATCAGGGAAGTGCCCGAGCGCAGGAAGCCCTCCTTGTCTGCGTCGAGGATCGCCACCAGGGACACCTCGGGCAGGTCGAGGCCCTCACGCAGCAGGTTGATGCCGACGAGGACGTCGTACTCGCCGCTGCGCAGCTCCCGGAGCAGCTCGACACGGCGCAGGGTGTCGACGTCGCTGTGGAGGTAGCGCACCTGGATGCCGAGTTCGAGGAAGTAGTCGGTGAGGTCCTCGGCCATCTTCTTGGTGAGCGTGGTCACCAGGACGCGCTCGTCCTTCTCGACGCGCGAGCGGATCTCGTGCACCAGGTCGTCGATCTGGCCCTCGGTGGGCTTGACGACGACCTCGGGGTCGACCAGGCCGGTGGGGCGGATGATCTGCTCCACGACGCCGTCCGACCGGGAGAGCTCGTACTGGCCGGGGGTGGCCGACAGGTACACGGCCTGGCCGATGCGCTCCTGGAACTCCTCCCATTTCAGCGGGCGGTTGTCCAGGGCGGAGGGGAGACGGAAGCCGTGGTCGACGAGGGTGCGCTTGCGGGAGGCGTCGCCCTCGTACATGGCTCCGATCTGGGGCACGGTCACGTGGGACTCGTCGATGACCAGGAGGAAGTCGTCGGGGAAGTAGTCCATCAGGGTGTTCGGCGGGGAACCGGGCAGGCGGCCGTCGAAGTGCATCGAGTAGTTCTCGACGCCGGAGCAGCTGCCGATCTGGCGGAGCATCTCGAGGTCGTAGGTGGTGCGCATCCGCAGACGCTGGGCCTCCAGGAGCTTGCCCTGCTTCTCCAGCTCGGCGAGGCGGCCGGTGAGCTCCTTCTCGATGTCGCCCACGGCCCGCTCCATCCGCTCGGGGCCGGCGACGTAGTGGGAGGCCGGGAAGATGTACAGCTGCTGGTCGTCGCTGATGATCTCACCGGTGACCGGGTGGAGCGTGGAGAGCGCCTCGATCTCGTCCCCGAACATCTCGATGCGGACGGCGAGCTCCTCGTAGACCGGGAAGATCTCGATGGTGTCGCCGCGGACGCGGAAGGTGCCCCGGGTGAAGGCCAGGTCGTTGCGCGTGTACTGGATGTCCACGAAGCGGCGCAGCAACTCGTCCCGGTCGAACTCCTCGCCGACGCGGAGCGGCACCATGCGGTCCACGTACTCCTGCGGGGTGCCGAGACCGTAGATGCAGGAGACCGAGGCCACCACGACGACGTCACGGCGGGTGAGCAGCGAGTTGGTCGCGGAGTGGCGCAGCCGCTCGACCTCCTCGTTGACCGAGGAGTCCTTCTCGATGTAGGTGTCCGACTGCGGGACGTACGCCTCGGGTTGGTAGTAGTCGTAGTACGAGACGAAGTACTCGACCGCGTTGTTCGGCAGCAGCTCACGGAACTCGTTGGCCAGCTGGGCGGCCAGGGTCTTGTTCGGCGCCATGACCAGGGTGGGGCGCTGGAGTTTTTCGATCATCCACGCGGTGGTGGCGGACTTGCCGGTGCCGGTCGCGCCCAGGAGGACGGCGTCCTTCTCGCCGGCTTCGATACGCCGGGCGAGATCGGCGATGGCCGTCGGCTGGTCGCCGCCGGGTTGGTAGGGGCTGACGACCTCGAAGGGCGCCACCGTGCGTTCGATCTGGGAAACGGGCCGCATGCCACCCACCGTACGGCCCCCCACTGACAAGGGGTCCCGGTCAGCGTTTCTGCGGGGTGCGGGTGCGGTGCTCGACCGGGCCGCGGGCACGCAGTCGCAGGCGCGTCGGGTGCGTCGAGGAGGAGTGGTGCCAGGGGTGGGCGGGGATGCCGGGCTTGTGTTCGACGGGTGCGGGGCCGGGCCGTCCCATGATCACCAACGGGTCGAAGATCACCACGATGCCGGCCAGGACCAGGAGGGCGAGCGGCCCGAGCATCATGGGCGCGAGCAGGGCGGCTGCGGATTCTCCCGTGGTGGGATCTGCCGTCCCGTGGATGTGGATCTCCAGGGCCGCCATGCCGGTGTAGTGCATGCCGGTGACCGCGAGGCCCATGACAAGGCTCGCGCCCACGCTCCACAGGAAACCCCTGGCCTGTGCGGCCGCCCACAGGGCGGCGGTCGCGGCGGCCATGGCGACGGCGACGGACGCGGCGACGGTGAGGGTGTTGTACTCCAGCCGCCCGTCGAGGCTCATGCTGGCCATGCCCAGGTAGTGCATGGAGGCGATGCCGAGGCCGGTGATGGTGCCGCCGGTGAACAGGGCCGTTCCGGTGGCACCCCGGTAGCCGACGATGAAGATCCCGGTACCCACCATGACGACGGCGACGGCGAGACTGGCGAACGTCATCACGCGGTCGTAGTGGATCGGCGTGCTCTCGATCGTGAAGCCCATCATCGCGACGAAGTGCATCGTCCATATGCCGGATCCGATGGCCGCCGAGCCCAGGGCGAGCCAGCCAGGGCGCCACGACCCGGCCATGACGAGCGGCCGGGTGGCGCATCTGAGCCCCAGGGCGCCACCGAGGCAGGCCATGAGGAAGGCCGCCACTGGTGTGACCAGACCGTAGCTGAATCCGTCGACCGTGCTCTGCATGCGCGGCTGCCCTTCCCACCCTTTGCGTCCCGGAATTCCCGGTTGTGAACCCCCTCCCAGGACCGCGCCGACGGTCAGGGTTGACGCAGAGAGTATGACCTCACCGGAATGGTTCAACGACTATCGGGCAAAGAAACACGCCCTTGCCTCACTTGTGCGGCTCCGGCGTGCACAGTTGGGCAAGCCTGTTCACTCTGTGGTCATTCTGCGCACACTCTCCGTCGATTCTCTGCTGTCACAGTTGAGCTGCCCGTGATATCTCGACGCAGGACGATGATCCGACCGCCCTGGCGTCACCCACCCACCCGCCCGGCGGTGATCCGCCTGCCGGACGACGACCCGACCGCTCGACGCGAGGAGTACGCATGCACACGCACACCGTTGTCGCCTCGGCCACCGCGCTCCTGGGAGCCGCCGCCCTCCTGCTTTCCCCCTCCCCCGCACATGGCGCCGGCAGTGGCGCGCTCCCCCTGGTCGTCGCCCACCGGGGCGCCTCCGGATACGCACCTGAAAACACTCTTCCGGCCGTCGACACGGCTGCCGGGCTCGGCATCGACTGGGTGGAGAACGACGTCCAGCGCACCAGGGACGGCGAACTCGTCGTCCTGCACGACGACAGCCTGGCGCGCACCACGGACGTCGAGGAGGTCTTCCCCGGCCGGTCGCCCTGGAAGGTGAAGGACTTCACCGCGGCGGAGATCGCCCGGCTCGACGCGGGCAGCTGGTTCGGTCCCGCCTTCGCGGGCACGCGCGTGCCGACGCTGGAGCAGTTCGTCCGAAGGGTCGAGCGACACGGCCAGAAGCTGCTCCTGGAGATCAAGAACCCCCGGCTGTACCCCGGCATCGAGAGCGAGACCCTGAAAACCCTGAGCAACGAGGGGTGGCTCGACCGCGCGCATCTGGAGACCCGGCTGGTCGTGCAGAGCTTCAGCGCGGACAGCGTGCGGACCGTGCACGAGCTGAAACCCGGGGTGAGGACCGGCTTCCTCGGTGCGCCTCCCGTGAAGGACCTGCCCGCGTACGCGGACTTCGCCGACCAGATCAACCCCTCGCACACCTCCCTGTCCGTCGGCTACGTCGCCGCCGTCCAGGGCTTCGAGGGACCGCACGGCAAGCCTCTGGAGGTCCTCACCTGGACGGTGGACGAGGCGACCGCGGCCCGGCGGGCCGCCGGGTTCGGTGTCGACGGGATCATCACCAACAAGCCCGACGTGGTGCGGAACGCGGTGGGCGGCTGATCTCTGCTCCCCTTCGGAGGGTTGTCGGTGGCGGGTCGTACGGTAGGGCGCATGGACAGCCATGGGCAGTACGAACAGCGGGTCGTGTGGGCCGTCGTCGGCACCGGCATCGGTCCTCTGCTGCTGGCCGCGACCCGTGAGGGCCTGGTCAGCGTCGTGTTCCACGCCACGGACGAGGTCCGCGACAGCGCGCTGGAGCGGCTGGCGTCCCGGCTCGGCAGCAAGCCCGCCGAGGATCCCGGTTCCCCGCTGCTCACCGAGGCGATACACCAGGTCGAGGCGTACTTCGCGGGTGAGCGGCGCGCTTTCGACCTGCCCCTGGACTGGTCGCTGATCTCCGGCTTCAGCCGGGAGGTCCTGCGCGAGCTGGCCGCCGGCGTGCCGTACGGCACGGTCGTGGGGTACGGCGATCTGGCCGGGCGGGTCGGCCGGCCGGAAGGCGCCCAGGCCGTCGGCGCGGCGATGGGCGCGAATCCCCTGCCCGTGGTCGTGCCCTGTCACCGGGTCGTGGAGAGCGACGGCGGCATCGGCGGCTTCGGGGGCGGGCTGGAGGCCAAACGCCGGCTGCTCGCCCTGGAGGGCGTGCTGCCGGACCCCTTGTTCTGACCACCGGGCCCGGTCGCGCGGGTCAGCCGTAGTGCCGCGCTTCGAACACGTTTCCGTCGGGGTCGCGGAAGTAGAAACTGCGCCTGGCTGGTCCGCGTGCGCCGAAGGAGCCGTGCGAGAGCTCCGTCATGGGTACGGACTGTTCCTCGAGGCGGCTGCGGAGGGCGTCGAAGTCGTCCGCGGGCAGGGACAGGCAGACGTGGTTGACGGGGTGGCCGGAGGCTTCGGCGGCGCCGGGCAGCATCGTCATGCGTTCCGCCATGGCGAGCGGCATGAGGTCGAGAATGGTCTCCTCGTTGACCCGTACCGAGGGGAAGGGCGCCTCCCCCACGGAGAAGTCGGCGAGCCTGACCGTTTCCAGGCCGACCGCCTTCTCGTAGAATCCGGCGGCCTCGATCGGATCGCGCACCCAGAGGACGACGTGGTCGAGACGTGCCGTGTTCCCGGTCGTGGGTTTCTGCGTCATGGGTTTCTGCGTCATGGGTCCCAGGCTCCGCGAGATCCGTGGTGGCCCGCAAGGTGTTTGACCGGCTGCCCGACCCGCCAGGGATGAGGGAGGAGCGACAGACGGGAGACGGCGCGTGAGCCCTACGGTGTCCGAAGAGGTACGGGAGGCGATCGCCGCCCGCCGACCGGTGGTGGCCCTGGAGTCCACGATCATCGCGCACGGGCTGCCCCGGCCGCGCAGTCTCCGGGTGGCGAGGGAGCTGGAGGCGGTGGTGCGGCGGGAGGGCGCCGTGCCCGCCACGGTCGCCGTGCTGGACGGGCAGCCCCGGGTCGGCCTGGACGAGGAGCAGCTGGAGCGGATCGCCCATGAGGACGGCATCCGCAAGCTCGGCCATCGCGACCTGCCGCTCGCGGTGGCGTCCGGGGCGAGCGGTGCCACCACGGTGTCGGCCACCGCCCTGCTGGCCGCGCTCGCGGGCGTACGGGTGTTCGCGACCGGCGGGCTCGGTGGCGTGCACCGTGAGTGGACGGTGACCCAGGACGAGTCGGCCGACCTCGGACTGCTGGCGCGGACCAGAATCACCGTGGTGTGCGCGGGCGTGAAGTCGATCCTGGACGTACCTGCGACGCTGCAGCGGCTGGAGACCCTGGGGGTCGCGGTCGCCGGGTACGGCACGGACCGCTTCCCCGGCTTCTATCTGTCGGACTCCGGGCACCCCGTGGACTGGCGGCTGGACGCGCCGGAGCAGGTGGCGGAGGTGATGCGGGCGCAGGACGCCCTGGGCGGAGCCGAGTCGGCGCTGATCGTGGCCCATCCCGTGCCTGAGGACGAGCAGTTGGACCCCGGGCTGCACGCGCGGGTGCTCGACGAGGCGCTGCGCGCGTGCGAGGAGGAGTGCGTCACCGGTCAGGCGGTCACTCCGTTCCTGCTCGACCACCTGGTACGGCACACCGACGGTGCGTCCCTCGCCGCCAACCTGGCGGCGGTCCGGGGCAACGTACGGCTGGCGGCCCGCATCGCGACGGCCTGGACCGGGGCGTGAGGAGGCGTGACGGCGGTAATCCCGGGTGACGGGGGCGGCGACGCCGTCGGGGCGGAGCGTGCGACGGAGACGGCCGGCGCACGCTCCGGCGCGGGTGCCCGTGCCCGGTCCGGCGCGCTGCTGGTCATCGGTGACGTCATCACCGATGTGGTCGCCCGGCACCGGGGGCCGCTCGCCCCGGGTACGGACACCGTGGCGGCGATCCGGACGGTGCCCGGCGGCGCGGGAGCCAATGTGGCCTGCTGGGCTGCGTGCTGGGGCGACGCGGAGGTGCGGCTGCTCGGACGGGTGGGCGAGGACGCGGCGGCGTGGCACACCCGGGAACTGGCCGCCTGCGGGGTGCGTCCCCTGCTGGTGGTCGATCCACAGGCGCCCACCGGGAGCGTGATCTGTCTGGTCGACGAGGGCGCGGCGGCCGAGCGGACCTTCCTCACCGACAGTGGCGCCTCGCTGCGGCTCGGACCCGCTGACTGGTCGGACGCGCTGCTGGACGGGGTGGCCCGTCTGCACCTGTCGGGCTATCTGCTGTTCGGCGAACCGGGCCGGGCGCTCGTGGCAGAGGCTCTGACGGCGGCACGCGCACGTGGAGTGCCGGTGAGCGTGGATCCGGCGTCGGCCGGTTTCCTCGCGCAGCTGGGCGCCGACCGGTTCCTGTCCCTCGTCGAGGGTGTGGACATCCTGCTGCCCAGCCGGGACGAGGCGTACCTGCTCACGGGGTTGTCCGGGGCTGCGGACGCGGCGGCGCGGCTGAGCCGGCGGGTTCCGCTGGTCGTGTCCAAACAAGGAGCCGAGGGTGCGCTGCTGGCCCGGGCCGGCCAAGTGTGCGTCCGCGTTCCCGCCGTAGCGGCGACACCCCGGGACAGCACGGGCGCCGGCGACGCCTTCACGGGCGCGTTCCTCACCGCCCTCATGGCGGGCGCCGACCCGGAGCATGCGGCGGCCGAGGGGTGCAGGGCGGGTGCGCTGGCCGTGCGTCAGGAGGGAGGCCGCCCGCCGCGACCGGCCTGACGGCCTCGTCCGACCTCCGACCTCCGACCTCCGACCTCCGACCTCCGACGGACCGTGGTCTCGGGCTTGCGTCCCGCGTCCCCGGGCAGGGTCGGGCCATACGTCTCCAGGCCGAGACCACAAGGGTCGTCGCCAGATCCAGGTGCCGCGGCGACGGCGGCGAGGTGGCGGCCGATGTCCTGCAGCTAGGCCGGCGGTACGGCTACGGCACGGTCATCGGCGTCGTACCCGTCGCGTGTCCGCTGCCGTACCGGTTCTTCCGGCGCAGCCGTCGGCTCCGACACCCACCGCCGCACGGCTCGGTGCAACGGTGCGCGTTCAGCCGGACGGGGTCCTGGCGTAGACGTGCTCCGCCCAGGTGGCGATCTGGCCGTCCGTCAGGTGCTGGGCGAGATCGGCCTCGCTGATCATGCCGACCAGACGCTTGTCCTCGATGACGGGGAGCCGGCGGATGCGGTGTGTCTGCATCTCTCGGAGGACCTCGTCGACGTCGGCGTCCGCCCCGATCCAGCGCGGTGTGCCCTTGGCCATCTCCCCCGCTGTGACCCTGGCCGGATCGTGGCCCATGGCCACGCAGCCGACGACGATGTCGCGGTCGGTGAGGATGCCGCACAGGCGCTCGTTCTCGTCGCTGATGGGCAGCGCGCCGACGTTCAGGTCTCGCATCAGCTGAGCGGCGCGGTCGACCGTCTCGTGGGCGGGGATCCACTGGGCGCCGCGGTGCATGATGTCTCCGGCGGTGGTCATGAGGTACCTCCCGGTGCCGGACGGCCGGCGCGGCGCGGGGCGCACCGCGAGTACCGGCGCCCTTCATTGTCGTCGTGTGGCCGGGGCCCCGCACCTTCGCCCGTACGGCTCAGCCGTGCCACGCCGGATGGCGGGGGTCGTCGGCGCGTACCAGGACGTCGGCGGTGCAGGCCGGGTCGGTCTCCCGCTCGTAGCGTTCGAAGGCGGGCAGGGTCCAGTGCCCGTCCTCGGGGGTGCGGCGGCGCAGGGCGCCCGGGGAGAGCGAGACGTGGACGCTCAGGTCGAAGGGGAACCGGTGCCGCAGGAGGAGCGGGCCGTGCAGCAGCAGTACGCCGCCGGGCGGGAGCGGGACGTAGGGGCTGCGGGTGGCGCGGTCGGTGACCGGGTCCCACAGGTCGGGCAGGACCCGTCCGTTCCCGCCGGGTTCGAGAGGCCCGAACACCTCGCGCCGGAGGGCACCGGTGTCGTACCAGCCGGCGTAGTACGACTCCACGTCCTGGTGACCGTACTCCAGCCGGACCGAGGCGGGGCGCAGGAAACCCTCGGCGCTCACGACGACGGATGCGCGTCCGCGGACGCGCAGGGCGTCTGCGACCCGTCCGGCGAGGCCTTCGGGACCGGCGGCCGGGGCACCGTCGAAGGCGACACGCGGCCAGGGGCCGCCGTCGGACGTCTTCAGCCTCGCCACACGCCCGGCGAGGAGGTCGCCGAGCCGGTCCCAGGTGATCGCTTCGAATCGCACACCGCCATGATGCGCCGGCCTGCTGGACGCCCGCGTGTGGCCCCGCGACGCTCGGCCATGGGTACCGCGCCCGGGTCCGGCTTCACTGGTGGTGACGGTGGCCGCCGGGAGGGTTCCCGGTCGGGGACGGGTGGGAGCTGGCGACGTGACGGACGGACCGCACTTCGTGCTGACGGTGTCTCACCTGACGACCCGGACGTCGCGGAAAGCGCCGTGGGCGGCCTGCACGCGGGCACGAGCAGTCGTATCGTGGAGGAGAATGCCGGGCTCCGGAGAGCGCCCGGCCCGCAGCACCACATCCGGAGCGCCGGTCCGGAGAGACGAGAGACACCGGGGAGAAAGCCACCCCCGGCCCGCAGGAGTGCGTGCCGTCCGACCGTGAACGGCGCGGCCGCTCGTGCACGCAGGAAAGAACGCGCATACAAGGAAGACGGCTGCCATGGCCGATCCCAAGGGGTTCCTGACCACGCCGCGCCAGGACTGGCCGCGCAGGCCCGTCGGGGAACGGGTCCGGGACTGGAACGAGGTCCACGTCCCCGGCGCGCTGCTGCCCATCGTCGGTGCGCAGGCCGACCGCTGCATGGACTGCGGTGTCCCCTTCTGCCACGACGCCTGCCCGCTGGGCAATCTGATCCCCGACTGGAACGACCTGGTCGCGCGCGACGACTGGTGGGCCGCGGCGGAGCGGCTGCACGCGACCAACAACTTCCCCGAGTTCACCGGCAGACTGTGCCCGGCGCCCTGCGAGGCGGGATGTGTGCTCGCCATCAACCAGCCCGCCGTGACCATCAAGAACGTCGAGTGCGCCATAGCCGACCGGGCCTGGGAGGAGGGCTTCGCCGGGCCGGTTCCGCCGGACCGGCTCTCCGGCCGGACGGTCGCCGTGATCGGTTCGGGCCCCACCGGACTGGCCGCGGCCCAGCAGCTGACCCGGGCGGGCCACACGGTCGCCGTGTACGAGCGGGACGACCGGATCGGCGGGCTGATGCGGTACGGCATCCCCGAGTTCAAGATGGAGAAACGTCATCTGGAGCGACGCATCGGGCAGATGCGGGCCGAGGGCACGAAGTTCCGTACGTCCACGACGGTCGGGCGCGATGTCGACGCCGCCGGGCTGCGGGCGCGTTACGACGCCGTGGTGATCGCCACCGGGGCGACCGCGTGGCGCGAACTGGACCTCCCGGGAAGGGAACTGACCGGTGTTCACCAGGCCATGGAATATCTGCCGCTCGCCAACCGGGTGTGCGAGGGGGACCTGGAGGCCTCCCCGCTGTCCGCCCTGGGCAGGGACGTCGTCATCGTCGGGGGCGGTGACACGGGCTCCGACTGTCTGGGCACGGCCGTGCGGGAGGGGGCCACGTCCGTGACGCAGCTGGACATCTACGGCCGCCCGGGCGGCGAGCGCGACGAGGCCACCGAGCCCTGGCCGACGTACCCGAAGCTGTACCGGCTGTCCGCCTCGCACGAGGAGGCCGGTGCACTGCGGACGGCGCCGGAGGCGGCCGAGGACTCGGACGCACGGCTGTTCGCGGCGTCCACGCTGCGTCTCACCGGCGACGCGGACGGGCGGGTGCGGGCGTTGCACCTGGCCGGGGTGGACGCACAGCGCCGCCCTCTGCCGGGCACCGAGCGGGTGCTGCCCGCCGGCCTCGTCCTCCTCGCGCTCGGCTTCTTCGGCCCCGACCGGGCGGACGGGCTCGTCGCCGGGCTCGGTCTGGAGCTGGAGCCGCGCGGCACGATCGCGCGCGACGCCGGCTTCGCCACGAACGTGCCGGGCGTGTTCGCGGCCGGGGACGCCGCCCGCGGCCAGTCGCTGATCGTGTGGGCGATCGCCGAGGGCCGGGCGGTGGCGGCGGCCGTCGACCGTCACCTGACCGACGGCACCACCCGGCTCCCGTCCCCCATCGGCCCGTACGACCGTCCGATGACGGCGTGACGCACACCGACGGGGAACGCCCACCCCTCACCCTCGGTGCCCTCGCCCCGCCCGGACCTACGCCTTGCGCCCGACCGCCCCGTACCCCGGGATCACCCCGTCGTCCTGACCGGGAACGGGCTCGCCCAGTTCGGGGTGCCACAACTGGGGCACCTGGATGCCGGGATCGACCAGTTCGAGGCCGTCGAAGAGGCGGGTGAACTCCTCGCGGGAGCGCAGGGCCAGGTTGACACCCGCGGCCTTGAGCTTCTCGGTGGCCGCCCTGGATTCCTCGGGAGTGAAGTCGGACGTCGCATGGGAGATCACGAGGTAGCTGCCGGAGGGCAGATCGGCGAGCAGCCGGCCGACCAGCTCGTGGGCGCCGTCCTCGTCGGAGATGAAGTGCAGCAGCGCGATGAGGGAGACCGCGACCGGCCGGTCGAAGTCGAGGATCTTCCGCGCGCCCTCCAGGATACTCTCCGGCTCACGCACATCGCCCTGGAGGTACTCGGTCACCCCCTCGTCGGTGCCGCGCAGCAGCGCGCCGGCGTGGGCCAGCACGATCGGGTCGTTGTCGCAGTAGACGACGCGCACGTCAGGTGCGATGCCCTGGGCGATCTGGTGGAGGTTGGGCTCGGTGGGGATGCCGGTGCCGATGTCGAGGAACTGGCGTACACCCTGGCCGGTGAGCCAGCGCGTGGCGCGCTGCATGAAGGCGCGGTTCACCCGCGCCATCACGGGCACCCTCGGGTCGAGGGCGAGCATTTGCCGGCCCATGGCCTCGTCGACGGGGTAGTTGTCCTTGCCTCCGAGGTACCAGTCGTACATCCGCGCGGTGTGCGGCTTGCTCGTGTCGATCTCGACGGGGTGCTGCTGCCCGGTCATGACGAACTCCGTAAGTGTCTGCAACTGTTAGTGATCAATTTCAGTGCCGAGCCAGTGTGGTGAGCGGAGTGGGGAAGAAGGGGACGGGGACGGGGACGGGGACGGGGCAAGGGACGGGGGCAAGCAACGTCGGGGAACGCTGGGAAGCAACGGTAGAACGGTCAACGAAGTTCAGGACAGCAGGAAATCCGCCTCTCCGGCTTTGGCTCCTTCGATGAAGGCCGTCATCTCGGCCGAGGTGTAGATGAGCGCAGGACCGTCCGGGTCGGTGGACTGCCGTACGGCGATCCGACCGTCGTCGAGCTTCATCGCCTCCAGGCAGTTGCCGCCGTTGCCACCGCTCCACGGCTTGTGCCAGCCCTCGCTGCCCAGCTCCCGCGCGGGCATGCCGTTGTAGATCATCTCGGTGCGGACCCGCTGCGGGGGCACCGGCAGCGGGGACGAGGACAGGGGTTTGATGCGTTTCATTCACAGCTCCTTGCGGAGATCCCTGAGGATCACCTTCGTGCGATGTGCTGTAGCGGCCTGCGCCGCCATGCGGTCCATGACCTCGAGGTGGGTCGCCACCTCGGAGCGCGCGTCCAGGTAGACGGAGCCCGTCAGGTACTCGCTGTAGACCATGTCCGGCAGTTCGGGCATGGCGAATCGGAACAGCACGAACGGCCCGCACGTGCCGGGGTGCGGCCCGCTGGCGAACGGGGCGACCTGGAGCGTGACATTGGGCAGCTTCGTGGCCTCGATCAGTCTGTCGATCTGGGCACGCATCACCTCCGGGCCGCCGACCGGGCGGCGCAGCGCCGTCTCGTCCATCACGACCCACAGCCGGGGTGCGTCGTCACGGGTGAGCAGATCCTGCCGTTGCATGCGCAGGGCGACGTGACCCTCGATGTCCTCGGGCCTGGTCTGCCCGATGGCACCCGAGCGCAGCACGCCACGTGCGTAGTCCTCGGTCTGCAGCAGTCCGGGGACGAAGTGGGGCTCGTAGCTGCGGATGAGCGTAGCCGCGCCCTCCAGGCTCACGTACATCGAGAACCAGCCGGGCAGGATCTCGTGGAAGCGCTGCCACCAGCCGGGCCGGTTGGCGTCCTCCGCCAGCTGCACGAAGGCGTCGGCCTCCTCGTCGGAGACCCCGTAGGCCTTCAGCAGGAGCTGGAGGTACGGGATCTTGAGCGCGACCTCGGCCATCTCCATGCGCCGGACCGTGGCGGGGGCGACGCGCAGGACGCGTGCGGCCTCCTCGCGCTTGAGGCCGGCACTTTCCCGCAGATCCAGCAGTCGCCGGCCGAGGACGACCTGGCCGACCGTCGGCGCGGACCGCGGTTCGCTCACGCTCCACCTCCCCGAAAAGGATTCCTGACGTTCCTGGCATCGCTGACGCCTGCAGCCGCGAGAGCCCCCCACAGCTCTGCGGCGCCAATCCGAGAACCGTTCGAAGGTTTGCTCAAGCCCATTCACTCGAACACTTCTTCGACGACCTCAACTGGCGCCGCGCAGGGTGCTGTTGCGAGCAGTGTGCCACGACCGTCCAGACCGTCACGCAGCACTCTGGATTTTTCAGAGTGGCACTTGCCAAGTGTGCACGGCGGGGCGATAGTGGCAAGCGTGATTCCGTCCGTGCCCTTAGGAACAGACGCCGCTGCGCGCCCCTTCGGTCCCGGCCCCGCCCAGGGAGCCGCCGACCCCGCGGGGACTGTTGTCCAGCGCCGGTTCCGCTTCGAACTGGCCGCCCATCCGGGTTCTCCCGCACAGGCCAGACGCCTGACGAGGGCCCGGCTGACCGGCTGGTCGGTGTGCGAGGACACCTGCGACACAGCGGCTCTGGTCGTCTCCGAACTCGTCACCAACGCCATCGTGCACACGGCGAGCAGCCACATAGTCTGCGAGCTGCACGACGGCGACGAACTGGTGCGCATAGCCGTGCGCGACGAAGGCTGTGCGCCCGGCCAGCCCCGTGCGAACACCCGGCAGCAGCCGGAGGAGGAGCACGGGAGGGGACTGCTTCTCGTCGACGCCATGTGTCACGCCTGGGGCGCCCACGAGCACGGTCCCGGCCTGCTGGTCTGGGCCGAGCTGCCCCGCAAGGCCGACACACCGCGCCCGCCCGACGGGCCGCAGAACGACCTCGGCTGGGGCGAGCGCCCCAAGCCGGGCCCGGCCGACGGCCAGGGCGACGCCGAGGAGCCCGAGCAGCGGCACCGCTCCAAAGCGGCTCCGACGGCCCCGCAGACATCTCCTCGTCAGCACATGGCCCCGCGCCAGTACCGCCGGGACGGGGGGTGGGTGTGACGGGCTCTCGGGCCCTGAGCCTGAACACGCTGGTCCGCCTTCAGCGCGGGCTGTTCACCCCGCCCGCACCGCTCCGGCGCCTGCCCGTCCCCGACGGGATGACGGCACCGATGGGCTGCGACGCGGTGGCTGTGCCGGCCCGTTTCGGACCGCTGGTCATGCCCCGGCTGCCACGGGTGGGGTGTGTGTACGCCGATGAGGCGCACTGGTGGTGGCTGGTTCCGTCCGATTCGGACTACGCCCTGGAGTGGCCCGCCCCCGCGCGGTACGACACGGGGGCCGTCGTACCGGACGCCCCGGCCTCCCCCGGTCTGATCCACCGCCCGGACGGGACGCTTCCGTACACTCCGCCGATACCGCTCTACCTGGCGGTGTGCCGTCTGACGGACACGACCCCGAGCTGGTCCCGCCCGGTCACCGCATAGGGCTCCCGAGCCTCACGCGACCGCGTCGGCGCTGCCGTCGCCGCCGCGGACGATCACCAGGAACATGTCGGTCGCGAGGTCCATGACCACCTCGGCGGGCAGGCCCTCCATACGTCGTGCCCGCGCGAACTCCTCCGCGGGCCAGGACCCGCGCGGTCCACCCGCGGGAAAGCGTTCAAGCACCGTTCGCCCGTTCACCGGCAGCCTCTCGTCCAGCGTTGTACTCGTGGAATCAAACGCCAACGACGGGGTGAACGCCTCGCTCGGAGACCGTACTGAGACGTACTCGACACGCGTTCACCGTCAGGTGCGAGCCGGCTCTCCGATCTTCCGGACGTTCGGTCGCTTTCCGCGCGTGAAGTCCTACGCTTCGTATTCGTCTCGCGCCGCGCGCGAGGGGGTGCCCGGCTCACCCCGCGACGGGCACCTCCGGCAGCCGGACACCCACCCGCTCGCGGCACGTCGCCAGTTCCTTTCGGAGTTCGGCGAGCCGCCCGGTGTGACGGGGGTCGAGCCGGCCCGTGTCGTCGAGGTGGACGGCACAGGCGGTGGTGGTGTCGACGAGCTCCTCGAGGAGGGCAGCGAACTCGTCCGTGCCGCGGGAGTGCCGGGCGAGCGCGGGCAGCTCGGCGGAGGCCAGGGCGATGGCGCTGCGGGCCTCGGCGAGGGTGCGGTAGGCCTCGCGGCGCAGGACCCAGCGGGCGGCACGGTCGTCGGACGTGTCGAGGACGTGGGCGAGGTAGGCGTGGGCGGCGCCGTCCGCTTCGGTGAGCCGGGCCCGGATGCCGTGGCCGCGCTGTCCCGGCATCGGGAGATGGCCGACGACGAGCACGATGGCGCAGGCCAGCAGCGTCTCGCCGATCCGCGCGGCGGAGGCCTCCGGTTCACCGCCCACCATCACCAGGGCGAGCACGAGCACGGTGACGACGGTGGTCTGCGCGGCGAAGTGCCGGGCGGCGATGGGGATGAGCGCCCCGCTGACCGCCACCAGCGCGATGAGCCCTTCCGGGCGGGGCAGCACGGCGGCGAACCCGGCGAAGAGGAGCGCCCCGAGCACGGTCCCGGCGGCGCGGTTCAGCACCCGGGAGGCGAGCGGCCCGAGGTCGGGCTTGACGAGGAAGACGGCGGTGGCGGGCAGCCAGTACCAGTGCTCGTGCTGCCCGTACCAGCCGGAGTGGTACAGGGCCTGGGCGACGGCGACGCTCACGCCGAAACAGAGGGCGACCCGCATGCCGTACTCCCGTCCCCGGGCGCCGAGGGCGGTACGGGTGAGGGCCGCGCGGGACCGCCGGCGCGTGTGCAGGTCACCGCCCTCGGCCCGGTCGAAGGCCACGGCGGCGCGCAGGAGGGCGTCGTCGAGGGCGCGCAGCGCGGGGACGGACCGGGACGGTGCGGGCAGGGCCCCGGTGGAGGTGCCGCCGCGTACGGCGACGGCGAGCCGCCGGGGTCCTTCGGACGCGCGGGCCGGTACGGCCTCCCCGGCCCAGGCCAGCGCGGTCGCGGCCTCGGCCAGCGGCAGCGCGGCGGCGTACCGCGCGTGCAGTCGCCGTTCGGCCTCGGAACTGGCGTACCGCCGCAGCCGGGGCCCGGCGAGCGCGTCCTGGGCCTGGTCGAGGGCGGCGGTGAGGGCGGCCCGCCGCGCGGTGGCGGTGTCCGAGCCGGTGGCCTCGAGCAGTGCGGCGACGGCCTCGTACACGCCGGCCACGGCGTGCCGCTCCCCGTCGAACCGGAAGCCGAACCGGGAGTCCCCCGTCAGGGAGCCCGGCGTGGGCAGCACCAGCCTCAGCAGGAGCAGCCAGCAGGCCCCGGCGAGGTAGGCGAGCGCCCGCTCCCAGCCGCTCTCCGGCAACGGCATCCCGGCGCCGACCGCGGCACCGACGAGCAACTGCGTGCCGACGGCGGAACCGACCGGCCCGAGGGCGCTGATCCCGCCGGCGACCAGGCCGAGCCCGGCCATCAGCAGCGTCAGCAGGACGGCCGGGGTGTGGTCTCCCGCATACGTCCCCACGGCCAGCCCGGCCGCCCCCGCGAGCGCGGGCACCCCGATCCGTCCGACCGAGGCCCGCCGGCTCCCGGGCCGGTCGTTGACCCCGGCGAGCATGGCGCCGATGGCGGCGGCGACTCCGGCGGTGGGCTGCCCGGCGAGCACCGCGACGAGCAGCACCGGCCCGGCCGACAGCGCCCCACGCGTGACCGCGCTCCACGGAACCGGTCCGCGCTGGGCCCGCAGGGCATGGGCGAGCCACGGGGGTACGGCGGGCGCGGTACGGGACACGGGGCTCCAGTCGTCACGTCGAGGGCGGGGGCGGGCTCGCGGGCGACGGTGACCGGGCGGGGGACGTGGTGTCCACGATAAGCGGAGTGGAGGAGGGAAGCGAACCCGTGCGTTTCCGGGATGTGACGGTGCGAACCAGGTCCGTGTTCCTCCACGAACGCGGCTCCGCCGGGTCCCGGGGACCCGGCCGCACTCGGCGGTTTCGAGCTGCTCGGCCGCATCGGCCACGGCGGCACGGGTCTGGTCCGCCTCGGGCAGTCGCCGGGCGGGGAGCCCGCGACGGCGAAGGCCGTCACGGCCACGGTGGTCGACCCGGAGACCCGGCTGCCTTTCGTGCGGGAGACCGAGGTGCTGAAGACGGTCGCTGGTGCCCGCGTCGCCGCCTTGCAGCGTCAGCGCTATGTCCTCGGCGGTGTGGCCCGCTCGGTCCCATTCAAATGATCGAGACGGCGGGGCTCCTCGATCACGACCTGCCCACCCTGTTCCACGCCGCCGACGTCGACCCGGCGGCCGCCTTCCTCGTCATGCCTCCCGCCTCACCCTCACCCCCGGCCCCGCCCTCGGTGGACGAGGGCCCCGAGCCCCGAGCCCCGAGAGGCGTGATCACGTGCTCCGCGGGGCGGGGCCGGCGCCACCGGGTCCGAGTCCGGCAACCTTTCCGGCGGCTGTGACCACTGCCGAGCCGAAAGCGCGTGTTCTCCCGCACCACGTAAGGACTCGTCCGTGGTATCCCCCTCCCACCGCCGCCCCTGCCTCGAGCGGCGCAGCCCCTTGGTCCCGGCCGTCGCCGTGACCGCCGCCGGGCTCCTCATATCGCTGGTCGTCGCCCTCACTCCCGACGGCGAGTCCGACACCGTGCAGGCCACGGCCACATCCGCCACCGGCGCCCGGCCGAGCATCACGCCCACGGCGACCGGGCGGACACCAAAGGCGAAGCCGTCCACGGCGTCCCCGGCCCCGAAGCCCTCCGCGACCACCGCGTCGGGCCAGCCGTCGCGCGGGAGCACCCCCACGGCCGCCCCGCGCCCGGCCTCCGGCGGGGCACCACTGGCGGGGCGGATCGAGCCCCGGGCCGCCTACAGCGGAGTCGCCACCCACTACGACGCCGGGGACGGTGACGGCGCCTGTCTCTACGGTCCGAGCCCCGGCCTCATGACCGCAGCGATGAACACCACCGACTACGAGACGTCCCGGGCGTGCGGTGCGTACGTCTTCGTCCGCGCGGCCGGTGGCGCCTCCGTGACGGTCCGGATCACCGACGAGTGCCCCTCGCCCTGCGCTCCCGGGCAGCTCGACCTGAGCAAGGAAGCCTTCGCCGGGCTCGCCGGCCTCTCCGCCGGGCGGATCCCGGTCACGTGGAGCCTGCTCAGCCCCGGAACGTCCGACACCGTCTCGATCCGCTACAAGACCGGTTCCAGCAGCCACTGGTGCGGCATCCAGGCGATCGGCCACCGCAACCCGCTGGCCCGGCTGGAGGTCGCCACCGGCTCCGGCTGGCTCCGGCTGACCCGTACCGGGTACAACTACTTCCTCTCCCCCGACGGCACCGGCTGCGGCGGCGCCCTGAGACTCACCGACATCTACGGGGAGCGGCTGACCGTCGACGGCATCAGCGTGCGGCCGGATGTCGTGCAGCCGACGCGTGTCCAGTTCGCCCGGCACTGACAGGGTGCCCCCGTGGTCCCGGCGGGCCGCGGTCGGCACGTCCGGCGTCACGGCCTGGACCGTCCTCTCGTGCCTGCGTCGAGCCGGTCCACCACGAAGCTCGTGTGCCGCAGGCGACCGACCTCGATCCAGGTCTCCGCGCTGCCCGAGCCGTCGGAGCCGTCTGCAGTCCGACGCAGTACCTCACGACGACGTACGCCCTGACCGACGCGGATACGGGGGTGACCGAGGGGGTGACCGAAATTCGGATGCGGTGGCGTGCCGGGTCGCACAGGATCGGGGGCTCGTCCGCCGTACCCGTAGATCGGAGTCCGCGTGATCCGGCGCGTCACCGTCCCCTCGCTCTTCCCGCCACCCGCCTACTCCCACGTCTCCGTCGTCGAGGCGGGCACCAGGCTGGCGTTCCTCGCCGGGTCGGTCCCGCTGGACGTCGGCGGGAAGCTGGTCGGCGAGGGGGACCCGGTGCGGCAGGCCCATCGGGTGATCGCCAACCTCGAGGAGCAGCTGCGCTCGGTGGGAAGCGACTTCGCCCATGTCATCGCGACGGACGTGTATGTCGTGAGCGGTGAGCCCGCGGTGCTCTCCGCCGTGTGGCACGTGGTGGAGGCGTCCGGGCTGAGCACGGGCCCCCACGCGTCGACCCTGATCGGCGTGGCCTGTCTCGGGTACACCGGGCAGCTCGTGGAGATCACGGCGACGGCGGTCGTACCGGACGCCGCCGACGCGTGATGACCGGTGACCGGGCAGTGAGTCCGCTCCGGGCCGTTTCGGGCGACGCCGACGTCTCGGCCGCCGTCCGGCTGCGGTCCTTCGCCGCCGCGCTGCCGGGCGTGGCCCGGCCCCGCTCCGACGACGAGGTGTCGGCTGCTTCCGTCACGTCCTCGTGCCCCTGCGGGAGACGTGGGTGAGGGAAGCGGCGGACATCGCCGGCTGCCGGCGGGGGCCGTCCACGTGGGGCGTCAGGTGACCTTGACCCAGTCCAGGGTGCGTTCCACGGCCCGTTTCCAGTCCTGGTAGCCGCCCTGGCGGCGCTCCTCGCTCCATTCCGGGTTCCAGCGCTTCGACTCCTGCCAGTGGGAGCGCAGTTCGTCGGTGTCGCGCCAGAAGCCGACCGCGAGTCCGGCGGCGTAGGCGGCACCCAGCGCGGTGGTCTCGGCGACCACGGGACGGCTGACCGGCACACCCAGCACGTCGGCCTGGATCTGCATGCACAGGTCGTTGGCGGTCACACCGCCGTCGACCTTGAGCACGTCCAGGTGCACACCCGAGTCCTGCTCCATGGCCTCGACCACGTCGCGGCTCTGGTAACAGATGGCCTCCAGCGTGGCCCGGGCGATGTGCGCACCGGTGTTGTAGCGGGCCAGGCCCACCATGGCGCCGCGGGCGTCGGAGCGCCAGTACGGGGCGAAGAGGCCGGAGAAGGCCGGCACGAAGAACATCCCGCCGTTGTCCTCCACCGAACGTGCCAGCTGCTCGCTCTCCGAGGCACTCGTGATGATCTTCAGCTGGTCGCGCAGCCACTGCACGGCGGCGCCGGTGACGGCGATGGAGCCCTCCAGCGCGTAGACCGCGGGGCTGTCCGCGAACTGGTACGCCACCGTCGTCAGCAGCCCGTGGCTCGAGCGCACCAGTTCCGTGCCGGTGTTCAGTACCAGGAAGTTGCCGGTGCCGTAGGTGTTCTTGGCCTCGCCCGGAGAGAAGCAGACCTGGCCGACGGTCGCCGCGTGCTGGTCGCCGAGTACTCCGGTGATCGGGACGGCGGCGCCCAGTGGCCGGGAGGTGCGGGCCTCGCCGTACGCCTCGGGATCGGACGAGGGCTGGATGGTCGGCAGCATCGAGCGGGGGATGCCGAAGATGTTCAGCAGTCCGTCGTCCCAGTCCAGGGTCTCCAGGTTCATCAGCATGGTCCGGCTGGCGTTGGTCACGTCGGTGCAGTGCACGCCCCCGCCGGGGCCGCCGGTGAGGTTCCACAGCACCCAGGCGTCCGTGTTGCCGAACAGGGCGTGGCCCGCCTCGGCGGCCTCACGCAGCCCGTCCACGTTCTCCAGCAGCCACTTGATCTTGCCGCCGGAGAAGTAGGTGGCCGGCGGCAGTCCGGCCTTGTGACGGATGACGTCGCCGTGGCCGTCGCGTTCGAGGGCGGCGGCGATGCTGTCGGTGCGGGTGTCCTGCCAGACGATGGCGTTGTGGTAGGGGCGGCCGGTGCGCGGATCCCATACCACGGTCGTCTCGCGCTGGTTGGTGATGCCGATGGTCCGCAGATCGGCGGCTGTCAGTCCTCCGGCACGGAGGCCGTTCTGGATCACCGTGTTGGTGCGTTCCCAGATCTCCACCGGGTCGTGCTCGACCCACCCCGACCGCGGCAGGATCTGCCGGTGCTCGAGCTGGTGCCTCGCCACCTCGTTCCCGGCGTGATCGAAGATCATGAAGCGCGTACTGGTGGTCCCCTGGTCCACCGCGCCGACGAATTCGGGCATCGTTGCCGCCTCCTGGTGTGCCTAGGGTTCTTCGGTGGCCGGGCCCTCTTCGGCCTCTCCGGCCCGGGCCTTGAGCACCGGACTGATGAGCAGGTCGTACACGGCCATCCCGAGGACTCCGCCGATGAGCGGGCCGACGACGGGAATCCACCAGTAGCCGCTGAACCATTGGAATGACCCGGGCAGGGCGATCGAGCCCCAGCCTTCGAAATAGGTGAACAGCCGGGGGCCGAAGTCCCGTGCGGGATTGATCGCGTATCCGGCGTTGGTACCGAACGTCAGGCCGATGACGGTGACCACCAGGCCGATGAGAAACGGGTGGAGATTCGCCATCGGAGCCGTGTTGCGCATGTCGATGAGAGCACAGATCAGAAGAAGCAGAATTGCGGTTCCCACGATCTGGTCGAGCAAGGGACCCCACCATGAATTCCCGAAGTATTCGGCGGGGAATGTGGCGAAGATCGAGTAGGTTGCCAGCGATTCGTCCCGCGGGACGCCCGCCTGGGTTTCGGCCGCGACGATCGCCCATCTGTAGCAGGCGTAGACGAGCGCGGCGGCCACGAAGGCACCCACGACCTGCGCCAGCCAGTAGGGCAGGACCTTCCGCCAGGGGAAGTCCCGCCGTACGGCGAAGGCCAGGGTCACGGCGGGGTTGATGTGGGCGCCGCTGATTCCGCCGGCCACATACACGCCGAACACCACGGCGAGGCCCCAGCCCCACGTGATGATGAGCCAGTTGTCGGCCCCGAACTCCACCGCCTGCCGGCCTGATCCGGGTAGTCCGACGACGGCTACGGCCACCGAAGCGGTACCCAGGAGAATCAGGACGAATGTTCCCAGAAATTCGGCGAGCATCTCACCGAAGATGCCTTCTCGATAGCCACGTCGTCGGGTGATACGTTTAGCCACCGACCCTCCTCGGCTGGAATTCCGCTGCGATTTCCTCCCCTTGCCGGAATCGTATGTCCGCCAGGGATATCACGCTTGCGGAGAGCCGGAATTACCTCCTATGGAGCACAGTGCGGCGGTGTTCATCCGCCGCCGCGCGCGTACCGGTCCGTCGCCTCCACCAGGACGTCGTCGCCGACGGCGCCGACGTCGTGGCCGGCCTCGTCCACGATCGTCAACTCGCTGTCCGGCCAGGCGTGGTGGAGCCGCCAGACGGTGCCGAGGAGGTTGCCGAGGTCGAGGCTGCCCTGGACCAGGGTGCCGGGGATGCCCTTCAGGAGGTGGGCGTCGCGGAGGACGACGCCCCCGCCGTCGCCGAGGAAGTGGCCGTTGCCCCAGTAGTGGGTGACGGTGCGGGCGAAACCCCTGCGGAACCCGGGGTCCTGGAAACGCGCGACCGAGCCCGGCGGGGCGGGGATGATCGCCGTCTCCCAGTCGGTCCAGGCCCGCGCGGCCCGTTCCCGGACGTCGGGGTCGGGGGACTCGAGCAGTCTGTTGTAGGCGGCGGCGAGGTTGCCGTCGCGCTCACCGGCGGGCAGTTCGCCGACGAAGCGTTCGAAGGCCTCCGGGAAGAGTTTCCCCAGTCCCCGGGTCAGCAGGGCCACCTCGGGGTCGGACCCTGTGGTGACTCCGGTGAGCACCAGTTCGGACACCACACCGGGGTGCGTCTGCGCGTACCGCAGTCCCAGCGCCGAGCCCCAGGAGACGCCCCACACCAGCCACCGCTCGATGCCCAGGTGGGCACGCAGGCGCTCCAGGTCGGCCATGAGGTGGGCGGTCGTGTTGACGCTCATGTCGGTGGTGTGGTCGGCGGCGCCCGGCGTCGAACGTCCGGCGCCACGCTGGTCGAGGAGCACGACGCGGTAGGCGTCGGGGTCGAAGTAGCGGCGGAGACCGGGGGTCGCGCGGCTTCCCGGGCCGCCGTGCAGCACCAGCGCGGGCTTGCCGTGCGGGTTCCCGCAGGTCTCCCAGTACACGCGGTTGCCGTCGCCGACGTCCAGCATGCCGTGGTCGTACGGTTCGATGTCCGGGTAGCGGCCCATCGGGGCACCGTAGCGCGCCCGGCGCGGGGGGTCCTCTCATTTTCGCGCGGGCAGCCCCGCTGCTTCGGCCGCCGTGCGCAGGACCTCTCGGAGCATGGTGGGGGTGAGCCGGCCGGTGAAGGTGTTGCGCTGACTGACGTGGAAGCAGCCGAAGAGACGCAGGTCGTCGCCGTCCGGGGCGGAGAGTACGACGTGGGCGCCGTGGGAGAAGGCCGGGCGGGGGCGGGGCACGGTCCAGCCCGCCGCGTCGAGGGCGGGCAGCGAGGCGTGCCAGCCGAAGGCACCGAGGACGAGAACGGCCCGCAGCGTCGGCCGCAGCAGCCGCAGTTCCCGCACCAGCCAGGGCCGGCAGGTGTCCCGTTCGCCGGGGGTCGGTCTGTTGGCGGGCGGGGCGCAGTGCACGGGCGAGGTGACGCGTACGCCGTACAGCTCCAGTCCGTCCCCGCTGTGCGTGGACGTCGGCTGCGAGGCGAGCCCGACGTCGTACAGCCCCTCGTACAGCACGTCCCCGGACCGGTCTCCGGTGAACATCCGTCCCGTGCGGTTGCCGCCGTGCGCGGCGGGCGCCAGCCCTACGATCAGCAGCCGGGCGTCCGGCGGTCCGAATCCCGGCACCGGCCGGCCCCAGTACGTCCGGTCGGCGAACGCGGCGCGTTTGGTCCGGGCGACCTCCTCACGCCAGTCCACCAGCCGCGGACAGGCACGGCACCCGGTGACGCGCCGGTCGAGACCGGGAAGGCCGGAAGGGTCGCGGGCACCGGAGGAGGCCGGGAGATCGGGGAGGCCGCGGAAGCCGGGGAGGCCACTGGGGTGGTCCATCCCTCCACGGTAGGGCGCACCGGCAGGCGCCGGCGGCTGCCCCGTCCGCCCGGCCTGCTCACCGGCGGTGCGGCGGCGGCCGAAATCCCTTCTCACCGGGCCGCCCCGGAGGATTAGAGTCGGACCATGGCTTCCGAGGATGCTCAGTACGGCGGGACGCGCGGCGACGGGGACACGGCGAAGGCGACGGCCTCCGCGCCCCCCGGGCCCGACACCGCCGCCGCTGTGGCGGCTGCCGAGGCTGCCGGACCGCAGAGCGGGGAGACCGTCCGGACCGACAGCTGGATCTGGTCCGTACGCCTGGTCAAGACCCGTTCCCTCGGTGCCAACGCCTGCCGCGGCGGCCATGTACGCGTGAACGGTGAGCGGGTGAAGCCCGCGCACTCCCTGCGCGTCGGCGACGAGGTGCGCCTGCGGCACGACGGGCGGGAACGGGTCGTCGTCGTCAAGCGCCTGATCCGCAAGCGGGTGGGCGCCCCGGTCGCGGTCCAGTGCTACATCGACAACTCCCCTCCGTCCCCGCCCCGCGACGCCGTCGCCCCGGCCGGCATCCGGGACCGCGGCGCGGGCCGCCCGACGAAGCGCGACCGCCGGGAACTGGAACGCCTGCGCGGCCTCGGCGGCCCGGGTGGCCCCGACATCCCCCGGGCCCTGGAAGGATCCGCCGGACCGGCCGGGCCCGGTGGCCGCGGCGGGTCCGGGGACCCCAGCGGTCTCGTGGATCAAGGAAAGTCCGCCGGTCGCAAAAACCGTGGCAGACGTTCCGGCGGCACCGCGCGGCCGTGAACGCACGGCGGCAGCGGCCTGGAACGGAAGTCACCGCGTTCCGCTCAGCCCTCGGTCGTTGCCGCCACCGCCCTCACCCACATCCCGTCCTCCGTCAGATACCGGTCGACGCGCAGGCCCTCCTCCCCCAGCGCCTCCTCGAACCGCGTCTTCGTCAGCGGCCGTGACCGGAACGTCTGCGTCCACACCGCGTCCGGGAACACATACCCGACGTGCACCGCGTCGACTCCGTCGCCGACCGGCTCGACCGACACGATGCGCACGGTGAAGCCCGCCGGGTCCACCCGCTCGCGGGGCACGTTCGTGTGGTAGTCCTCGCCCTCCCGCTGGATCAGTACGCACCCTCCCTTCGCCAGATGCCGCACACAGGTGCGCAGCAGTCCCCGACGCACCTCGGCGTCGCCCGCGTGCACCAGGAACGAGGCGAGCAGCACCACGTCGAACGTCTCGTCCAGCCGCAGCTTCTCTATGGGGCCGCACATGGTCCGCGCCCCGCGCACGCGCTCCAGCATCTCGGCGGACTCGTCCACGGCCGTGACCGTGAACCCGCGTTCCAGCAGTGCGTGGGTCATCCTCCCCGCACCGCTGCCCAGCTCCAGGACCCGCGCGCCCGCCGGTACCGCGGCGGCGATGATGTCCGGCTCGTCCCCGACGGGCAGCCGCGAGTACAGCTCCACCGCGCAGCCGTCCGGGGTGATCGCCCCGGGGCCCGCCCCCTCGTACCCCTCACGCATCTTCGGCTTCATGTCCGTCCAACGGACCGGATCCGCACACCCGTTCCCACGCTCCCCCAGTTCACTCGACCGAGTGACGGCATGCCTCCGACAGGCGACAGCGGCCGCTTCCCACCGGCCGGACGTACCGTGGAACCGTGGAACCGTGGAACCGTGGAACCGTGGAACCGTGGAAAGAGGAATGGTGGTGACGGCATGCGAACGGGCAGTGAGCCGAGGACCGCGCGCAGTGCGCTGCGCATGCGGTTCTGGCTGAGCGTGTGGGGCGAGGCCTGGACCGTCTTCGGGACGGTGGCGTTCGCGGTCGCCGGGCATCCCGGCTGGGCCCTGGGATGCGCGCTGCTGTGGCTGGTCGTCACCGTCAACCTGATCGTGATCGTCCGGCGTATGCGCCAGGGACCTCGCTACCAGCCGGGTCGTGATGCACCACCGTACGATCCGCCCCGGGACACGAGGTGACCCGGATGCTCCCTCTCGGCGCGTCGCCGCCTCAGCCCTCGTCGTCCTGGCTGTCGTCGAAGCGCGCGGCCTTCAGGTACTCCGGGTTCGGGTCCAGGGCGGCGGCCAGCCGGAAATGGCGCCTGGCCGGGTCGGGCCGCCGCTGTCGCTGGTAGGTGCGGGCGAGCGCGAAGTGCGCGAAGGCGTTGTCCGGTTCGCGTTCCAGGACGATGGAGAACTCGAGCTCCGCCGGACGCAGCTGGGCCGCCGCGAAGAACGCCCGCGCGCGCAGCAGACGCGCCGCCGTGTTCTCCGGATACGCGTCGATGACCCCGTCCAGCAGCTTCACCGCACCCCGCGGGTCCCGTGAGGCAAGCAGGTGCTCGGCGGCACGGAAGTCGATGACATGCGTCTCGGGCGTACGTCCGGTCGAACCACTGTTCTGGGGCACAGCCGCATCCTTCCCTTGCCGAACCGGTTCAACGCCCCGGCCGGGCACCTCTATTCCTGCGCGGGCCGCCGGGCCGCCTCCGCCCGGCGTACGAGCTCGGCCCATACGTCCTCGACCCGCCGCTCCAGCTCGTCCAGAGGTACGTCGTTGTCGATGACGATGTCCGCGATCTCCCGGCGCTGTTCGCGCGTCGCCTGGGCGGCCATGCGCGCGCGGGCGTTCTCCTCGCTCATGCCGCGTCGGCCGACGAGCCGCTCGAGCTGGGTCCCGGCGCTCGCGTCGACCACGATCACGAGGTCGTAGAGGGACGCGAGGCCGTTCTCCGTGAGGAGGGGCACGTCGTGGACGACGACGGCGTCCCCGGAGGCGGCCTCCTCCAGCTCCCGGGAGCGGGCGCCCACCAGCGGGTGGACGATCGAGTTGAGGAGGGCGAGTTTCTCCGCGTCGGCGAAGACGATCGCGCCGAGCCCCGGCCGGTCCAGGCTGCCGTCCTCGGTGAGGATCTCCTCACCGAAGGCCGCCACGATTGCCGTGAGACCGGGCGTCCCCAGTGCGACGACCTCGCGCGCGATGCGGTCCGCGTCGATCAGTACGGCGCCGCTCTCGACGAGCAGCCGCGACACCTCGCTCTTGCCGGCACCGATCCCACCGGTCAGTCCCACCTTCAGCATGTCCGAGAGCTTAGGGCCTGCCGCCGGCAGCACGCCGGGCGGGATCCCGGCCCCGCCCGTGGCCGGGTGGGCCCCGGCGGTCTCAGACGTCGCCTTCGCGCTCCGCCAGGAATCGCTCGAACTCGAGTCCGATCTCGTCCGCCGACGGGATCTCCACCGGCTCGGCGAGCATGTTGCCCCGGGTTTCGGCACCCGCGGCGGCGTCGTACTGGTGCTCGAGGCCCTGGATGAGGGCCGTGAGCTCCTCGTCGCCCTCCTGCACCTGGCGGTCGATCTCGGTCTGGGTGCGGTGCGCGTCGGTGCGCAGGGCGTGCGCCACGCCGGGCAGGACCAGACCGGTCGCGGCCGTGATGGTCTCCAGGACGGTCAACGCCGCGTCCGGGTAAGGGGAGCGGGCGATGTAGTGCGGCACGTGCGCGGCGACGCCGAGCACGTCGTGTCCGGCCTGCATGAGCCGGTACTCGACGAGGGCCTCGACGCTGCCGGGAACCTGTGCCTCCTCGAAGGGGCTGCTGTGGCCGGGGACGAGGTCGGTGCGGTTGCCGTGCGGGGTGATACCCACGGGGCGGGTGTGCGGGACGCCCATGGGGATCCCGTGGAAGTTCACCGACAGGCGGACGCCGAGCCGTTCCACGATCTGCCGCACCGCGGCGGCGAACCTCTCCCACTCCACATCCGGTTCCGGGCCGGAGAGCAGCAGGAACGGCGCTCCGGTGGCGTCCTGGACCAGCCGCACCTCGAGCGCGGGTACCTCGTAGTCGGTCCAGCGGTCACGCGTGAAGGTCAGCAGAGGGCGACGGGCCCGGTAGTCGACGAGCCGGTCGTGGTCGAACCGGGCGACGACCTGGTGGGGCAGCGAGTCGAACAGCCGCTCGGCGATCTGGTCGCCGGTCTCGCCCGCGTCGATGTACCCGTCGAAGTGGTAGAGCATGACAAGACCGGCCGATTCCTGGGCGAGCGCCATGTCGACGACCGCCAGCCCCTTCGGCTCCCATGCGTACAAATCCTGCGGATCAAGCACAGTGACCGCCCCTCCTCGTGTTTCCCCGTGGACAACGTGACACGGGGCACCGGTATTCCCAGGTGAGGGCGACTCCCCGAGGGGAGGGGCGCGGGGAACTGCGCGACAAGACTCCACCGGCCCGCACGCAGGCAACGCCCGCCCCGGAGCGCAGCGCTGAAGGGCCGCACCTCGAAAGGTGCGGCCCTTCAGTCACCGGTCATGCCTCAGCGGGTGGGGGTCCGCCTCCGGCGGGAGGTCAGCTCTGGCCGCCGGCCAGCTTCTCGCGCAGCGCGGCCAGCGCCTCGTCCGACGCCAGGGCGCCGGAGTTGTCGCCGCCCTCGGAGGAGTACGAGCCACCGCCACCGCCACCGCCACCGGACGCGGCCGGAGCCGCACCCGCGGTGTCGACACCCTCGGCAGCGGCCTTCTCGTCCGCCTCGCGGGACTTGATGACCTGCGCCTGGTGCTGCTCGAAGCGGGTCTGCGCCTCGGCGTACTGGGTCTCCCACGCCTCCCGCTGGGTCTCGTAGCCCTCGAGCCAGTCGTTGGTCTCGGGGTCGAAGCCCTCGGGGTAGATGTAGTTGCCCTGGTCGTCGTAGGACGCGGCCATGCCGTACAGGGTCGGGTCGAACTCGACCACCGACGGGTCGGCGCCGAAGGCCTCGTTGGCCTGCTTCAGCGAGAGGCTGATGCGGCGGCGCTCGAGGTCGATGTCGATGACCTTGACGAAGATCTCGTCGTTGACCTGGACGACCTGCTCCGGGATCTCCACGTGGCGCTCGGCCAGCTCGGAGATGTGGACCAGACCCTCGATGCCCTCGTCCACGCGGACGAACGCACCGAACGGAACCAGCTTCGTGACCTTGCCGGGCACGACCTGGCCGATCTGGTGGGTGCGGGCGAACTGCTGCCACGGGTCTTCCTGGGTCGCCTTCAGCGACAGGGAGACACGCTCGCGGTCCATGTCGACGTCGAGGACCTCGACAGTGACTTCCTGACCGACCTCGACGACCTCGGAGGGGTGGTCGATGTGCTTCCAGGACAGCTCGGACACGTGCACCAGGCCGTCGACGCCACCCAGGTCCACGAAGGCACCGAAGTTGACGATCGAGGAGACGACGCCGGAACGCACCTGCCCCTTCTGAAGGGTGGTGAGGAACGTCTGGCGGACCTCGGACTGGGTCTGCTCCAGCCAGGCACGGCGGGACAGGACCACGTTGTTGCGGTTCTTGTCCAGCTCGATGATCTTCGCCTCGAGCTCCTTGCCCACGTAGGGCTGGAGGTCGCGGACGCGGCGCATCTCGACCAGGGAGGCCGGGAGGAAGCCGCGGAGGCCGATGTCGAGGATGAGACCACCCTTGACGACCTCGATGACGGTACCGGTGACGATGCCGTCCTCTTCCTTGATCTTCTCGATGGTGCCCCAGGCACGCTCGTACTGGGCGCGCTTCTTCGAGAGGATCAGGCGGCCTTCCTTGTCCTCCTTCTGGAGAACAAGGGCTTCGATCTCGTCACCGACGGCGACGACCTCGTTGGGGTCGACGTCGTGCTTGATCGAGAGTTCGCGGCTCGGGATGACACCTTCGGTCTTGTAACCGATGTCGAGCAGGACCTCGTCCCGGTCGACCTTCACGATGACGCCGTCGACGATGTCGCCGTCGTTGAAGTACTTGATCGTCTCGTCGATCGCGGCGAGGAAGGCTTCCTCGTTACCGATGTCGTTGACCGCAACCTGCGGGGTGGTGGCGGTGGTCTCGGTGCTGCTCGTCATGTGGGAAAGGGCTCCGGTACGGACAGTGAGTCGTAGGTACTGCTACGCCCGAGCCCGTTTCGCTCTGCAGAAGCCGGACAGCCTAGGAAGCGCCATTCAACCGGACACCGGGTGTCCGGTGGCGCCTCGACAACCGAGGGGACATACAACAGATGCGAGCACAACCTGCTATGTCTGAGGTGCGCAGGCTCGCAGCGCAACTTGTAGCATACGGGGGCAGCCGGGCAGGGTCAATGCGCGAAGCCCCCCACCCGGGGCGGATCGCCGCAAAACCGGCACAATTCCCCCGTCCGGGGGAGAGCCGCACGTCGGATGCCGCCTCGCTGCCCCGCGGAACCCACCCCGCGGACACCACTTCGGACACACGCAGCAGGACACTGTGCGCCCCTGTGACGACAGCCGGGGCGACTGGACGGAAGAGTACGACGATGGAGCCGATCATCCAAGAGCCCGAAGGTCCCGAAGCATCCGGGCCGGAGGCGACCCGACGGGACGCCGGCGTCACCGAGAGCGCCCGCGCCAACCGCGGCTGGTGGGACCGCAACGCGGACGAGTACCAGGTCGAGCACGGCACGTTCCTCGGCGACGACCGCTTCGTGTGGTGCCCCGAGGGGCTGGACGAGGTGGAGGCCGAGCTGCTCGGCCCGCCGGAGGAGCTGAAGGACCGCACCGTCCTGGAGCTCGGCGCCGGCGCGGCCCAGTGCTCGCGCTGGCTGGCCGCGCAGGGCGCGCGCCCGGTGGCCCTGGACATCTCGCACCGGCAGCTGCAGCACGCGCTGCGCATCGGGGGCCCGTTCCCGCTGGTGTGCGCGGACGCGGGCACCCTGCCGTTCGCGGACGGCTCCTTCGACCTGGCCTGCTCGGCGTACGGGGCGCTGCCCTTCGTCGCCGACCCGCGGCTGGTGCTGCGCGAGGTGCGCCGGGTGCTGCGGCCGGGCGGCCGGTTCGTCTTCTCCGTCACGCATCCCATCCGCTGGGCGTTTCCGGACGAGCCCGGCCCGGAGGGGCTGAGTGTCTCCGGGTCGTACTTCGACCGCACGCCCTACGTGGAGCAGGACGAGGAGGGCCACGCGGTGTACGTCGAGCACCACAGGACACTGGGTGACCGGGTCCGCGACGTCGCCGCCTCGGGCTTCCGTCTGGTGGACCTGGTGGAGCCTCAGTGGCCGGAGTGGAACAGCTCCGAGTGGGGCGGCTGGTCCCCCCTGCGCGGCCGGCTGATCCCGGGGACGGCGATCTTCGTGTGCGTACGGGACTGAGTGCGTGATCCGTCATGACGCTCTCGGCGCCCTCCCGGTGCGCGAGGTGATTGCCCCGCTGACCGACGCCCTTCGGGAACGCGGCACCGCCGTCCTGGTCGCACCGCCCGGCACCGGCAAGACGACCCTGGTGCCGCTGGTGCTGGCAGGACTGGCCGGTGCCGGTCCCGCGCGGCGGGTCCTGGTCGCCGAGCCGCGACGGATCGCGGCGCGCGCGGCGGCCCGGCGGATGGCCTGGCTGCTGGGCGAGAAGCCCGGCGGGTCGGTGGGCTTCACGGTGCGCGGGGAGCGGGTGACCGGACGGCACACGCGCGTGGAGGTCGTCACGACCGGCGTGCTCCTGCAACGGCTGCAACGCGACCAGGAGCTGACCGGCGTGGACGTCGTGATCCTCGACGAGTGCCACGAGCGGCATCTGGACGCGGACACGGCGGCGGCGTTCCTGTGCGACGTGCGCGAGACGCTGCGTCCGGAGCTGCGTCTGGTGGCCGCGTCGGCGACGACCGACGCGGCGGGCTGGGCACGGCTGCTGGGCGACGCGCCCGTCGTCGAGGCGCGCAGGACGGCGCACCCGGTGGAGGTCGTGTGGGCGCCTCCCGTCCGTCCGGTGCGGCCGCCGCACGGCATGCGGGTCGACCCTGTGCTGCTGACACATGTGGCGTCGGTGGTGCGGCGGGCGCTGACCGAACGGGACGGGGACGTCCTGGTGTTCCTGCCGGGCGTGGGCGAGATCGCCCGGGTGGCCGCGCAGTTGGGGCCGCTCCCGGACGTGGAGGTGCTCCAGGTGCACGGGCGGGCGCCGGCCGCCGTGCAGGACGCGGTGCTGGCGCCCGGGCAGCGGCGCCGGGTGGTGCTGGCGACCTCGGTGGCGGAGTCGTCGCTGACGGTGCCGGGGGTCCGGGTGGTCGTGGACCCGGGCCTCGCGCGTGAGCCCCGCGTCGACCACGCGCGCGGGCTGAGCGCGTTGACGACGGTACGGGCCTCGCAGGCGGCGGGCCGGCAGCGGGCGGGACGGGCCGGGCGCGAGGCGCCGGGCGCGGTGTACCGGTGCTGGGCACAGGCGGAGGACGTCCGGCTGCCGCGGTTCCCCTCCCCCGAGATCAAGGTGGCCGACCTGACGGCGTTCGCGCTGCAGGCGGCCTGCTGGGGCGATCCCGACGCCTCCGGACTCGCCCTGCTCGATCCGCCCCCGGCCGGGGCAATGGCGGCGGCCGGGGCCGTCCTGACCGCGATCGGAGCCGTCGGCGCCGACGGGCGGGCCACGGAGCGGGGCACCCGGCTCGCCCGGCTGGGCCTGCACCCCCGGCTCGGGCGGGCCCTGCTGGACGCGGCACCGGCCGTGGGCCCCGGGCTCGCCGCCGAGGTGGTCGCGCTGATCGGCGAGGAGGCGCCACGGAGCTACGGGGACGATCTCGCCGGTGCGCTGCGCGCCGCGCGGCGCGGGGGCGACGCCTACGCACAGCGGTGGCGGACCGAGGTGCGCCGGCTGCGCGCGCTCGCACCGGACGCCTCGGCGAAGGCTTCCGCGCGGACCCCCGCACGAGCCTCGGTACAGGGCTTCTCACGGGGCCTCTCTCCGACGGGCGGCGGCATGCCGCGCCTGGACGGGGAGGACGCGCGGGTCGGGCTGGTGGCCGCGCTCGCGTTCCCCGAGCGGATCGCCCGCGCGGACGGCGGTTCGTACCTGATGGTGTCCGGGACGCGGGCCGAGGCAGGGGCGGGCACCGGGCTGCGCGGCGCGCCCTGGATCGCGGTCGCCGTGGCCGACCGGCCCGTGGGACGGGGCCACGCGCGCGTGCAGCTCGGCGCGGTCGTCGACGAGGACACCGCGCGGTGGGCGGCAGGCGCCCTGCTGAAGACACTCGAGGAGGTGCACTGGGCCGACGGGGACGTCGTCGCCCGGCGGGTCGAGCGGCTGGGGGCCGTCGAACTGGCCGTACGGCCCCGTACCGACCCGGAGCCGGAACTCGTACGGGCCGCGCTGCTGGAGGGGCTGCGGCGGGAGGGGTTCGGGCTGCTGCGGTGGCCGGCCGGGGCGGCCGTGCTGCGGCAGCGGCTGGCGTTCGTGCACCGGCAGGCCGGTGAGCCCTGGCCCGACGTGTCCGACGAGGCGCTGCACTCGCGCGTGGAGGAGTGGCTGGAGCCGGAGCTGAGCCGCGCCCGGCGCCGCGCCGACCTGGCCAGGATCGACGCCGGGCAGGCCCTCGGCCGGTTGCTGCCGTGGGCGTCCGGCGAGGCCGCCCGCCTGGACGGCCTCGCCCCCGAGCGGATCACCGTGCCCAGTGGGTCCGCGGTCCGGATCGACTACTCCGACCCCGGACAGCCGGTCCTCGCGGTGAAGCTCCAGGAGATGTTCGGACTCCAGGAGTCGCCGCGGGTGGCCGGGGTGCCCCTGCTGGTGCATCTGCTGTCCCCGGCCGGGCGGCCCGCCGCCGTCACCGCCGACCTCGCCTCCTTCTGGAAGGACGGCTACAAGGGTGTACGGGCCGAGCTGCGCGGCCGCTATCCCCGGCATCCGTGGCCCGAGGACCCCGCCGCTGCCGAACCGACCCGGCACACCAACGCGCGGCTCGGGCGGTGACCTCCTCCTGCTCCACCGCCGGACCGACGGCCCGTCAGATGGCGTCGGGGTCGGCACCGCGGCAACGGCGGGCGGAACGAGAAAACGCCGTACGTACACGCAAGGGCGCCCTCTCCGGCGGTGACGGAGGGCGCCCCGTGTTCGTGCGGGTGCGGCTACGTGCCGGTGGCGGAGCCGGGGGACGCCGACGGGCCGGGGGACGCCGTCTCGTCCGCGGCCACGGTGAGTTCGACCGTGAGGGTGGCGCCGCCCGCCAGGGTGATGCGGAGCAGGAAGGTACCGGTGGTGTCGTCCGTGTACATCCGGGGCAGCTTCAGCCGGCCGTCCGCGTCCGTCTTCAGGCCGCTGAGGGTGCGTACGGCCTTGTCGTCGGCGTCCTTGAAATAGGGGCCCTCGTCGTTGGCGGCCGGATCGTCGGCCGATGTGATCAGGGTGGCGGTGGCCGCGACCTTGTCGGCGGCGGCGCCGTCGCGGGTGGCCCGTACCTCGACGCGGTGGGCGAACTCGCCGCCCGGCGTGCAGGTCAGCGCCTCGTCATCGGTGCGCACGACGGTGTCGGCGACGCGCTCGGTGACGGTGGCCCGGTAGTCGAGGCCCGGCACCATGCGGCCGACGACGGTGGCGCGGACGGTGATGTCGCCGGTCTTCTCGCCCGCCCGGAGTGCGGGCGCGACGGCGACCCCGGAGCTGTTGGTGAGGACGGTGGCCACGCTCTCGCCGCCGGTGAAGGTGGTGTCGGTGTCGCCGACGACGGTGAAGCGGATCCGCACCTTCGCGACGGCCCCGCCCTCGTGCGTCTCCGCGCGGGTGCCGATCCGCTCGGCGAACGTCTCGCCCGCCGTAGCGGTGAGCCGGCCGGTGCCGGCGTTCTCCAGGCGGTCCACCGTGTCGGTGGGTGTGGGGGACGTGGTGGGCGGCGGGGTCGTGGCCGGCGGGGCGCCCGGTGTGCCGGGTGAGGCCGGTGGCGGGGTCGTGGCCGGCGGGGCGCCCGGTGTGCCGGGGGAGGCCGGTGGCGGGGTCGTGGCCGACGACGGGGTCGTGGCCGGCGGCGGGGTCGTGGCCGGCGGCGGGGTGCTGCCGCTGTCCTGCTTGCCGGGCCCGGTGCCGGGCTTCGTCGACGGCTTGTCCGGGGTGGACGGGCTGCTGCCCGGCCTCGACGGGGTGGGGTCGGTGGTGTTGTCGCTGCGGTTGTCGGGCAGGGTGCCGGTGCCGTCCGGGATCTCGTGCGTGCCCTTGCGGTAGTACTCCAGCCACGACAGGACGGTGTTCAGGTACTCCGTCGAGTTGTTGTAGCTGAGGATCGCCTTGTCGAGGTCCGTCTGGTCGGACAGGTCCCAGCCGAAGCGGCACAGGTAGTGACCGGCCGCCAGCGCGGCGTCGTAGATGTTGTTGGGGTCCTCGCGGCCGTCGTTGTTGCCGTCGCGGCCGGCCCACGCCCAGGTGGACGGGATGAACTGCATGGGGCCGACGGCGTTGTCGTAGGCGCTGTTGCCGTCGTACTCGCCGTTGTCGGTGTCCCTGATGAGCGCGAAGCCGTTGCCGTCGAGCTGCGGGCCGATGATCGGGGAGGTCGTCGTGCCCTCGGCATCGACGCGTCCGCCGCGGGCCTGGCCGGACTCCACCTTGCCGATGGCGGCGAGCAGTTGCCAGGGCAGGTTACATGCGGGCCTGGACTCGCGCAGCGCGGTCTCGGCCTTCTTGTAGGCGTCGAGGACGGTCGCGGGTATACCCGCCTCGGAGGCGCCCGAGACGATCGGGTCGGAGCTCGCGGGCGGCGCCGGGTTGGGGCTGTTGAGCGGCGGCAGGTCCGTGTAGTACGGCGAGTTGCCGGTCGCGCCGGGGTCGCCGGTGCTCTCCTCCGGCGCCGAGGCGGCGTCGGAGGAGGTCCGGCCGCCCTGGCCGTCGATCGGCGCGCCCGGAGCCTGGGACGCGGACAGAGCAGCCACCGCGGCCGCCGCCACGGCGGTGGTTGCCGCCCCTTTGCGCAGCCTCCTGCCGAAATGCGCCGCCATAGAGTGAACCCCTCCCCGTGGATGCCGGAGCATCCGTCAACGTCTTTCACGCTCGTCTGTTGTGACGATCGGCTGTGACCATTGGTTGTCATGATCGGTATGATGATCTGGTACAGCGACCCGTTCCGACGATGCGGCCTGCCCCGCCGGTTGCACCGGACACGGCAACTCTCGCGACCCTACGGCAACATCCTTTGCCCGGACACCCGTTCATACCCGGTATTCACCGGTTGACCACAGTCGTTCTCCCACCGGTCGCGGACGACCGCTCACGCATACTGGGGGCCGCCGAGCACCCGGGCCGAACCGCCCGGGCAACCACCCTTCCGAGGAGCCGGGTTGCCTTTCTCTGGAGTCTCTACCGAACCCGGAACGGTTCACGGCCGGGGCGCCAGGGTCCGTGGGCGATGCGGCGGCCGAGGTCCGCGGTGGTGCGGCGCAGCGTGTGGGTGAGGGGGAGGGCGGGGGTGCGGGCGGTACTCGCGTCGGCCGCGAAGACCGGAACCGGCGACAGCGCCTCGGGGGTGGGTCCGTCGGCGGCGGCCCTCGGGGATGCCGCTCTGCGGTGAAGCATGCGTATACCCATGACCCGCATCCTGGCGTCCGGCCCACCCGACGGCTTGCCCGCATGGTCCACGCGGGTGAAGCAGACCTCCGGGAGCGGGAGGGCGGGACGGACCGTGGGTTGTGGGCCGTGCGGGGCGGGCGCCGGCGGGGCGGGCATGCGGTGTGCCGGGCGCGGCAGGTGGCGGAGGCGGCGAGCAGACGGCCGCGGGCCCCGGACCGCGACGCGGCCGCGGTCCGCGGGGCGGAGGGCTTCGGCAGGTGGCATCGGCCGGTAGGGCCCCCGAGGGTCCCGGCGGGCGGCGTCGGTGGTCACCGTCGACGGCGCAGCCGACCGCCGGTGATCGCAGCGACCCTCGGCGCGCCGCCCCGTGCCGTCACCGGGCCCGGGTGAAGGGCTGGTGATCAGCAGCGTCCCCGCGGGGACAACAGAGGACACCGGCAGGCGACGGGAGGGAACGGCCGGTGCCTGCCGACAGCCCTTCCGTCATCTCTGCCCTCGCCCGTCGCTCCCGGCCGTGCCCGGTGTCGTCAGTGTGCCGCCGACTCCCAGTCCGGGCCCGCGCCGACCGAGACGCCCAGCGGGACGCGGAGCCGGACCGCGTCGGCCATCTCCCGACGGATCAGTTCCTCCGCCACCGGGCGCTCGCCAGGGGCGATCTCCAGGACGATTTCGTCGTGGACCTGGAGGAGCATGCGGGACTTGAGGTCCGCCTCACGCAGCGCGCGGTCCACGTTCAGCATGGCGATCTTCACGATGTCCGCCGCCGTGCCCTGGATCGGCGCGTTCAGCGCCATGCGCTCGGCCGCCTCGCGACGCTGACGGTTGTCGCTGTTGAGGTCGGGCAGGTAGCGCCGGCGGCCGAAGAGGGTCGCCGTGTAGCCCGTCGCCCGCGCCTCGTCGACCACGCGGCGCAGGTAGTCCCGTACGCCGCCGAACCGCTCGAAGTACGCGTCCATCAGGGCGCGGGCCTCGGCCGCCTCGATGTTCAGCTGCTGCGAGAGCCCGAAGGCCGACAGCCCGTACGCGAGGCCGTACGACATCGCCTTGATCTTGCGGCGCATCTCCGCGTCCACGGCGGACTGCTCGACCGCGAACACCTGCGCGGCGGCCGTGGTGTGCAGGTCCTCGCCGGAGGTGAACGCCTCGATGAGACCGGCGTCCTCGGAGAGGTGGGCCATCACCCGCAGCTCGATCTGGCTGTAGTCGGCGGTGAGGAGGGACTCGAAGCCCTCGCCGACGACGAAGCCCCGGCGGATCGCGCGTCCCTCGTCGGTACGGACGGGGATGTTCTGCAGGTTCGGGTCGGTCGACGACAGGCGGCCGGTGGCGGCGACCGTCTGGTTGAACGTGGTGTGGATCCGGCCGTCCGCGGCGACCGTCTTGATCAGGCCCTCGACGGTCACGCGCAGCTTCGCCTGCTCACGGTGGCGGAGCATGATCACCGGCAGCTCGTTGTCGGTCTGGCCGGCCAGCCAGGCCAGGGCGTCGGCGTCGGTCGTGTAGCCGGTCTTGGTCTTCTTCGTCTTCGGCAGGCCGAGTTCGCCGAAGAGGACCTCCTGGAGCTGCTTGGGCGAGCCCAGATTGAACTCGTGCCCCGCCGCCGCGTGCGCCTCCTTCACGGCCTGCTGCACGGCGCCCGCGAACATCTGCTCCATGGACTCCAGATGGGCACGGTCCGCCGCGATGCCGTACCGCTCCATACGGGCCAGCAGGACGGACGTCGGCAGCTCCATGCTCCGCAGCAGGTCCGCGGCGCCCACCTCCTGCAGGCGGTCCTCGAAGGCCTCGCCCAGGTCGACGACCGCGCGGGCCTGCACCATCAGGGCCTCGGCCTCGGCGGCGTCGTCCGCGCCGAAGGCCAGCTGGCCGTCGGCCGCGGCGGCGGGCACCAGCTCGCGGTGCAGGTACTCCGGGGACAGGGCGTCCAGGGCGAAGGAGCGGCGGCCCGGCTTGACCAGGTAGGCGGCGAGCGCCGTGTCCATGGAGATGCCCTCGACGCTCCAGCCGTGCTCGGCGAAGACCCGCATCGCACCCTTGGCGTTGTGGAACACCTTGGGCCGGCCCGCGTCCGCGAGCCAGGCGGCGAACGCCTGCTCGTCGCTCTCGTCCAGCTCGGCCGGGTCGAACCAGGCGGCCGGTCCGGCGGCCGCGGCCAGGGCGATCTCGGCGACCGAGCCGGTCCCCAGCGCCCAGGTGTCGACCGTGGCGACGCCGAGGGGGCCGGTGGTGTGCTCGGCGAGCCAGCCGGTCAGTTCGCCCGCGCCCAGGACGGTCCCGTCCAGCTCCACGCCGTCCGCGACCGGGGTGGCCCCGGCCTCCTGCGCTCCGGGGTCGACGGCGAAGAGCCGCTCGCGCAGCGACGGGTTCCTGATCTCCAGGGTGTCCAGGATCGTCGCGACGGCCTTGCGATCGTAGGCGGTCCGCTCCAGGTCGGCGACGTCCTTGGCCAGTTCGACCTGCCGCTCCAGCTCGGTGAGGCGGCGGTTGAGCTTGACCGACTCCAGGTGGTCGCGCAGATTCTGCCCGGCCTTGCCCTTGACCTCGTCCACCCGCTCGACGAGGTCCGTGAAGGAACCGAACTGGTTGATCCACTTCGCGGCCGTCTTCTCACCGACACCGGGAATACCGGGCAGATTGTCGGACGGGTCGCCGCGCAGTGCCGCGAAATCGGGGTACTGCGCAGGCGTCAGCCCGTACTTCTCGAACACCTTCTCGGGAGTGAACCGGGTCAGCTCGGAGACCCCCTTGGTCGGATACAGCACCGTGGTGTGCTCGGAGACCAGCTGGAAGGAGTCCCGGTCACCGGTGACGATCAGCACGTCGAAGCCCTCGGCCTCGGCGCGGGTGGCGAGCGTGGCGATGACGTCGTCCGCCTCGAACCCCTCGACCGCGAAGCGCGGGGAGTGCATCGCGTCGAGCAGTTCCCCGATCAGCTCGACCTGACCCTTGAACTCGTCCGGGGTCTTGGAGCGGTTCGCCTTGTACTCGGCGAACTCCGCCGAACGCCAGGTCTTGCGGGAGACGTCGAAGGCCACCGCGAAGTGTGTGGGCGCCTCGTCGCGCAGCGTGTTCGCCAGCATCGACGCGAAGCCGTAGATCGCGTTCGTCGGCCGGCCCGTCGCGGTGGTGAAGTTCTCCACGGGCAGCGCGAAGAACGCGCGGTAGGCCAGCGAATGCCCGTCCATGAGCATCAGTCGCGGTCGGGCTTCGCCGGAGGTCTGGTCGGTCTTCTTCGCTGCTGTCTCTGCCACGCCCCCGATCCTGTCACGCCCCACTGACAGTCGGCCCCGCCCCCGCGCCGCCGGACGCCATGACCGCCCGCGGCCGACGCCCCGCGTCCGGTCCCCCTCCCCCACAAGCCGCCCCCAAGCGTTCGCGACCGTTCACAACTGTTCACGGCGAATGTCCCTGCCGCCCTCCCGACCGGAGCCCGCCCGACCGGAGCCCGCCCGGCCTCCGCCGTCGTCACCGTCCCGTGCGAGGATCGGAGGCGTACGTCACACGTGTACGCGAGGAGGAGTGCGCGATGGCCAGCAAGCCGCCCAAGGGGGACCCGGTCCAGGACGCGCCGAAGGTCGCCGAGCCGAAACACGCGGCCGCAGGCCTCACGGCCATCGGCCACGGTCTGCGCATGGCCCACCAGCAGATGGGCGTGAAACGCACGGCACTGACCCTCCTGAGCGTCAACCAGAAGAACGGCTTCGACTGTCCGGGCTGCGCCTGGCCCGAGCCCGAGCACCGGCACACGGCGGAGTTCTGCGAGAACGGCGCGAAGGCCGTGGCCGAGGAGGCCACCCTGCGCCGGGTCACCCCCGAGTTCTTCGCCCGGCACCCCGTCGCCGACCTGGCCGGCCGCAGCGGCTACTGGCTGGGCCAGCAGGGCCGCCTGACCCACCCCGTCTACCTCCCCGAGGGCGGTGACCGCTACGAACCCGTCACCTGGGAGCGTGCCTTCGACATCGTCGCCGAGGAGATCAACGCCCTCGACTCCCCCGACGAGGCCGTCTTCTACACCTCCGGACGCACCAGCAACGAGGCCGCGTTCCTCTACCAGCTGTTCGCGCGTGAACTCGGCACCAACAACCTCCCCGACTGCTCGAACATGTGCCACGAGTCCTCCGGCTCCGCCCTGTCCGAGACGATCGGCGTCGGCAAGGGCAGCGTCCTGCTCGAGGACCTCCACAAGGCCGACCTGATCATCGTCGCCGGACAGAACCCCGGCACCAACCACCCGCGCATGCTCTCCGCCCTGGAGAAGGCCAAGGAGAACGGCGCACGGATCATCAGTGTCAACCCGCTGCCCGAGGCCGGCCTGGAACGCTTCAAGAACCCGCAGACCCCCAAGGGCCTCACCGCCGGCGCCGCCCTGACCGACCTGTTCCTGCAGATCCGCCTCGGCGGCGACCAGGCCCTCTTCCGTATTCTCAACAAGCTGATCCTCGACACGCCCGACGCCGTCGACGAGGACTTCGTCCGTGAACACACCCACGGCTACGAGGACTTCGCCGAGGCCGCCCGCGCCGCCGACTGGGACGCCACCCTCACCGCGACCGGCCTCACCCGCGAGGACATCGAGACGTGCCTGCGCATGGTCCTCGAATCCCGGCGCGTCATCGTGTGCTGGGCGATGGGCCTCACCCAGCACAAGCACTCCGTGCCCATGATCCGCGAAATCGTCAACTTCCTGCTGCTGCGGGGCAACATCGGCCGCCCCGGCGCGGGCGTCTGCCCGGTGCGCGGCCACTCCAACGTGCAGGGCGACCGCACCATGGGCATCTTCGAGCGGCCCGCCGGGGCGTTCCTGGACACCCTGGAGAAGGAGTTCGGTTTCGCCCCGCCGCGCGAACACGGCTACGACGTCGTACGGGCCATCCGCGCACTGCGCGACGGAGAGGCGAAGGTCTTCTTCGCCATGGGCGGCAACTTCGTCTCCGCCTCCCCCGACACCGAGGTCACCGAGGCCGCGATGCGCCGGGCCCGGCTGACCGTGCACGTGTCGACCAAGCTGAACCGCTCGCACGCCGTCACCGGCGCGCGGGCCCTCGTCCTGCCGACCCTGGGGCGCACCGAACGCGACCTGCAGGGCGGCGGCGAGCAGTTCGTGACGGTCGAGGACTCCATGGGCATGGTGCACGCCTCCCGCGGACGCCTCGAACCGGCGAGCACACAGCTGCTGTCCGAACCCGCCATCGTCTGCCGGCTGGCCCGCCGCGTCCTCGGCGCCGGCAGCAAGGTACCGTGGGAGGAGTTCGAGAAGGACTACGCGACGATCCGCGACCGCATCGCACGCGTGATCCCCGGCTTCGAGGACTTCAACGCGCGCGTGGCCGACCCCTCGGGCTTCGCCCTCCCCCACGCCCCGCGCGACGAGCGGCGCTTTCCCACCGCCACCGGCAAGGCCAACTTCACGGCCGCCCCGGTCGAGTACCCCGAACTGCCGAAGGGGCGGCTGCTGCTGCAGACCCTGCGCTCGCACGACCAATACAACACCACGATCTACGGCCTCGACGACCGCTACCGCGGCATCAGGAACGGCCGCCGCGTGGTGCTCGTCAACCCCGAGGACGCACGCGAGCTGCGGCTCGCGGACGGTTCGTACGTCGACCTGGTCGGCGAGTGGAAGGACGGTGTGGAGCGCAGGGCCCCCGGATTCCGCGTCGTGCACTACCCGACGGCCCGCGGCTGCGCCGCCGCGTACTACCCGGAGACCAACGTCCTCGTGCCGCTGGACGCGACCGCCGACACCAGCAACACCCCGGCCAGCAAGTCCGTCGTGGTCCGGCTGGAACAATCTGCGACCGACTGAGCGTTTGCTCAGTGCGGTGCGGCGCCGTACCGCACCGCCGCAGTGATCACGACGAACGGAGCCCGGCCCCATGGGAGAGCAGCAGCACGTCACGTTCCCGCAAGAGGTCATCGACGAGTACGCCTCGCTCGGCGTGGACCTGCGGGCGCTGTTCTCCGCCGGTCCTCTCGGCACCCGCATGGGCGTGCGGATCCTGGAGGCCTCGGCCGAGCGCGTCGTCGGGACGATGCCGGTGGAGGGCAACACCCAGCCCTACGGGCTGCTGCACGGCGGCGCCTCCGCAGTCCTGGCCGAGACCCTCGGGTCGGTGGGGTCGATGCTGCACGGCGGCGCCGGCCGGATCGCCGTGGGCGTCGACCTCAACTGCACCCACCACCGCGGCGCGCGTTCGGGACTGGTCACCGGGATCGCCACCCCGGTGCACCGGGGGCGCTCCACCGCCACGTACGAGATCGTCATCAGCGACGAGGCCGGCAAGCGGGTGTGCACCGCGCGCCTGACCTGCCTGCTGCGCGACCTCGGCCCGAAGGGCGCGCAGCAGGCCCTCGGCGCCGCGACGGGCTGAGACCCGGCCGGCCGACCGGCCAAGGGGTGGTGCGGGGCGCGTGACCGCCCCGCACCACCCCTTGTCCGCCCATTGCCCGGGACTCGTGGGCGTCCTACCGTTCGGGCATGGAACGGGGAGGCGCCACCCGGCCCGCCACGCGGGGCCCCGGCCGCCCCCTGCGCACGAGGCTGCCGCTCCCTCCACTCCCACTCCCCTCACCCTCCGGACTCCTCCCGCCGGTCTTCACGACGGCGTTCCCGGCTGCCCTCGTGACCGTCCTCCTGGCAACCGGATGCGTTCCGTCCGAACGCACCGGCACTCCGGCACCGTCCCTGCCGCCGACCTCCCCGTCGGCGACCGCACCCGAGGACGTGTGCGTACGGATCGTCACCCACTGGGCCCGCGAGGTGCTGGACGGCACCAGCTACGGCGACTACCAGTCGATGGGCCTGTCCAACGGCCAGTACGACATCCTGCGCGACGCCGTGGACGCCGCCCGCCCCGTCCGTGAGCGCCAAGGCACCCCGGCCGCCCACGGCGTGATCGGCCGTCACGTCCGCGGGGCCTGCGCCGAGCGGTACCGCACCGGCGGACCGGCGGACGAAGGCGCCTGGCGGTGAACGCCATCGGCCCCGTGGAACCCGGTGACGGGACCCGCCTCCCGGCCGCCCCACCGCTCCTCCACGCCCCCCAGCCCCCCGCGGCCCCCCTCGGCCCCCTCGGCCCGCTCAGCTCCCGCCACGAGCGCCTCACACGGCTGTACGGGCGTCACCGCCGGGCCGTACTCGCCGCCCTCACCGCGGCGACCGTCCTCGCGGCCGGCGTCCTCCTGCACGCCACCCGCCCCCGTCAACTCCCGCCTCCCGCACCGCCGTTGCCCTCCGCAGCGACGACCATCACCTACGTGAAACCGCAGGCCACAGGCCCGGAAACAGACAAACGGAATTTCACCTTCGCCATCGAACTCGCCGTGGAATCAGACCCCCCGGTCACCGTCACCCGCATATCCCAGCCGTACGCGGGCCTTTCCGCGACCTCCAGCCCACGCACCCCTTTCCGGACAAAAGCAGGATCCCCCCGCAAAGTCGCCGTCACCCTGCGCATCACGGAATGCGGAGGATTGCCAGGGAACGCCGGACTGCCTTTCCTGGATGTAACTCTACGTAATGCGCGCGCAATACAGACCCACAGCTTCATCCTCGGACCGCGCTACGCACAGGACCTCTCCCTGGCCCTGCAGGTCGCCTACAGGTCGCCTGCAGCAACGATTTTCGGTAATCACCAAAACTCCTGATACACCTGAACGCACCCCGCCCGGTCCTGCGGTTTCTCACCATCCGGACAGGCCAAAACGGCTTGAATTCCGCCGTTCCCCCCACTCAGTACCGCTCTGCAATACGTCGTGTCATAACAAGAGAGTCACAGCATTGGCCAGACCCTCCTCCCCGTTCCCCCCACCCGCTTAGAGTCACGGCCAGTCACCGCGCACCCCGATTATCACTTCGGCCCAGCGCTCGACTCGGCCGTTTCCACCGGGAAACGGCCGTCAGGGGAAAGGACTGGATCGTGCGTCAACGTTCACTCATCGCCGTCACCGCTGCCTTGGCGGCGGGAGCACTCACCCTCACCGCTTGCGGTTCGCGCGACGAGAACGGCGGCGGCAGCTCGGACTCCGGCAACGGCGGCACCACCACCGTCGTCATCGGCGTCGACGCGCCGCTGACCGGCGACCTGTCCGCGCTGGGCCTCGGCATCAAGAACTCCGTGGACCTCGCCGCCAAGACCGCCAACAAGGAAAAGACCGTCGAAGGCATCACCTTCGAGGTCGAAGCCCTCGACGACCAGGCACAGCCCTCCTCCGGCCAGCAGAACGCCACCAAGTTCGTCGCCGACGACGAGGTCCTCGGCGTCGTCGGCCCGCTGAACTCCTCCGTCGGCGAATCCATGCAGAAGGTCCTCGACGACGCCAAGCTCGTCCAGGTCTCACCCGCCAACACGAGCCCCGCCCTCACCCAGGGCACCGACTGGCAGACCGACCCGGCGCGCCCCTACAAGTCCTACTTCCGTACCGCGACCACGGACGCCATCCAGGGCCCGTTCGCCGCCCAGTACCTGTACAACGACTCCAAGAAGCGCAAGGTCTTCGTCATCGACGACAAGAAGACCTACGGCGCCGGCCTCGCCGGCACCTTCACTGACGAGTTCAAGAAACTCGGCGGCGACGTCGTGGGCACCGAGCACATCAACCCCGACACCAAGGACTTCTCCGCGGTCGCCACCAAGGTCAAGAACTCCGGCGCCGACGTCGTCTACTACGGCGGCGAATACCCCCAGGCCGGCCCCCTCAGCAAGCAGATCAAGGCCGCAGGCGCCAAGATCCCGCTCGTCGGCGGCGACGGCATCTACAGCGCCGAGTTCATCAAGCTCGCCGGCACCACCGGCACCGGCGACCTCGCCACCTCCGTCGGCGCCCCCGTCGAAGACCTCCCCTCCGCCAAGGAGTTCGTCGCCAACTACGAGGCCGAGGGCTACAAGGAGGACTACGAGGCCTACGGCGGCTACAGCTACGACTCGGCCTGGGCCGTCATCGAAGCCGTCAAGAAGGTCGTCGAGGACAACGACGGCAAGCTCCCCGACGACGCACGCGAAAAGGTCGCCGCCGCCATGCAGGACGTCTCCTTCGACGGAGTCACCGGCCCCGTCGCCTTCGACGAGTTCGGCGACGCCACCAACAAGCAGCTGACCGTCTACGCCGTCGAGAACGGCGACTGGAACGACGTCAAGTCCGGCACCTACACCGGCTGACCCGGACCCGAACCAACCGAGCCGCGCGGGGCGCCACACCACTGGCGCCCCGCGCGGCTCACATCCGGCCCCATCATCCGTCGAACATTCCGAACGTCTCGGAGGACATGCGGTGAACGAACTGCCGCAGCAGCTGGTCAACGGCCTGCTACTGGGATCCATGTACGGGCTGGTCGCCCTCGGCTACACAATGGTCTACGGCATTGTCCAGCTCATCAACTTCGCCCACGGCGAGATCTTCATGACCGGCGCCTTCGGCGCACTCACGGTCTATCTCTACATCCTGCCCGACGGCACCTCCATGCTCATCGCCCTCCCCCTCATGATCATCGGCGCGATGCTCGTCTCCACCACCGTCGCCGTCGGGGCGGAACGGTTCGCCTACCGGCCCCTCCGAGGCGCCCCACGCCTCGCCCCACTCATCACCGCCATCGGCCTCTCCCTCGCCCTCCAGCAAGCCGTATGGGCCTGGTACCCCGACGCGAAGTCCGCCCACACCTTCCCCAGCATCCCCGGCGGCCCCTTCGAAATCGGCTCCGTCACCATCCAGACCGGTGACATCTTCGTCCTCTGCGCCGCCCCCCTCAGCATGGCCATCCTCGGTTACTTCGTCATGCGCACCCGCACCGGACGCGGCATGCAAGCCACCGCCCAGGACCCCGACACCGCCAAACTCATGGGCATCAACACCGACCGCATCATCGTGGTCGCCTTCGCCCTCGGCGCCGTCTTCGCCGCCGTCGGCGGCGTCGCCTACGGCCTCAAATACGGCCAGATCGACTTCCGAATGGGCTTCATCCTCGGACTCAAAGCCTTCACCGCCGCCGTCCTCGGCGGCATCGGCAACATCTACGGAGCCATGCTCGGCGGCCTCGTCCTCGGCATCGCCGAAGCCCTGTCCACCGCCTACATCTCCGACATCCCCGGCATGAACCAGTTCGGCAGCCAGTCCTGGGCCGACGTCTGGGCGTTCATACTCCTCATCCTCGTGCTCCTCTTCAGGCCCCAGGGCCTGCTCGGCGAGCGCGTCGCGGACAGGGCGTGACACCGATGACCACACACACCACCACCCCCAAGACCCCCGACACCCCCACCACCCACACCCCCACAGGCCTCATCGGCATGCCCCCGCACATCGGCCGCGCCCTCGCCACCGGCGGCGGCGCCCTCGCCACCGTCTCCACCTTCCTCGCCTGGACCTGGACCAGCGAATTCCCCGGCGACCTCACCTACTACGGCTACCCCGGCGGCCTCCAGGTCCTCGTCCTCATCGGCGGCCTCCTCACCACCCTCCTCGGCCTCGCCTCCTACGGCACCAAGGGCCTCCAATGGCTCACCCCCGCAGGTGCCGACAGCGCCCTCAAGCTCGCCGCCGCCGGCACCTTCGCCACCACCTGGTACACCGTCACCGCCATCAGCATCAACCTCGGCGGAGTCGTCAACCTCGAACCCGGTGGCTGGACCGCTGCCGTCGTCACCCTCGTGGCCCTCCTCGGCGCTTACGCCCTCCCCTTCGACCGGCCGGCACCCGACCCCCACGACCCCGACGACAGCGGATGGGAAAGGTTCCGCCACACCACCCGGCACAACTTCGCCGTCCTGCGCGCATCCATCGCCACCGGCCGCACCCGGCCCGCACGCGAACTGCCCGCCTACGCCGAAATCCTCATCGTCGTCGCCGCCCTCGCCCTCGGCCTGATCATCTTCACCTACGGCATCGGCACCGAATACGACGAACTCTTCATCGGCTTCCTCATCACCGCCGGCTTCGGCTTCGCCGCCGTCATCAAAGCCGGACTCATCAACCGCGTCTCCGCCATCACCGCCGAACACCGCAACGTCACCCTCATCGGCGCCTTCGTCGCAGCCGCGGCCTTCCCCTTCACCCAGTCCGACGACCAGTACGCCACCATCGGCGTCTACATCCTCATCTTCGCCACCGTCGCACTCGGCCTCAACATCGTCGTCGGCCTCGCCGGCCTCCTCGACCTCGGATACGTCGCCTTCCTCGGCGTCGGCGCCTACACCGCCGCCATGGTCTCCGGAAGCCCCTCCAGCCCCTTCGACATCCACCTCCCCTTCTGGCTCAGCGCCCTCCTCGGCGCAGCCGTCGCCATGGTCTTCGGCGTCCTCATCGGAGCCCCCACCCTCCGCCTGCGCGGCGACTACCTCGCCATCGTCACCCTCGGCTTCGGCGAAATCTTCCGCATCGCCGTCCTCAACACCGACGGCACCTCCGGACCCGACATCACCAACGGCTCCAACGGCATCTCCTCCATCCCCAACCTCAACATCCTCGGCTTCGACTTCGGCCAGGAACACAGCATCGCCGGCTTCACCATCGGCCGCTTCGCCAACTACTTCCTGCTCATGCTCCTCATCACGCTGATCGTCGTCATCGTCTTCCGACGCAGCAGCGACTCCCGCATCGGCCGAGCCTGGGTAGCCATCCGCGAAGACGAAACCGCCGCCCTCGCCATGGGCATCAACGGCTTCCGCGTCAAACTCGTCGCCTTCGCCCTCGGCGCCACACTCGCCGGCCTCGCCGGCACCGTCCAGGCCCACGTCACCTACACCGTCACCCCCGAGCAGTACCAGTTCGCCCACGTCGTCCCACCCAACAGCGCCTTCCTCCTCGCCGCCGTCGTCCTCGGCGGCATGGGCACCATCAGCGGACCCCTCGTCGGCGCAGCACTGCTCTACCTCATCCCCGCCAAACTCCAGTTCCTCGGCGACTACCAACTCCTCGCCTTCGGACTCGCACTCGTCCTCCTCATGCGCTTCCGCCCCGAAGGACTCATCCCCAACCGGCGCCGACAGCTCGAATTCCACGAAGAGGCCGAACCACCCACAGTCCTCAGCAAGGCAGGGGCCTGACCACCATGACCACCGACACCACCACCAAGAACACCCCCACCGGCGCCACCCCCGGCGAAACCGTCCTCGACGCCCGCGGCGTCACCATGCGATTCGGCGGCCTCACCGCCGTCCGCGACGTCGACCTCACCGTCAACAGCGGCGAAATCGTCGGCCTCATCGGACCCAACGGCGCCGGAAAAACCACCTTCTTCAACTGCCTCACCGGCCTCTACATCCCCACCGAAGGCGAAGTCCGCTACAAGGGCAACGTACTGCCCCCCAAATCCTTCAAAGTCACCGCCGCCGGAATCGCCCGCACCTTCCAGAACATCCGCCTCTTCAGCAACATGACCGTCCTGGAAAACGTCCTCGTCGGCCGCCACACCCGCACCAAAGAAGGCCTCTGGTCCGCCCTCCTCCGCGGCCCCGGCTTCCATAAAGCCGAAGCGAAATCCCGCGCACGCGCCATGGAGCTACTCGACTTCGTCGGCCTCGCCGACAAAGCCGAACACCTCTCCCGCAACCTCCCCTACGGCGAACAACGCAAACTCGAGATCGCCCGCGCCCTCGCCAGCGAACCCGGCCTCCTGCTCCTCGACGAACCCACCGCCGGCATGAACCCCCAGGAAACCCGCGCCGCCGAAGAACTCATCTTCGCCATCCGCGACATGGGCATCGCCATCCTCGTCATCGAGCACGACATGCGCTTCATCTTCAACCTCTGCGACCGCGTCGCCGTCCTCGTCCAAGGACAAAAACTCGTCGAAGGCGACGCCACCACCGTCCAGGGCGACGAACGCGTCATCGCCGCCTACCTCGGAGAACCCCTCGAAAACGAACCCGGTGCCGAGGAAGCAGCCGAAGTCGAAGCCGCCGCAGCCGCCGCAGCCGCCGCCGAGACCACCACGGACGCAGCGCTCGGCAAGGAGAACGACCGATGACCGCACTCCTCGAAGTCGAAGACCTCAAAGTCGCCTACGGTAAAATCGAAGCCGTCAAAGGCATCTCCTTCAAGGTCGAAGCCGGCGAAGTCGTCACCCTCATCGGAACCAACGGCGCAGGCAAAACCACCACACTCCGCACCCTCTCCGGCCTCCTCAAGCCCGTCGGCGGCCAGATCAAATTCAACGGCAAATCCCTCAAGAAGATCCCCGCCCACGAAATCGTCTCCCACGGCCTCGCCCACTCCCCCGAAGGTCGACATATCTTCCCCCGCATGACCATCGAGGACAACCTCCGCCTCGGCGCCTTCCTCCGCACCGACAAAGCAGGCATCGAAAAGGACATCCAACGCGCCTACGACCTCTTCCCCATCCTCGGAGAACGCCGCAAGCAGGCCGCCGGAACCCTTTCCGGCGGAGAACAGCAAATGCTCGCCATGGGCAGAGCCCTCATGTCCCGGCCCAAACTCCTCATGCTCGACGAACCCTCCATGGGCCTCTCACCGATCATGATGCAGAAAATCATGGCCACCATCACCGAACTCAAGGCCCAGGGCACCACCATCCTCCTCGTCGAACAGAACGCCCAAGCCGCGCTCTCCCTCGCCGACCACGGCCACGTCATGGAAGTCGGCAACATCGTCCTCTCCGGAACCGGAGAAGACCTCCTCCACGACGAATCCGTCCGCAACGCCTACCTCGGCGTCGACTGACCCACCCCACTCACCACAACACCGAGGCCCGCGCCCCCGAAAAGGGACGCGGGCCTCACCAACACCACCGACACCTACTCCTTCGACGCCTTCTTCTCCGCCGCGTCGTCAATAACCGCCTGCGCCACCTGCTGCATCGACATCCGTCGATCCATCGACGTCTTCTGAATCCACCGGAACGCCGCCGGCTCCGACAACCCGTACACCGTCTGCAACACCGACTTCGCCCGGTCCACCAGCTTCCGCGTCTCCAGCCGCAGACTCAGATCCGCGACCTCACGCTCCAGCTCCTGCAACTCCGTGAACCGCGACACCGCCATCTCGATCGCCGGCACCACATCACTCTTCGAGAACGGCTTCACCAGATACGCCATCGCCCCCGCATCCCGCGCCCGCTCCACCAGGTCACGCTGCGAGAACGCCGTCAGCATCAATACCGGCGCGATACCCTCCTCGGCGATCTTCTCCGCCGCCGAGATACCGTCCAGCTTCGGCATCTTCACATCGAGAATCACCAGATCAGGACGGTGCTCACGAGCCAGCTCCACCGCCCGCTCACCATCACCGGCCTCACCGACGACGGTGTACCCCTCCTCCTCCAGCATCTCTTTGAGATCGAGCCGGATCAGCGCCTCGTCCTCGGCGATGACGACGCGCGTCGTCATCGGAGGCACGTGCGACTTGTCGCCGTCGGACGCGTCTACTGGCTGGGGCGACTCGGGGACGCTCACGTGGGGCTCCTTGATGCGGGGCAGACCGGTACTGCTGACAAGAGCGTACCTAGCTGCGGTAAGGTGGGGGCACGGCGGGTGACCGCCAGCCTTCGTTTCCCAGGCCCCCGTAGCCCAATTGGCAGCAGGCAATGGATTCAAAACCCATACAGTGTCGGTTCGAGTCCGACCGGGGGCACTTTTCCTTTGATTCCCAGGCTCGCGCGGGGGAACGGATGTCCACGTCCTCGTGAACCTGGGCGATCTTCTGCGTGTCGCCGTAGACGGCGCCCAACAGTGGCTCCATGTACATCCATGACACACAGGTGCGGCAGAAGGCCCTGACACTCCTGCGCGGCGGCGCAAAGACCACGGAAGTGGCCCGGGATCTCAGTGTCCTGGTAGGAACGATCAGCTACGGAAAGCGTCTGGACCGCGCCAGGCGCGGCGAATGCTCAGGAGCCCACCAATCGGTCTGCCCACGCGGTGAGGGCGACCTGGACGAGGCGGCCTGCACCTACCTGCGGGGGCTCTGGCTCGGCGAGGGTCATATCGTCCAGAACCCGTTCCACGCGAACGCCGAGCCTCTCCGTCGTATGCGCCGAATCGTGGCCCGGCCTCATGGACGCCTGCGAGAGCGCCATGCGTTCCGTCTTCCCCCAACAGCTCGGTCTGCCGAGTGCACCGCAGGGGATGCCGTGAGGTCAAGCTCTACTCGAAGCACATCCGGTGCCTCTTCCCTCAGCACGGCCCCGGCAAAAAGCACCAGCGGGTGACTGCTCTGACGCCTTGGCAGCAGGGGCTTGTCGACAGCCACCCCTGGGAGTTCGTTCGAGGGCTCATCCACTCCGACGGGTGCCGGATGACGAATTGGGCCACGCGCATGGTGCGTGGTGAACGGAAACGCTATGAGGACCCCCGGTACTTCTTCTCCAGCAAGTCCGACGACATCCGGGACCTCGGCACCGACACCCTGGATCGCCTCGGCGTCGAGTGGACGCACTGCACGCGTGACGGCGTGCCGTTCAACATCTCCGCCGCCAAGAAGGTGTCCGTTGCCCTGATGGGCCTTCACGTGGGCCCCAAGTACTGAACCGGGACCCTGCTCTGGTCACTTGGGGCTGTCGTCCTCGCCGATGTGGTGGACGCGGACGAGGTTGGTCGTGCCGGAGACGCCGGGTGGGGAGCCGGCGGTGATGACGACGATGTCGCCCTTCTTGCAGCGGCCGTAGGCCAGGAGGAGTTCGTCGACCTGGTCGACCATGGCGTCGGTGGAGTCGACGTGGGGGCCGAGGAAGGTTTCGACGCCCCAGGTGAGGCTGAGCCGGGAACGGGTGGCGGGGTCGGGGGTGAAGGCGAGGAGGGGGATGGGTGAGCGGTAGCGGGAGAGCCGACGGACGGTGTCGCCCGACTGGGTGAAGGCGATGAGGTGGGTGGCGTTGAGGAAGTCGCCCATTTCGGCGGCGGCTCGGGCGACGGCGCCGCCCTGGGTGCGGGGTTTGTTGGTCTCGGCGAGGGGTGGGAGGCCCTTGGTGAGGATGTCCTCTTCGGCCGCTTCGACGATGCGGGCCATGGTGCGGACGGAGCTGAGTGCGTGTTTTCCGACGCTGGTTTCGCCGGAGAGCATGACGGCGTCGGTGCCGTCGATGACGGCGTTGGCGACGTCGGAGGCTTCGGCACGGGTGGGGCGGGCGTTGTCGATCATCGAGTCGAGCATTTGGGTGGCGACGATGACCGGTTTGGCGTTGCGTTTGGCGAGTTTGATGGCGCGTTTTTGAACGATGGGGACTTGTTCGAGTGGCATTTCGACGCCGAGGTCTCCGCGGGCGACCATGATGCCGTCGAAGGCGGCGATGATGTCGTCGATGTTCTGGACGGCCTGGGGTTTTTCGATTTTGGCGATGACGGGGAGGCGTCGGCCTTCTTCGTCCATGATGCGGTGGACGTCTTTGATGTCGTGTCCGCTGCGCACGAAGGAGAGGGCGATGGTGTCGAAGCCGGTGCGCAGGGCCCAGCGCAGGTCGTCCTCGTCCTTTTTGGAGAGGGCGGGGACGGAGACGGCGACGCCGGGGAGGTTGAGGCCCTTGTGGTCGGAGACCATGCCGCCTTCGATGACGGTGGTGTGGACGCGGGGGCCGTCGACGGCGTCGACCTGGAGGGTGACTCTGCCGTCGTCGATGAGGATGCGTTCGCCGGTGGTGACGTCGGCGGCGAGGCCGGCGTGGGTGGTGCCGCAGGTGTGGCGGTCGCCCGGGGTGCCGTCTTCGACGGTGATGGTGAAGGTGTCGCCGCGTTCGAGGAGTACGGGGCCTTCGGTGAAGTGGCCGAGTCTGATTTTCGGGCCTTGGAGGTCGGCGAGGAGGCCGACGCTGCGGCCGGTTTCGTCGGCGGCTTTCCGGACCCGGTGGTAGCGCTCCTCGCGTTCGGCGTGGGTGCCGTGGCTGAGGTTGAGTCGGGCTACGTCCATTCCGGCGTCGACCAGGTCTTTGATCTGGTCGTATGTGTGGGTGGCGGGCCCCAGCGTGCAAACAATTTTTGCTCGGCGCATGGTCTGACCCTAGGGCTTACCGGCGGGTAGGGATGAGGGCACATGTGACCATTCGGCGGACCGGGTATGAACGGTTATTGACAGGTGTTGAATTGTGCGGCGGCGTGCTCCGATGAGCACACCGGTGTCGCCGGCTGCGGTTGCCGGTTGCCGTATCGATGCCGGTGAGGACTGTTCAGGCTCGACATGTTCAGGTCAGAATCGTCGCACGCGGATCTATGCGCGTCATTGCCTGGATGAGGAGAGCTCGGGTGCCCTTGAACCGCCGGAAGTTCCTGACGAGGTCCGCTGTGACGGGGGCGGGGGTGACGCTGGCGGGTGCGGCGGCTCCCGCGGCTCAGGCCGCCGGGGCCTCCCCTGCGGCTGCGGGCCAGGGGGCGGGGGGAAAGGGCAGGGGCAAGCCGGTGAAACGGTATGCGCTGACCGCGATGGGGACGACGGACCTGCACGGCCATGTCTTCAACTGGGACTACTTCAAGGACGCGGAGTACGAGGACGGGGCGGGCAACGCCCAGGGCCTGGCGCGGATCTCGACCCTGGTGGAGCAGGTCCGTAAGGAGAAGGGCCGGGGCAACACGATGCTGCTGGACGCGGGTGACACGATCCAGGGCACGCCGTTGGCGTACTACTACGCGAAGGTGGATCCGATCACCGCGGAGGGCGGTCCGGTGCATCCGATGGCGCAGGCGATGAACGCGATCGGGTATGACGCGGTGGCGCTCGGCAATCACGAGTTCAACTACGGGATCGAGACGCTGCGGAAGTTCGAGGAGCAGTGCCGTTTCCCGTTGCTGGGTGCGAACGCGCTGGATGCGAGGACGTTGAAGCCGGCGTTTTTGCCGTACTTCATCAAGAAGTTCCGTGTGAAGGGTGCTCCGCCGGTGCGGGTGGCGGTGCTGGGACTGACGAATCCGGGGATCGCGATCTGGGACAAGGCCTATGTGCAGGGGAAGCTGACGTTCCCGGGGCTTGAGGAGCAGGCGGCGAAGTGGGTGCCGAAGCTGCGGTCGATGGGTGCGGACGTGGTGGTGGTGTCGGCGCATTCGGGGACGTCGGGGACGTCGTCGTACGGGGATCAGTTGCCGTACGTGGAGAACGCGGCGGCGAATGTGGCGCGGCTGGTGCCGGGGATCGACGCGATTCTGGTCGGTCACGCGCATGCGGAGATCGAGGAGTTGCGGGTCGTCAATGAGGAGACGGGGCGGGAGGTGGTGCTGTCGGAGCCGCTGTGTTACGCGGAGCGGCTGACGTTGTTCGATGTCGGGCTCGTGCTGGAGCGGGGCCGGTGGCGGGTGGAGTCGGTGAGGGCGTCGCTGCGGGACGCGGCGTCGGTGGAGGACGATCCGCGGATCACGCGCCTGCTGGCGGACGAGCACGCGGAGGTGGTGGCGTATGTCAATCAGGTGGTGGGTTCGGCGACGGTGGCGTTGACGACGGTGGCGGCACGTTACAAGGACGCTCCGATCATCGATCTGATCACCAAGGTGCAGGAGGACGTGGTGCGGGCCGCGTTGGCGGGTTCGGAGTACGCGTCGTTGCCGGTGCTGTCGCAGGGGTCGCCGTTCTCGCGGACGTCCCAGATTCCGGCGGGTGAGGTGACGATCCGGGACCTGTCGGGTCTGTATGTGTATGACAACACGCTGGTGGCGAAGTTGATGACGGGTGCGCAGGTGCGGGCGTATCTGGAGTATTCGGCGGAGTATTTCGTGCGGACGGCAGTGGGTGCGCCGGTGGATGTGGCGGCTTTGACGAATGCGGGCGGGCGTCCGGATTACAACTACGACTATGTGTCGGGGTTGCGGTACGACATTGATATCGCGCAGCCGGCGGGGTCGCGGATCCGGAATGTGACGGTCGGGGGCGCTCCGTTGGACGACGCGCAGGAGTTCGTGTTCGCGGTGAACAACTACCGGGCGAACGGGGGCGGCGCGTTTCCGCATGTGGCGTCGGCGAAGGAGGTCTGGTCGGAGTCGACGGAGATCCGTACGCGGATCGCGGAGTGGGTGACGGCGCGGGGTGTGCTGGATCCGGCGGAGTTCGCGTCGGTGGACTGGCGGCTGACGCGGGAGGGCACGCCGGTGTTCTGACGCGTGGTGCTGCCCCGGGTGGAGTGAGGCGCGCCGGGGGTGCCGCGTGGTGGTGCGGCACCCCCGGTTGCGTTCGGTTGCGTTGGTTGTGCGTCTGCCGGTTCAGGCCTGTGCCTGCCGGTTCAGGCCTGTGCCTGCCGGTTCAGGCCTGTGCCTGCTGTATGCGCAGTGCGCGGGCGAGGTCGTCGAGCTGGTCGACGAGTTTGCGGCGGAGGGCGGGGGTCGGGTCGGCCTTGCGGAGGCATTTCTGGCCGAGGCGGAGGGTTTCGGGGTCGGCGGCGTGGACGGGGAAGGCCCAGTGGCCGGCGGCTTCGGCGAGGGCGGGGCCGCGGCGGGCGGCGAGGGCTACGGCGTCCTTGTAGTAGCGGGCGACGTAGGGGCGGATGAGGTCGGCTTGTTCGGGTTGCCAGAAACCCTGGGCCGTGGCGGTGAACAGGTAGTTGGACAGGGTGTCGGTGTGGAACATGGCGTCCCAGGCTCGGGTTTTGGTGTCTTCGCGGGGCAGGGCGGCGCGGCAGCGGGCGGCGCCCTGCTGGCCGGTGGCGCTGGGGTCGTCGGCGAGTTCCGCGGCGATGGCGGCTTCGTCGGTGGCGTCGAGGACGGCGAGTCGGGTGAGGATGCGCCAGCGCAGTTCGGGGTCGAGTTCGGGGCCGCCGGGGACGGTGCCGTCGGTGAGCCAGGCGGCGATGGTGTGGGGGTGGGCGGCGGTGTCGATGCGGTGGCGTACGGCGATGAGGCGCAAGCTGGGGTTGTCGCCGTCCTCGGTGCGGCGGATGAGGTCGCGGCACAGGTCGGTGAGGGTGGCGAGGGCGGCGGGCCGCCCACCGGGGGTGACGTAGCGGCCGGTGATGTGGGTGGTGGCGAAGGCGAGGACACCTTCGACGAGGGCGAGGTCGGTTTCGTGGGGGAGGTGGGTGCGGGCGATGTCGAGGTAGTCGGTGGGGGGGAGTTCACCGTCGCGGACGGCGTCGCGGAGGGCGTTCCAGACGACGGCGCGGGTGAGGGGGTCGGGGAGTCCGGAGAGGCGGGTGCGGAGGGTGCGGGTGGACTCGTGGTCGAAGCGGATCTTGGCGTAGGTGAGGTCGCCGTCGTTGAGGACGAGGAGGGCGGGGCGGGGGCCGGCTGCGCCGATGGCGATGTCGTCGGTGGTGGGGAGGTCGATGTCGAGATGTTTGCGAGGGGTGAGGCCGCGTGCGTCGTGGAGGTCGTGGTCGTAGAGGCCGAGAGTGATGCGGTGCGGGCGGATGCCGGTGTCCGGCTTGGGGGTGGTGAGGGGTTCGCGGCCGTCGCGGTCCTTGGCCGGGGCGGGTTCGGACGGGTGGGGAGGGCTGGGTTCGTGCTGGATGGTGAGGTGCCAGTGGCCGTGTTCGGTGTGGAGGTGGGGGGTGAGGGTGTCGACTCCGGTGGTGGTGAGCCAGGCGGTGGCCCATGCGTGGACGTCGCGGTCGGTGGCGGAGGCGAGGGAGTCGATGAAGTCGGTGAGAGTGGCGTTGGCGAACTTGTGGCGGCGGATGTGGGTGTTGATGCCGGTGAGGAAGGCGTCTTCGCCGAGCCAGGTGACGAGCTGGCGCAGGGCGGAGGCGCCCTTGGCATAGGAGATGCCGTCGAAGTTGAGGAGGGCGGAGGCGGTGTCCTGGACGTCTTCGGGGGCGACGGGGTGGGTGGAGGGGCGCTGGTCGGCGTCGTAGCCCCAGGATTTGCGAGTGACTCCGAAGTCGGTCCAGGTGTCGGTACCCCACTTTCTGGGGGGGTTCTCCCCAGATCCCCCGAGGGCGGCTTCAGCGGTGATCTGGTAGCCCATGTATTCGGCGAAGGACTCGTTGAGCCAGATGTCGTCCCACCAGGTGAGGGTGACGAGGTCGCCGAACCACATGTGGGCCATTTCGTGGGCGATGACCATGGCGCGGGTCTGCCGTTGGGTGTCGGTGACGGCGGACCGGAAGACGAATTCGTCGCGGAAGGTGACGAGGCCGGGGTTTTCCATGGCGCCGGCGTTGAATTCGGGGACGAATGCCTGGTCGTAGGAGTCGAAGGGGTAGGGTTCGGCGAATTTCTCGTGGTAGCGGTCGAAGCAGGCGCGGGTGACGTCGAGGAGTTCGTCGGTGTCGGCGTCGAGGTGGGGGGCGAGGGAGCGGCGGCAGTGGATGCCGAAGGGGAGGCCGCGGTGTTCGGTGTGTACGGAGTGCCAGGGTCCGGCGGCGACGGCGACGAGGTAGGTGGAGATGAGGGGGGTGGTTGCCGCTTTCCAGCGGCCGTCGCCGAGGTGTTCGGTGATGCCGTTGGCGAGGACGGTCCAGGTGTGGGGGGCGGTGACGGTGAGGTCGAAGACGGCCTTGAGGTCGGGCTGGTCGAAGGCCGGAAAGACGCGTTGGACGTCGTCGAGGAAGAGCTGGGTGTAGGTGTAGGTCTCGCCGTCGGCGGGGTCGGTGAAACGGTGCATGCCTTCGCCGGTGCGGGAGTAGTGCATGGCGGCGTCGACGTGGAGTTCGTGTTCGCCGGGGGTGAGGTCCTTGAGCGGCAGTCGGTTGCCGTCGAGGATCTCGGGGTCCAGGGGGTGTCCGTCGAGAGTGACGGAGCGCAGCTCGGCGGGCTTGACTTCGACAAAGGTGTCCGCGTTGTCCCGGTTCGCGAGGACGGTGAAGTGGATCACGGTGCGGGAGTCGAAGGTGTCGTCACCGGTGGTGAGATCGAGTTCGATCGCGTAGCGGTGGACGTGGAGGAGCTGTGCTCGGTTCTGCGCTTCGTCGCGCGTCAGTACGGACATGCGGGCCATGCTGCCTGATGGCGATGGTGTGGCACAGAGGCGGATCGGTACACGGCCTCTGTCCGGCCCTGGGCGGGGGCCCCGGACGTGCGCCCGCGTGCGAGGGCTTTGGGGTGTGGGGGGACTCTGTTGCTCAATTGCGGAGAGTGACGTCGGCCTGTCGACGGGGCGCGTGGAACGGGCTTCGCGAGGAGGCGGTCCGGCACCCCGGCCGGCCCCTCTCGGATGCGGTGCGTGACCATCCCTCGAATTGAGCAGCAGAGTCTGCGGGGACTCTGCTGCTCAATTGCGGAGAGTGACGCCGGCCTGTCGACGGGGCGCGTGGAACGGGCCTCGCGAGGAGGCGGTCCGGCACCCCGGCCGGCCCCTCTCGGATGCGGTGCGTGACCATCCCGGCTCTTCGAAGTGGGGGGGGGTGATCGTCGGCCGACGCGCCTCGGCCGCCCCACGGAGCGCCGCCCGACCAGGACGTTCGACGGGCAGTCGGCGCGTGCCGAGGTGCCGACGGTCGGCGGTACCCCCATCAAGTTCGAAGACCCACCATCCCTCGAATCGAGCAGCAGAGTCTGCGGGGTCTGCGGAGTGGGCGGCAGGTGAGTGCCGTCATGTGGGGGCGGGGCCTGCCGGGCCCCGTGGGGGCGTACGGGCGGGGTGTGGCGGGGGCCGCGGCCCGGCAGGTGGTGGTGTTCGTGTCACGCCCCGGTGTGGGGGCGGGGGTCAGTCGGTGAGGGGTGCCGGGGCGCCGGTGGGGCTGCTGACGGGGCTCTTGGTGGTGTCCTCGGCGATGCGTTCGTGGTGGCGGATCACTTCGGCGATGATGAAGTTCAGGAACGTCTCGGCGAAGGCCGGGTCGAGTTTCGCGTTCTCGGCGAGGGCGCGCAGCCGGGTGATCTGGCGGGTTTCGCGGGCCGGGTCGGCCGGTGGCAGCCGGTGTTCGGCTTTGAGGCGGCCGACCTGCTGGGTGCATTTGAAGCGTTCGGCGAGCATGTGGACGACGGCCGCGTCGATGTTGTCGATGCTGTCGCGCAACGCGGCGAGTTCCTCGCGGACTGCGGGGTCGACGTCACCGGTACCGGTGTTGCTGGTGGTCATGGGGAGCCACCCTACGGGGCGGTGGTGAGGTGCCGGGTGCCCGCGGCCGGGGTCGGGTTCCGGGATGGGCTCGTACAGTGGAATCGGTTCTGGGCGTCTGGGGGTGGGGCGTGACGGGCGACGGGTTGGTGGAGCGGGGCTTTCCGCATCTGGAGACGGTGCGGGCGGCGGTGACCGCGGTGTACCGGCGTTTGTCGTATGACACGGTGCGGGCGTTCCCGGTGAGTGTGGCGCCTGTCGATGTGGCGTTCCGTGACACGGAGGATCTTCATCTGGGGGCGCAGCGGGTGGCGCGGGAGATGGTGCGGCACTACCGGTTGCCCGATGCGCGGTTGATCGTGAGTTTTCGCGAGATGAGGCATGCGGCGCATGTCGAGCTGGCGGCGGGGCCTGAGTACTTCGTGGAGCTGAACGACCGGTTCCGGATGCATCGGCGGGACATCGGTGCGGCGCTGGCTCATGAGGTGACGCATGTGTATCTGCATCGTCTGGGGCTGTCGTTTCCCGGGACGCGGGACAACGAGTTGCTGACGGACACGGCGGCGACGTACCTGGGGGCGGGGTGGCTGTTGCTGGACGCGTTCCGCGAGGACGGGGTGTCGTCCCAGAAGCTGGGGTATCTTACGCCGGAGGAGTTCGGTTATGTGCTGGCGAAGCGGTCGCTGGTGTTCGGTGAGGACCCGTCGGCGTGGTTCACCAGTGAGCAGGCTTATACGGCGTACGTGAGGGGGAGGGAGCTGGCCCGGTACGACGGCCGGCAGCCGCCGCTGGCGGCCGCCGGCGGGACGGGGCGCCGGCGGTACGCGCGGGAGCGTCGGCATGCTCAGGGGCGGCGCGGGGTTCTCTTCTTCCCTGCGGCCCGGCCGGATGTGCCGTACAGCTTCGTGCAGGGGGGTGGCGGTGAGGAGCCGCTGCGGGTGTCGTTCCCGTGTCCTGTGTGCCATCAGCGGATCAGGGTCCCGGTGCGGGGGCGGGTGCGGGCGCGGTGCGGGTTGTGCCGGACGGTGCTGGAGTGCGACACGTAGGGGGTCGGTGGTCGGCTGTCACTGTGTCTCGCGCCCGGGATCCGGGACCGCGGCCACCGCGCTGTGGCCGCACGATCCCCCGCGTCCGCGCGTCGGCCAGCCACTTGGGGAACGCGTCCAGCAGCCGGTCGTACAGCTCGGCGTCGGGCACCTCGCGGGGGTCGGTGCCTGCGTGGAAGAACCCGGCGTTGTCGACGACCCGCTTGTCCGGCACGGCCAGCTCGTCCAGTGTGCGCAGGTAGTCGAACTGCCGTCTGTCCGGGTCGCCGAAGCCGATGAACTGCCAGAACAGCGGGAGCTTCGCCGCCTTGCACAGGTACCGCTGTGCGGCGAGCCGGTTGACGGGGCCGCCGTCGGTCTGGAAGACGACGAGGGCCGGCTCGGCCGATCCGCTGTCGAGGTAGTGGTCGATGACGGCGTCCATGGCCAGGTGGTAGCTGGTCCTTCCCATGTGGCCGAGTCCGGCCGCGATCCGTTCGACGCGCCCTTCGTGGTCGGCGAGGGCGATGTCGGTGACGGCGTCGACGTCCGTGGAGAAGAACACCACCGGCACGATGCCGTCGTCGTCGAGGTGGGCGGACAGGCCCAGCACCCGGTCGGCGAGAGCCTGGACGCTGCCGTCCTTGTAGTACGGCCTCATCGAGCCGGAGTAGTCGATCACGAGGTAGACCGCGGCACGCAGGCCGTCCAGCCCGTGTCCCGACACGGCGTGTCCTGCGGTCTTGTACAGGCTGACCAGCTTGGGCGCGGTTTCCTCGATCCTGGTCAGGCCGATCGCGGCCATGTGCGCTCCCCTCTCGGTCACCGGAACCGGTCCCGAGGCTACGGCACCTCGACCCCGCCTCCGCGGCGCTCCCCCGTTGTTCGATATTTTGTTCGCCGCCGTCCCCACCGGCTCGTCCGTCCCGTTCTTCGCTAGGAGCCGGCTCGTGGATTTTGAGTCCACCGTCACCACCTGCTACCGCCACACCAGGGTGGAGTGCCATGTCCGCTGCGTGCGCTGCGACCGGTACGTCTGCCCGGACTGCATGCGCGAGGCGGCCGTCGGCCACCAGTGTCCGGACTGTGTGAAGGAGGGCATGCGGTCGGTACGGCAGGCCCGTACCGTCGTCGGCGGCCGTGTCTCGGCGGTGCCGGTGGTGACGTACGTGCTGGTCGCCGTCAGCGTACTGGCGTATCTGGCGGAGCTGGCGCTGCCGGAGGTCGTGGACCGGTTCGCGATGCTGGGCGCGGGGCTGTCCGGGCCGGACGGCGGTCACTATCTGTGGGTCGAGGGGCCTCTGTTGGGGGACTTCCGTCCGGAGGGCCTGGTGAACGGGGAGTGGTACCGGCTGCTGACCGGCGCCTTCCTGCATCTGCCACCCACCGGGGGCACGTTCGGGATCCTGCACATCGTCATGAACATGGTGGCGTTGTGGAACCTGGGCCGGGCCGTCGAGCCGATGCTGGGCCGGGTCCACTGTCTCGCCCTGTACCTGCTGTCGGCGCTGGGCGGTTCGGTGCTGGTGCTGCTGCTGGCTCCGCAGGATTCCGTGGTGGGCGCGTCCGGGGCGATCTTCGGGCTCGGTGCCGGGTACTACGTGGTGGCCCGCCGGATCGGTGCCGACATGCGTGCGGTCAACCGGTTCATGGGCGGGCTGCTGCTGTGGCTGGTGATCTCCGCGGTGGCCACGTCCTGGGAGGGGCATCTCGGGGGGCTGCTGACGGGCGGTGCGGTGGCGGCGGTCTTCGCGTACGTGCCCAGGGGCAGGCATCGTATGTTGCTGCAGGCGGGAGCCTGTCTGGTGCTGCTCGGGCTGCTCGTCGTCCTGACGGTGGTCAAGGTGTCGGAACTGAAGGGTGGGGGTGTTCCCCAGTGAAACGTCCAGCCCTGCTGGTCGCGGCCGTGCCCGTGGTGGCGACGGCCGTGTACCTGTTGGTGCCCGGGGGGTCCGACGGCGCGGCCGTGGGCGGGGGCCCGGCCGTGTCCGCCTCGCCGCATGCGGGCGAGCTGGCCAAGGAGCGCGCCGAGTCGGAGTCGGCCAAGGACGACAGGCTGGTGGCGAGCCGTCCACCGGGGCTGGCCGACCCGGCGAAGAAGGAACTCGCCCAGCAGATCCTGACGAGCGCCGAGAACTCGACGCTGCGCTGGCGCGAGACCTACGGCGTCATCGAGGACACCGGTGACGGGGACGGCTACACGGCCGGCATTGTCGGTTTCTGTACCGGCACCCACGACCTGCTCGCCCTCGTCGAGCGTTACACCGAGGACCACCCGGACAACGGCCTGGCAAGATATCTGCCGGCGTTGCGCGAGGTGGACGGCACGGACTCGCACGAGGGTCTGGACCCGGGCTTCACCGATGCCTGGCGGGCCGAGGCGGGCGTGCCGGCGTTCCGGACGGCTCAGGAGACCGAGCGCGACCGGGTCTACTTCGAGCCCGCGGTGCGGATGGCGAAGCTCGACGGCCTCGGCACGCTCGGCCAGTTCGTGTACTACGACGCGATGGTCACGCACGGCCCGGACACCGGCCCCGAGGGCTTCTACGGCATCCGGGAGCAGGCTGTGCGCAAGGCGAGGACGCCTGGCGGTGGCGGCGCCGAGAAGGCGTATCTGGAGGCGTTCCTCGATGTGCGCCGCACCGTCGTGCTGGCACGGGACGCGGGCGCGGACACGTCCCGGATCGACACCGCCCAGCGCCGGTTCCTGCGAGAGGGGAACCTGGAGCTGTCCGCGCCGCTGACGTGGCAGGTGTACGGGGAGACCTTCCGGATTCCCTGAGCGTGCGGGCGCATACGGCAGCACCTGCCCGGTTCGTCCGGTCGGGGACTGGCGGGCAGGCGCCACCTGTTGTTCCGTACGCCGTTGTACGGGACCTCTGTGGGGGGACCGTCAGGTCCCGTTGTGCGCGGTCCGGGCCGGTGCGGTCCGGACCGCGTGGTGCGGTGCGGGGCGGCCGGTCACACCATAAGGGAGCGGTCGGTCGGGCGGATCGGGGCGTGCAGTTCGCTCGTCCCGGTGAGGTGACGGTCGCAGCCGCGCGCGGCGGAGCGGCCCTCGGCGATCGCCCAGACGATGAGCGACTGGCCGCGTCCGGCGTCACCGGCGACGAAGACGCCCGGCACGCTGGTCTGGAAGTCGGCGTCGCGGGCGATGTTGCCCCGCGCATCGAGTTCCAGGCCGAACTGCTCGACCAGGCCGTTGTCCTGGTCGGTGCCGGTGAAGCCCATGGCGAGGGTGACCAGCTGGGCCGGGATCCTGCGCTCGGTGCCGGGCTTCTGGGTGAGTTTGCCGTCGACGAACTCGACCTCGGTCAGGTGCAGCCACTGCACGTTGCCGTCCTCGTCGCCCTCGAAGTGGGTGGTGGAGACGGAGTAGACCCGCTCGCCGCCCTCCTCGTGCGCGGAGGTGACCTTGTAGAGCATGGGGAAGGTCGGCCACGGCTGGGAGAGGGTGTCCCGCTCCTCGTTCGGGCGGGGCATGATCTCGAGCTGGGTGACGGAGGCGGCGCCCTGGCGGTGGGCGGTGCCCACGCAGTCGGCGCCGGTGTCGCCGCCGCCGATGACGACGACGTGCTTGCCCTCTGCGGTGATCGGCGGAGCGACGTAGTCGCCCTCCTGGACCTTGTTGGCCAGCGGCAGGTACTCCATGGCCTGGTGGATGCCACCCAGTTCGCGGCCCGGCACCGGCAGGTCGCGTGCGGCCGTCGCGCCGACGGCGAGAACGACGGCGTCGTAGCGCTTGCGCAGCGCGGTGGCCGGCATGTCCCGGCCGATCTCGACACCGGTGCGGAACTTGGTGCCCTCCGCGCGCATCTGCTCGATACGGCGGTTGATGTGCCGCTTCTCCATCTTGAACTCGGGGATGCCGTACCGCAGGAGGCCACCGATGCGGTCCGCCCGCTCGTACACGGCGACGGTGTGGCCGGCCCGGGTCAGCTGCTGGGCGGCGGCGAGGCCGGCCGGTCCTGAGCCGACGACGGCGACGGTCTTGCCGGAGAGGCGTTCGGGGATCTGCGGGGCGACGTCGCCGGTCTCCCACGCCTTGTCGATGATCGAGACCTCGACGTTCTTGATGGTGACCGGCGGCTGGTTGATGCCGAGCACGCACGCCGACTCGCACGGAGCGGGGCACAGGCGGCCGGTGAACTCCGGGAAGTTGTTGGTGGCGTGCAGACGCTCGCTCGCCGCCGACCAGTCCTCGCGGTAGGCGTAGTCGTTCCACTCGGGGATGAGGTTTCCGAGCGGGCAGCCGTTGTGGCAGAACGGGATGCCGCAGTCCATGCAGCGGCTGGCCTGCTTGCTGATGATCGGCAGCAGGGAGCCGGGGACGTAGACCTCATTCCAGTCCTTGACGCGTTCGGTGACCGGGCGGGAGGTGGCGACCTCGCGCCCGTGGTTCAAGAAGCCCTTCGGATCAGCCATTGGTCGCCGCCTCCATCATCTTCCGGTGGGTGTCGGACTCGGAGAGTCCGGCTCGCTCGGCGGCTTCCTTGGCGGCGAGCACTGCCTGGTACGTGCTGGGGATGATCTTGCTGAAGCGGGTGGCGCCTCCGTCGGGGCTGCCCCACTCGGCCAGCAGCTTGGCGGCGACGGTGGAGCCCGTCTCCTCCTGGTGCCGGCGCACCACGTCGTGCAGCCAGGCGCGGTCGGTGTCGTCGAGTTCGTGGACGGCGTCCAGGTGGCCGGGGTTGACGTTGTCCCGGTCGAGGTCGATGACGTAGGCGGTGCCGCCGGACATGCCGGCCGCGAAGTTGCGGCCGGTCTCGCCGAGGACGACCGCCTGGCCGCCGGTCATGTACTCGCAGCCGTGGTCGCCGACGCCCTCGGAGACGACGAGCGCGCCGGAGTTGCGGACGCAGAAGCGTTCGCCGACCTTGCCGCGCAGGAACATCTCGCCGCCGGTGGCGCCGTAGGCGAGGGTGTTGCCGGCGATGGTGGAGTACTCGGCGAGGTGGTCGGCGCCCCGGTCGGGGCGCACGACGATCCGGCCGCCGGAGAGGCCCTTGCCGACGTAGTCGTTGGCGTCGCCCTCCAGGCGCAGCGTGATGCCGCGCGGGACGAAGGCACCGAAGGACTGACCGGCGGATCCGGTGAAGGTGATGTCGATGGTGTCGTCGGGCAGGCCGGCGCCGCCGAACTTCTTCGTCACCTCGTGGCCGAGCATGGTGCCGACGGTGCGGTTGATGTTGCGGATGGCGACCTGGGCGCGGACGGGCTGGGCCTCGCCGGAGCCGTCGGCGGCGAGGGCGTCGGCAGCGAGCTTGATCAGCTCGTTGTCGAGGGCCTTCGCCAGGCCGTGGTCCTGGGTGACGGTCCGGTGGCGGACGGCTCCTTCGGGCAGGTTGGGCACGTGGAACAGCGGGGCGAGTTCGAGGCCCTGCGCCTTCCAGTGGTCGACCGCGCGGGTGACGTCGAGGACCTCGGCGTGACCGACGGCCTCCTCGACGGAGCGGAAGCCGAGTTCGGCGAGGAGTTCGCGGACCTCTTCGGCGACGAAGCGGAAGAAGTTGACGATGTACTCGGCCTTGCCGGAGAACCGGTCGCGCAGGACCGGGTTCTGCGTGGCGATGCCGACCGGGCAGGTGTCCAGGTGGCAGACACGCATCATGACGCAGCCGGAGACGACCAGCGGGGCGGTCGCGAAGCCGAACTCCTCGGCGCCGAGGAGGGCGGCGACGACGACGTCGCGGCCGGTCTTGAGCTGGCCGTCGGTCTGGACGACGATCCGGTCGCGCAGGCCGTTGAGGAGCAGGGTCTGCTGGGTTTCGGCGAGGCCGAGTTCCCAGGGGCCGCCGGCGTGCTTGAGGGAGGTCAGCGGGGAGGCGCCGGTACCTCCGTCGTGGCCGGAGATGAGCACGACGTCGGCGTGTGCCTTGGAGACGCCCGCGGCGACGGTGCCGACGCCGACCTCGGAGACCAGCTTGACGTGAATGCGCGCCTCGGGGTTGGCGTTCTTCAGGTCGTGGATGAGCTGGGCGAGGTCCTCGATGGAGTAGATGTCGTGGTGCGGCGGCGGGGAGATGAGGCCGACACCGGGCGTGGAGTGGCGGGTCTTGGCGACCCACGGGTAGACCTTGTGGCCGGGCAGCTGGCCGCCCTCGCCGGGCTTGGCACCCTGGGCCATCTTGATCTGGATGTCGTCCGCGTTGACCAGGTACTCGGAGGTCACACCGAAGCGGCCGGAGGCGACCTGCTTGATGGAGGAACGGCGGGCCGGGTCGTACAGGCGCTCCGGGTCCTCGCCGCCCTCACCGGTGTTCGACTTGCCGCCGAGCTGGTTCATGGCGATGGCGAGAGTCTCGTGCGCCTCCTGGGAGATGGAGCCGTACGACATGGCTCCGGTGGAGAAGCGCTTGACGATCTCGGAGACCGGCTCGACCTCGTCGAGGGGGATCGGCCCCCGGCCCGAGGTGAAGCCGAAGAGGCCGCGGAGCGTCATCAGACGCTCGGACTGCTCGTTGACGCGGTCGGTGTACTGCTTGAAGACGTCGTAACGGCCGGAGCGCGTGGAGTGCTGGAGGCGGAAGACCGTCTCGGGGTCGAACAGGTGCGGTTCGCCCTCGCGGCGCCACTGGTACTCGCCGCCTATGTCGAGCGCGCGGTGCGCGGGGGCGATGCCGGTGACGGGGTACGCCTTGGCGTGGCGGGCGGCGACCTCCTTCGCGACGACGTCGAGGCCGATGCCGCCGATCTTGGTGGCGGTGCCGTGGAAGTACTTCTCGACGAATTCCGCGTCGAGGCCGACGGCCTCGAAGACCTGGGCGCCGCGGTAGGAGGCGACGGTGGAGATGCCCATCTTGGACATGACCTTCAGGACGCCCTTGCCGAGGGCGTGGATGAGGTTGCGGATGGCCTTCTCGGACTCGATGCCGGGCAGGAAGGTGCCGGCGCGGACGAGGTCCTCGACGGACTCCATCGCCAGGTAGGGGTTGACGGCGGCGGCGCCGAAGCCGATGAGGAGGGCCACGTGGTGGACCTCGCGGACGTCTCCGGCCTCGACGAGGAGGCCCACCTGGGTGCGCTGCTTGGTGCGGATGAGGTGGTGGTGGACGGCCGCGGTGAGCAGCAGCGACGGGATGGGCGCGTGCTCGGCGTCGGAGTGCCGGTCGGACAGGACGATCAGGCGGGCGCCGTTGTCGATGGCGGCGTCGGCCTCGGCGCAGATCTCGTCGATGCGGGCGGCGAGGCTGTCGCCGCCGCCGGAGACGCGGTAGAGGCCGGAGAGGGTGGCGGCCTTGAAGCCGGGCAGGTCGCCGTCGGCGTTGACGTGGATGAGCTTGGCGAGCTCGTCGTTGTCGATGACGGGGAAGGGCAGGACGACGGTGCGGCAGGCCGCGGCGCTCGGTTCGAGCAGGTTGCCCTGGGGACCGAGCGGGCTGCGCAGGGAGGTGACCAGTTCTTCGCGGATCGCGTCCAGCGGCGGGTTGGTGACCTGGGCGAACAGCTGGGTGAAGTAGTCGAAGAGGAGCCGGGGGCGGTCCGAGAGGGCGGCGATGGGCGAGTCGGTGCCCATGGAGCCGATGGGCTCGGCGCCGGCCTTGGCCATCGGGGCGAGCAGAACGCGCAGCTCTTCCTCGGTGTAGCCGAAGGTCTGCTGGCGGCGGGTGACCGAGGCGTGGGTGTGCACGATGTGCTCGCGCTCGGGCAGGTCGGACAGGTCGATCTCGCCGGCTTCGAGCCACTGGGCGTAGGGGTGCTCGGCGGCGAGCTGGGCCTTGATCTCGTCGTCCTCGATGATGCGGTGCTCGGCGGTGTCCACGAGGAACATGCGGCCGGGCTGGAGGCGGCCCTTGCGGACGACCTTCGCGGGGTCGATGTCGAGGACGCCGACCTCGGAGCCGAGGACGACGAGGCCGTCGTCGGTGACCCAGTAGCGGCCGGGGCGCAGGCCGTTGCGGTCGAGTACGGCGCCGACCCGGGTGCCGTCGGTGAAGGTGACGCAGGCGGGGCCGTCCCAGGGCTCCATCATCGTGGAGTGGTACTGGTAGAAGGCACGGCGTGCGGGGTCCATGGATCCGTGGTTCTCCCACGCCTCGGGGATCATCATGAGTACCGAGTGCGGCAGGGAGCGGCCACCGAGGTGCAGCAGTTCGAGGACCTCGTCGAAGGACGCCGAGTCGGAGGCGTCGGGGGTGCAGACGGGGAAGATCCGGTCGAGGTCGGCGGAGGCGCCGAACAGTTCGGAGGCCAGCTGGGACTCGCGGGCGCGCATCCAGTTGCGGTTGCCCTTGACGGTGTTGATCTCACCGTTGTGGGCGACGAAGCGGTAGGGGTGTGCGAGGGGCCACGAGGGGAAGGTGTTCGTGGAGAACCGGGAGTGCACCAGGGCGAGCGCGGAGCCGAAGCGGCGGTCGGACAGGTCCGGGAAGAAGGGCTCGAGCTGACCGGTGGTGAGCATGCCCTTGTAGACGATGGTCCGCGCGGACAGCGACGGGAAGTAGACGCCCGCCTCGCGCTCGGCGCGCTTGCGCAGCACGAAGGTCGTGCGGTCGAGGTCGATGCCCCGGGACGCGTGGTCCGTGACGAAGATCTGGCGGAAGACCGGCATCGTGGAGCGGGCGGTGGCGCCGAGCAGGTCGGGCGCGACGGGCACCTCGCGCCAGCCGAGGACGGTCAGGCCCTCGGCGGCGGCGATCTCCTCGATGCGGGCGGCGGTCCCGTCGGTGGCGTCCGCGGGGAGGAAGGCGGTGCCGACGGCGTAGGCGCCGGCCTCGGGCAGTTCGAATCCGGCCACTTCGCGGAAGAAGGCGTCCGGAACCTGGGAGAGGATGCCCGCGCCGTCACCGGAGTCCGGCTCGGAGCCGGTGGCGCCGCGGTGTTCCAGGTTGCGCAGGACGGTGAGGGCCTGCTCGACCAGGGTGTGGGACGCCTCGCCGGTGAGAGTGGCGACGAAGCCGACGCCGCAGGCGTCGTGCTCGTCGCGGGGGTCGTACATGCCCTGCGGAGCAGGGCGAGCATCCATGAAGGACCAGTTCCGGCCCTGCGCGGAATGCTGGGACGGCTGGCGCGGCGTACGCATCGGCTCTCCCGTCGTCGTCATATGGCATGTGCAAAGTGCCGAGGGACGACGTTGGCCCTCTGCGTGACTGCAAAATTTCGTGCAGGTTACACGATGGATCGGTTCCCGGTGAGCGGGACATTCCGTTCCACCATGTGGACACCATGCAGGTCACGGCGGGGGTTCCGCGCCTGGCGATGGAAGCTGGGGGACCGGGGCGGGCAGATCGGTGCCCGCCGGTCCGAGGGCGGGGGCAGGCGTCTTCGCCCACTCCCGCGGCTGCGCCGTGAGCCTCATTGCCCACAGTGCTTTCGGCTCATGCCCGGTCGTCACGCGGTCGAAACCAACGAGTAACAGCTACTTGCGCGGTCACTCGCGCAGAAGCGGAGCCGGGGTGTCCGTACCGGCGCCCGGTCGGGGCAGCGGTACCAGGCCGGGCCGGCACAGTCGTCCGGGCCGGTTCATCCTACGGCCGTTCCGAGCAGTGTGCCCAGGACGTATGTCACACCGGCCGCCGCACCACCGAGGGCGAGCTGCCGCAGGCCGCTGTACCACCAGGTCCGCGCGGTCACCCGGGCCACCATCGCGCCGCACAGGAAGAGCCCCAGCAGCGCCACCAGTACGGCGGGCCACAGGGCACTCGCGCCGAGCAGGCACGGCAGGACGGGGAGCAGCGCACCGAGCGCGAAGGCGCCGAAGCCGGAGGCCGCGGCCACCGTGGGCGAGGGCAGCGCCGGGGTCGATGCCCAGTCCCTCGCGGGCGTGGATCTTCAGCGCCTGTCCGGGGTCCTGCGACAGCTGCCGGGCCACCTCGGCGGCGAGTTCCGGCTCGACGCCCCGGGCCCCGTAGAGGGCGGCGAGTTCGGCCTCCTCGCCCTTGGGGTGCTTGGGGTGCTTGGGGTGCTCGACGTCCAGCTCGGCCTCGACGAGCTCGCGCCGGGAGGCGACGGAGGTGTACTCGCCGGCGGCCGTGGAGAAGGCGCCGGCCGCCAGGCCCGCGAGACCGGTGATGACGATGGTCTGCTGCCCGACCGAGCCACCCGCGACGCCGGTCATCGGCGCGAGGCTGGAGACCAGGCCGTCCGTCGCGCCGAACACGGCGGGGCGCAGCCAGCCGCCGCTGACATCGCGGTGCGTGTGGTTGTCGCGGTGCGCCTCGTGCAGCGTCGCCTCGGTCTCGGTGATCGCCATGCCGTCCCCCAGGGAGTTCGCGAAAGCGCCTGCGAAGCCGACGACGGCGTCAACCGACGCAGGCCCAAACTTAGACAGTTTCCATTTTTTGACTATATCCAATCCATGCCTCCGAACCCTCTCCCGCCAACCCGGAAAGGCTGCTCTAACCTGCGGTTTCGCCAATTCCGCCGCTCGCGTGCGGGAAGGTCCGCGCAGATGTCGACCGGGTGACACCGGGGCCTGTGGGGCTGTGTCGGACATCACACCGGGGACAGTTCCGTAAAGGGCTTCGCGCCTCTCGGGGCGCCCCTGAGAGGAGAGCCGCGTATGACGTCGACCGCCCGCATGCCCTCGGCCCCGGTGCCCGGGGACTGTCTCGGGCACCGCGAACGGGCACGCGGCGCGCTGCTCGGCCTGGCCGTCGGCGACGCGCTGGGCGCCCCGGCCGAGAACATGAAACCGTCCGAGATCCGCGCCCGGTGGGGCCGCATCACCGGGTACGTGGCGGAGCACCCCGCGGGCACGGACGACACCGAGTACGCGATCCTCTCCGGCCTGCTGCTGGCCCGGCACGGGGCGGCGCTCACCCCGGCGCAGGTCGGGGCGGCCTGGCACGAGTGGATCGCGGACCGCTCCGAGGGGCGCTTCCGCGGGGCCGGCTTCAGTGAGCGCGGCACCCTGGAGAACCTCCGCCGGGGGCTGGCCGCCCCGGTCTCCGCGCAGCACCGCCACGCCTGGAGCGACGGGCTGGCGATGCGGGCGGCACCGCACGGCGTCTTCGCGGCCGGCCGTCCCGCCGAGGCGGCCCGGCTGGCGGCGATCGACGGCTCGGTCAGTCACGACGGAGAGGGCATCTACGGAGGCCAGGCGGTGGCGGCGGGCGTGGCGGCGGCGATGACGGGAGCGCCGGTGGTCACCGTCGTGGCCACCGCACTGGCCCTGGTGCCGGAGGACTCCTGGACCGCCCGTTCCCTGCGCCGCGCCGTCACCGCCGCCCACTGGGGCGAACGCGCGGTCCGCTCCGCGGTCGTGATCGGCGGCTACCCCTGGACCGACCTGGCCCCGGAGGCCGTCGCCCTCGCCTTCGGAGCCTACGCGGCGGCGGACGGGGACTTCGGGCAGTCGGTGCTGACGGCCGTCAACATGGGCCGCGATGCGGACACCACGGCGGCCGTGGCGGGCGCCCTCGCGGGCGCGACCCGGGGTGCCGCCGCCATCCCGGAGGCATGGGCGGCCTCCATCGGCCCGGCCCGCGGCAGCTGTCTCCCGGCGATGGCGGGCCACCACGTCCTGGGCATCGCGGACCTGCTCACCCCGACAGCGGCCGACAACACCACGGAGACCCCGTCATGACTCTCTCCCCGCCGGCAACGGTACCCACATCGACACCACCGGCCCGACCGCCGGAACACCCCCCGGCATCCCCCGCCGAGAACCCCCCGCCAGGTCCGCCCCCGTCCGACCGCGAACCCCGCACGACCGGCACGACCGAGACCTCCCGCCCCGAGGGCTCCCCCGGAGCCGCCACCGACGGCCAGGCCCCACCGGGGCCACCCCCGTCCGACCGCGAACCCCGCACGACCGGCACGACCGAGACCTCCCGCCCCGAGGGCTCCCCCGGAGCCGCCACCGACGGCCAGGCCCCACCGGGGCCACCCGCACCCGGCCGCGAACCCCGCACGGGCGGTGCGGGTGGAAAGCACCGCGCCGAAGGCGAAACCGAGGCCCCCACAGCCCGCCGGACCCGCGCCGCACCCCTCGCCCCGCCGCCGCAGGCACCCCGCATCGAAGGTCTCCTCCTCGGCCTCGCCGCCGGAGACGCCGCCGGCTGGCCCGCCGCACGGCACCGTGCCGCCCGGATGCCCGAGTGGACCCGGCGCCTCACCCGGGAGCTGGACACCTTCGCCGAGCGGAACGCGACCACCACCCTTCCCGTGCCCATCGCCCTCAACCAGCCCTCGGAACCCCTGCGCCTCGGCCCCTCCGACGACGCCGAGTGGGCGGTGTTCGCCGCCGAGGCGGTCCTGCGGGCCGGTGACGACGGCGCGCTCGGCGACCTGAGCCGCGAGCGCCGTACCCGGGCCGCCATCGACCTCACGTGGAACGCCGCGGCCGGCGAGGTCGCCGCGGCAGCGCAACGGGCGCCGGAGATCGAGTCGGCCGTCCTCCCGCTGCGCGCCCGTATCTCCGTACGGGCCGGGCTCGGCAATCTCGCCGCAGGTCTGCGCCCGCCCGCCACCGGCCACGACAACCCGCACTACTTCGACGACGCGGCCTGTGTACGGGCCTGCGTCCTGGCCGTGGCCCATCCCGGCGACCCCGAAGGCGCCGCCGCACTCGCCGAGTTCGACGCCCGCTACACCCAGGACGGCGACGGCGTGCACGGCGCCCGCGCGATGGCCGCCGCCGTCGCCCTCGCGCTGGCCGGAGCGGGCGTGGAGGCATGCGTGGCGGCCGCGGTCGCCGAGTTGCCCGAGGAGACGGAGATCGGCCGCAACGCCCGGCACGCGCTGCGGCTCGCCGCGGACGCCGACGGCGTCTTCGCTCTCGTACCGCCCCTGGAGCACCAGATCGTCGACCACGTCTACAGCTACGGCATTGCCGCCGCCGAGACCGTCCCCGTGGCCCTCGCGCTGGCGACCGCCGCGCACGGCCGCATCGCGGAGGCGGTCCCCGCGGCGGCCTGTCTGTCCCGGGTGGCGGACTCGGCGCCCGCCCTCGTCGGCGCGCTGACCGGCGCGCTCGGCGGCGGCGCGGCGATCCCCGACTCCTGGCGGGAGAGCTGCCGCACCCTCTCCGGCTGCACGCTCCCGCGGCTCACCGGCACCGACCTGGTGGAACTCGCCGGACTCCTGGAAGCGGCGCAACCGCCTCCCCCCGGAGGATGATTCGGGCATGACGCTCAAAGAGCAGGAAAAGCAGGTCCAGGGCGCCTCCCTGGACGAGCGGATCACCGGCGCGCTGGTGGGCGCTGCCGTCGGCGACGCGCTCGGCGGCCCGGTGGAGGGGTACTCCCCCGAGCAGATCGCCGAGCGCCACGGCGGGCGTGTCCACGGCGTCGTCGGCCCCTGGAACGGCGACGCCTGGCGTACCGCCCGCCCCATCGCCCCATATCACAAGGGCGACGGCCACGTCACCGACGACACCCTCATGACGCACGCCCTGGTCCGGGTGTACGCGCGGGTCCGGGACCATCTGGACGCCCACGCCGTCGCCGACCACCTGGTCCCGGACCTGATGACGCACCCGCGCTGGATCCCGGAGCTGCAGGCGGAGGCACTCCCGTTGCAGCGGATCTTCCTCGCGGAGAAGTGGCTGGTGGCCCGGATCCACTACGGCCATGTCGACCCGCGCGAGGCGGGCGTCGGAAACATCGTCAACTGCGGTGCCGCGATGTACATGGCCCCGGTCGGCCTGGTCAACGCGGCCCACCCGGCGGGCGCCTACGCCGAGGCGCTGGATGTCGCGGGGGCCCACCAGTCGTCGTACGGCCGGGAGGCGGCGGGCGTCCTGGCGGCGGCCGTGGCGGCGGCGTGCGTACCGGGGGCGACACCGGCCTCGGTCGTCGCGGCCTGCCTGTCCCTGGCGAAAGACGGCACGAGGACGGCGATCGAGCGGGTCTGCGAAGTGGCTTCCCATCACACGGACTTCGCGTCCGCACTGCGCCCGCTGCGGGAGGCGGTGGCCCCGTACGACACCGTGGGCCCCGACTACCGTTCTCCCTCGCTGGGCGCCCGCCGTCCGTCGCGGCTGCACGCGATCGAGGAACTCCCGGTCGCACTGGGCATGGTGGTGGTGGCCGGTGGTGACTTCCGGCATGCGGTGCTGGGCGCGGTGAACTACGGCCGGGACTGCGACTCCATCGCCACGATGGCCGGCGCCGTGACGGGCGCCCTCGGTTCGCCGGTCCCCGAGGACTGGGCGAAGACGGTGGCGGAGGCCAGCCGTCTCGACCTCCTGGAACCCGCGGCCACGCTGACGGAGGTGGCCCGTGAGGTCTTCGCGCGCGACGTGTCCCGGCGCGGGGCACACGAGAGGGCGTTCGCCGAGCTGGGAGGCGCGGGATGCTCCGACTGACCTGGGTCCAGCCGGAGGACCTGATCGGGCACGAGCTGCGCCAGGCCGCCCAGGACGGCCGGGCGGCCACGGCCGTCGCCGCCGTCGCGGCCCGGTGGCACGCGGCGGGCGGCCCCGCGGCCCCGCCCCGCGCGGGCGCCTCCCCGCGGCCGGCGTCCGGCTACCTCCGGCTGCTGGCCGGGGACCTCCTGGACGAACTCGCCGACCTGCCCAGCGGCCTGGCGGACGACGAACCGACGGACCTCGAGGCCATCAAGTCCCTGTGCCCTCAGTGGCCTCCACCCGTCGACGCCACTCCCCCGGCCGCCCCTGACCAGCTCGAAGCCGACCTCGTGACCGGGCATCCCGAGACCGGCCGTCTCGAAGCCGCCTGGCTCGGCCGTGCCGTCGGCTGCCTGCTCGGCAAGCCGGTGGAGAAGCTCCCCCTCGACGGCATCCGACAACTCGCCCGGGCCACCGGAAACTGGCCTCTGAACGGCTACTTCACCGCCCGCGGAGTCCCCGGGGAGCTGGCCGCGCGCCACCCCTGGAACCGCCGCTCGGCGGCCACCTCCCTCGCCGAGAACATCGACGGGATGCCCGAGGACGACGACCTCGACTACCCGCTCCTCAACCTGCTGCTGCTCCAGCGGTACGGCAAGGCGTTCACCACCACCGACGTGGCCCGGCTCTGGCTGGACGAACTCCCCGCGGGCCGCGCCTTCACGGCCGAGCGCATCGCCTACCGCAACCTCCTCGACGGCATCGAACCCCCGCGCACCGCCCGTCACCGCAATCCGTTCCGCGAGTGGATCGGCGCCCTGATCCGCGCCGACGTGCACGGCTGGACCAACCCCGGCGACCCGGCGGGCGCCGCCGAACAGGCCCACCGCGACGCCACCCTCACGCACACCGCGGGCGGCGTCCACGCCGCGATGTTCGGCGCGGCCGTCATCGCCACCGCCGCGGGCACAGGCACAGGCACAGGCCCCCCCGACATCCGCGCCTGCCTGCGCGCCGGCCTCACCGTCGTACCGCCCCGCTCCCGGCTCGCCCGCGCCGTGCGCGAGGCCGTCCGGCTGGCGCACGAGCACGACGACTTCGACACCGTCGTCGACCGGCTCCACGCCCTGCACGCCGGTATCCACTGGGTGCACGCCGTCCCCAACACCGCCCTGATCGCCGCCGCCCTCACCCACGCGGACGGCGACTTCACCAGCTCCGTCTGCCGTGCGGTGTCCGGCGGCTGGGACACGGACTCGAACGGCGCGACGGCCGGCGGCATCGCCGCCCTGCTCGCCGGTTCCCCCGCCGCGCTTCCCGAACGCTGGACGGCCCCGCTGAAGAACCGGCTGGCCACCTCCGTCAGCGACTTCAACGGCGTCGGCTTCGACACCCTGGCCCGTCTGACCCGTCTGGAGGCCTCCCGCCCATGACCCGGCCCGGCCCACCCACCATGTGCGGCATCTCGATCGGTGAGGAGGACCTGCGGACCGACCTGGGCGTGCGTGAGGACGCGGGCCTCGACTGGTCCCGCTCCCGCGTGGTCGTCGCCGCGCGGGCGGCGGGTCTGGCCCCGCCCGCGCAGTCCGTCCATCCCGACACCCGCGACCTGGACGGTCTCCTCGCCTCCTGCGCCCGTGGTCGCGCCCTGGGCTTTCTGGGCCGCGCCGCCATCCACCCGCGTCAGCTGCCGGTCATCGAGCGCGCCTACCTGCCCACGGAGGAGGAGATCGAACGGGCGGAGGCGGTCGTCAAGGCGGCGGCCGACGAGAAGGGCGCCCAGGCGCTGTCCGACGGCCGCTTCGTCGACGCGGCGGTGGTGACGGCCGCCCAGCGGGTTCTCTCCCTGGCCCGCCGCGTCTGAGGCTCCCGCACACACGCCGTGGGGCGTCCGGAGAGCCCGGGCGCCCCACGGCGTCGTACCTGTGCGGCGGGCCGCCGGTCAGCGGCAGAACGGCCGACCGGGCAGACCGTCAGCTCTTCTTCGCCGACCCGGCCCCGTCCTTGGACCGCGCGTCCCCGGACTCCGCAGACCCGGAGCCCGTGTCCGCTGGATCCCTGTCCCCGGAATCTGCCTGGGCCGTCTCCGCCTCGGCATCCTCGTCCTTCGCGTCACCCGGCTCGGTGGCGTCCTTGGCCGCCTTGCCGTCGCCACCGTCCTCCTTCGGGCCCGTGCCCGCCCCGGACTCGGTGTCCGGCTTCTTCGGCTCGGCTTCTTCCTTCTCCCGCTCCGCCTCCGGAGAGCCCGCCTTACCGACGGCCTCCGGCTCGTCGCCCCCGGCGGAACCGTCTGCCGCGCCCGGTTCCACCACGGTCTCGCGTCCCGGGCGCAGCTTCGCCGACACCACGAAGTACGCGACCGCGAGCACGAACACGATCAACGCGGTCCAGTTGTTCAACCGCAGACCCAGGACTTGGTGGGCCTCGTCGACGCGCATGTACTCGATCCAGAACCGGCCCGCGCAGTACGCGGCGACGTACAGTGCGAACACCCGCCCGTGTCCGAGCTTGAAGCGGCGGTCCGCCCAGATGATCAGCAGGGCGACACCCACGCACCACAGCGACTCGTACAGGAACGTCGGGTGGTAGTGCCCCGGTACCCGACCGCCGTCCGTGGACGTGATGTGCAGCGCCCAGGGAAGGTCCGTCTCCCGCCCGTACAGCTCCTGGTTGAACCAGTTGCCCCAGCGTCCGATCGCCTGTGCCAGCACCAGACCGGGGGCCAGAGCGTCGGCGTACGGCGGCAGGGCGATGCCCCGGCGCCGGCAGGCGATCCAGGCGCCCACCGCGCCCAGCGCGACGGCGCCCCAGATACCGAGGCCGCCCTCCCAGATCTTGAAGGCGTCGACCGGGTTCCGGCCCTCACCGAAGTAGAGCTGGTAGTCGGTGATCACGTGGTAGAGGCGACCGCCGACCAGGCCGAACGGGACGGCCCAGAACGCGATGTCCCAGGCGGTGCCCTTCTGGCCGCCACGTGCCACCCACCGGCGGTCGACGATCCAGAGGGCGACGAAGAGACCGGCGAGGATGCTGAAGGCATAGCCGCGAAGCGGAACGGGGCCGAGGTACAGCACCCCGCTCGACGGGCTGGGAATGTAGGCAAGTTCCATGGCAGGGTCGACGCTACCGTGCCGGACCGACCGCACGGTGGGCGGCCCGGCTACGGGTCCATAACGGGAAGGCGCGCAGCCCTACTGCCGATTGGCCTCCTCCACCATCTCCTTGAGCTTCGCCGGGGTCATCGACCGGTCCTGGTAGATGTTCTTGTCTCCGAGCAGGACGGTCGGTGTGCCGGAGAAGCCGCCCTGCTGGAAGGCCTCGTTGGACTTCGCCACCCAGCTGTTGTGTGTGCCGTCCTCCACACAGCTGCGGAAGGCGGGGGTGTCGAGGCCTTCGATCTTGCCCGCCAGCTCGATGAGCTTGGCGTTGTCGGCGAAGGCGTCGTCCGGCTCCGGGGGCTGGTTGTCGAACAGCACGTCGTGGTATTCGGTGAACTTTCCGGCGTCCTGGGCGCAGGCCGCCGCGTTGGCGGAGTTGCGGGAGCCGGTGCCGCCCATGTTCCCGTCGATGAGCGTGACCAGGTGGTACTCGATCTCCAACTGGCCGGACCCGGTCAGTTCGTGGAGCGTCGGCCGGTACGCCAGCTCGAAGGACTTGCAGGCAGGGCAGCGGAAGTCCTCCCACACGGTGAGAGTGGACGGGGCGCTCTCCTTGCCGGCGGGGATGGCCAGGCCGTCCTTGCCCAGCGCCCCCGAGGGCGCCACCACCGGGCCTGCCTCCTCGCTGCCCTCGTCCTTGCCCGCGTTGGCGGCGACGATACCGATCACCGCCGCGAGTGCCAGGACACAGACCACGCTCGCACCCACGGTCAGGGTGCGGCGCCTCCTGTCCGCCGACTTCTGCTTCTCGCGCTCGACCGCCAGCCGCTCACGAGCGGTGCGCTTTCCCTCACGGTTCTTCTCGCTCACACCCCTCAGAACGAACCGGGGAGGCGCAACGCGCCTCCCCGGCCCCAGGTCCACCCGTACGAGCGACCCGTATGACTAACTACCGCACTTCTGCCGGGGCTTGGGTATCCGTGTCGCCGTCACGTCCGGCCGCGCACGCCCTCGGCCAGCTCGCCCGCGAGTGTCCGCACGGCCTGGAGGCCCGCGGCCCGGTCGGGGGCGTCCAGCAACCGCTTGACGAAGGCCGATCCGACGATCACGCCGTCGGCGAAGCGGGCGACCTCGGCGGCCTGGGTGGCGTCGGAGACGCCGATCCCGACGCACACCGGCAGGTCGGCGCGGCTCGCCCGGGCGCGTGACACGAGTTCCTCGGCCTGCGCTCCGACCGACTCACGGGTGCCGGTGACGCCCATGAGGGAAGCGGCGTAGACGAAGCCGCTGCCCGCCGCGGTGATCTCGGCGAGCCGCTCGTCCCTGCTGCTGGGCGCGACGACGAAGACGGTGGCGAGCCCGTGCTTGGCGGCGTGCTCCCGCCACAGTGCCGATTCCTGGACGGGCAGGTCGGGCAGGATGCAGCCGGCGCCGCCCGCCTCGGCGAGTTCGGCGGTGAACCGCTCGACGCCGTAGCGGTCGATGGGGTTCCAGTACGTCATGACGAGAATCGGCTTCCCGGTGGCCCGGTGGGCCTCCCGGACCGTGCGCAGCACGTCGGCGATCCGCACGCCGCCGCGCAGCGCGATGTCGTCGGCGGTCTGGATGACGGGCCCGTCGAGGACGGGGTCGCTGTGCGGCAGGCCCACCTCCACGACGTCGGCGCCGCCGTCGATGACGGCCTTGACGGCGTCGATGCCGCCGTCGACGGTCGGGAACCCGGCCGGAAGGTAGGCGATCAGCGCTGCCCGGCCCTCGGACCTCGCCGCGGCGAGGGTGTCGTCCAGCAGCTTCACGTTCCCGCTCACTTGGCGTCCCCCTCGATCTCGGCGGTGCCGGCGTCCGCGTCGGCGGCGACGGTCCTGTCGGTGTCGTACAGGCCGAAGTGGCGGGCGGCGGTGTCCATGTCCTTGTCGCCGCGGCCGGACAGGTTGACGACGATCAGCCCGTCCTTGCCCAGCTCCCTGCCGACCTCCAGGGCACCGGCCAGCGCGTGGGCACTCTCGATGGCCGGGATGATGCCCTCGGTGCGCGACAGCAGCCTCAGGGCCTGCATGGCGGCCTCGTCGGTGACCGCGCGGTATTCGGCGCGGCCGGAGTCCTTGAGATAGGAGTGCTCGGGTCCGATGCCCGGGTAGTCGAGCCCGGCCGAGATGGAGTACGGCTCGGTGATCTGGCCCTCGTCGTCCTGGAGGACGTAGGACCGCGAGCCGTGCAGGATGCCGGGCTCGCCCGCGGTGAGGGTGGCCGCGTGCTCGCCGCTCCCGATGCCGTGTCCGGCCGGCTCACAGCCGATGAGCCGGACCGAGGTGTCCGGGATGAAGGCGTGGAAGAGGCCGATGGCATTGGAACCGCCGCCGACGCAGGCGATCGCGGCGTCGGGCAGCCGTCCGGTGCGTTCCAGCAACTGGCGGCGGGTCTCGACGCCGATGACGCGGTGGAAGTCGCGGACCATGCCGGGGAAGGGGTGGGGTCCGGCGACGGTGCCGAAGAGGTAGTGCGTGCGGTCGACGTTGGCGACCCAGTCCCGGAACGCCTCGTTGATGGCGTCCTTGAGGGTGCGGCTGCCGGACTTCACGGCGATGACCTCGGCGCCGAGCATGCGCATCCGGGCCACGTTGAGGGCCTGGCGCTCGGTGTCGATCTCGCCCATGTAGATGGTGCAGTCGAGGCCGAACAGGGCGCAGGCGGTGGCGGTGGCGACGCCGTGCTGGCCGGCGCCGGTCTCGGCGATGACGCGGGTCTTGCCCATGCGCCGGGTGAGCAGGGCTTGGCCGAGCACGTTGTTGATCTTGTGAGAACCGGTGTGGTTGAGGTCCTCGCGCTTGAGGAAGACCCGGACGCCGCCGGCGTGTCCGGCGAACCGGGGCACCTCGGTGAGGGCGCTCGGGCGGCCGGTGTAGTGGACCATCAGGTCGTCGAGTTCACGGGCGAACTCGGGGTCGGCCTTGGCCTTGTCGTACTCGACTGCGACCTCGTCCACGGCGGCGACGAGCGCCTCCGGGATGAACTTGCCGCCGAACGCGCCGAAGTAGCCCTCGGCGCTGGGGGTTCGGCCCTCCGGGTCGGGAATGAAGAAGTCGCTGGGCATGCGTGATCCTCACGGTGAGTGGTGTTCGGGCACTGGTCGCCGTGGGGGCGGGGGTGGTCAGGCCGCTGTGGGCCGGACGTGGCCGGTCGTGTCCGCGCGGTGGAGCCGCGTGTTCGGGCACGGCTCCCCGCCCCTGCGGGCGGGGTGCTGCCATCGCATGCCGTTGACCTGGCCGGGTTCGTCACCGATGACGTAGCGCACCCGGCGGCCGTGCACGCGGCGTGCGGGGGCCCGGCAGCCGCGCGGACGACAGCCGCGGGCGAGCCGCGCGTACGGGTCCCTGGTCGCCAGGGTGATCGGGAGGGTCATCGGTGCCAAGCTTAGGCCCTGTCGTCACGTTCGCGTCGTCCGCCCGGAGGGCGGGTCTGGCGGCGTCATGGTGGTCCCCCTGCCGATGGGTCCCCGCTCGAGCGAAGCCGAGAGCTTGGGGGAGCGTGCTCTCGGTGTGCCGGGCCCCGGTCCTGGTACTGGACGTACTCGGGCCGGGGCCCGGTGCGGCGGGAGTACGCATCCCGTCGCAAGGCGGGCGGGAGTATGGCGACAGGGCCTGGCCGGGGTCAGCCGCGCCCGTGGCGCAGTGCCGGGTGTTCGCCGGCCGCCACCAGGTCGGCGACCGCGGTCTTCGGGTCGCGGCCGGTGACCAGGGACTCGCCGACCAGGACGGCGTCGGCGCCGGCGTTGGCGTAGGCGATGAGATCGTGCGGGCCGCGGACGCCGGACTCGGCGACCTTGACGAGGTGGCCGGGGATCTCGGGGGCGATCCGCTCGAAGGTGCCGCGGTCGACCTCGAGGGTCTTGAGGTCGCGCGCGTTGACCCCGATGATTCTGGCGCCGGCGTCGACCGCGCGCTCGACCTCGTCCTCGTCGTGCACCTCGACGAGCGGGGTGAGTCCGATGGACTCGGCGCGCTCGATCAGCGATTCGAGGGCGGGCTGCTCGAGGGCGGCGACGATGAGCAGGACGAGGTCGGCACCGTGCGCCCGTGCCTCCCAGAGCTGGTACGAGGTGACGATGAAGTCCTTGCGCAGGACGGGGATGTCCACCCGCGCGCGGACCGCCTCCAGGTCGGCGAGCGAGCCGCCGAAGCGGCGCTGCTCGGTGAGGACGGAGATGACGGCCGCGCCGCCCGCCTCGTAGTCGGCGGCGAGTCCGGCCGGGTCGGCGATCGCGGCGAGCGCACCCTTGGACGGGCTGGAGCGCTTGACCTCACAGATCACCTTGACGCCCTCGCCGCGCAGGGCGGCCACGCCGTCCTTGGCCGCGGGAGCCTTCGCCGCGCGTTCCTTGAGCTCGTCGAGGCCGACCCGTGTCTGCCGCTCCGCGAGGTCGGCACGGACTCCGTCGATGATCTCGTCGAGCACACTCACGCGAGGGCCCCCTTCCAGACGGTCCGTCTTCAGTGCGTTCGTTTCCGTCCTCGGGGCGTTCCCCGTCCTGACGGGCGGGTCGCCGGACGGAACCGGTGGTCACTGCGATGGTATCCGCAGCAGGGGGTACGCCTCACATCCGGTTGACGCCGGTCCCCCTACCTGGACGTTCACCCGTTGATCAAGGATGTAGCCAGCCACCGAACGGCAGGTTCCGGACAACCGTGAAGACCAGCACGAACGCCCCCAGGGACCACAGGAACACCGGTGTGGGGTCGATGCGTGTGGGTTTTCCGCGCGCCGCGCGGAAAACCCACACGGCCCAGAGGACGGCGAAGGCCGCGTAGCCGAGAACGGCGGGCGCGTTGGCCTGGAGGGCGGCCGGGAGGTCTCCGTGGGCGACGGCGTGCGCGCTGCGCAGTCCGCCGCAGCCGGGGCAGTACAGGCCGGTGAGGCGCAGCAGCGGGCAGGCGGAGTAGTGCCCGGGCTCGTTGGGGTCCACCGCCCCGACGTAGGCGAAGGCTCCGGCGACGGCGGCGAGCGCTCCTACGGGGAGCGCCAGACGGGCGGCGGCGCGGAGGACGCTGGCGCTGACGGCGTTCACACGGGCATTGTGCCCCGCGCACACGCGTCAGGGGCGGTTGCGGCACCCGTGTGCCGACCGCCCCCGCCCGGGAGTGCTTCGGGTGTTCAGCTTTCGGCGCGCACCGGCTCGCGGTCGGCGGAGGGCGGGTTGACGGGGTGGACGTGCTGCTGCTGGCCCATGCCCATCTTCTTCATGATGCCTCCGGCGACACCGCCGAGCAGCACGACGACCATGCCGGCCCAGAATCCCACCGGCGAGTTCATCACCATGAACATGCTCGCGACGCAGAAACCGATGAACGAGATGATGACACCGGTCCAGGCGGCCGGGGTGTGACCGTGGCTGCTGCCCGCCATTGCTTGCTCCTCAGTGCTGTGTACGTGTCTGAGCAGGACGCTCGGATCGATTGTCCCGCACGCGCGCGCGTGCGGTGATCGGGGGTGCTCCTCCGCGCGGTGAACGCCCCTGGCCTGCCGCTCGGCGGAGGGGAGACGGCGGTCCGGTGGTTCAGGCTCCGGTGGGGTCCTCGCCTCGGTCGAGGGCCTTCCACAGTTCCTCCGGACGGTCGGGATCACCGACGGCGGCCGTACCGCGTGGCCGCGGGGCGGCGGCGCGCTCGTAACGGCCGGACATTGCGGGCCACAGCCTGCCGTAGTGCAGGGCGAGCACGCCGGCCACCAGGATCAGCAGGCCGCCTGCGGCCGCGACGTAGGGCCAGGCCGTGTGGCCGAGGGCCCCCACGGCGGCCGACGTGTCGCCGGAGACCTCGGCGGCCTTGTCGTCGAGCGCGGAGCTGTCGGAGGCACCGAGCAGGGCGGCCACGGCGGTGCCCGCTCCGGACAGGGCGAGCACCGCGGCGACGGCGAACCGGCCGGCCCGCCGGACGGCGAAGACGGCGACGAGCGCGGCCAGGCCCACCACGGCGAGGGCGGCGGGGACGCCGGTGACGTCGCTGCCGCTCGCGGTCAGGGGGAAGGAGCCGCCGGCCACGGTCGCGGTGCCCTCGGACCACTGCTGCCGGGTGGCGAGCAGGACCACGGTGGCGCCCAGGGCACCGCAGAGCAGGGCGACGGCGAGGCTGAGGCGGCCGGTCCGGGCGGGGCCGGCGGCCTCGGAACGGGGATGAGGAGCAGCAGTCACGTACTCCACTATCGCGTGAACCGCGCGCGAACGGTCACCCGGGGCCCGTCCCGGTCGTATCTCACACGGCTCCGGACGCGTCGCGCCCGGTGCACGGCGCCCGGTGTGTGCGGCACCTCCCCGGGCACGCGGGTCACACCGTGCCCAGCCGGTTCGCCGTGTGGACGGCGCGCAGCACGGCGGCCGCCTTGTTGCGGCACTCGGTGTCCTCGGCGACGGGGTCGGAGTCGGCGACGATTCCGGCGCCTGCCTGGACGTACGCGGTGCCGTCGCGCAGCAGCGCGGTGCGGATCGCGATGGCCGTGTCGGAGTCCCCGGCGAAGTCCAGGTAACCGACACAGCCGCCGTACAGCCCGCGCCGGGACGGCTCGAGTTCGTCGATGATCTGCATGGCACGGGGCTTGGGGGCGCCGGAGAGGGTGCCGGCCGGGAAGCAGGCGGCGAGCACATCGAAGGCGGACCGGCCGGGCGTGACCCGGCCGGTGACCGTCGAGACGATGTGCATGACGTGCGAGTACCGCTCGACGGACATGAAGTCGACGACCTCGACGGAGCCGGGCTCGCAGACCCGCCCGAGGTCGTTGCGTCCCAGGTCGACGAGCATGAGGTGCTCGGCGCGCTCCTTGGGGTCCGCGAGTAGTTCCTCTGCGAGGGCCTGGTCCTCCTGCGGGGTGGCGCCGCGCGGCCGGGTGCCGGCGATGGGGTGGACCATCGCCTGTCCGTCGTCGACCTTCACGAGTGCTTCGGGGGACGATCCGACGACGTCGAACGCGTCGAAGCGGAACAGGTACATGTAGGGCGACGGGTTGGTGGCCCGCAGCACCCGGTAGACGTCCAGGGCGCTCGCCGTGCAGGGGGTCTCGAACCGCTGGGAGGGGACGACCTGGAAGGCCTCTCCCGCGCGGATGCGTTCCTTGATGTCCTCGACGGCGGCCCGGAAGTCGGGTCCGCCCCACAGGGCGGTGTGGTCGGGGAGTTCGGAGGGCGGCAGGACGGCCGGGGGCTGGGCCACCGCGCGGGAGAGATCGGCCTCCATGGCGTCCAGCCGGGCCACGGCGTCGGCGTGGGCCTCGTCGACGCCGGTCTCCAGGTCGTTGTGGTTGATCGCGTTGGCGATCAACCAGACGGAGCCCTCCCAGTGGTCCATCACGGCGAGGTCACTGGTGAGCAGCATGGTCAGCTCGGGCAGCCGCAGGTCGTCCCGCTCGCCGGGGCCGATGTTCTCGAGTCGGCGCACGATGTCGTAGCCGAGGTAGCCGACCATGCCGCCGGTGAAGGGCGGCAGGCCGAGGTCGTGGGCGAGGTCACGCGGGGTGTGCAGGGCATCGAGGGTGGCGCGCAGTGCGGCGAGCGGGTCGCCGCCCACCGGTACGCCGACGGGCGGGGTGCCCTTCCAGTGCGCCTGTCCGCCCTGCTCGGTGAGGGTGGCGGCGCTGCGGACGCCGACGAAGGAGTAGCGGGACCAGGAGCGCCCTCCCCCACTGCCGAACGCGTGGGCGGTCCCCCCATCGGCGGACTCCAGGAGGAAGGTGCCGGGGCGGTCCGCGGCGAGCTTGCGGTAGAGCGCGACCGGGGTGTCGCCGTCGGCGAGCAGTTTGCGGGTGACCGGGATGACCCGGCGGTCGGTGGCGAGCTTGCGGAACGTCTCGAGGTCCATGGCGGCAGACCTTACTGACCGGGGGTGTGCGCGCCGCGGCCGACGCGGTCCGCGGGGGTGTCCGTGAGCAGCACGTCGGCGTCGAAGCAGGTGCGGGCGCCGGTGTGGCAGGCGGCGCCCGCCTGGTCGACCTGGACGAGGACGGTGTCGGCGTCGCAGTCGAGGGCGACGGACTTCACGTGCTGGACGTGCCCGGAGGTGTCGCCCTTGACCCAGTACTCCCGGCGGCTGCGCGACCAGTAGGTGCAGCGGCCGGTGGTCAGGGTGCGGTGCAGCGCCTCGTCGTCCATCCAGCCCAGCATCAGCACCTCGTGGGTGTCGTACTGCTGGGCGATGGCGGGCAGGAGGCCGTCGGGGCTGCGCTTGAGCCGTGCGGCGATCTCGGGGGCGAGGCGGCTGGGCCGGGACGTGCTGGTCATGGAAGCCATTGTGCCGCGCGGGAGGACGGTGCCCGGTTGCCGTCCACCGGTTGGAAAGGCGCGGCAGGGGACGGGGCGCGTACGCGCCGCGTCGAGGGGTGGCCGGGCGACGGGTGTGCGGAGCGGGCTGGTCGCCGTAGGCTGGCTGTATGTCGACCCATGCCAAGCGTGAACGACTTCTCCTGGCCGATCTGCTGGAGACCACGGGCCCGGACGCGCCCACTCTGTGCGAGGGCTGGCGCACCCGCGACCTCGCCGCCCACGTGGTGGTGCGCGAGCGCCGCCCGGACGCCGCCGGCGGGATCCTGGTCAAGCAGCTCGCCCAGCGTCTGGAGCGGGTGACGGCGGAGTTCACCGCCAAGCCGTACGAGGAGCTGGTCCAGCTCCTCCGTAGCGGCCCGCCGCGCTTCTCGCCCTTCAACCTCAAGCAGATCGACGAGTTGTCGAACGTCGTCGAGTTCTACGTCCACACGGAGGACGTGCGCCGCGCGCGGCCCGACTGGACGCCGCGTGAGCTCGACCCGGTGTTCCAGGACACCCTGTGGTCGCGGCTGGAGCAGACCGCCCGGATGGTGGTCCGTGGCGCGCCCACGGGCCTGGTGCTGCGCCGCCCGGACGGCCGGACGGCGGTGGCCCACCGCGGCACACCGGTGGTCACGGTGACCGGTGAGCCGTCGGAGCTGCTGCTGTTCGTCTACGGGCGGCGCGAGGTGGCCGAGGTCGAACTGGTGGGCGACGCGGACGCGATCGAGAAACTGAACGCGTCCAAGCAGCTCGGCATCTGAATCCGAACGATCCGGGGGCCGTCCAGCGCGCAAGACCGGAAGAAGAATCCCCATGATCAAGGTCGCCATGACCAGCGTGTACGTCGATGACGTGGCCAAGGCGCACGCGTTCTACACCGGTGTCCTCGGCTTCGAGACCCGCACCCGAACGGACCTGGACGACGGCACCCCGCTCGTCACGGTCGGGGCGGGCGAGGGGGCACAGCGGGATCTGGAGCTGCTGCTGGAACCGGGGCAGGGTCCCATCGCGGAGCCGTACCGCAGAGCGGTCCGGGAGGCGGGACTGTCCGTCATCGTGTTCTCGGTGACGGACCTCCGCGCGGAGTACGAGCGGCTGCGCGGCGAGGGCGTGGCCTTCGTCCAGGAGCCGCAGGACCAGGGCCCGGTGCTCACCGCCGTACTGGACGACACGGTGGGCAATCTGGTCCGGCTCGCCCAGTCCAAGGAGGACTGAGCGGGCCGGACGGCGGGCGTCAGCGCATCGGGTGGCCCGCTTCCCGCAGGGTCTGCTTGACCTGGCCGATGCGCAGGTCGCCGAAGTGGAAGACAGAGGCGGCCAGGACCGCGCCGGCACCCGCGGCGACGGCGGGCGGGAAGTCGGTGAGCCGGCCCGCGCCGCCCGAGGCGATCACCGGGACGGTGACGTGTTTGCGGACGGCGGCGATCATGTCCAGGTCGTAGCCGTCCCTGGTGCCGTCCGCGTCCATGGAGTTGAGCAGGATCTCGCCCGCGCCCAGTTCGGCGGCCCGGTGGGCCCACTCGACGGCGTCGATGCCGGTGCCCCGGCGCCCGCCGTGCGTGGTGACCTCGAAGGAGTCGCCGGACTCGGTGCGGCGTGCGTCGACCGACAGGACGAGGACCTGGCGGCCGAAACGCTCGGCGATCTCCCGGATGAGGTCCGGGCGGGCGATCGCGGCGGTGTTGACGCCGACCTTGTCGGCGCCCGCCCGCAGCAGTTTGTCCACGTCCTCGGTGGTGCGGACGCCGCCGCCCACGGTCAGGGGAATGAACACCTGCTCGGCGGTGCGGCGCACCACGTCGTAGGTCGTCTCGCGGTTGCCCGACGAGGCGGTGATGTCCAGGAACGTCAGCTCGTCGGCGCCCTCGGTGTCGTACACCTTGGCCATCTCGACGGGGTCGCCCGCGTCACGCAGGTTCTGGAAGTTGACGCCCTTGACGACCCGGCCGTTGTCCACGTCCAGGCAGGGGATGACTCGGACCGCCAGGGTCATGAGATCACGGCTCCTCTGAATGCTTCGACTTCCACCGACACCAGTACGCGCGAGTCCATGAAGCCCCCCACCACCAGGAGGGTCGTGACCGGGCGCACCGTGTCGAACAGTTCCTTGTGGGCGCGTCCCGCCGCGTCGATGTCCCGCGAGTGCGCGAGGTACACGCGCGTGCGGATCACGGAGTCGGCGCCGAGCCCGAACTCGGCGATCGCCTCCAGGGCACTGCCGAAGGCCGCCTTGGCCTGTTCGTACGGGTCGCCCTCCCCGTACAGCACATCACCGTTGAACGCGGTGGCGGCGGCCACCAGGACGCGGTCGCCCGCCGCCACGGCGCGCGCGGACCCGAAGGCCTCGTCCCAGGGGCTGTCGCCCCGTACGCGCCGTACGGCTTCGGACGTCATCGGGACACAGCCTCCAGAGCCTCTTCCAGGGTGAAGGCCTTCGCGTACAGGGCCTTGCCGACGATGGAGCCCTCGACGCCGAGCGGGACGAGCTCGGCGATGGCCCGCAGGTCGTCGAGCGACGACACGCCGCCGGAGGCGACGACGGGACGGTCGGTGGCGGTGCAGACGTTCTTCAGGAGCTCCAGGTTGGGGCCCTGGAGGGTGCCGTCCTTGGCGATGTCGGTGACGACGTAGCGGGCGCAGCCCTCCTTGTCGAGGCGCTCCAGCGTCTCGTAGAGGTCGCCGCCGTCACGCGTCCAGCCGCGGCCGCGCAGCGTGGTGCCGCGCACGTCGAGGCCGACGGCGATCCTGTCGCCGTGCTCGGCGATGACCTCGGCGACCCACCCGGGGGTCTCCAGGGCGGCGGTGCCGAGGTTGACGCGGGTGCAGCCGGTGGCGAGGGCGGCGGCGAGGGCGGCGTCGTCACGGATGCCGCCGGACAGTTCCACCTTGATGTCCATGGCGCCGGTGACCTCGGCGATCAGCGCGCGGTTGTCGCCGGTGCCGAACGCGGCGTCCAGGTCGACCAGGTGCAGCCACTGGGCGCCCGAGCGCTGCCAGGCGAGCGCGGCCTGGAGGGGGGAGCCGTAGGAGGTCTCGGTGCCGGACTCGCCGTGCACGAGGCGGACGGCCTGGCCGTCGCGGACGTCGACGGCGGGGAGGAGTTCGAGCTTGGCCATGTCGCTACAGGGTTCCGATCCAGTTGGTGAGGAGCTGGGCTCCGGCGTCGCCGGACTTCTCGGGGTGGAACTGTGTCGCCCACAGGGCGCCGTTCTCCACGGCGGCGACGAACGGTTCGCCGTGGGTGGACCAGGTGACCTTGGGTGCCCGCATCACCGGGTTGTCCACCTGGAGGGTCCAGTCGTGGACGGCGTAGGAGTGCACGAAGTAGAAGCGGGCGTCCGCGTCCAGGCCGGCGAAGAGCTCGGAGCCGGCCGCCACGTCCACGGTGTTCCAGCCCATGTGGGGCACGACGTCGGCCTGGAGCGGGGAGACCGTGCCGGGCCATTCGTCCATGCCCTCGGTCTCGACGCCGTGCTCGATGCCGCGGGCGAACAGGATCTGCATGCCGACGCAGATGCCCATGACGGGCCGGCCGCCGGACAGCCGACGGCCGATGATCCAGTCGCCGCGCGCCTCCTTGAGACCCTTCATGCAGGCGGCGAAGGCGCCGACGCCGGGGACCAGCAGCCCGTCGGCGTTCATGGCGGTGTCGAAGTCGCGGGTGATCTCCACGTCGGCGCCCGCGCGGGCGAGGGCGCGCTCGGCGGAGCGGACGTTGCCGAAGCCGTAGTCGAAGACCACGACCCGTTTGGTGGTGCTCACGGTCACACCTCCAGCCGCAGGACGCCCGCGGTCAGGCACAGCACGGCGCCGACGGCGAGCACCGCGGTCACGCCCTTGGGCATCTTCTGCTTGGTGAACGAGACGACGCCGCCGGCGAAGAACAGGCCGACGACGATCAGTGCGGTGGACAGGCCGTTCATGCTTACAGGGCGCCCTTCGTGGAGGGCAGGATGCCCGCCGCGCGCGGGTCACGCTCGGACGCGTACCGCAGGGCTCGGGCGAGGGCCTTGAACTGGCACTCGACGATGTGGTGCGCGTTGCGCCCGTACGGCACGTGCACGTGCAGCGCGACCTGGGCCTGGGCGACGAAGGACTCCAGGATGTGCCGGGTCATCGTGGTGTCGTACTCGCCGATCATCGGTGCCGTCTTCTCGGGCTCGGTGTGCACGAGGTAGGGGCGGCCGGACAGGTCGACGGTGACCTGGGCGAGGGACTCGTCCAGCGGGACCGTGCAGTTGCCGAAGCGGTAGATGCCCACCTTGTCGCCGAGGGCCTGCTTGAAGGCGGCGCCGAGGGCCAGGGCGGTGTCCTCGATGGTGTGGTGCGAGTCGATGTGCAGGTCGCCCTCGGTCTTCACGGTCAGGTCGAACAGACCGTGCCGGCCGAGCTGGTCGAGCATGTGGTCGTAGAAGCCGACCCCGGTGGAGATCTCCGTCTTGCCCGTGCCGTCGAGGTCGATCTCGACGAGGACCGACGTCTCCTTCGTGGTCCGCTGGACGCGTCCTACGCGGCTCATGCGCTCTGCTCCTTCGGGGGTGTGGGGGCGGCCCCCACGTAGCTGACCAGTTCACCGACCGCGTCGAGGAACGCGTCGTTCTCGGCCGGGGTACCCGCGGAGACCCGCAGCCATCCCGGTACGCCGTTGTCCCGGACCAGGACGCCCCGGTCGAGGATCTTCCGCCAGACCACGTGGGCGTCCGCGAACGTGCCGAACTGGACGAAGTTCGCGTCGGACTCGGTCACCTCGAAGCCGAGGGCGCGCAGTTCGGTGACCAGGCGGTCCCGCTCCCGCTTCAGCTGTTCGACGTACTTCAGCAGCGTGTCCGCGTGTTCCAGGGCGGCCAGCGCGGTCGCCTGGGTGACGGCGGACAGGTGGTAGGGCAGACGGACGAGTTGCACGGCGTCCACGACGGCGGGGTGCGCGGCGAGGTAGCCGAGGCGCAGGCCCGCCGCGCCGAACGCCTTCGACATGGTACGGGAGACGACGAGGTTCGGGCGGCCCTCGATCAGCGGCAGCAGCGAGTCGCCGTGGCTGAACTCGACGTACGCCTCGTCCACGACCACCATCGACGGCCTCGCCGCCTGCGCGGCCTCGTACAGGGCGCGGACGGTCTCGGCGGGGACCGCGGTGCCGGTGGGGTTGTTGGGGGTGGTGACGAAGACGACGTCCGGTCGGTGCTCGGCGATCGCCTTCCCGGCGGCGGGCAGGTCGATGGTGAAGTCCTCGCCCCGGGGACCGGAGACCCAGCCGGTGCCGGTGCCGCGCGCGATGAGTCCGTGCATCGAGTACGAGGGCTCGAAACCGATCGCGGTGCGGCCGGGGCCGCCGAAGGCCTGCAGCAGCTGCTGGATGACCTCGTTGGAACCGTTGGCGGCCCAGACGTTCTCCACGCCGACGGGGTGTCCGCCGGTCTTCGTCAGGTAGGCGGCCAGTCCGGTGCGCAGCTCGACCGCGTCCCGGTCGGGGTAGCGGTTGAGGTGGCGGGCGGCCTCCCGGACCCGCTCGGTGATCCGCTCGACCAGCGGTTCGGGCAGCGGGTAGGGGTTCTCGTTGGTGTTCAGCCGGACGGGGACGTCGAGCTGGGGCGCGCCGTAGGGGGACTTGCCGCGCAGCTCGTCGCGTACGGGGAGGTCGTCGACGGTGACGCCCGTGGGGTCGGTGGCGTTGATGGCGTTCACTTGCTCTCGGGTACCTTCCCGCCACTGTGCTCGCCCTGTTCACCTCCGGCGCGGTACTCGCCCTGTTCACCTCCGGCGCGGTACTCGCCCTGTTCACCTCCGGCGCGGTACTCGCCCTGTTCACCTCCGGCGCGGTACTCGCCCTGTTCGCCTCCGGCGCGGTACTCGCCCTGTTCGCCTCCGGCGAAACGGACCTTGATCGCCGCGCCGTGCGCGGGCAGGTCTTCCGCCTCGGCGAGCGTGACCACGTGGTGCGCGACGTCGGCCAGCGCGTCCTCGGTGTAGTCGACGATGTGGATGCCGCGCAGGAAGGACTGGACGGACAGACCCGAGGAGTGGCAGGCGCAGCCGCCGGTGGGCAGGACGTGGTTGGAGCCGGCCGCGTAGTCGCCCAGGGAGACCGGGGACCAGGGGCCGACGAAGACCGCGCCGGCGTTGCGGACCCGGTCGGCGAGCGCGGCGGCGTCGGCGGTCTGGATCTCCAGGTGCTCGGCACCGTAGGCGTCGACCACACGCAGGCCCTCGTCGAGGCCGTCGACCAGGACGATCGCGGACTGGCGGCCGGCGAGGGCGGGGGCGATCCGGTCCTCGACGTGCCGGGCGGCGGCGACCTGGGGGACCAGTTCCTTCTCCACGGCGTCCGCGAGAGTGGCGGAGTCGGTGACGAGGACGGCAGCGGCCAACGGGTCGTGTTCGGCCTGGCTGATCAGGTCGGAGGCGACGTGCACCGGGTCGGCCGTGTCGTCGGCGAGGATCGCGATCTCGGTCGGTCCCGCCTCGGCGTCGATGCCGATGCGGCCAGTGAAGTAGCGCTTCGCGGCGGCGACCCAGATGTTGCCGGGGCCGGTGACCATGGTGGCGGGCGGGCAGGACTCGGTGCCGTACGCGAACATGGCGACGGCGGTGGCGCCGCCCGCGGCGTACACCTCGTCGACGCCGAGCAGGGCGCACGCGGCGAGGATCGTCGGGTGCGGCAGCCCGCCGAACTCCTTCTGGGGCGGCGAGGCGAGCGCGACCGACTCGACGCCGGCCTCCTGGGCCGGGACCGCGTTCATGATCACGGAGGACGGGTAGACGGAGCGCCCGCCGGGCGCGTACAGGCCCACCCGGTCGACCGGCACCCACTTCTCGGTGACGGTGCCTCCGGGCACGACCTGGGTGGTGTGGGACTCACGGCGCTGCGCGCGGTGCACGAGCCGGGCGCGGCGGATGGACTCCTCCAGAGCCGCGCGGACGGCCGGGTCCAGTCGCTCCAGCGCGTCGGTGAGTGCCCGGGCCGGGACCCGGACGGATTCCAGACGCACGCCGTCGAACCGCTCGGCGAGGTCGATCAGCGCCGCGTCGCCCCGATGGTGCACGTCCTCGCAGAGGGGCCGCACCTTCTCGAGGGCGGCCGCGACGTCGAAGTCGGCTCGGGGCAGCAGGTCGCGCAGGGCGGGACCCTCGGGGAGGGCGTCGCCGCGCAGATCGATTCGGGAGATCACGTGCTCAATTCTCTCAGACTCGCGTCGGGCTCCGTGCGGGCGTTCCAATGGCTGATACGCGGCCCCCTCGGTGACCCACTGTGCACACGAGGAAGAGCTTTCTTACTTTCTGTGTTCGATGGTTCACCCAGCGGGCATGAACCGTTGTACGCATACGAGTTGTACGAAATGACGAACCCACGCGTAGCTGGGGAGGGAGGGGAGAGCCGTGACCGAGGAGGAAGGACGACGCGCCGGCGAGGTCCCGGACAACCTGACGGCGACGGAGGCCGGTATGTGGCAAGCCTTCCGTAACGGCAGCGTGTACGACCTGAGCAGCGGGAACGCCGTCGTCGACGATCCGCACGGGGGGCATCCGTGGGGGCCCGAGCGGACGGTCCGGGCCCGCATCGTGTGCTGGCTCCTGCTGGACGGCCCGCCGGCCCTGGCCGGCCGGGTGTCCTCGCTGAAGCTGGTCGGGGTACTGATCAGCGGTGCGCTGGACCTCGCGGGTGGCACGGTGGCGCCGTACGTGGAGATGCGCGACTGCCGCTTCGAGCGGGACGTGCTGGTGCCGGAGACCCGCTTCACGACGGTGCGGATGGTGGACTGCTCGGTGCTGCGGCTGGAGGCGGCCCGGCTGCAGACCGAGGGCGACCTGCATCTGCCGCGCTGCCGTTTCCTGGGGGGCATACGGCTGACCGACGCCCGGATCGGTACGGATCTGCTGCTCAACCAGGCGGTCGTGCACCGCGACCGCAGCGGCCGGTCGATCGCCGCGGACGGCATGACCGTCGGCCAGGACCTCCAGGCCGAACTGCTGGAGTCGCACGGCGAGCTGAGCTTGCGCGGCGCGACGATAGGCGTCTCGGTGAATCTGCGCGGGGCCCGGCTGGTGAACCCGTCCGCCCGGTTCGCGCTGAACGCACCGCAGCTGACAGTCGAGCGGTCGCTGTACCTGACGCCGGCCGGGGTCGGCGCGCAGGCGCGCAGCGGAATGACACCGGCGCGCGGGACACGGATCCAGCGGTTCGAGTGCCAGGGCGGGGTTCGGCTGGACGACGGGCGGTTCGGGGACGCGGTCGACTTCGAGCGGGCCCGGTTCACCCTGACCGACGATCAGGAGTTGTCGCTGCGCCGAATACAGACGCCGGAACTGCGGTTCCTCGGAGAGCGGCCGGCCCGTGGGAGAGTGACGCTGTCGGGGGCGCGGGTGGTCAACCTGATGGACCGGGCGGACAGCTGGCCGGGCCCCGGCCGGCTGCACATGGGCGGCTTCGCCTACGAGAACCTCGTGCCGCGCGGGCCGTTCCCGCTGGCCCGGCGGCTGGGGTGGGTGGCCGCGGCGAGCGCCGAGTACACCCCGGAGCCGTATGAGCGGCTGGCCGCCGTACTGCGGGCAGGCGGCGAGGAGGAGGCGGCCCGCGAGGTGCTGCTGGCCAAGCAGCGCCACCGCCGCGAGAGCCTGCCCCTGGCGGCCAAGCTGTGGGGCTACGCGCAGGACTGGACGGTCGCCTACGGCTACCGGCCGGGGCGGGCCGCGGTGTGGATGGCGGTGCTGTGGGCGGGCGGTTCGCTGGCGTTCGCGCACACGCGCCACCCACCGATCAAGAGCGGCGAGCATCCTGCGTGGAACCCCTCCCTCTTCGCCCTGGACCTGCTGCTGCCGGTGATCGACCTGGGCCAGGCGGGGTTCTGGCAGCTGCGCGGCGGCTGGCAGTGGCTGGCGACCGCCTTCATCCTGCTCGGCTGGATCCTCGCCACGACCGTGGCGGCGGGGGCGACCCGGGCCCTGCGCCGCGGCTGACGGACCCGCCGGACCCCTGCCCGGTTCCACGGCCCCGACAGGCGACACGGCCGGCCCCGGCCACATCCCGGCCCCCACCCGCCTCACAGCCACCTCGGCCGGCCCGCAACCGGCCCCCGGCCGATCCCCGCGCCCGACACACCACCGAACCCGGCCCTCGGCCGGATCCCCGGCCTCCGGCCGCACCCTCGCCCGCGTCCCGGCCGGCCTCTGCCGACCTCTGCCGGGTCTCCGCCCAGCCGTTCGACCGGCTGTGGCCGGCCCCTGACCACTCCGGAAGGCCCGCTTCCTTTTACCCGGACGTGACCGGATGACGTACGACCTCCGGTAACTTCCATGAAGGGTCTGGCGTCGCTGTGACCTGCGGTCTTTCAAGGGTTGACACCATGGCTCTGCTGCACGCGTCCACCCGCGCGTCCCGGGCGCGAGGAAACGCGAGGAAAGACGGGCACCACCCGACCCGTCGCCCCCGCGTGCTGCCGCGGACGCCGAGGTGCTGCTCGACGCCCCCGACGAGGTGCTGGGTCCGGTCCTGGTCGGAGCCGCGGGCGGCGACCCCGCGCCCGCCGTCGGCCTGCTCTCCGCCACCCGGCACCGCGGGGCGTGGGAGCACCGCGACCGGTACGTGCGCAAGCTGGCCGTCTTCGCCCGCTCGCGCCCCGAATGGCTGGACACCTGGCGCGCCCGCGACCCGTACAACCCCGACGGACTGCTCGTGGACGCCCAGCGGTCGGTGCACCGCGCCTGGGACTCACCGGTGCGTGCCGAACTGCTGCGCGAGGTGAGCCCGTTGATCACGGCCGCCGCGCGGGCCGACCACCGCGACCCGGTGCCGTGGCGGCTCGCCCTGGACCACGCCCGCGGCACCCGTGCCGGGCACCGGTACTTCCAGGAGCTGTGGGAGGCCGCGGTTCGCCGGGCCCCGCACCACTACGGCTGCCACGGGGCGGCGCTGCGCTGTCTGTCGTCCTCCTGGCAGGGTGCGCACCTCGTGCGCTTCGACTTCGCCGACCAGGCCGCGCAGGACGCGCCGGACGGCTCGCTCACGCAGGCCCTGCCGCTGCAGGCGGCCTTCGGGTATCTCACCGACGGCGGCGGCCGACCCCGCTCTGGCCCTGTCCGCCCGGCTTCCGGCAGCCCACCCCCGGCCGGCCTGCGCAACCTGCTGGCATACGTCCTGCTGCGCCTGGAGCGCGGGCCGGACGCCCTGGAGCAGTTGCGGCTCACCGGCCCGTACGCCACCTCCACGCCCTGGGACCGGGAAGCGGAGGATCCCCTCGGCCGGTTCCTGGAGGTGCGCCGGGGCCTGTCCGAGGCGGTGGCCGCCGGCCCCGCGGGGGCCCCTCCCGCGGGGCCCCGGCATCCACGGAGTGAACGGGGCGGTCGGGCCCGGTTCGGCGACCATTAGGCTTTTGCGTCGTGACCACCGCCCGGCTCCCGCTCTTCCCCCTGAACTCGGTGCTGTTCCCCGGGCTCGTACTTCCGCTGAACGTCTTCGAGGAGCGTTATCGCGCCATGATGCGCGAGCTCCTGAGGAAACCGGAGGACGGGCCGCGCCGGTTCGCCGTCGTGACGATCCGCGACGGCCACGAGGTCGCCCCGAGCGTCCCCGGCCTGCCGGACCCGACGGCCGTGCCCGAGCGGGGTCCCGCGGCGGGCTTCGGCACCGACCCGCTCCGGTCCTTCCACAAGGTGGGCTGCGTGGCCGACGCGGCGACGATCCGGGAGCGGACCGACGGCACCTTCGAGGTGCTGGCGACCGGGACGACGCGGGCACGGCTGCTGTCGGTCGACGCCTCCGGGCCGTTCCTGACGGCAGAGCTGGAGCCGGTGCCCGAGGCGCCCGGCGAAGAGGCGGGGGCGCTCGCCGAAGGGGTGCTGCGGGCCTTCCGCCAGTACCAGAAGCGGCTGGCGGGAGCGCGGGAGCGGTCGCTGGCGACCGGCGCGGAACTGCCGGACGAGCCGGGGGTCGTGTCCTACCTGGTCGCCGCCGCGATGATGCTCGACACGCCGACGAAGCAGCGTCTGCTCCAGGCACCGGACACGGCGTCCCGGCTCCGCGACGAGCTGAAACTCCTTCGCACGGAGACGGCCATCATCCGTAACCTGCCGTCACTGCCGGCGGCGGAGCTGACCCGAGGGCCGACGCACCTCAACTGACGTACGGCCGTACGGCTCTCCGAAGCGGGACGGGAACCGGACAGAAACAGGACCGAGCGCAGAGGCGGGAACAGGGCCGGGATGGCGAGAAAGCCGAAGAAACAGCAGCAGTCGGGCGGCACGCCCGCGACGGTGGCCCTCACCGCGGCCGGGGTGCGGTTCACGGTCCACTCCTACGACCACGACCCCTCCCACCCGTCCTACGGAGAGGAGGCGGCCGAGGCGATGGGCGTCTCCCCCGACCGGGTCTTCAAGACGCTGGTGGCGGACGTCGACGGCGCGCTGACGGTGGCGGTGGTCCCGGTGGCGGGCCTGCTGGACCTGAAAGGCCTGGCGGCGGCGGTCGGCGGCAAACGGGCCGCGATGGCCGACCCCTCCCTCGCGGAACGCACCACGGGCTACGTTCGAGGCGGCATCTCACCTCTCGGCCAGCGCAGGAAGCTGCGTACGGTGCTGGACGACTCGGCCGGTCTGCACGAGACGATCTGCGTGTCGGCGGGCCGCCGCGGCCTGGAGGTCGAGCTCTCCCCCACCGACCTGGCCGGGCTGACCTCAGCGGTACTCGCCCCGATCGGGCGTACCTGAGCGTTCCTCCGGACCGAGCAGGAGTGAGTCTGCTCAGCCGCACGCCCCGAACGGCCTCGGACGCTCCCGCACGGCCTCAAGGGCGTGGGAGGTGCCCCGGGCCCTCTGCGTACTCGGCCCCGGGGCGGCGAGGTGCCTCCCGTGCGTGGTCCGTATTCGTGTGGCCGGAGGCGACGGGGAGGCCCTGCTCCACCGGCGCCACACCTGGCGTCCCGGATCGCGCGATCACGCCGGCCCGGACGGCCCACAACGCCGCAAGCCGACCACCACACGATCGAGTCAAACCACCCTCGTGCACACTCCCCGGCAGCGGCTGACGCCCCCCAGGCCCTGTCGGGAGTTTCCCGTCTGCCGTGCGGTGTCCGGTACGGCACCTCGCCGCACGGCCGCATCACCCGGGTACGTTCCGTACGAGGGCGATCCGGCCGCACACCGAGGCACCGCACCAGACACCGCAGGGCCGCCCTTCGGGCGACGACGGGAAACTCCAGACAGAACCTAGACGGGCCCCGCTTCTTCGGTTGATCAGAAGAGGCATGTCGAAGAGAACCCGCAAACGCAAGTGGCGTACCAGGAAGAGCCGGGCCAACCACCGCGGGCGCCCGGCCTGACACCGCCACCGGACCGACCGGGTCGCAGGGCCTGTCCGCCGGGCAGGCCCTACGCCTTCGGGAATTCGTCGTGCGGCGGCTGTGGGACGTACGGGTCGGCCGGCGGATAGGGGTCGGGGTCGGGGTCGCGGGGACCGAACAGCGCGGTCAGGCCCAGGTGGACGACCAGCCCGGCGAACGGCCAGGCCAGCAGTGCTCCCTTGGCGCTCAGCTTCAGCGGCGCGTCGAACGTCACGCCCTTGCCCACGTCCCTCGCGTGGGCGACGACGTCCTGCGCGGGCCCGAGCCACACCCCGAGCCGCCACGCGAGCAGCGAACCGAGCAGCCCGCCGGCCCCGAGCGCCACCACCAGCGGCACTCCCCCGCTCCGGCGTACGAGGAACACGGCGAGCGCGCTCACCGCGCCGAAGGCCAGCGCGAGCAGTGCGAACGTCCCGTCCACGCCGATGGCCTGCTCGCCCTCGGTGTCCTTGAGGTAGACGACCCAGTTGTCGCCCTCGACGTCGCCCACCAGCGGGACGCGCGGCGCCAGCCACCACCACAGCACCCCGAGCAGCACCCCGCCGAGCGCCGTCGCCACGGTGACGACGGCGGCCTCACGCAGTTCCGTCCTCATGCCGGGGCCGTCCTGTTCGTACCAGCCGTACCACTCCGCCCGGTCGCCGTGCCCGGTGGCCGCGTCGTCCGGGGCGGCTCCGTCTGCGGATGCGGCCCTCTGCTCGGCGGACGGCGACTGCCACCCGCCGTGCGGGGAGTGTTCGTGCGGAGGCGGTGGTGGGGTCAGGGGTGCGCTCACCCTGACATCGTGCCAGGCCCGGCTGTGCGGTGTGGCACCGGACAGGTCACCGACAGGTCACCGACAGGTCAGCGGCAGGTCAGCGGACGGCGGCCCTGCGGTACGCCCAGGTCGCCACGGCCAGTGAGAGCACGCCGACCGCCCCGCACACGGCGAGGTCGCCGAGGACCAGCGTCCAGTCGGGATGCGGCGCGAAGGTCCGCGCGAGGGCCTCGACACCGTACGTCGACGGCAGCAGGTCCCGGACCACCCGCACCGCCTCCGGCAGCCGCTCCGCCGGCAGCACACCCAGCAGCAGCGCCGCCGACATGCCCAGCTGGCCGAGCAGCGTGGCGAACTCGGGCCGTGGCGCGAGCAGTCCCAGGGTGGCCCCCAGCCCGGCGAGTGCGGCGCCCGAGAGCGGGATCACCGCGACCAGCACCCACAGATGCGCCATCGGCAGTCCGAACAGCACGCACCCGAAGGCCGCCGTCACCACGGTCCCCGGCACGGTGAACGAGGCGTAGGCGCCGGCCGCGCCCAGCACCACCGCGGCCGGCGGCACCGGCAGCGTCGCGTAGTGGTCGAGTCCGCCGCTGGCGCGCAGCTGTCCGAAGTACTGCGCGAGGAGGTTGAGCGCCACGAAGGCGACGACCAGGACGGCCGACCCGGCCACCACCGCCCGCGCCTCGGAGCCGCCGTCCACGACCCCGCGCATCAGGACCATGATCCCGACGGACTGGAAGGTCGCCACGAACAGCAGCGGGATCCGCGCCACCCGCGCCCGGGAGAGCTGGGCCCGGTACACGGCCGCCAGCGACGGCCACAGCCGCGCCCGGGGCCCGAGCACGGCCGGTGTGGGCACGGTCTCCTTCCCGGCCAGGATGGCGCCCGGCAGGACATCGGCGGGTACGCCACTCACGTCGCGCTGCTCCCCTTCGCTCGGAGGTTCGCCCGGATCCACTCCGGCAGTCGTCCTGTTCCGTACGGACACGGCGCCCTGTGTACTCAGGGACCCGCCGCTCACGCCTTCACCAGCCCCTGCAGCACGGCACCGCCCAGTGCCAGGTACACGTCCTCCAGAGTGGGCGTGGTGAGCGTGAAGTCGTCCAGGGCGGCGAAGGCGGCGCCGCCGGTGACGGTGGCGACGACGGTACGGGCCTCCTCCGGTCCGAGCCGCAGCGTCCAGCGGCGGCCGGCCTCGACGGCGCGGTCCTGGAGTGCGGCGACCTCCGGCACGTGCAGCGGGGCCGCCTCGCGCCACACCAGGTCGACCCGGACCTCGCCCGCGACCTGCTCCTTCAGTCCGGACGGGCTGTCGCAGGCGATCACCCGGCCCCGGTCGAGCACGGCGACCCGGTCGAGGACGGTTTCGGCCTCGATGACGTTGTGGGTGACCAGCAGCACGGTGGCGCCCTGCTCGGCCCGGCGCCGGTCGACGGCGGCCCATACCGCACGCCGCGCCACCGGGTCCATGCCTGCGGTGGGTTCGTCCAGCACCAGCAGGGGCCGCTCGCCGACCAGCGAGGCGGCGAAGCAGGCCAGCCGGCGCTGGCCGCCGGACAGCTTCTTGAGCGGGCGCGCGGCGATCGGGGTGAGCCCGAGTTCGTCGAGGACGTCGTCGCGCTCCGCGCACGCCCGTTTCCCGTCGAGACCGCGCAGCCGCGCGGTGGTCTCGACGGCGAGGGACACGGTCAGCTCGTCGAGGGCGGTGGACTCCTGCCCGAGGTAGGCGAGGATCCGCGCGGCCCGCTCGGGGTGGCGCACGATGTCGTGGCCGAGGATCCGGACGCTGCCGCGGTCGGGCCGCATCAGCCCGGTGATCTGGCGGACGAGGGTGGACTTGCCGGCACCGTTCGGCCCGAGCAGTCCGAAGATCTCTCCGCGCCGGACGTCGAGGGCGACGTCGTCGGTGGCCCGGACCTCGGGGATCGCCGGCGCGCCGCGGCGCCCGCGGGCCGCCGGATAGGTCTTGGTCAGCCCGCGCACCGCGCACACGATGTCACCATCGTGCCGGAATGTCTGTACCGCGCGCGTGCTCACAAGGGACGAGACTACGGGGTCCGCGCCCCCGCTTCGCTCCCGGGTCGACCGGCCGCCCCAAATCCCCCGGTAGGACGACGAACCCGCCGCAAGGCACCGGCCCGGGTACCGGGTCACTCCCCGGCCGGGGTGCGCTCCGTCCCCGTACGTACGTCCACCTCGCGCCAGAAGCCCGCACGGATGGCGTACCGGTCGCGTTCGTCGATCTGGTCGTCCTTGTGGGCGAGCAGGCCGAAGCGGGCGGCGTAGCGCAGCAGTTCGCCGTCGACGCGGTGCGGGATGCGGGGGTACATGCCGGACAGCTCCTGGACGCCGCTCGGCTCCCCCAGCCGCTCCACCCAGCGGCGGGCGAAGACCTGCCCCACCTCGAAGGGGTCCCCGCCGACCGTGGTGATGTCCTCCTCCCGGTCGGCCCACCGCTGCTCCGCCGTGGTCAGCTGGGCGAGCGTCGGCATCGAGGCGGCTTCGGGGGGCTCGACGACGGGCCGGTCGACCCAGCCCTTGTCGGAGGACCAGCGCAGGGTGGCGGACTGCGCCTGGTGGGGGTGGGGGTGGGGGGCACCGGGGCCGCGCAGGGCCGCCAGATCCTTGGGGGTGGGTACACCCCTGGCGGCGGGGGCACGGTCGCCGGTGCCGTTGTGCCCGGTACCGGCCGGGTGCGGCGGCTCGTGCGTGTCCGGCTCCTCCTCCGGGGCGTGCGCGGACTCCGGCAGGGGGGCGGAGAGGATGGCGGCGATCTCGGGACGGGCCGGGGGAGGCGGGGCACACCCACCGGAGTAGTCCTTGGCCCGCACCGCCTTGGTGATCCAGGCACGGTCCAGCACCCGGCGTTCGTCGGCCTCGGCGACCAGGTCCTCGGACTGGTTGTAGTCGCCGTCGGCGGCCTGGACGGCCCACAGGTGGACGGCGACGCCGTGCTCCTTCGCGGCCATCATGCCGGGCAGCAGATCGCCGTCGCCGGTGACCAGGACGATGTCGGAGCAGGCGCGGTTGCGGGCCAGCTCGGTCAACTCGGCGTGCATGGCGGCGTCGACGCCCTTCTGCGCCCAGCGCCCGTCACTGCGGGTGAGAGCGCCCAGCCGGACGGTGACCCTGGGCATCACCCGCAGCCGGCGGTGTTCGGGCTGCGGCACCCGGTCGGGGGCCCCGTCGAACCAGTAGATGCGCAGCAGAGGCCGGCCCGTGTCGGACTCGGCGCGCTCGCGCAGCCCTTGGATGAGAGCGGCGTGATCGACGGTGATCCGGGACCGCGAGGGCTCCCCGGCGAGGAGACTGGCGGCGGCCCCCAGCAGATACCCGGCGTCCACCAGGACGATGCAGCGGTCCACGCGTTCCACCCTCTTTCCGGGAGGTTTGCTTCGGGCTTGCTTCGAGTCTGCCCGACCGCGCCGGGGTTGACGGCCCGAACTCGATCTTCGGCGTGGCGTTTCCACACTTTCTCCGCCGACCCACCCTGTCACACACGGTAATTGTCTGACATGCGGCAAATGTTCCGCCATGCGAGTCTGATCCCGGTCCTGGCCCCGGGATCCCTGGCCCGGATCAGGTCCTGCGAGCCCGGCAGGATCCGGACCAGGGGCCCTACATCCCCACAGGAGGCATCACCATGGCCAAGAACAAGAACCGTGAACGGAAGCAGCCGCAGCCCGGACGCGCCCAGCAGACGGTGCAGCATCCCTCCGCCGAGCCGCAGACCGAGCAGTACGGCCCGCAGATCACTCCCGGAGACGTTGCCCGCAAGGGCAGGGAAAAGCGTTTCGGCCACAACTGACGCCCGCGCGGCGGGCTCTTGAGTCACCGCACGGCACACGCAGAGGGGTGCGCCCGTCACCGGGCACACCCCTCTTGGCCGTCGGTCCCGTCGGCCCTGTCCGCATCGGCCGCCCGCCCCGGCCCGCCCCGGCCCGCCGGGCAGGACAGGTTCACTAGCCCGCCAGGCAGGACGGGCCGAGGAGGACCTTCAGGTCGCCGAACAGGGCGGGGTCCGGCTTCACCCGGTGGCGGTCCAGACGCAGCACCGTCGTCCTCGTGGGCCCCTGGAGCTTGATACGGACCTCGCTGTCGCCCTTGTGGTGGCCGAGGATCTCGCCGAGGCGGCTGACCATCGGCGGGGTGACCCTGGTCGCCGGGATGGTGAGCACGACGGGCGCGTTGGTGCCCGCGTTGGACAGGTCGGGCACCTGGAGTTCCATGGCGACCAGGCGCGGCACGTCCTCGCGCTTGTCGAGCCGTCCCTTGACGAACACCACGGCGTCCTCGACGAGTTGGGTCGAGACGAGCTGATAGGTCGCGGGGAAGAACATGCACTCGAGGGAACCGGCGAGGTCCTCCACGGTCGCGATCGCCCAGGCGTTGCCCTGCTTGGTCATCTTGCGCTGGAGGCCGGAAATGATGCCGCCGATGGTGACGACCGCGCCGTCGCCGAAGTCGCCGCCGGTGAGCTGGGAGATGCCCGCGTCGGCCTTGTCGGACAGGACGTGCTCCAGCCCGAACAGCGGGTGGTCGGAGACATAGAGCCCGAGCATCTCCCGTTCCTGTGCGAGCAGGTAGGTCTTGTCCCACTCGTCGTCGGCGAAGGTGACGTCGAGGCCGAAGCCGGGCTCGGTGGTCTCCTGCTCCCCCATGCCGCCGAAGAGGTCGAACTGTCCCTCGGCCTCCTTGCGCTTGACCGCGACCACGTTGTCGATCATCGGCTCGTACTGGGCGGTGAGGCCCTTGCGGGTGTGCCCCATGGAGTCGAAGGCGCCCGCCTTGATCAGCGACTCCGTGGTGCGCTTGTTGCAGACGACGGCCTCGACCTTGTCGAGGTAGTCCGGGAAGGAGGCGTACTTCCCCTTGGCCTTGCGGGACCTGATGATCGACTCGACGACGTTGGTGCCGACGTTGCGGACCGCGGACAGGCCGAAGAGGATCACGTCGTCGCCCTGTGCGGCGAAGTTCGACTCGGACTCGTTGACGTTCGGCGGGAGCACCTTGATGCCCATGCGGCGGCACTCGTTGAGGTAGACGGCCGACTTGTCCTTGTCGTCCTTGACCGAGGTGAGCAGCGCGGCCATGTACTCGGCCGGGTAGTTCGCCTTCAGGTACCCGGTCCAGTACGACACGAGTCCGTACGCGGCGGAGTGGGCCTTGTTGAACGCGTAGCCGGCGAAGGGGACCAGCACGTCCCACAGGGCCTGGATCGCCTCGTCGCTGTAGCCGTTCTTGCGGGCGCCCTCCTTGAAGAGGACGAAGTTCTTCGCCAGTTCCTCGGGCTTCTTCTTGCCCATCACGCGGCGCAGGATGTCGGCCTCGCCGAGCGAGTAGCCGGCGATGATCTGCGCGGCCTTCTGCACCTGCTCCTGGTAGACGATCAGGCCGTAGGTGACCGACAGCACCTCCTGGAGCGGCTCCTCCAGTTCCTTGTGGATCGGGGTGATCTCCTGGCGGCCGTTCTTGCGCTCCGCGTAGTTGATGTGCGAGTTCATGCCCATCGGGCCCGGCCGGTAGAGGGCCGAGACGGCGGAGATGTCCTCGAAGTTGTCGGGCTGCATCTGGCGGAGCAGAGAGCGCATCGGGCCGCCGTCGAACTGGAAGACACCGAGGGTGTCGCCCCGGCAGAGCAGTTCGAAGGTCTTGGGGTCGTCCAGCGGGAGGGCGAGCATCTCCAGGTCGATGCCCTTGTTGGCCTTCACCATCTTGATGGCGTCGTCCATGATCGTGAGGTTGCGCAGGCCCAGGAAGTCCATCTTCAGGAGGCCGAGCGACTCGCACTGGGGATAGTCCCACTGCGTGATGGTCACGCCGTCGGTGTGCCGCACCCAGATCGGGGCGTGGTCGACGATGGGTTCGCTGGACATGATCACGCCGGCCGCGTGCACGCCCATCTGCCTCACGAGGCCCTCGACGCCCTTGGCGGTGTCGATGACCTTCTTCACGTCCGGCTCGTTCTCGTACATCGCGCGGATCTCGCCGGCCTCGTTGTAGCGCGGGTGCGAGGGGTTGGTGATGCCGTCGAGGTCGATGCCCTTGCCGAGGACGTCGGCGGGCATGGCCTTGGTGAGCCGGTCGCCCATGGCGTACGGGTAGCCCAGCACGCGTGCGGAGTCCTTGATGGCGTTCTTGGCCTTGATCTTGCCGTAGGTGCCGATCATGGCGACCTTGTCGGCGCCGTACTTCTCCGTCACGTACCGGATCACCTCGACGCGCCTGCGCTCGTCGAAGTCGATGTCGACGTCGGGCATGGAGACGCGCTCGGGGTTGAGGAACCGCTCGAAGATCAGACCGTGCGGGATCGGGTCCAGGTCGGTGATGCCCATCGCGTACGCGACGATCGAGCCGGCCGCGGAGCCGCGGCCGGGGCCGACGGCGATGCCCTGCTTCTTGGCCCACATGATGAAGTCGGCGACGACGAGGAAGTACCCGGGGAAGCCCATCGAGATGATGGTGTCCATCTCGTACTCGACCTGCTTCATGCGGTCCTCGGGGATGCCGCCGGGGAAACGGCGCTCCATGCCGCGCATCGTCTCCGCGCGGAACCAGGTGACCTCGGTGTAGCCCTCCGGGATGTCGAACTTGGGCATCAGGTCGCGCTTCTCGAACATGCCCGTGGTGTCGACCATCTCGGCGATCAGCCTGGTGTTGGCGCAGCCCTGCTGCCAGGCGTCGGAGGAGTCGATGGCGTACATCTCGTCGGTTGACTTGAGGTAGTAGCCGGTGCCGTCGAACCGGAAACGGTCGGGGTCGGAGAGGTTCTTGCCGGTCTGGATGCACAGCAGCGCGTCGTGCGCGGTCGCCTCGTTCGCGTACGTGTAGTGCGAGTCGTTGGTGACCAGGGGCGGGATGCCGAGCTTCTTGCCGATCTCCAGCAGGCCGTCGCGGACCCGGTGCTCGATCTCGATGCCGTGGTCCATCAGCTCGAGGAAGTACCGGTCCTTGCCGAAGATGTCCCGGTAGTCGGAGGCCGCCTTGAGCGCCTCGTCGAAGTGGCCGAGGCGCAGCCGGGTCTGGACCTCGCCGGAGGGGCAGCCGGTGGAGGCGACCAGTCCGGTGGACCACTTGGCGATGGTCTCCTTGTCCATCCGCGGCCACTTCTGCAGCCAGCCCTCGGCGTACGCGTCGGAGGAGAGCCGGAAGAGGTTGTGCAGGCCCGTGCGGTCGACCGCCCAGATCGTCTTGTGGGTGTAACCGCCGGAACCGGAGACGTCGTCCCGCTTCTGGTGCGGCTGACCCCACTGGATCTTGCGCTTGGTCCGCCGCGACTCGGGCGCGACATAGGCCTCGATCCCGATGATCGGGGTGACGCCCGCCTTCTGCGCGCTGTGGAAGAAGTCGTACGCGCCGTGCAGGTTCCCGTGGTCGGACATGGCGATGTGGCTCATGCCCATCTCGTTGCAGGCGTTGAACATGTCCTTGAGCCGCGCGGCACCGTCCAGCAGCGAGTACTGGGTGTGGACGTGCAGGTGCGTGAACGGCGTCTTCGACACGGTTCGGCCTCCAGGGAGAACTCTCGGCGACGGGTTTCGGACCGCCTGCCGACAGTCCGGGGACAGCGTCGAAGTCTATGCCCCGGCACTGACACCCGAGGGCTCCCGGACGTACCTTCGGGCCTGTGGCGCGGGCACTCCCGTGACGCGTCGCGCGTTGGACGGGGGACGGATCAGCCGTCCCCGGAACATCCCGTACCAGGAGGCACCCAGCGATGTCGGTCCCGCAGCTCGACGACGAGCACCGCGGCGAGGAGATCCTCGCCGTCCTCGACACCGCCTTCGGCGAGCTCCTGGCCGCCGATCCTGCCGCCTTCCGCGTGAAGTTCCGGAAGATGGCGGCCTCGGCGTTCGCGTTCTACCGGGGCACGGCGTGCCTCTTCTACCACGATCTGGACGCCGAGAACGCCGGGCGGGGCGGTGGGAGGACGTACAGCGGCCCCTACCTGGACGAACGGACGTCCCGGGTGTGGATCCACGGCGATCTGCACGCGGAGAACTTCGGCACGTACATGGACTCCAACGGCCGTCTGGTCTTCAACGTCAACGACTTCGACGAGGCCTACGTCGGCCCCTTCACCTGGGACCTCAAGCGCTTCGCCGCCTCCATGGCGCTGATCGGCTACGCGAAGGCGCTCAGCGACGGGCAGATCACCGAGCTGGTGCGGATCTACACGGCCGCGTACCGGGAGCGGATCCACGCGCTGGCGACCGGCGTGAAGAGCGACGAGGTGCCGCCCTTCACGCTGGACACCGCGCAGGGCCCGCTGCTCGACGCGCTGCGCGACGCCCGCTCGCTGACCCGGTTCGGGCTGCTGGACTCGATGACCGTCATCCGTGACTTCGAGCGCCGCTTCGCCTCCGGCGGCGGTGCGGTCGAGCTCGACGCCGCCACCCGCTACAAGGTCCTCGCCGCCTTCGACGGCTACCTGGAGACGCTGCCGGACGCCTCGCTGGCCCGCCCGGACTCCTACCGGGTGAAGGACGTCGTGGGCCGCCGGGGCATCGGCATCGGATCGGCCGGACTGCCGTCGTACAACATCCTGCTGGAGGGGCACAGTGACGCCCTGGAGAACGATGTGGTGATCTACATCAAGCAGGCGCAGCACCCGGCCGTCTCGCGGCACCTCACCGACCCGGCGATCCGGGACTACTTCCAGCACGAGGGCCACCGCACGGTGATCTCCCAGCGCGCCCTGCAGGCGCACGCCGACCCGTGGCTGGGCTGGACCGAGCTGGACGGCGCGGGGCAGCTGGTCGCGGAGGTCTCGCCGTACGCGGTGGACCTCGACTGGGGCGACATCGACGAGTCCGACGAGATCGCCCAGGTCGTCGCCGACCTCGGCCGGGCCACGGCCACGATGCACGCGGCGGCGGACGACACCTCCGGCGAGTCCCTGGTGCCGTTCTCCACCGAGCGGGCCATCGACGCGGCGATCGCGGCCGACGAGGACGGGCTCGAGCCGCTGCTCGCCGACTTCGCCCACAGCTACGGCGCCCGTGCGCGCGAGGACCACCAGATCTTCCTGGACCTGTTCCGCAACGGCAGGATCCCGGGCCTGTGATCCCGGGGCTGCCCTCCCTCCTCCCGGCCGGGGCTGCCCCGGCCGGGCAGTTTCCGCCAACCGGAGCCCTTTAGGGATCCCTTACCGGAGCGCATGACAGACTCGGTCCCACCATGGACATATCCGGAGCCCCGCTCAGAGCGGTACGCGCGGCGCTGTTCACGACCGTGGTCGTGGCCCTCAGCACCGCGTCGCACGTGCTGCTGTCCGGGGCTCCCCTGCCGTTGAGCACGGTGACGGTGATCGGCGTCGCCGTGTTCGGCCTGGCGTACGCGCTCGCGGGCCGGCAGCGTTCCTTCGGGCGGATCGCCGCCCTGCTGATCCCCCTGGAGCTGGCCGCCGACACCGTCTTCACCACCGGCCAGCACGTCTGTTACGGCCGGATGGGCGGCCCCGTCGCGGGCCCGCTGCGTTCGGTCGGCTTCGACGTGCTGTGCGGTGACGGCGTGGGCACCCCGCTGACGCAGGTGGCCGGTACCGCGGCCCACGGGGGCGACCGGTTCGCCGGGGTGCTCGCCCAGGCCGACCCGGCCACCGCGTGGCTGCTGCTCGGCGCGCACATCGGCGTCGGGCTGTCTGCCGCCGCCTGGCTGCACCGCGGCGAGCGGGCGCTGGCCCAACTGCTGGGCGCGGTGACGGCGACAGCCTCGACAGTGGTCCGGCCCCTGCGGCTGGTGGTCGCCGCGGTCACCGTGCGCCGCGCACCGAAGGTTCGCCGGCCGGCCCGCCCGGACCACCGGACCACCACGGCCGTGGACCGGATCCTCGTGTACTTCCTGGGACGGCGTGGACCGCCGTGCTCCACCGCCCTCGCCTGAGACGGCTCGGCCCTCCGGCGTCGGCTCCGTGCCGAGCACCCGTAGTCCCCTACCTATCCCGCACACACTGTGCGCGTCCCCAGTGGAGAGCATCACCATGAGCAAGCGGAACACCCAGGCGGCGAAGACGGCGGCCCGTGAGCGTCTGCGCGTCGAGCGCGAGCGCGAGGCCAAGAAGGCCAAGGTCAGGCGTCAGCTGATCGTCGCCGGTTCGGTCGTCGGCGTCCTCGCGATAGCCGCCGGCATCGGCTACGCCGTCGTCCAGGCCAACCAGCCCGGCGCATGGGAGGCCGCCGCCGACGCGAAGCTCGTCAAGCCGGCCAACACCAGCGGTGAGAACGGCACCACCGTCGTCATCGGCGAGGACACCGCGAAGAAGACCCTGGAGCTGTACGAGGACCCGCGCTGCCCGATCTGCGCCTCGTTCGAGCAGACCGTCGGCGGGACGATCGACAAGGACGTCGCGGACGGCAAGTACAAGGTCCAGTTCATCGGTGCCTCGTTCCTCGACCGCAACCTGACCGGTGAGGGCTCCAGGAACGCCCTGAGCGCCCTGGGCGCCGCGCTGGACGTCAGTCCCGAGGCGTTCCTCCACTACAAGTCCGCGCTGTACTCGGCCGAGTACCACCCCGAGGAGAGCGAGGACAAGTTCAAGGACGACTCCTACCTGATCGAGGTGGCGAACTCCGTCGAGGAGCTGAAGGGAAACAAGGAGTTCCAGACGGCCGTGGAGGAGGGCACCTACGACAGGTGGGCGCTGGAGATGTCCGACAAGTTCGACAGCAGCGGCGTCCAGGGCACCCCCACGCTCAGGATGGACGGCGAGAAGCTCACCGGGTCCGACGGGCAGAACGCGCCGATGACGGTCGCCGAGTTCACCGCCGCGATCGACAAGGCGCTCGAGGCCTGACCCCCGGATCCGGGGGCGTGCGGCCGGATTTCGATCGCGGTCGGCCGACCGCACGCTGAAGAGCGGGCGAACTTTGGCGAGTTCGCCCGCTCTGGCATGTACCGGTCAGTAACCTGATCGGCTGTGACCACTCGACGCAGATCATCCGAGAGCACCGCGCCCGCCCCGGCCGGCGCCACCCCTGCCCCCGCCACCACGGACCCCGGCGTCCTGTCCCCCCGCCGCCGGTCGCTCGTCAGGGCGGCCGCCGCGAGCGCGGTCCTCGCCGCACCGCTCACCGCCGCGCTGCCCGCCCGCGCCGTCACCGCCGCGGCCCCCGTCTTCCTGCACGGTGTGGCCTCCGGCGACCCGCTGCCGGACGGCGTCCTGCTGTGGACCCGCGTGACGCCGACAGCGGAGGCGATACCCGGCTCGGGACTCGGCCCCGACACCGAGGTCACCTGGACCGTCGCCCTGGACAGGGCGTTCACCACCGTCGTCGCGAAGGGCTCGGTCCGCGCCACCGCGGCCACCGACCACACCGTCAAGGCGGACGTCCGCGGCCTCGCGCCGGCCACCGACTACTGGTTCCGCTTCTCCGCAGGCACCGCCGGCTCCCCCGTCGGCCGCACCCGCACCGCCCCGGCCGCCGACGCCGCCGTGGGCGGTCTGCGCTTCGGTGTGGTCTCCTGCTCCAACTACGAGGCCGGGCACTTCTCGGCGTACCGCCACCTCGCGGCCCGCGGCGACCTCGACGCCTGGCTGCACCTCGGCGACTACATCTACGAGTACGCCTCCGGCGAGTACGGCACGCGCGGCAGGGCCGTCCGCACGCACGCGCCCGCCCACGAGATCGTCTCCCTCACCGACTACCGCCTCCGGCACGCGACGTACAAGACCGACCCCGATCTCCAGGCGCTGCACGCCAAGGCGCCGGTCATCGCGATCTGGGACGACCACGAGATCGCCAACGACACCTGGTCCGGCGGCGCCGAGAACCACACCGAGGGCGAGGAGGGCGCCTGGGCCGCGCGTCAGGCCGCCGCCAAGCGCGCCTACTTCGAGTGGATGCCGGTACGTCCCGCGGTCGCCGGCACCACCTACCGGCGACTGCGCTTCGGCAGGCTCGCCGACCTCTCGCTGCTGGACCTGCGTTCCTTCCGCTCCCGACAGGTCTCCGTGGGCGACGGCGGCGTCGACGACCCGGACCGTACGCTCACCGGCCGCGCCCAGCTCGACTGGCTGAAGTCGGGGCTGTCGGCGTCCGACACCACCTGGCGGCTGGTCGGCACCTCGGTGATGATCTCGCCGCTCGCGCTCGGCGCACTCCCCGCCAGTCTGCTGAAACCGGTCGCCAAGCTGCTCGGTCTGCCGCAGGAGGGCCTCGCCCTCAACACCGACCAGTGGGACGGCTACACCGACGACCGCCGGGAGCTCCTCGCCCATCTGCGGACGAACGCGATCCGCAACACGGTCTTCCTCACCGGCGACATCCACATGGCGTGGGCCAACGACGTGCCGGTGAACGCGGGCACGTACCCGGTTTCCGGCTCGGCGGCCGCCGAGTTCGTCGTGACCTCGGTCACCTCGGACAACCTGGACGACGCCGTCGAGGTCCCCGAGGGCACCGTCACCACGCTCGCCTCCCCCCTGATCAAGGCCACCAACCGGCACGTCCGGTGGGTCGACACCGACCGCCACGGCTACGGCGTGCTGGACATCACGTCCACGCGGGCGCAGATGGACTACTACGTGGTCTCCAGCCGCACCGACCCGGCCGCCACGTCCAGGTGGGCCCGCTCCTACCGGACGCTCGACGGCACCCAGCAGATCGAGCGCGCCGACAGCCCGGTCTGACCCCGCGCGGTTGTCGTCGTCAGTCGTTCTCCAGCGTCTCGAGGAAGCCGAGCGCCACCCGCCAGGTGGCCTCGGCGGCCTCCTCGGCCCTGTTCTCCCGAAGCTGCCACGAAGTGAAAAGTAACTCAGCGTGTCGTTAGGGCCTTGGTTTCTGCGCGGGGTTCAGGGACTTCGTTGCCGGTGAGGGCGGTGAAGTCGGCGTGAGCCTCCTCGACGGCTTCGGGATACGACCCGCGTTTGGCGTGTTCGGCGAGCGCCCGGTAGATGCTGGCGACGGACGGGCTCTGGCCCTTGCGCTTGCCGGTGGGAATGATCAGGTCGGGCTGGATCTGCTCGACGGACTCACCGTTCGCCCGGCGCCGGAGCACGGTGTGGAGCATGTCGTCGGTGATGACCGGGGGCCGGCCGCCGTGCTTGCCCTTGCGGGCCGCGGTATCGAGCCCTTCGAGTGTGGACTCCCGGATGTTCTCCCGCTCGGTCTCCGCCATCGCGGCGAAAAACGCGAACAGCAGCTTGCCCGGGCCGGTGGGGTCGTAGATGCCAGGCAGGGGTCCGGCGAGCATCTCCAGGATGAGGCCGTGGGCGGTGAGGTGGTCGGCGAGCGCGGTGAGCTCGGCGGCGTCGCGGCCGAGGCGCTTCATCTCGTACACGGTGAAGATGACCCGGCAGTGCGGGGCGTGCGCCTTGACCTCCCGCGCGGTCCGCAGCGCCTCCTCGAACTTGGGCCGTACATGGATGCGGGTGCTGATCTTCTCGCTGAAGATCTTGCCCCTCGGGATGCCGTGCTTGCTGAGGGCGTCGAGCTGGGAGTCGAGTTCCTGCCCGAGGGTCGAGCAGCGGGCGTAGCCGATGCGGATGTCCGCGCTCGGCAGGTCCGGGTCGATCGGCGACGGCGGCGGGGTGCCCGGCCGCCACGGCCGGCCAGGTCCGCGGTCGGCCGGGGTGGGCACCCGCAGCGCCTTCTTCAGCCGGGGCACCAGGGTGAAGCGGCGTGTGTGGTAGGCGGAGGCGACCGCGCCGCCGCGCGAGCGGCACGGCGAGCCGGGCTGCGCGTCACACTTCGGACATGCGTGCTGGTCAACGTCGTCCGCGTCCGACCGGCCGGTTGGCGAAGGCTGCTGAGGGGCCGTCATGGGACCGGATTTTCGCACAATGCAAGTCTCAGAAGGGGGTCGGGCCTTCTTTTGAGTGAGAACGGGTTCTGAGAACCGATCCGGGTTCCGGAGGGTCTTCCCGGTCTGTAAATGATCTTGCTTTCACAAAGGACCGCTTGTGAGCGTGACGGCGTGTGGAGCTCTGGCCCTTGCTCGCGGGCGGGGTGGATCACCACGGGGCGGACGACGGTGTCGCCGTCATCTGTTCCAGCTCCGCAACGAGGAGCCGCGCGTCGACGTCGGCGTCATGCGGGCCGCCGAGCGCTGGTTGGGGTAGCGCCGCGCTTGACCGACCACAGCCCGCGCCAAACCGCGTCCCACGCCATCGCGCCCTCCCGCCAGACGCGGGCCAGCTACTGTCCGCCGCCGGGTCGCCGAGGCCCGAAGGAATTAGCCAACAAGGTCAGATTGCTGCGGGGCCCTACGGCTGCTTCCGGGGTGCCGCCGCGACAGTCCATCCGAGGATGGCGGCGGGGCCGACCGTACGAGCGTCGCGCGCTCAGAATGGCGATCTTCCCTCTGTCCTACGGGAGTTGCGCGTGATGGGGTTGCGTCGAACATTCGCGCCCTTAGCGGAGGATCGTTGAGACGCACACGTATAACGGCGGCGCTGCGCTGCATGGCAGCTGGCGCCGTTCTTGCTGTTCTGGCCGGGGCGGGAACGGCTTCCGCCGCCGGTTCACCGAAGGGGCCTGGTCCGCTGGCCGCGCCGCCGAAGGTCCACGGACCGGAAGCGGAGATGTCCATCACGGCAGGGTCGCGTCCGGTGTCGGGAAGTAACCCGTCCGCCGGCCCGAAGTTCACCAAGTCCGGCGACACATGGCGGGTCGTCGCCCCCGAGGTCGTGCTGCGCAACACCGTCACCGACGCCGACGGGGAAAAGTCGACCCTGACATTCGAAGTGTGGACGGCCAACGCCGACGGCACGCCGGGCACCAAGGTCAAGCTGACCGACGCCAACTCGTACGGGGTGCTGGTGTCCCCGTATGTGGCGTCCGGCAGCACGGCGTCGGTCAAGGTCGACTACGGCCGGCTGAAGCCGCGCACCACCTACCTGGTGCACACCAACGCCTACGACGGCAGCCTGTACGAAAACACCTGGTCCCCATGGGCGAAGTTCCGCATCGAGCCCTACGTGACGTTCCCCGTCGCACAGTCCACCTCGGGAATCGACTCGACCGCACAGACCACGGTGGAGTTCACCCGCACCGACCCGGACGGCTCCGCCACCGCGACGTCCACGGCCACGGCCACGGCCACGGCCACGGAACAGCCGTCGCCGACGCTGGCGGACTTCGACAAGGACGACTGCTCCAAGCAGGACAAGGCTGACCGCACGGTGTGCTTCCGCATGGTCAAACGGGACAAGGCCAAGTCCGTGCAGGCTCCGCCGAAGTCCGGAAAGACCCGGGAGACCAAGCAGACGTTCACCGCCAAGTCGGCCGAGTCGGCGGGGATCATGTCGACGCCGGGCGGTAACGATGCGGTCGACCTGGTCGACTGGTGCACCAACGCCGCCGAGGGCCTGGACTACATGAACCGCACCGAAGCCTGCCTGAAAACTCTGGGTGAGGGCGAGCTGTGGTTCTTCGACTCCGACCCGCAGAAGCCGGCCATCGGTAGGGGCACGTTCCTGTTCGAGCAGCGGATGAAGACCTACCGCAACAAGACCGAATCCGGCAGCGACTTCGCCGAGTTCGACCAGCAGCTCGTGATCGCCCCCACCTACATCGACCCCGCACTGGAAGGCGTCACGATGCGGTGGGACATCGACTCGTCGTGCTCGGCGTGCGACGTGGCGCCGATCCAGTGGACCGACGACGGCGCCAACCCCGTCAACGGCGCGCACTGGGACTACGACCCGCTCCAGGACTACCGCAGCATGTGGGGCACCGTGGTGACCCGCTGGCTCGGCACCGGCAAGGAGCAGATCGATCTGGACTGGTCGATCACCGCGACCGTCGACGCCAGCAACTCCGTCGACGCGACGGCAGACTTCGGCACCAGCGGTGTCGCCTCCGTGCGGGAACTCGCCCCGCGGTGCGACGACATCACCCGCGGCGCGGTCACCCCAGGCTGCGTGCTGCCGTTCTTCAAGCCGACGTTCACCCTGGACACCAACCTCTACCCGGCGGCGGGTGGCTACTACTGGCTGATGCAGGAGCGGATGCCCGACCATGCCGGCTCCAAGAAATGGGACAGTCTGGTGCACTACCTGGGTCCGGACACCACGGTGAAGAACCCGTCCACGGGGGCGCCCTGGTCCTCGGACGACAGCCGCAAGGTGGTGTGCCCCAGCACGTGGACCAAGCACCCTGCGGACAGCATCGTCGGCACCACCGGCTGCGACGAGTACGCGCCCGCGTCCACGCACGAGTCCGGCGGGTTCCCTGGCGGGGTCAACCAGGTCACCAGCGGCAACCAGTGCGCCCAGTTGTACACCGACTGGGTGTTCAACGGGGTCGGTGACGGGTCGACGTCGTTCGGTCTTCTCGCGGACACCCGCGTCGCGACCAACGGCCCGACAGGTACGGAGCGCTGCGGCCGGGCGGCGATCGACTCGGCGCAGAACCAGGGCGCATTCCACAAGCTCCAACCGTCGGTCTGGCGGCTGACCGACGGGGACGGATTCTTCATCGACACCCCGGGGTTCAACCACTGCTCGGGCGTGGCGGTGACCTGCACCTGGCGCAAGGTGTAAGCACCACCTGACCCCAGGAAGCACGAAGGGGCGGACAGGCAACTGCCTGTCCGCCCCTTCTCTCGCGTCAGCCAGTGAACGGCCGCCACAGGGCGGCCTCGTCCGCCGCGACCGGCGGACCCCACACCAGCCTTTCCCCGACCAGACCGGGGCGGTATCCGGTGGCCAGCTGCGGATTCTCCAGCTTGTCGGCGATCTCCTCCAGCAGCATCGTCAGCGAATTGTCCTCGACGGTGCGCACGGCCGTGTCGTCCCAGTGCCCAACCTCGCCCGTCTCCGCGTCGACGAACAGGCCATAGCTGGTGTCGGTCACCGACCACGAGCAGAACGGGATCCAGGACGGCTTCCACATCCACGACTCCTCATTGTCGTGGTCCTGCTGCCAGCGCGACTGCCGCCGGTAGACCGCACAAACCGAGTCCAACGGCATCAACGCCCACCCGTGATCGGGGAAGAAGCCGGCATCCGGGATGTCCTGGTTGCCGGCGCACAGCAGCCACAGCGCCCGCAGTTCCACCGGCACACGCACGCCCAGCTGCTGCACCAGGGCGTCGATGTCCTGCTCGGCCGCGGCGGGCAGCAGCGCCTCGTGCGAGGCCGGCGCGTTCTGCTCAAGCCATGAGGTAATTCGCTGCCACGCCCCGGTCACCTGCCGTACGGCGATCTGCTCCAGGCGCGGATCGGGGGCCTGGCCGTCGTCGGTATCGCTGGTGGCGGGGAGCGGTCCGGTGGCTTCGACGTCACGGATCTGGAGCTGCCCCTCCGCCATCAGGGGCGGGCCGTAGGCGTAGCGCACGGTCAGGGGCGGGCAGTCATCGAAGGTGTCGCCGTCGATCGTCGCAGCGTACAGGCCGAGCCTGCCGGTGCGCTTGCCCAGACGGGGGTCGTCGGCCAGTTGCCGAGCGAGGACCTTGACCGCGTATGGGACACCGTCTCCGAGGTGGGCACAGAGGTCGCGTATGTGGTCGGGTATGTCCACGGTCACGGTCAAGGTTCCGTTTCCCCCTCTGGGTCGTTGGATGCTGTCTGCCAGGATGCCAGCCGTAGGGCCGCCCCCGCAGTGATCTGCGGGGGCGGCCCTACGGCTGGTTCTGGGGTGCCTCATTGCGGTCAGTTGAGGACGGGGGTGCGGTCGACGTGGAGGATTTTGCAGGTGACCGAACGTTCGAACAGGGGCCCTGACGTGGTTCGGCCGAACCACGTTGCTCGGGCATGACAAGTCGTACTTGCCGAACTTGCCTGCACCCTTGATCAGCCACCTGAGCAGCGGAAAGAGGTGCCACCCCCTAGATGACGATGGCGGCAAGGGCGAGGTGGGAGTTCATGTCCAGCTCGAACCGGCCGTAAGGGTTCACGTGGGTCCAGAACAGCGGGGACAGAGCCCGCCGGTCGGCGTCGGTAAGCCGCTTCTGCCACTTCTCCTCACTCAGGATGTCCTGGAGGAGCAGGGTGTTGACGTGCACCAACGCCGACTGGAGCAGGTGCAGGGCGAGCATGGAGACCTCCTGGCTCTCCTTGTCGGAGCCGGTCAGGTCGCCGTCCTTGCCGTAGAACAGGTCGTGGTTGGCGGAGTTCCAGTTCTCCACGACCTGGAGCCCGTCGTTGATCTCGCGCCGCAGGTCCGCGTCGGCGAGGTAGTCGCAGATGAACGCCGTACGCACCGCACGCCCAAGTTCCTCGATCGCCCGGTACGTCGGGTGCTTCGGGCCGCCGCGGGTGAAACGCCGCAGGACCTGCTCAGCCTCCGCGGTGCCCAGGCGCAGGGCGGTGGTGTACTTCACGATCTGGTCGTACTGCTGGCGGATCAGGTCCCAGTCGATCGTCTTGGTCGACAACACCGGCGCCAGGTGCGGCCACTTCTCGTCCTCCCCGGCCGCCAGCCGGTACAGCCGCGCCGAGCCGACGTTCTTCAGCCTGGGCAGCAGGTTGAAGCCGAGCATGTGGGCGAAGGCGAACCCGACGATGGAGGCGCCGTGCGTGTCGGTGTAATGCCGGTCGATCTCCACGTCCGTGCAGTGCCGCAGCACACCCTCGATCATCGCGGCGACCTCAGAGGCCGAGCAGGACTTGAGCTGGCTGTAGACGCACAGCGACTTCTTCTCGACGTGCCAGTAGATCATCACGCCGGGCCCGCGGTACCGCTGGTGCCACTCGGTCATGAAGTTCGAGGACCGGGAGCCGAACTTCTTGGAGTCGCTCGCGCAGGCGGTGCCCTCGCCCCACCACGCGGCATCGCGGGCGGCGAAGGTGGCGTTGACCAGCCGCACCAGCGCCGCGCGCATGTTGGTCCGGTTGACGAACAGGTGCCGTACCCGGCGCAGGACGGCCTCGCTCTCGCCGTGCTTGCCGGTGACCGCGACCCGCTTGATGCCCATGTTCGTCCCCAGCGCGAACAGCACCAGCAGCAGCCGGCGCCGCAACACCGCCTTCGGGACCGCCTCCCGCGTGGCGACCGAGGTGAACTCGGACGTGAAGCCGGTGGCGAACTCGGCTTCCTTGAGGATGTCGGTCAGGTCGATGGTGCCCCAGCGGCGCTCGATCTCCGCCTTCAGGGCGACGAGGTTCTCCGGCTCCTCCTGCTTGCCCAGCGGCGAGACCTTGATCCACGGCTCGCCGTGCCGCTTGACGATGTCCACCCCACCCGTGGTGCCCAGCTCCAGCGCCGTGTCGAAGCGGGTCAGGGCCTCGCGCAGCCGCTTCTGAAGGGCATCGATGAACTTCTGCGGGTCCTGCGGCTGGCGGATCGCGTCGTAGTGCACATCGCGGTGGTCCTCGAAGTCCGGCGGCAGATCGTCCTCCGGGTTCCGCCACCGGCACCCAGATCTCCCGGCGCCGCAGGGCGTCCCGCAGCGCCACGAGCACGCACAGCTCGTACGGGATGCGCTCGACCCGGCCGCGCTCGTCCACGACCGCCTTGCGCCACTCCTCGCGCACCACCCCCCGCGAGTGGGATCTTCTCCTCCTCGTCGAAGAACGCGCCCTCCTTGGCGATGGGCTGATCCAGGTACCGCTTGAGCAGGTCGATCGCGTCCATCACCGGCCGGTAGGCGGTGTTGTTGCACTTCAGCTCCAGCGCGTTCAGCAGAGGCGAGAGCATCCGCCGCCAGTGGCCCGAGTACGACGAGCGCAGCACCGTCCGCACCCGGGCCCGGTAACGAGCCTCGTTCGCCGCGGCCTCCGCCGCCAGGGCCTTCGAGGTGGACTCACCGGCCACCGGATAGATCACCTTGCGGACCGTGCCGCCCGGCTCCGCGACCGCCGCCTCCGCCAGCCGCAGCAGGATGCCCTCCTTGCCGCGGACCCGCTTCAACTCCTTGTTGAACTCGCCCTCTACCTTCTTCTCCGCCCGCGTGTTGATCTTCTGCACGAGCTGGATGAACAGTTCCACCAGCGAGTCGGTGATCTCCGTCTCCCGCACATGGCACAGCGTCGACAGCAGCGCGTACCGCACCGGCCCGGCCGCCGCCCGCAGGTCCGAGGGGTACTCCTTCGCCGCCCGCGCCCTCCAGGCCGCCACCAGCTTCTCCGACACGTCCCCGAACAGCTCCGGTGGCAGCTGAAGCCCGCGCACCCGCTGGAGCTTGTTCACCTCCGCCAGCAGGCTGTCCAGCCCCAACGCACCCGGGTCCGCCTTCAGCTCGGTGAAGAACGTGCCCCCACTGCCCGCGCTCTCGTCCGTGCCGGCGTCCTCGGCGATCAGGTCGTCCAGCCGCGAGCGGGTCGCCGCCGACAGCCGGCCCACCGTGGCCGCGCAGAACCGCTCCTCGAAGGTGCTGACCGCCGAGCCCACCAACCGGGCGATACGCCCGGTCGTCGGCGGCTCCAGCCGGTCGTTGCGGCACCGGGCCACCACCGCCTCCGCGAGCCGGTCCCGGTTCAGCTCCACCCCGCACAGCTCGACCGCCAGCCACTCCGCGAGCTGGGCCTGGTCCTCCTTGGTGCACTCACGGAAGCCGAACGCGGCCCGGATCTCCGTCCGGTGCCGTTTGATCGCCCGCCCCGACCAGTCGTACGCGACCCACTCATCCGCCGCCACCTTCACCTGCTGGGCGACGTACGACACCGCCGGCACCGGGATCTCCCCGGCGTCCTCCGGGAACCGGGCCTCCACCTCGAAGAACTTCAGCAACAGCGCGAACCCCAACCTGTTCGCCCCCGACTTGTTCCGCAGCCTTTCCTGGTCCTCCTCCAGCAGCGTCCAGACCTCGATCAGGTCCTCCGGCTCCCACTCCTGCCGCACCCCGGGCTCCTTCCGGTCGTCATGACCGGACCAACCTCGCTCAGCACGGCGCTCGATGAGCCCAGAAGATCCAAAACTCTGACAAGCAGACCCCAGACCCGCTACAGAGAGCTACTTGTCACTTCGTGGCAGCTTCGGGAGAACAGGGCCTCCTCGTCGTGGTCCGGCAGGTCGGGGTCGGTGTAGAGGTGGCCTGCCCCCGCGTACCGGTACACCTCGACGTCGGCTCCGGCGCGGCCCATCTGCAGATACCAGGCGCTCAGCCAGTCGTCGGTCTCGAACGGGTCCGGCTCGGCGACGTGGAGCTGCACCGGCAGGCCGTCCACCGTCGCGTTCGCCGCGATGTCCGAGGTGCCGTGCAGGAGCAGCAGCCCGCGCGCCCTGCCGTCTCCGAGCGCCAGTGTCTGGGCGACGGAGGCACCGAAGGAGAACCCGGCGTACACCAGCCCCCGCTCCGAGCAGGGTGCGGCGGCGAGCACGGCCCGCCTCAGCAACTCGTCCCTGCCGATGGACTCCTGGTGAGCCATGCCCTCCTCGACCGTGTCGAACGTACGGCCCCCGAAGAGGTCGGGCGTCCCCACCTCGTGCCCGGCGCCGCGCAGCCGGTCCGCGGCCGCGGACACCGCGGGCCGCGGGCCGTAGGTCGAGTGAAACAGCATGATGTTCATGACGCCCATGGTGCCAGCCGGGTACGCCAGCCGGTGTGCCGGACCGCGGCACGGTCCGTACCCACGACGCAGCGGATGTCACATGTTCACTCCGCCCGAGGCCGGTTAGGTTCGGGGACATGGAAGACGTGCTCCGCCCCTTGATCGTGTTCGGCGGCTCGGTCGTGCTCACCCTGGTGCTCGGCTACGCCACCGACCGACTGCTGCGCAAGGCCGACGTCCGGCACCCCGAGACCCCCATGTGGGGGCTGCTCCGGCGCGGCCGCATCCCCTACCAGCTGCTCGTCTGCGCGGCCCTGCTGAGAGGTTCGTTCAGCGAGGCGAAGCTGTTCGAAGGCAGCCGGGCCACCGTCGAGCGGGTGCTGACACTGGTGCTGATCGGGTCGGTCGCCTGGCTGGTGATCCGGATCGCGGCGGCCGTCGTCGAGACCTCGTACACCCGGTACGCCAACGTGCACCGGGAGCGCGACCCGGCCAGGGTCCGCCGGGTGCGCACCCAGGTGACGTTGATCCGGCGGGTCGTCTCGGCGATCGTCGGAGTGGTGGCGATGGCCGCGATGCTGCTGACCTTCCCCGCCATGCGCGCGGCCGGTGCCTCGCTGCTGGCCTCGGCGGGTATTCTCGGCATCGTCGCCGGTGTCGCCGCCCAGTCCACGCTCAGCAACCTCTTCGCCGGGCTGCAGATCGCCTTCGGTGACATGGTGCGCATCGGTGACACGGTCGTGGTGGACGGCGAGTGGGGCACGGTCGAGGAGATCACCCTGACCTTCCTCACCGTGAACACGTGGGACGAGCGCCGGATCACCATGCCGGTGTCGTACTTCACGTCCAAGCCGTTCGAGAACTGGTCCCGGGACAGCCCTCAGATGACCGGCACGGTCCACTGGCACCTCGACCACCGGGCCCCGCTGGACGCGATGCGCGAGCGGCTGCGCGACATCCTGCGCGAGTGCCCGGCCTGGGACGGCCGCGCCTACAACCTGACCGTCACGGACACCACGCCCAGCAGCATGCACGTGCGGGCCCTCGTGACGGCCAAGGACGCGAGCGACATCTGGACGGTACAGGTGGAGGTCCGCGAGCAGATGATCCGCTGGCTGGCCGAGCAGCACCCCTACGCCCTGCCCCGGGTCAGCACCGCCCCGGCCGATGCGGCGCCGGTCCCCGACAAGAGCCACCGCTCCCCCGGCGGTGCCGCCGGCATCATCCGTCCCCCCGGCCTGCCCGGTCCCTCCGGCCCTCCGGACGGCGAATCGGCCGCCCACAGCACTCAGGACGCGACACAGGAGTACTGACGGCGTCTCAGTGGCCGCGTTCGGCGCCGCCGTTGACCTGGATGATCTGCGAGGTGATGTGTGCGGCGCCCGGGGAGGCCAGCCAGTGCAGAGTGGCGGCCACGTCCCCGGGCGTCCCGGCCCGCCCGTCGGCGGTCTCGGCGACGAGCTCCGCCCGCCGCTCCCCGTCGATGCCGTCGCCGAAGAACGCGGTGTCCTCGATGTAGCCGGGCGCGACCACGTTCACCGTGATGCCGTGCGGCCCCAGCTTCCGGGCGAGGTCATGGCCGTACGGATGCAGTCCGGCCTTGGCCGCCGCGTAAGCGACCTGCCCGGAGCCCCGGTAGGCGGCGATGGAACTGAGAAACAGCACCCGCCCGCCGGGCTCGGCGAGCCGGTCCCTCAGTGCCTCCGTGAGCAGGACGGCGGTGAGCAGGTTGAGCCGGAAGTTGACCGTCCAGTGGCGGGCGAGGGCCTCGAGCGGGTCGTCCGCCCCGGCCTGGCGTTCGAGGAGACCGTTACCCCCGGCGCTGTGGATCAGCACGTCGACGGCCCCCAACTCCCGGCCGACGTAGTCGGCGACGCCCCGCACGGCGACCGGATCGGCAAGGTCCGCGGCGTACACCTCGGCCCCGCGCACCTCGGCCCCGGCCCGCTCCAGGACCTCCCCGCGGCGCCCTAGCAACAGCACCCGGTCCCCGGCGGCGGCGAACACCCGTGCCGCCTCCAGCCCGATGCCCGTACCACCTCCGCTGATCACCACGTTCCGCGTCATGCCCCGACCTTACGAACAGAACGCCGCATCGCCACGCGAACTCACCGCAGACCGCGCACATCGAGCCGGCGCAGCACCACGCTCTCGAGCCGGCTCAGCGGGATGTCCTCGCCGGTGTCCCGCGGGGCGTGAGCCGCCGGGTGAGCCAGGTCGCGGGCAGCAGCCGGACCAGGACGACCACGCCCACGGCCGCCGCCGACCAGCCGGGCAGTCCGCCCCAGTGGCCGGACGCGGCCGTGACCGCGTTGTGCAGTTCGAGACCGCCGCGTCCGAACCCGACGCCGGTGAGGAGTGTGCCGACGATGTCCCAGAAGGTGTGCCCGGCCACGGAACGCGTCCGGCTACGGAGACCCGCCGGTCACAGAGCGCGCCGCATGGCCCGGTGCGGCATCCCCGCGTCCGGGAACTCCGGTCCGTACGCCCCATACCCCAGCCGCTCGTAGAACCCCAGGGCGTGGGTCTGCGCGTGCAGGTCGACGGCGGTGAGACCGCGGGTGCGGGCCGCCTCCTCGATGCCCCGCACCAGGGCGGCCCCGACGCCGAGCCCTCGCGCCCGACGCATCACCGCGAGCCGCCCGAGGGACCCGACCGACGCGTCATCGCCGGTCTTCGCCGCGGCGGCCCCTCCGTGCAGCAGCCGTCCGGTGCCGAGCGCCGAGCCGTCCTGACCGGCCGCGAGCACATGCACGGCGCCGGCGTCGTACGCGTCGTGCTCCAGGTCCTCGGGCACTTTCTGCTCGGCGACGAAGACCTCCTTGCGCACCGCGAAGCACGCCCGAAGGTCGTCGGTTCCCACCGCCTCGCGGACCACGTACGGGGTGCTCACGCGTAGGTCTCCTCCCGGACCAGGTCGAGCGCCTGGCGCAGGTCCTCGGGGTAGTCGCTGGTGAACTCCGCCCACAGGCCGTCGCCGGGGTGCTCGAAGCCGAGCCGTACGGCGTGCAGCCACTGGCGGGTGAGACCGAGCCGCTTGGCGAGCGTGGGGTCTGCACCGTAGGTCAGGTCGCCGACGCAGGGGTGCCGGTGGGCGGCCATGTGGACGCGGATCTGGTGGGTGCGGCCGGTCTCCAGTTTGACGTCGAGGAGCGAGGCGGCGCGGAAGGCCTCGACGAGGTCGTAGTGCGTGACGGAAGGCTTGCCCTCGGCGGTGACCGCCCACTTGTAGTCGTGGTTCGGATGCCGCCCGATGGGGGCGTCGATGGTGCCGCTGGTCGGGTCGGGGTGGCCCTGGACCAGGGTGTGGTAACGCTTGTCGACCGTGCGCTCCTTGAACTGGCGCTTCAGCGACGTGTACGCGTACTCCGACTTGGCGACCACCATGAGACCGGAGGTGCCGACGTCGAGGCGGTGCACGATGCCCTGACGCTCGGCGGCGCCGGAGGTCGAGATGCGGTACCCGGCGGCGGCGAGACCGCCGATCACGGTCGGTCCGGTCCAGCCCGGCGAGGGGTGGGCGGCGACGCCGACCGGCTTGGCGATCACGACCACGTCGTCGTCGTCGTACACGATCTCCATGCCCTCGACGAGCTCGGCGACCACCCGTACCGGGGCGGGCGCCTGCGGCATCTCCACCTCGAGCCAGGCGCCCCCGCTCACCCGCTCCGACTTGCCGACCACCGACCCGTCGACCATGACCTTCCCCGCGGTGGCGAGTTCGGCCGCCTTGGTCCGGGAGAAGCCGAACATGCGGGAGATGGCGGCGTCGACGCGCTCGCCCTCCAGTCCGTCGGGTACGGGCAGGGTCCGGATCTCGGGAATCGTGCTCACCCGTCGAGTATGCCGGACCGGTCCGGCAACTCCGTACGCGCGCTCCCGGGCCTGCTCAGTCCTTGTGGACGGTCCCGTCCGGGTCGAGGCCCCGGAAGGACAGCAGGACGATCAGGATGCCGCCGCAGACGATCGCCGAATCCGCCAGGTTGAAGACGGCGAAGTGCTTGGGCGCGATGAAGTCGACGACCGCGCCCTGGAAGACCCCCGGGGAGCGGAAGATCCTGTCCGTGAGGTTGCCGAGGGCACCGCCGAGCAGCAGGCCCAACGCGATCGCCCAGGGCAGGCTGTACAGCTTGCGGGCCAGCCGGATGATCACCACGATCACCACCGTCGCGATCAGCGTGAAGATCACGGTGAAGGCTTCCCCGAAGCCGAACGCCGCGCCCGCGTTGCGGATCGCCTCGAACCTCAGCCAGTCCCCGACGATCTCGATGGGCTCGTGGTGCTCCAGCTTGGCGACCACGATCATCTTGCTGACCAGGTCGAGGGCGTAGGCGACGACGGCGACGGCGAACAGCACGGCCACGCGCCGCTTGCCGCGGGGTGCCCCGGCCGCCGGCTCCGTCTCCGCGCCCTGGGCATCGGCCCCCTCGAGCCCGGTCCGGTCCCGCCCGTCCCGGTCCTGCTCGTCCCGGTCCGCGTCCGGAGTTTCCGGCGTACCGATGATGCGCTCCGCCTCTGCCACGTGAGTCCCTCAACCTAGGTACCTGACTGAGGACGAGGGTACGACACCCCCCGTGCGTCCCTCGTGCTCAGGCCACGTACGGCGGCGCTCAGTACCGGCGCTCCTGCTTCTGCTTGCACTCGACGCACAGCGTGGCCCGGGGGAAGGCCTGCATCCTGGCCTTGCCGATCGGATTGCCGCAGTTCTCGCACAGGCCGTAGGTACCGGCGTCCAGCCGCTGCAGGGCGCGCTCGTACTGGGTGAGCATCTCGCGCGCGTTGGCGGCGAGCGCCAGTTCGTGCTCACGCGTGATGTTCTTCGTGCCGGTGTCGGCCTGGTCGTCGCCCGCCCCGTCACCGGAGTCCCGCATCAGGCCGGCCAGCGACCGTTCGGACGAGGTGATCTCCTCGCGCAGCCGCAGCACCTCGGCCGTCAGTTCGGCCCGCGCGCCCTCGACCTCTTCCGGTGTCCAGGGCTCCTCGCCCGGCCGCACCGCGAGGTCGCCGGGCTCCACTGCCGCGATCCGCGCCTTGGGCACGGCGGTCTTCGCCGCCGTCGCCGTTCCAGGAGTCTTCTTAGCACCCACCGTCGTCGCTCCCGTCTGCGTCACGGCCTCGGCCGCACCCGCGTCAGTGGCCGTGCCATGCACGGCCGTGTCCTGTGTGCCCCCGCTGGTCCTGGTGGTGCCTGTGTCCGTGCCGCCCTTGCGCGCGGCGTCCGCCGTCCGCCGGGGGTTCCTGCCCGCGGAGGCTTCGGAGGCGCCCTTCCGGGCCGCGGACGCCCCGCCGGCCGGCTTCGCCGCCGCGGCCTTCCCTGCCTTCGCTTTCCCGGCCCCGGCCTTCCCCGCCGCGGCCTTCGCCGATCCGGCCTTCCCGGCCGACTGCTTCGTGGCCGCCTTCCCCGTCTTCCCCGCCGTGTTCTTCCCGGTCCGCGCCTTCGCCGTCGCCCTCGTGCCCTTTCGGGACTCCTCGGCGGACGCGGCCGTGCCGGACGCCGACTGCTGTACGGCGGTCTTCTTCGCCACCATGGCCGGGGCCCCTTTTCACATGCTGTGATCTTGCACGCAACCGTGCTGGGACGATAAATCGACTCGGGTCCCGCGGCAACGGGGCGCACCGCCCGATCGCCCGCCGCGCGGACGCCGCGCGGCGGACCTTCATGCGTTGTGCCCAGCTCCCCGCCGGGTATGCCACCAAGTCGGACGTCGCAGAATCCGAACACCCGTACTGTGCCATTCGGTGGCATGTCAGGCCATGCACGACTCGTACGGCATGCGCGCGGACCCCGCCGTGCCCCGCCCGGGCCCTCCACCCGCCGCCCCCGGAACAACCGGTCGGCCGCTGTCCGCCGCGCGCCGTACACTGGGCGGAGCGAAAAGCGTGGATGGGGACGAGTAGCGGCGTACGCAGCCCAGAGCGACCCGGGGACGGTGTGAGCCCGGGGGCGAGCGCGACGCGAAGATCACCCCGGAGCCGCCGGAGGAAAGCCGCAGCCCACAGCAGCGTCGAGTAGAACCGGCATCGCGACCCCAATGAGGGGGCCGACCGGCGCACACGACGCACCGGGGGCCAAGGAGGGTGGTACCGCGGGAGCGCGCCGACAGCGGCGCAGGGATCGACACGGCTCTCGTCCCTCCGGACGGAAGGCAGCAAGTCCGCCGGAGGAAGCCCGCTGATGACAACACCGACATACCGACAGGTGCCCGCCCAGGTCGACCTGCCCGCTCTCGAGCACGCGGTGCTCGGCTTCTGGCAGGAACAGAAGATCTTCGCCAAGAGCCTGGAGCAGTCCGAGGGTCGACCCGAATGGGTGTTCTACGAGGGCCCGCCCACCGCCAACGGCATGCCGGGCGCCCACCACATCGAGGCGCGCGTCTTCAAGGACGTCTTCCCCCGCTTCCGCACCATGCGCGGCTACCACGTGGGCCGCAAGGCCGGCTGGGACTGCCACGGCCTCCCGGTGGAGCTGGCGGTGGAGAAGGAACTCGGTTTCTCCGGCAAGCAGGACATCGAGGCGTACGGCATCGCCGAGTTCAACGCCAGGTGCCGCGAGTCGGTGACCCGCCACACCGACGCCTTCGAGGAGCTCACGACCCGCATGGGGTACTGGGCCGACCTCCAGGACCCGTACCGCACGATGGACCCGGAGTACATCGAGTCCGTCTGGTGGTCCCTGAAGGAGATCTTCGACAAGGACCTGCTGGTCCAGGACCACCGCGTCGCCCCCTGGTGCCCCCGTTGCGGCACCGGCCTGTCCGACCACGAGCTGGCACAGGGCTACGAGACGGTCGTCGACCCGTCCGTCTACGTCCGCTTCCCGCTCACCTCCGGCCCCCTGGCCGGCGAGGCCGCGCTCCTGGTGTGGACGACCACGCCGTGGACGCTGGTGTCCAACACCGCCGTCGCCACGCACCCCGAGGTCACCTACGTCGTCGCGACGAACGGCGAGGAGCGGCTCGTCGTCGCCGAGCCACTGGTCGCCAGGTCCCTCGGCGAGGGCTGGAAGACCACCGGCGCGTCCTTCACCGGCGCCGAGATGGAGCGCTGGACCTACCAGCGGCCCTTCGGGTTCGTGGAGTTCCCGGAGCCGGCGCACTACGTGGTCAACGCCGACTACGTCACCACCGAGGACGGTACGGGCCTGGTCCACCAGTCCCCCGCCTTCGGTGAGGACGACCTCAGGGTCTGCCGCTCCTACGGCCTGCCGGTGGTGAACCCGGTCCGCCCGGACGGCACCTTCGAGGAGGGCGTCCCGATGGTCGGCGGCGTCTTCTTCAAGAAGGCGGACGAGAGGCTGACCGAGGACCTGGCGGCCCGCGGCCTGCTGTTCAAGCACACCCCCTACGAGCACAGCTACCCGCACTGCTGGCGCTGCCACACCGCGCTGCTCTACTACGCGCAGCCCTCCTGGTACATCCGCACCACGGCCGTCAAGGACCGCCTGCTCGAGGAGAACGAGGGCACCAACTGGTTCCCGGACTCGGTCAAGCACGGCCGGTACGGCGACTGGCTGAACAACAACATCGACTGGGCGCTGTCCCGCAACCGCTACTGGGGCACCCCGCTGCCGATCTGGCGCTGCGAGGACGACCACCTCACCTGTGTCGGCTCGCTCGCCGAGCTGACCGGACTCACCGGCACCGACCAGTCGGACCTCGACCCGCACCGCCCGTTCATCGACGAGGTCACCTTCGCCTGCCCGCAGGACGGCTGCGGGAGGACGGCCACGCGCGCGCCGGAGGTCATCGACGCCTGGTACGACTCGGGTTCGATGCCGTTCGCGCAGTGGGGCTACCCGCACAAGAACAAGGAACTGTTCGAGAGCCGTTACCCGGCGCAGTTCATCTGCGAGGCCATCGACCAGACCCGCGGCTGGTTCTACACGCTGATGGCGGTCGGCACCCTGGTCTTCGACAAGTCCTCGTACGAGAACGTCGTCTGCCTCGGCCACATCCTCGCCGAGGACGGCCGCAAAATGTCCAAGCACCTGGGCAACACCCTGGACCCGGTCCCGCTGATGGACCAGCACGGCGCGGACGCGGTCCGCTGGTTCATGGCGGCCGGCGGTTCCCCGTGGGCGGCCCGCAGGGTGGGTCACGGCACCATCCAGGAGGTCGTCCGCAAGACGCTCCTGACCTACTGGAACACCGTAGCCTTCCAGGCTCTGTACGCGCGTACGTCCGGCTGGGCACCGTCCGAGGCCGATCCGGCACCCGCCGACCGCCCGCTGCTGGACCGCTGGCTGCTCTCCGAACTGCACGCGCTCACCGACCAGGTGACCCGGGCGCTGGACAGCTACGACACCCAGCGCGCCGGCAAGCTGCTGTCCGCCTTCGTCGACGACCTGTCCAACTGGTACGTGCGCCGGTCCCGGCGCCGCTTCTGGCAGGGCGACAAGGCCGCGCTGCGCACCCTGCACGAGGTCGTCGAGACGGTCACCGGGCTGATGGCCCCGCTGACCCCGTTCATCACCGAGCGGGTCTGGCAGGACCTGGTCGTGCCGGTCACCCCAGACGCTCCGGAGTCGGTCCACCTGTCCTCCTGGCCCGAGGCCGACCTGACGCTGATCGACCCGGAGCTGTCGAAGCAGATGGTGCTGGTGCGCCGCCTGGTGGAGCTGGGGCGGGCCACCCGCGCGGAGTCGGGCGTCAAGACCCGCCAGCCCCTCAAGCGCGCCCTGATCGCGGCGAGCGGCTTCGGCGCCCTCCACCCCGAACTGCACACACAGATCACCGAGGAGCTGAACGTCGAGTCCCTGGCGTCCCTGTCCGAGGTGGGCGGCTCGCTGGTGGACACGACGGCCAAGGCCAACTTCCGTGCCCTGGGAAAGCGGTTCGGCAAGCGCGTCCAGGACGTCGCCAAGGCCGTCGCGGACGCGGACGCCGCCGCGCTGTCCCTGGCGCTGCGCGAGGGCACCGCCTCGGTGGAGGTCGACGGTGAGACGATCACTCTCGCCCCGGACGAGGTGATCATCACGGAGACCCCGCGCGAGGGCTGGTCGGTGGCGTCCGACGCCGGTGCCACGGTCGCCCTGGACCTGGAGATCACCGAGGAGCTGCGCCGTGCCGGCCTGGCCCGGGACGCGATCCGGCTGATCCAGGAAGCCCGCAAGAACAGCGGCCTCGACGTGGCCGACCGGATCGCCCTGCGCTGGACGGCGACGGACGACGCCACGGTCGCGGCCCTGGCCGAACACTCCGGCCTGATCTCGGACGAGGTCCTGGCCACGGCCTTCGTGAATGAGCACGGCGCCCAGGACGAGGCGGACGGCGCCTACGGGCAGCCGTTCACCGACGAGGGCCTGTCCCTGACCTTCCGCCTCCGCAAGGCGTGAGGCCCGGCGGGTGGTTCACACCGGCGCGCCCAGCGCGTCCCGCACCACCCGGTACGCCGGAGGGCCCGGGTCCGCCGAGAACGATGCGGCGGCCCGGGCCCTTCGGTGTTGCGTCCTACGGACAGCCGCCCCGCACCTCGAACAACCACCGCAAAGGGGCCGAACGCGCGTAGCACAAGGGCGAGGCCCCGGGTTCCAGAACCCGGGGCCCCGCCTGAACGCTGTCGGCCGCTACGCCGTACTCATGGCCATCAGGCCGTCAGTTGTCGTCCTCGTCGATCAGGAACCCGCGCATGGGCGAGGGCGCCTGACCCATCGGCGACGGCCCCTGCGGGCGCACCGGCGCCATGGGCTGGGTCATCGCCGGCTGCATCTGCTGCTGGCCACCCCCGTACGACGGGCCGGACTGGCCGGGGCCGCCGCCCAGCTGCTGGTTGCCGCCGTAGGACGGCGCACCGGCACCGGCCGGAGCCATGGAAGGCGCCGGGGACGGCGGCAGCGACGGGGCGGCGGGCTGACGAGGTGGGGCGAGCGAGTCGTCCGCCTGGGTCTCCAGCTGACGCAGCTGCGACTCCAGGTAGGACTTCAGCCGCGTACGGTACTCGCGCTCGAAGCCGCGCAGGTCCTCGACCTTGCGCTCCAGCGTGGCGCGGGCGGACTCCAGGGAGCCCATCGCGACGCGGTGCTTCTCCTGCGCGTCCCGCTCCAGGGCGTCCGCCTTGGAGCGGGCGTCCCGCTCGAGACCCTCGGCACGCGAACGTGCCTCGCCGACGATCTTGTTGGCTTCGGAACGGGCCTCGGCGATCGCCTGGTCGGCGGTCTGCTGGGCCAGCGAGAGCACGCGGGCCGCGCTGTCTCCGCCGGGGCCGCCCTGCTGTCCGGGAAGGCCGGGAGGGCCACCCATGGGGCCGCCGGGGCCACCCATCGGGCCACCGTGGCCCATCTGCCCCTGCATCTGGCCCTGCATCGGGCCGCCCTGGCCCATCGGGCCACCCTGACCCATCGGGCCGCCCTGCCCCATGGAGCCGCCCTGACCCATGGAGCCGCCCTGACCCATGGAGCCGGGGCCCTGGCCCATCGGGCCGGGGCCCTGCGGACCCCCCTGACCGCCGGGGCCGGCGGGCAGCTGCGGCGCACCGCTCGGCAGCTGGGGCGGACCACCCATGGGGCCACCCATCTGCTGCTGCGGCGGGCCCGATATGCCGGCGGGCACCGGACCGCCGGGGCCTCGCATGCCCTGCTGGGGCATGCCCTGGGGCGGCCCCTGTTGCTGTTGCTGCTGTTGCTGCTGGTCCTGCTGGTCCGGAGGCTTGCGCATGTTCTGCTGGTTCTGGGCAGCAGCGCGCGTGGCCGCGGCCAGTTTGGCGCGCAGGTCCTCGTTCTCGCGGAGCAGGCGCGTCAGTTCGGCTTCGACCTCATCAAGGAAGGCATCGACCTCGTCCTCGTCATAGCCTTCTCGGAGGCGGACGGTTGTGAACTGCTTGTTCCGCACGTCCTCGGGGGTCAACGGCATCTCTTCACCTCAACGTAGTCATCGGCAGTCGGCAGGCCCATGTCGTCCACAGTCACCTCAGCGCACTGCCCACGAGGGAGATCAGGATGTAGACAATGATCATCAGTACGAAGAAGGACAGATCGAGCGCCACGCCCCCGAGACGCAGCGGCGGGATAAACCGCCGCAGAAGCTTCAGCGGTGGATCGGTGACAGTGTAGGTGGCCTCCAGGACGACCACCATCACCTTGCCGGGTTGCCACGAGCGGGCGAACTGGAAGACGTAGTCCATGACCAGACGGAAGATGAGCACGATGAGGAACACCATCAGCGCGATGTAGATCACCTGCGCGAACACGCTCATGGTCTGTTTGTCCCTCTCCCCTGTGTCCTGCTTCTGTCCGGTCCTGCGTCTCAGCTCTGGTTGAAGAACCCGCCCTCTGCGATACGGGCCTTGTCCTCCGCCGTGACATCGACGTTAGCAGGAGACAGGAGGAAGACCTTCTGCGTCACCCGCTCGATACTGCCGTGAAGACCAAACACCAAACCGGCCGCAAAGTCGACAAGTCGCTTGGCGTCCGTGTCGTCCATCTCGGTCAAATTCATGATCACCGGAGTGCCTTCGCGGAAGTGTTCCCCGATGGTACGGGCCTCGTTGTAGGTCCGCGGGTGAAGTGTGGTGATCCGGTAAGGCTCTCGTTCCGACACGACCTTGGGCATGATCACCGGTGCGTTCTTCTCCAGGCTGGCGCGTTCTTGTGTGATGGATGCCACGGGCGCGATGCGCGCTGGGCGTGCCGATTCAGCGGGAAGCGAAGCAGACCGGGCGACCGGTTCACGAGACGGGGACGACTGGGCGATTCGCACCCCTTCGTCCCTTTGGGGCTGATGTGCCCCGTGTGCGCTGTGCGACTGGTGCGACGGCTCGTGCCGTCGGTGGTCCCGCTCGGACTCCGGGTCGAGTTCGGGTTCGAAGTCGTCGTCTGGGTCAAATCCGCGGCCGTCGTACCCATCGTCCTCCACGAGGCCGAGGTAGACCGCCATCTTGCGCATCGCGCCGGCCATTCTCCGTGCCCTCCGCTCTGTGGTGGATCCGCTGACGACCGCCAAGTGCCCGCGATCCACAAGGTCCTCAATCCGCCGATCAGCGGCAATGACCATATTTTCTACTGTGGTCCGACTTCCTGGCGACGTTACCCGAGCCTGGAGCGGACTCCGAGTACCGCACTGCCGACGCGCACATGTGTCGCTCCGGCCGCAACAGCCTGTTCGAGATCCGCACTCATCCCCGCGGAGACCATGTTCGCAGCAGGACGGGCCACGCGCAGGTCGGTCGACAAATCCATCAAGCGCTCGAACGCGGCCCGTTGCCGCCCCGCGTACTCCCCGGTGAGCGGGGCGACGGTCATCAGCCCGTCCAGCCGCAGCCCTTCGGCCCCGGCGACGAGATCGGCCAGCTCCGCGATGCCGCCCGGCGCCACGCCGCCGCGCTCACCCCGCCCCCCTCCCGCCGCGGGCCCATCGGCGTCGAGCGCGACCTGGATGAGGCAGCCGAGTTCGCGCCCGGTGCGCACGGCCTCCTTCGAGAGCGCCGTGACCAGTCGGGAACGGTCGACGGACTGCACGAAATCGGCGTAACCGACCACAGAACGCACCTTGTTGGTTTGAAGTTGCCCGACAAAGTGCCATTCAAGGGGCAGGCCCGCACATGCGGCGGCTTTCGGGGCGGCGTCCTGATCACGGTTCTCGGCGACGTGCCGCACACCGAGCTCCGACAGGATCCGCACATCGCTCGCGGGGAAGGTCTTGGTGACCACGATCAGTGTCACCTCCTCGCGCCCGCGCCCGGCGGCCGCGCATGCGGCGGCGATCCGTTCCTCCACATCCGCGAGATTCGCGGCGAGTTCGCCCTTACGGTCCGTCATGCCCCATCAGTCCAGCCACACATAGCCCGCGAGCCGCCCGGTGGTGCGGTCCCGCCGGTACGAGAAATGGTCTTCCGACTCCAGCGTGCACACCGGCGACTGCTCCCGGTCGCCCACGCCGAGCCGTTCGAGCTGGGCGTGCACGCCCCCGGCCACATCGACCGCCGGTGTGCCCCAGCCCGTCTCCCCGTACGCCGCCGGCTCGACGGCGGCCACCTCGGCACGCATCCGCTCCGGCACCTCGTAACAACGGCCGCAGACGGCGGGGCCGGTGCGGGCGACGATCCGGGCCGGATCTGCGCCGAGTTCCGTCATGGCCCGTACGGCGGCGGGGACCACGCCCGCGACCAGTCCGGGCCGGCCCGCGTGGGCCGCCGCGACGACACCGGCGACGGGGTCGGCGAGCAGCACCGGGACGCAGTCGGCGGTGAGCACCGCGAGGGCGAGACCCTGCCGCGCGGTGACCACCGCGTCGGCCCCGGGGACGGGACTTCCGCTCCACGGCTCGTCCACCACGACCGTGTCGGCCCCGTGCACCTGGTTCATCCAGACCACCCGGGCCGGGTCCAGGCCAAGGGACTTCGCGGTCAGTTCACGGTTGGCGCGCACGGCGCCGGAGTCGTCGCCGACCGCCCCCCCGAGATTGAGCTCCGCATACGGAGCGGCGCTCACCCCGCCCCACCGGTCGGTGAGGGCGAAGTGCGCGCCGCGCACGCTGTCACGCTGTCCTATCACTTGAGGAAGTCCGGTACGTCCAGTTCCTCGGCCGTGCTGTCCGCATAGGTACGGGACGGCGGGACGGGCGGCTGGGCGGCCGGGACGTCGCTGACCGGCTCGGGGGCCTGCTCCGGCTCCTCCTTGGGCGTGACGCTGCCCAGGGAACCGAAGGACGGGCGGCTCTCGGGCTGGCGCGCGGGGGCGGGCTCCTCGCGCTTGGCCGAGGAGGAGCCGAGGACGTTGTCCCGCTTCGAGGGCGGCTGACCCCCGTCGAAGCCGGCTGCGATCACCGTGACCCGGACCTCGTCACCGAGAGCATCGTCGATCACCGCGCCGAAGATGATGTTGGCCTCGGGGTGGGCCGCCTCGCTCACCAACTGGGCGGCCTCGTTGATCTCGAACAGGCCGAGGTCGCTGCCGCCGGAGATGGAGAGCAGGACGCCCCTGGCACCGTCGATGGAGGCTTCCAGCAGCGGTGAGGAGATCGCCATCTCGGCGGCGGCCACCGCGCGGTCGTCGCCGCGGGCCGAGCCGATGCCCATGAGGGCCGACCCTGCCTCGGACATGACCGACTTGACGTCAGCGAAGTCGAGGTTGATCAGGCCGGGGGTGGTGATGAGGTCGGTGATGCCCTGGACACCGGAGAGCAGGACCTGGTCCGCCGACTTGAAGGCGTCCAGGACCGAGACCTGGCGGTCCGAGATGGACAGCAGCCGGTCGTTGGGGATGACGATGAGGGTGTCGACCTCTTCGCGGAGCTCGGCGATACCGTCCTCCGCCTGGTTGGCGCGGCGCCGCCCTTCGAAGGTGAACGGGCGGGTGACCACGCCGATGGTGAGAGCGCCGAGCGAGCGGGCGATGTTGGCCACCACGGGGGCCCCGCCGGTGCCGGTGCCGCCGCCCTCGCCGGCCGTCACGAAGACCATGTCGGCCCCCTTGAGGACCTCCTCGATCTCCTCTCGGTGGTCCTCGGCCGCCTTGCGGCCGACGGCCGGATTGGCTCCGGCGCCGAGTCCGCGGGTGAGTTCACGGCCGACGTCGAGCTTGACGTCGGCATCGCTCATCAACAGGGCTTGCGCGTCGGTGTTGATGGCGATGAACTCGACGCCCTTGAGACCGACCTCGATCATCCGGTTGATGGCATTGACACCACCGCCGCCGACACCGATGACTTTGATGACTGCGAGGTAGTTCTGCGGTGCTGCCACGTCGAAGGCCTCTCGCCTCGAGTTACGTGTCGCCGCCTCACGGCCGTGCCGCGGTCCGACGACTGATGCCGATGGGGACGGTCCGTATCGCCGACCCGAACCCTAACGTTGAAGTTTAGGGTTACCAGTGTGTCTGTTCCCTGGAGTCCTCTGAACAGGACACTAAGTCGACAAGTGGCGCACGTTCAACGAACACGCCGAACCTCCCGTTTTTCTTTTCACCCTATGTGATCAGCCGTGGCTCCACCCAACCAGGGGGCCGACCTGCACTGATGTACGTCAACTCCCTGATGAGGCGGGCGCGGTGGGAACACTCACATCGAAGTGCCGTGCGTCGGGCGCCGCTTTCAGCAGAGCGGTGAGCGCACGGCCCTTCGCGGCACCATTCTCGCCGCTTCCCCAGTCGACCGTCCTGCCACCCGTCAGTTCCAGCGAGATGTCGTCGTAGGAACGGACCTCGACGCTCCGCGCGGTACGGGCGACGGCGTCCGGCACCTCACGCGCGACCCGCACCGCCTCGCGCACCAGGCGGTTCTCGCCGAAGCGGCGCAGACTCGCAGCCGTGGTGCCGCTCCGGCGCACGTCCAATTCCAGCCGGGGAACACCTTCGGGCGCCTTGGAAACCGTGGCGTACCGGACACCTCCGTCGTCGATCTCGGTGAACTCGCCGCCTTTTTCGACCAGAAGAACCGGTACCCGCTCGGTGATGTTCAGCCCGATTCCGTGCGGCCAGGAACGGACCACGTCAACCGTGTCGATCCGGGGCAATTCCTCGCGGAGCCGCGAGGTGATCGCGTCCGTGTCCACCGCGGCCAGCGGGTCCCCGACGGGGACATCGGCGGCCTCGCGCACCTCCCCGGGGCTCAGAACCCGGGTGCCGGACACCGTCACCCGCTCCACCCGGGCCAGATCGGACCCGTACAGCAGCCAGAACGTGCCACTGCCGAGGAATACCAGGGCGACCGACAAGATGACGATCAGACGAAGATGTCGCCGCCACCACCGCCGCCACCGTCGGCACCGCACGGGCGGCGGGCCGGACGACTTCCGCTGACGTTCACCGCGTTCGGCGGTCGTCGATCCGGCCACGAATCCTGCCTTCCGTCATACGCCCCTACAGGCCTGCCCGGCGGATCGCACCCCGCTACCGCCGTCCGCGGGCGGCGATCGCCTCGTACACCATGCCGACGAGGAGGTCGTCGGCGTCCCGGCGGCCGAACTCGGCGGCGGCGCGGGACATCTCGTACAGCCGGTGCGGGTCGGCCAGTACGGGCAGCACGTTCCGCTGCACCCACTCCGGCGTCAGCTCCGCGTCGTCGACCAGGAGTCCGCCGCCTGCCTTGACCACCGGCTGGGCGTTCAGCCGCTGTTCACCGTTGCCGATGGGCAGCGGGACGTAGGCGGCCGGGAGCCCGACGGCGGAGAGTTCGGCGACGGTCATCGCGCCCGCGCGGCAGAGCATCATGTCGGCCGCGGCGTACGCGAGGTCCATCCGGTCCACGTAACCTACCGGAATATAAGGGGGCATTCCCGGCATCTGCTGCACCTGGGGCAGTTCGTTCTTCGGGCCGACCGCGTGCAGGATCTGGATGCCCGACTGCTGCAGCCGCGGCGCGACCTGCTGGACGACCTCGTTCAGCCGGCGCGCGCCCTGCGAGCCGCCGGAGACCAGCAGCGTGGGCAGGTTGGGGTCGAGCCCGAACGCGGCGCGGGCCTCGGGCCGCACGGCGGCCCGGTCCAGGGTGGCGACGGAGCGGCGCAGCGGGATCCCGATGTAGCGGGCGTCGCGCAGCTTGCTGTCCGGGGTGGAGACCGCGACCCGGGCCGCGTACCGGGAACCGATCTTGTTGGCCAGGCCGGGGCGGGCGTTGGCCTCGTGGATGACGATCGGCACACCGAGCCGCTTGGCGGCGAGGTAGCCGGGCAGGGCGACATAGCCGCCGAAACCGACCACGGCGTCCGCCTTGGTCCGCTCCAGGATCTGCTCGGTCGCCTTGATGGTGCCGCGCAGCCGGCCCGGCACCGTGATCAGCTCGGGGGTGGGCTTGCGCGGCAGCGGCACGGCGGGGATCAACGCCAGTTCGTACCCGCGCTCGGGTACCAGACGTGTCTCGAGACCGCGTTCCGTGCCCAGGGCCGTGATGCCCACGGACGGATCCTGCCTGCGCAGGGCGTCCGCGAGGGCGAGCGCGGGCTCGATGTGGCCCGCGGTTCCTCCGCCGGCGAGTACGACATGCACCGAAATTCACCGCTCTCCGGACGAGCGTGCCGCCATGGCGCGCCGTCGCATCGTGTTCCATCTGCGGGGTCGCTGGGGACCCCCGCCCCGCTTTCTACCAAAGCGGGGTTGCCGCATCGCAAGCGCCGCCCGCGCAGCGGGATCGTCACGCGCGAAGGCGATCAGCAGCCCGATGGCGAACATGGTCGGCAACAGGGCGGAGCCCCCGTAGGAGAACAGCGGGAGGGGGACACCGGCGATCGGGAGCAGCCCGAGGACCGCACCCATGTTGATCACGGCCTGGGCCATGATCCAGGTGCTCACGCCTCCCGCGGCATACCTCACGAAGGGGTCCTCCGTGCGTCCGGCCACGCGGATACCCGCATAGCCTAGAGCCGCGAACAGGGCGAGTACCGACAGCGTCCCTGCCAGGCCCAGTTCCTCACCGGTGATGGCGAAGATGAAGTCGGTGTGGGCTTCCGGAAGTTGCCCCCATTTCTCCACACTCGCACCGAGCCCGGAACCGAAGATCCCGCCGGAGGCGAGGGCGTAGATCCCGTGCACGGCCTGCCAGCAGTCGACGGGGCCGGCCCGGGGTTCGGTGGCACCGATGCAGGCGAGCCGGGCCATGCGGTTCGGGCTGGTCCTGATGAGGAGCGCGCCGATCAGCGCGGCGACGGCCAGCACACCGACGAACAGCCGGGTGGGCGCCCCGGCCAGCCAGAGCAGGCCGAAGAGGATCGCGGTGAGGATGATCGCCGTGCCCATGTCGCCGCCGAGCATGATCAGTCCGAGCAGCATGAAGGCGGCCGGCACGAGCGGCACCAGCATGTGCCTCCACTGGGACAGCAGCCGCTTCTCCTGTTTGCGGGCGAGCAGATCGGCCCCCCACAGCACCAGGGCGAGCTTGCCGAACTCGCTGGGCTGGAGCTGGAAGGAGCCGCCGAGGGCGATCCAGTTCTGGTTTCCGTTGACCGCCATCCCTACCCCCGGCACCTGCACCAGGATCATCAGGAAGACGGCGCCCGCGAGGATGGGGTAGGACAGCGCCCGGTGCAGTCTCACCGGCATCCGGGAGGCCGCGAGCAGCAGCACGGCCCCGATACCGGCGGCCAGAAGCTGTTTGCGGAAGAAGTACGAGCCCGGCAGCGACATCTGCAGCGCGGTGATCTGGGAGGCCGAGTAGACCATCACCAGGCCGAGCACGGTGATCAGCGCGCTGCCGCCGAGGATCAGGTAGTAGGCGGTCAGCGGCCGGTCCCAGGCCTTGTACGCCCGTGTGCGGAGGGCGCGGAGGGGGTTCTCGCGGGCGGGCCGGGGCGCGGCGGGGCGACGGGGCGCCCGCTGCACGGGAGGCCGTCCGGTGCGGCTAGTGGGCATGACGGCCTCCGCTGTGCGCCCCATGGCGTCTCGAGCGCCTCGACGGTCCCACGCGTCCCTCCCAAGGTCGCCCGGCGCAGGCGGCCGGGTCAGGCACCGAGTTCGCGCACCGCCTGTGCGAACGCCTCACCGCGCCTGTTGTAGTTGGCGAACATGTCCATCGAGGCGCAGGCCGGGGCCAGCAGCACCGTGTCGCCGGGCCGGGCGAGCCGCTTCGCCTCCTGGACAGCCTGGAGCATCGCCCCAGTGTCGGTCCGTGCGAGGTCCACCACGGGTACCTCCGGTGCGTGTCGCGCCAGGGCTTCGCGGATCAGCGCGCGGTCCGCGCCGATCAGGACGACGCCGCGCAGGCGCTTCGCCGAGCCGGCGACCAGTTCGTCGAAGACGGCGCCCTTGGCGAGTCCGCCGGCGATCCACACGATCGACTCGTAGGCCGCCAACGAGGCCTGCGCGGCATGGGTGTTGGTCGCCTTGGAGTCGTCGACCCAGGCGACCTCGTCCACGTCGGCGACATGCGCGATGCGGTGGGCGTCCGGGGTGAAGGCGCGCAGCCCGTCCCGTACGGCCGCGGCCGGTACCCCGTAGGCGCGCGCGAGGGCGGCGGCGGCAAGAGCGTTGGCGATGTTGTGCGGGGCGGGCGGGTCGACGTCGGCGACCTCGGCGAGTTCCCGGGCGCTGCCCTGCCGGTCCTCGACGAAGGCGCGGTCGACCAGGATGCCGTCGACCACGCCGAGTTGGGAGGGGCCGGGGGTGCCGAGGGTGAAGCCGACGGCGCGGCAGCCCTCCTGGACGTCGGCCTCGCGGACCAGGTCCTCGGTGGACGGCTTGTCGGTGGCGTCGGCGTTGTAGACGCAGGCGATCCGGTTGCCCTCGTAGACGCGGCCCTTGTCGGCGGCGTACGCCTCCATGGAACCGTGCCAGTCGAGGTGGTCGGGGGCGAGGTTGAGCACCGCCGCCGAGTGCGCGCGCACGGAGGAGGACCAGTGGAGCTGGTAGCTGGACAGTTCCACGGCGAGCACGTCGTAGGGCTCGTCGCCGAGCACCGCGTCGAGGAGCGAGACGCCGATGTTGCCGACGGCCGCGGTGCGCAGGCCCGCCGCACCGAGGATCGAGGCGAGCATCCGGACGGTGGTGGTCTTGCCGTTGGTGCCGGTGACCGCGAGCCAGGGCGGGGCGCCCTGGCCGCGCAGCCGCCAGGCCAGTTCGACGTCGCCCCAGATCGGGACACCGGCCTGTTCGGCGGCGGCGAACAGTGGCTTGCCGGGCTTCCAGCCCGGTGCGGTGACGACGAGTTCGGTGCCCTCGGGCAGGATGCTCGCGGCCTGTTCGCCGAGGCGGACGGTGATGCCGAGCTCTTCCAGTCCGGCCGCCTGGGTGCGGGCACGGTCGTCGTCACCGTCGTTGACGACCGTGACGTGCGCGCCGAGGCCGTGCAGCGCCCTGGCCGCCGGGAGGCCGGAGACGCCGAGCCCGGCGACGGTGATGTGCCTGCCCCGGAACCGGTAGGGCTCCGGGGGCTGCGATGTCTCTGGTGCGGTCACTTGTCCGCAGCCCATCCCGCGTAGAAGAGGCCGAGCCCGACGATCACGCAGATGCCCTGGATGATCCAGAAGCGGACCACGACAAGGACTTCGGACCACCCCTTGAGTTCGAAGTGGTGCTGGAGCGGTGCCATGCGGAAGACGCGTTTCCCGGTGAGCCGGAAGGAGCCGACCTGGATGACCACCGACATGGTGATGAGGACGAACAGGCCACCCAGGATGGCGAGCAGCAGCTCGGTGCGGGAGCAGATCGCGAGGCCGGCGAGGACACCGCCGAGCGCGAGCGAGCCGGTGTCTCCCATGAAGATCTTGGCCGGCGAGGTGTTCCACCACAGGAAGCCGAGGCAGGAGCCCATCAGCGCGGAGGCGATCACGGCGAGGTCGAGGGGGTCCCTCACCACGTAACAGGCACCCGGATTGGTCAGGGTCTGCGCGTTGACGCAGGACTCCTGGAACTGCCAGACGCCGATGAACGTGTAGGCGCCGAAGACCAGGACGGAGGCACCGGTGGCCAGGCCGTCCAGGCCGTCCGTCAGGTTCACGCCGTTCGACATGGCGAGAATCATGAACAGCGCCCAGACGACGAACAGCACCGGGCCGATGGTCCAGCCGAAGTCGGTGATGAACGACAGCTTGGTGGACGCCGGTGTGTTGCCCTGGTTGTCCGCGAACTGCAGGGCGAGTACGGCGAAGGTGATGCCGACGATCAGCTGGCCGGACATCTTCGCCTTGGCCCGCAGGCCCAGCGAACGCCGCTTGACGATCTTGATGTAGTCGTCCAGGAAGCCGACGATGCCCATGCCCACCATCAGGCCCAGCACCAGCAGACCCGAGAAGGTCGGCGACGCGTCGACGTCCGGGTCCAGGGAGACCGTGATCACCTTGGCCAGGAAGTACGCGGCGACCGTCGCCAGGATGAAGGCGATACCGCCCATCGTCGGCGTACCGCGCTTGCTGGCGTGCTCGCGCGGGCCGTCGTCCCGGATGTACTGCCCGTACCCCTTGCGTGCGAGCAGCTTGATCAGCAGCGGGGTGCCGACCAGCGTCAGGAAGAGGCCAATGACTCCTGCGAACAGGATCTGCTTCATCATCGGGCGACGACCCCACCCTCGGTGACGGTCGCGAGCAGCGCCTGCGCCACGCTCTCGAGACCGACCGAACGGGACGCCTTCACGAGAACGACGTCTCCCTGGCGCAATTCGCTGCGCAACAGGTCGACAGCCGCCTGTGCGTCGGACACGTGCACCGACTCCTCACCCCACGAACCCTCGTTATGTGCGCCCAGTTGCAGCCAGGCGGCTTCCCTGCCCCCGACCGCGACGAGCTTGCTGACGTTGAGCCGGACGGCGAGCCGTCCGACCGCGTCGTGCTCGGCGAGCGCCTCGTCCCCGAGCTCGGCCATCTTGCCGAGCACCGCCCACGTACGGCGTCCCTTGCCCATGGCCGCGAGCGCGCGCAGGGCGGCTCGCATGGACTCGGGGTTCGCGTTGTAGGCGTCGTTGACGACCGTCACGCCGTCCGGGCGCTCGGTGACCTCCATCCGCCAGCGGGAGAGGGAGCCCGCTTCGGAGAGCGCGAGTGCGATCTCGTCTGCGGACATGCCCAACTCGTGGGCGACGGCGGCCGCGGCGAGCGCGTTCGACACGTGGTGCTCACCGTACAGGCGCATGGTCACGTCGCTTGCACCGGAGGGTGTGTGAAGCCTGAACGAGGGCTGTCCACTGTCCGTGAGTCGCACGTTCTCGGCCCGAACGTCCGCTTCGTCACTCTCTCCGAAGAGGAGCACCCCCGCCTTCGTGCGGGACGCCATGGCCCGTACGAGCGGGTCGTCCGCGTTGAGGACCGCGGTGCCGTCCTCGGGGAGCGCCTCGACGAGTTCCCCCTTGGCCTGGGCGATCTGCTCCCGGCCGCCGAACTCGCCGATGTGCGCGGTGCCCACGTTGAGCACCAGGCCGATCTTCGGCGGGGTGAGGCCGGCGAGGTAGCGGATGTGACCGATCCCGCGGGCGCCCATCTCCAGCACGAGGAAACGGGTTTCCCGGGTGGCGGTGAGCGCGGTCAGCGGCAGTCCGATCTCGTTGTTGAGGGAACCGGGGGTGAAGACGGTCGGCGCTCTGCGCCGCAGCACCTGCGCGATGAGGTCCTTGGTGCTGGTCTTGCCGGCCGAGCCGGTCAGTGCGACGAGGATGGCGCCCAGACGCCGTACGACGTGCCGGGCGAGGGCGCCCAGCGCGTCCTGGACGTCCTGGACGACGATCGCGGGCACCCCCACGGGCCGGGAGGCGAGCACGGCGACCGCACCGGCCTCGACGACCGCGGCCGCGTAGTCGTGGCCGTCCACGCGCTCACCGACGAAGGCGACGAACAGGCTGCCCGGCACCACCTCCCGTGAGTCCCGGACGACCGGCCCGGTGACCGGGACGGACGGATCCGGTATGTCGTACGTCTGTCCGCCGACGACTTCTGCGATCTCGGCGAGGGAGAGGGCGATCACAAGTTCATCCCTGGGTCTGCTGGATAGCTTCGCGAAGCACCTGGCGGTCGTCGAAGGGACGCACCACCCCGGCGATGTCCTGTCCCTGCTCGTGGCCCTTGCCTGCGACCAGCACGGCGTCGCCGGGCTGCGCGCGGGCGACGGCGGCGGCGATCGCCGCGGCCCGGTCCTCGAAGACCTGCACCTCGCCGCGCTCGTGAGCGGGCACGGAGGCCGCGCCCTGGAGCATGGTGGCAAGGATCGCGAGGGGGTCCTCGGAGCGGGGGTTGTCGGAGGTCAGTACGGCGGTGTCGGCGAGCCGGGCCGCCGCGGCGCCCATCGCCGGGCGCTTGGTGACGTCCCGGTCGCCGCCGCAGCCGAGCACCACGTGGACCTTGCCCTCGGTGACCCTGCGCAGGGCGCGCAGCACCGACTCGACGGCGTCGGTCTTGTGGGCGTAGTCGACCACCGCGAGGTACGGCTGGCCGGCGTCCACGCGCTCCAGGCGGCCGGGCACGCCGGGAACGGCGGCGACACCGTCGGCGGCGGCCTGCGGGTCCAGTCCGGCGGCGGCGAGGGCGACGATCGCGGCGAGGGTGTTGGCCACGTTGAAGGGACCCGGCAGCGGCGACCGGGCGGCGATCCGCTCGTCCTGGGGGCCGATCGCGGTGAACGTGGAGTCGGTGGGGCCGACCTCGACGTCCCCGGCGCGCCAGTCGGCGTCGGGGTGCCCTTCGGCGGAGTAGGTGATGACGGGGACGCCGGCCTCCTTGGTGAGGCGGCGGCCGTACTCGTCGTCGGCGTTGACCACGGCGAGCCGGCTGCGCAGCGGGGTGAACAGCTGCGCCTTGGCCCCGAAGTAGTCCTCCATGTCGGAGTGGAACTCCATGTGTTCCGGGCTCAGGTTGGTGAAGACGGCGATGTCGAAGACGCAGCCGTCCACCCGGCCCAGGACGAGGGCGTGGCTGGAGACCTCCATGGCGACCGCGTCGGTGCCGCGTTCACGCATGACGGCGAACAGGGCCTGGAGGTCGGTGGCCTCCGGCGTGGTGCGTTCGGACTTGATGCGCTCGTCACCGATGCGCATCTCGACGGTGCCGATCAGCCCCGTACTGCGGACGGTCTTCAGGCCGCCCTCGACGAGGTAGGCGGTGGTGGTCTTGCCGGAGGTGCCGGTGATGCCGATCTGGAGCAGGTCGCGGCCCGGGTGGCCGTAGATCGTGGCCGCCAGTTCGCCCATGCCCGCGCGGGGGTCGTCGACCACCAGGGCGGGGAGCCCGGCCGCGGCTACGCGTTCGGCGCCGCTCGGGTCGGTGAGCACGGCGACCGCGCCGAGGCCCGCGGCCTGTTCGACGAACTCGGCGCCGTGCACGCGGGCGCCGGGGAGGGCGGCGTACAGGTCGCCGGGGCGCACCGCGCGCGAGTCATGGGTGATGCCCGTGACGTCGGCGGTCCGCTGCGGCACGGTGGTACCCAGTTGACCGGCGAGTTCCGCGAGGGGTGTGGCGGTGACCCGCGCCGGCCGGGGCGGCCCGGGAAATGTCACGGTTTGACCCTTCTGAGTGGTTTGGGACTGGTCAGGGTGTGGCACGGCGGTGAGCGTACCGGGCTCACCCGTCGCGGAGCGAAAGAGGGGGCCGCGCGCGGTGCCGCCCGGGGGGCCGGCGGGGAGAAATGCGGAGCGCCGGGTTCCGGTGCGGAGCGGGGGGCGTCCCGGTTCCCGGGATCGGGGGAGGTCGTTGTCACGGGCTGTTCCTGGGTGGTTCCGTGCGGGCCGGACGCGAGGGGTTCGCGGCCGGTCAGCGTGTGAAGGTGACCGGGAGGTCGGCGGGTTCGGCGCCGGTCGGCGGCACCTGGAGGGTCTTGAGGGCGAACTCCATGACCTGCTTGTAGACGGGTCCGCAGATCTGGCCTCCGAAGTAACTGCCCTCGGTGGCGTTCTGGATGACGCAGGAGACGGTGACGCGGGGCTGGTCGGCGGGTGCGAATCCGGCGAAGGAGGAGGTGTAGCCGTGGTACTTGCCGGTGGCCGGATCCACGCGGTTGGCCGTACCCGTCTTCCCCGCCACCCGGTAGCCGGGGATGCGCGCCTTGGTGCCGGTGCCCTCCTCGTCGTCGACCACCGACTCCAGCATCCGGGCGAGCGTCTTCGCCGTCTTCTGGCTGACGACCCGTGCCTTCTCGGGCTTCGGGGCGGGGGTGAAGCTCCCGTCGGGCCCCTGGGTGCCGCGCACCAGTGAGGGTTCGACGCGTACACCGCCGTTGGCGATGGTGGAGTAGACGGACGCGGCCTGCATGGCGTTGACGGACACTCCCTGGCCGAAAGGAATCGTGTACTGCTGGGAGGTCGACCAGGCGTCGGGCGGGGCGAGGATGCCCTTGGTCTCGCCGGGGAAACCGAGTCCGGTGTGGCTGCCGAGCCCGAACGCACGCAGGTAGTCGTAGAGCACCTTGTTGGCGGCGGCCTGGGTCTTGCCGAGCTGGCCGGTGGCCAGGATGGTGCCGATGTTGCTGGACTTGGCGAGCACCCCGTTGAGGGTGAGGTGCCAGGTCGGGTGGTCGACGTCGTCCTTGAACAGACGGTCGCCCCGGTGCAGCCGGTTGGGTACGACGACGTGCGTCTGCGGAGTGGCCGCCCCCTCCTCCAGTACGGCCGCCATGGACAAGACCTTGGCGGTGGATCCCGGCTCGAAGGCGTCCTGGACGGCGGCGTTGCCGAGGGCCGCCGGATCGGCCTCGGAGAGGTCGTTCGGATCGAACCCGGGCGCGTTGGCCATGGCAAGGACCTCACCGGTGCGGGTGTCCTGGACGATGACGTAGCCGCGGTCGGCCTTCGACTTGTCCACCTGCTCGCTGATGGCGTTCTGTGCGGCCCACTGGAGGTCGCGGTCGATGGTGAGCTCGACGTCGCTGCCGGGGACGGCCGGCGTCTCGGTGGAGCCCGCGGTCGGCACCAGACGGCCGCCGGACTGGGCGTAGCGGATCTTGCCGTCCTCGCCGGCGAGCCGCTTGTCCAGCTGGAGTTCGATGCCGCCGCCGCCCTTGCCCTCGGCGTCGACCCAGCCCAGTATCCCGGCGGCGAGTTCGTTGTTGGGGTACACCCGCTTGCTGGTGGGCACGGACAGGACACCGGCGAGGACGTTGACGGAGGACGCGTCGGTCTCCGCCTTCTTGGCCAGCGCGGACTTCAGGTCTTTGATCTGCTGCCATACCTGGGGGGTCTGACGGCTCGCGAGCTTGACGTAGCGCAGGGCCTTGTTCTCGGGCCGCAGCTTGTCGACCAGCTGGTCCTGGTCCTGGCCGAGGATCGGGGCGAGGAGGGTGGCCGCCTGTTCCGGGCCGTCGGGGATTTCCAGCTGGTCCGGGGCGAACAGCGTGGGGTCGGCGGTGATGTCGTAGGCGTCCTCGCTGGTCGCGAGGGCGATACCGTTGCGGTCGGTGATCTCGCCGCGCTCGGCGTCCAGCACCTGGCCGACGTAGCGGTTCTGTCCGGCCTTGGCCGCGTAGGTGTCGGCCTCGACGGCCTGCACCTGGAGCAGTCGGACCACAAAGATGCTCAGGACCAGTGCCAGGGCCAGGCCGACCAGGCGCAGCCGGGGACGGGGGCTGCCCAGCCTGATGACCTTCGGGGGCGCCGGGCGGGACGGCCGGGGGCGTGCTGCCGGGCGGGGGGCACGGGCCTGCCGGGCGCCGGGTCCGGGGCGCTGTCCGGCGCCCGGGCGGGCGGGCCGGGTGGGGCCGGGCACGCGGCGGCGGGGCGGTTCCCTGTCGGACACTTCCGTCACCTGCCGGGAGTCGATGCGGGGGTGGACGTGGGGTGGGCCGCCGTGCCCGGGAGCGGGACCGTCGCGGTGGCCAGCGCCTCGGGGGCGAGCACGAGGGGGGCGCGGGAGGCGGCGGCGGGGCTGGGGACGCCCTTGACCTCGCCGTCGGGGTTCAGGAAGGCGGGGTCGCCGCCGGGCACCATGCCGAGCTCACGGGCCCGGCGCTGGAGGGCGTCGGGGGCGGAGTAGGCGTCGATGTCCCGCTGGAGGGCCTGTTCCTCGTCGGTGAGGCTCTTCGTCTCCCGCTCGAGGTCGTCGAGCCGGAACGCGCCCTCGCTGAGCGCCGAGTTCAGCACCAGGAGCCCGATCAGACCACCGCCCAGGAGAAGAACGACCAGCAGGACGAAGGGGGTGCGGGCCGCCTGGGCCCGTCCCGTGGGGAGGAGCCGCGCGAGACGGGCCGCCCTCCCCCTGAGCTCGGGTTTCCTGCTCACTCACGCTCCCCTGGGTCCGTCCGAGGCCTGCCTTCCGTACCCGCGTGCCCGGCACGTCATTCGAGGTGCTCCCTGATGCGCTCGGCGCCCCGCAGCCGCGCGGGTGCCGCCCGCCGGTTCTCGGCGATCTCCTCCTCGGTGGGAAGTTCGGCGCCGCGTGTGAGCAGCTTGAGCCGGGGCTGATAGCGCTCGGGGACCACCGGCAGCCCGGGGGGCGCGGTGGTGGCGGCGCCCGCCGCGAGCACCTGCTTGACCAGCCGGTCCTCCAGGGAGTGGTACGACAGCACGGCGATCCGTCCGCCGACGTCGAGCGCCTCGACCGCGGCCGGGATCGCCCGCTCCAGCACGGAGAGTTCGCCGTTGACCTCGATGCGCAAAGCCTGGAAGGTGCGCTTGGCGGGGTTGCCGCCGGTGCGCTTGGCGGCCTGCGGCAGCGCGTCACGGATCAGCTCGACCAGGCGTGCGCTGGTGGTGAACGGCTCCTTCTCCCGCTCGCGCACCACCGCGGCCACGATCCGCTTGGCCTGCTTCTCCTCGCCGTAGGCGCGCAGGATGCGGACGAGGTCGCCGGGCGGGTAGGTGTTGAGGACCTCGGCGGCGCTGATGCCGGCCGACTGGTCCATGCGCATGTCGAGCGGGGCGTCCTGGGCGTAGGCGAAGCCGCGGTCGGCCTCGTCGAGTTGCATGGAGGACACGCCCAGGTCGAACAGGACGCCCTGCACACGCGGGACGCCGAGCCGGGCGAGCACGTCGGGAAGTTCGTCGTAGACGGCGTGGACCGGGGTGGCGCGCTCACCGAAGGGGGCGAGCCGCTCACCGGACAGGCGCAAGGCCTCCTTGTCCCGGTCCAGGGCGATCAGCCGGGCCTCGGGGAACCGCGTCAGCAGGGCCTCGCTGTGGCCGCCGAGGCCGAGGGTGCAGTCGACGGCCACGGCTCCCGGCCGCTCCAGGGCGGGCGCCAGCAGGTCCAGGCACCGCCGGAGCATCACCGGGACGTGCCGGGTCTGCCCGCCCGTGTTCGCATGCGCTTCGCGCCCCATGGGTTCTGGGCCCTCTTCTCACGGTCCGGCGCGGCCGTGACGCACCGCCGGGGACCCCCGCCCCTCCCCCGGTGTGAACGGGGCGGCCTGCCGGCGCCGGAGGCGACAGCCGGCCGGGAACGGGAGGAGGCCGAGCCGTACGTACGCGCAGCGCACGCGGGGAGATCTCCGGGACGCTGCCCGGTTCTCCGGGGAAATTCAGTGCAGTGGGGAGTCGCGCCTCCCGCTTCGCGTCACTTTAGTCCACGGTGTGGCCCGGTCAATCAACCGGCCTGCGCGGCGCGGCCCTCGGCGCGGGGACAACCGCGTCCCGGGGAAACCACCCGTACGAGGGGGCTCACACCCCCCTTGTGGGTCATCTCACACGAAAGGCGGATGACGTTCTTTGTCCCGTCTCACAGCGGGCCCGCAGAGCGGGTGACCAGTACCGTCATGGCTATGACGACTTCTGCATCGGTTCCTGCGGGCTCAGGAAGCGCGACGGCCGGCCAGGGCACGGTCACCGACCGTCTGGTGAAGGCGAACGAGCAGTACGCCGGCGCCTTCACCGATCCCGGAATGGACGCCCGCCCCGTTCTGCGTGTCGCCGTGGTGGCCTGTATGGACGCCCGGCTCGACCTGCACGCCGCGCTCGGTCTCGAGCTCGGCGACTGCCACACCGTCCGCAACGCCGGAGGCGTCGTCACCGACGACGTGATCCGGTCGCTGACCATCAGCCAGCGGGCCCTCGGCACCCGCAGCGTGGTCCTCATCCACCACACCAACTGCGGTCTGGAATCCCTCACCGAAGAGTTCCGGCACGACCTGGAGATGGAGGTCGGCCAGCGTCCCGCCTGGGCCGTGGAGTCCTTCCGGGACGTGGACCAGGACGTACGGCAGTCGATGCAGCGGGTGCGTACCTCTCCGTTCCTGCTGCACACCGACGACGTGCGCGGGTTCGTCTTCGACGTGAAGACCGGTCTGCTGCGCGAGATCGACCCCGCCTGACCCACCGGCCCGCTCCGAGGAAGTCCGTGCTCTCGGGGTTCGCGGGGTTCGCGGGGTTCGCGGGGTTCGCGCGCCCGTTCTCCGGATGTCACGAGGAAGAACAACACTCCACGAAAGTCGTACGACCCGACATATCGCCGACGGTTGTCCACAGGCGAGTGACACGAATCGGTAACGGCGGCAAGAATGCGGGAGTGGTGCCGTGCGGAACTTTTCACGCGCGGTGTCCGTGATTCGGGGTGGGCCGGTCCACACAGCAAGGCGTCGGCCCGGACATTTGGGCCCTCGTTCCTTCGGAGCGGGGGGAAAGGCCGAGGAGGGCCGGGTGACGACCTATGACGATCGAGCGAGCCTCACTGATCTGACCGCCGTGGTCGAGCGCGTGCGGGGTTCGGTGGAGGGCGTGATCGAGGGCAAGCCCGAGGTCGTACGGCTCTCGCTGACCGTGCTGCTCGCCGAGGGACATCTGCTCATCGAGGATGTCCCGGGCGTCGGCAAGACGATGCTGGCCAAGGCGCTGGCGCGGTCCATCGACTGCTCGGTGCAGCGTGTCCAGTTCACACCGGACCTGCTGCCGTCGGACATCACCGGTGTGTCCATCTGGGACCAGCAGCGCCGCGACTTCGAGTTCAAGCCGGGTGCCATCTTCGCGCAGGTGGTGATCGGCGACGAGATCAACCGCGCGTCGCCGAAGACGCAGTCCGCGCTGCTGGAGTCGATGGAGGAGCGCCAGGTCACCATCGACGGCACGACCTACGAACTGCCCAGCCCCTTCATGGTGGTGGCGACGCAGAACCCGGTCGAGATGGAGGGCACCTATCCGCTGCCGGAGGCCCAGCGCGACCGGTTCATGGCCCGGGTCTCGGTCGGCTACCCGAGCGCCGAGGCCGAACTGCAGATGCTGGACGTGCACGGCGGCGTCTCCCCGCTGGAGGACCTCCAGCCGGTGGCGCACGCGCACGAGATCCTGAAGCTGATCGAGGCGGTGCGCGCCGTCCATGTGGCCGAGCCGGTCCGCAGGTACGTGGTGGAGCTGGTCGCCGCCACGCGCACGCACCCCGACCTCAGACTCGGCGCCTCCCCGCGTGCGACGCTGCACCTGCTGCGCGCCGCGAAGGCGTCCGCCGCGCTGGACGGCAGGGAGTACGCGCTGCCGGACGACGTGCAGGCACTCGCCGTGGCCGTCCTGGCGCACCGGCTGCTGCCCACCGCCCAGGCCCAGCTCAACCGCCGCACGGCGGAGCAGGTGGTGCGGGAGATCCTGCAGCGCACTCCGGTGCCCGCCGCAGCCCCCCAGCAGAACGGCGTCGGCGTGGGCCGTGGCGGTCCGGGGCACGGTCAGCAGCCGCCGCGGAGGCTGCGATGACGACCGCGGGTTCGGTCCGCGCGGAGGGCGACCACGGTGACCGGGGCGGCCTGCGCACCGCTCTGGCCGGGCTGACCACCCGCGGGCGCTCCTTCCTGGCCGCCGGTGCGGCGGCCGCGGTCTGCGCCTACGTGCTCGGGCAGAGCGACCTGCTGCGGGTCGGGCTGCTGCTGGCGGTGCTGCCGCTGGTGTGCGCGGGCGTGCTCTGCCGGACCCGCTACCGGGTCGCGGGCAGCCGCCGGCTCTCCCCTTCGCGGGTACCGGCCGGCTCCGAGGCGCGGGTGCATCTGCGGATGGACAACGTCTCCCGGGTGCCCACGGGCCTGCTCATGCTCCAGGACCGGGTGCCCTACGTGCTCGGGCCGCGGCCCCGGTTCGTGCTGGACCGGGTGGAGGCGGGCGGGCGCCGCGAGGTGTCCTACCGGGTCCGCTCCGATGTGCGCGGCCGCTATCCGCTGGGCCCGCTGCAGCTGCGGCTCTCCGACCCGTTCGGGATGTGCGAGTTGACCCGGGCCTTCTCCACGTACGACACGCTGACGGTGATCCCGCGCGTGGAGCCGTTGCCGCCGGTGCGGCTGGGCGGTGAGGCCAAGGGACACGGCGACGGGCGGCAGCGTTCGCTGGCGCTGGCCGGCGAGGACGACCTGATCCCGCGCGGCTACCGCTACGGCGACGATCTGCGCCGGGTGCACTGGCGTTCCACCGCGCGCTACGGCGAGCTGATGGTGCGCCGCGAGGAGCAGCCGCGGCGGGCCCGCTGTTCGGTGCTGCTGGACACCCGTGCCATCGCCTACGCGGGCGCGGGGCCGGACTCGGCGTTCGAGTGGGCGGTGTCGGGTGCGGCGTCCGTGCTGACGCACATGCAGGAGCGGGGTTTCTCGGTGCGGCTGCTGACCGACACAGGCGCATCGGTGCCGGGCGAGGGCTCCGACGGGTTCGCGGGCGCGAGCCAGGGGTCGGCCGTCACGGCCGGGCTGATGATGGACACCCTCGCGGTGGTCGACCACTCCGACGGGGCGGGCCTGTCCCGGGCGTACGACGTCGTCCGCGGCGGGAGCGAGGGGCTGCTCGTGGCCTTCCTCGGCGATCTCGACGAGGAGCAGGCGGCGGTGCTCGCCCGGATGCGGCAGCGCAGCGGGGGCGCGGTCGCCTTCCTTCTGGACAGCGGGACCTGGATGCGGGAACCGGCGGACGTGCCCGGTCCGTTGGACGGTGGCGGGGAGCGGTCGCGGATGCTGCGCGAGGCGGGCTGGACGGTGGTGGGTGTGCCGCGGGGCGCCTCCATGGAGGAGCAGTGGCGGCTGGCGGACCGGAAGCGTTCCGGTCTGGCGGCGGCGAGCGGTGGGGAGGGGACGGGATGAGCGGGCGACTCCGGCTGACGCTGGCCTCGTGGGCGGCCACGCTGCTGGCCGCGTGCGCGCTGCTGCCGCTGGTCGAGCCGCCTTCCTGGCTCCTGCAGGCGGCCTTTCTGCTGGCGGTGCAGTCGGGCATGGGCGCGGTGGCCCGGCGAGTGCCGCTGGCGCGCCCGCTGACGGTGGCGGTGCAGGCGCTTGCGGCGCTGGTGCTGCTGACGCTGGTCTTCGCGCGTGAGCACGCGTTCGCCGGCCTGGTGCCGGGACCGGACGCGTTCCGGTTCTTCGCCCAGCTGCTCGACCAGGGCGCCACGGACGTCGGCCGCTACACGATACCGGCGCCGCTGTCCGAGGGCATCCGGCTGATGCTGATCGGCGGTGTCCTGGTGATCGGGCTGCTGGTGGACACCCTCGCGGTGACCTTCCGCAGTGCGGCACCGGCCGGGCTTCCGCTGCTCGCGCTGTACTCCGTCGCCGCGGGTCTGTCCGACGGCGGGGCCGACTGGCTGTGGTTCCTGCTGGCGGCGGCCGGCTATCTGATGCTGCTGCTGGTGGAGGGCCGTGACCGGCTCTCCCAGTGGGGGCGGGTCTTCGGCGGGACGTCGCAGGGCTCGCCCGGTGAGCCGGGCGGGACCCGCGCGCGGGTGCGCACCGGGCGGCGGATCGGGGTGCTCGCGGTGGGCATAGCCCTGGTGGCGCCGCTCGGTCTGCCCACGATGAACGGCGGCCTGCTGGACCCGGCGGGTTCGGGTGTCGGCCCGGGCTCCGGCGGGGGCGGCACGATCTCCGCGGTGAATCCGCTGGTGTCCCTGCGCGACTCGCTGAACATGGAGGAGGACCGCCAGGTCATGTCGGTGCGCTCCGAGGCGGAGAACGTCTCGGACCTGTATCTGCGGATCGTGTCCCTGGACGACTTCGACGGCACCACCTGGAAGCCGTCCAAGCGGTCCATCACCACGGTGCCCGACGGCGCCTTCCCGATCCCGGCCGGCCTCGGCCCGGACGTCGAGCGCGAGGAGATCGGCACGACGATCTCGACCGCCGACTGGTACGGGCAGGACTGGCTGCCCATGCCGTACCCGCCGAGCGGCGTGGACGTCAGGGGCAACTGGCGCTACGAACCGGTGGGGATGACGCTGGTCGGCGACCACGGTCAGAACACCCGGGGGCTGACCTATCAGGTGCGCAGCCTGGACGTGCGGCCCACGGCGGAGCAGCTGGCGGACGCGTCGGCGCCGCCGGCCGCCCTGGAGCGGGACTACACGGAGCTGCCCGACTCGCTGCCCGCGGTGGTGTCCCGGACCGCCCGTGCCGTCACCGAAGGGGCGACGAACGCGTACGACCGTGCGGTCATGCTCCAGGAGTACTTCACCCTGACAGGCGGCTTCGAGTACGACACGGACGTCGACGTCGGCAGCGACTCGGAGGCGATCGCCCGCTTCCTGAGGGACAAGGAGGGCTTCTGCGTCCACTTCTCCTTCGCCATGGCGTCGATGGCCCGGTCCCTTGACATACCCGCCCGGGTCGCGGTGGGCTTCGCGCCCGGCACCCCGCAGTCGGACGGCACGGTGGCGGTGGGGCTGCGGGACGCCCACGCCTGGCCCGAGCTGTACTTCGAGGGCATGGGCTGGACGCGCTTCGAACCGACCCCCACCCGTGGTTCGGTACCGGAGTACACCGTGCAGGAGACGCCGGACAGCGCGCTGCCCGACCCGGCCCGGCCGTCCGAGGCGGAGCCCTCGGAGTCCTCGGCCGCCCCGTCGGAGAGCGAGAGCTGCTCGGTGCAGCAGCGGCTGGACGGCTGCGGGAGCGAGGCACCCCTGGCGACGCTGCCCACGGACGGCGACGGGCCGAAGTGGTACGTGGTGCCGGCGTGGGTGCTGGGCGGTCTCGCGCTCCTGGTGCTGCCGCTGGCGCCGATGCTGTGGCGGCTGCGGACCCGTTCGGTGCGCCTGGGCGCACACGGCCGGTCCGAGGCGGGCACGGCCTCGCACGTCCTGGCCGTCTGGGACGAGCTGACGGACACGGCGTGGGACGTCGGCGTCTCCCCTGACGAGTCGCTGACTCCGCGCAAGGCGGCGGCCCGGATCGTCCGGCTCGGCCGGCTCGACCCGGATGCCGCGGCCTCGGTGCACCGGGTGGCGGATGCGGTGGAGCAGGTCCTCTACGCACCGCGGTCGCGCCCGACGGCGGGCCTGACCGACGATGCGCGCCGGGTGGCGGCCGGACTGCGGTCCGGGGCCGGCCGGGGCACGCGGCTGCGCGCGCTGTTCCTGCCGCGTTCCACAGTGCGGGTGGTGTGGGCGGTGTCGGCCCGGTGGGCCGCCGTCCGGGACCGCGTCCTCGCCCCGCGGCCGACATGGCGCAGGCCCACGTGGCGCAGGCCCTCGCGGCAGCAGGGATGACGGGGCGGGCCCGGCCGGACAGGTGACCGCGGTCGAACGGGTGCACGACGAGGGGTGAGGGGCAGGACGACGAAAATCGTCCTGCCCCTCACCCCTCGTATGCTGCCTGCCCTGTCTTCGCCTGCTCCTGTCTTCGCCTGCTCCTGCCTGCGCCCGGCCGGTGCGCGGGCGTGCGCCGAACCGGTGTACAGCCATGCGTCGGCCCGGGTGCGGAGATGCGTCAGGGGGTGGCCACCGGGCTGACGGTCACCCCCTGCACCCATGTCTTCACGCAGGTCCTGGAGTGGAGTGGCTACTGCCCGCCGCCCTGTTCGTCGCGGCGGCGCTGCCAGCGCTCCTCTATGCGGTTCATCATGGAGCGCCGCTGCCTGGCCTGACGGCCGGACTGCGGTGCGCCGGTGGAACCAGCGGTACCGGCGGTGGCATCGACCGCCTGTTCACCGGGCTTGGGCGCTTTACGCCAGCCGGTCACGGCGAGAACCGCGCAGCCCAGCATGACGAGGAACCCCACCACACTGAGCCAGACCTGCTGGGCGACCATTCCGGCCATGAGGAGCGCAATACCTACGAGAAAGCCCGCGATCGCCTGGTAGACCCGCCGACGGGTGTACGTACGCAGGCCACTTCCCTCGAGCGCCGACGCGAACTTGGGATCTTCGGCGTACAGCGCTCGCTCCATTTGCTCGAGCATGCGCTGCTCGTGCTCCGAGAGCGGCACGGCGTCCTCCTCATCGTGCAGTCGCCGGGGCGACCCGGGGGGTCCCTTCAGGATAGGCAGGGATTCGCCCCCATGAAACCTGCCCCTCTGCGCCAATTGGCCAACCGGCACCCGTCATGGGCGTCCCGGTCCACTCGAGGCTTTTCATTCCCCGGCAGCCGGGTCGTCATGCCGGACGGTCTCCCTCGATCATACGGTGCCCAGCCGCCATTCGGGGGGCCTGTGGCGGACTCCCTGCGGAGTGCGGCGACGGCCGCTTCGCTGATCAGCGGAGCGGCACAGGCGGTTCTCAGGCCCCTTCGGCTCCCGGGGCCTCACCGAGCACATGGAGCTGGGTGGCCACGGAGTGGAAGGCGGCGAGTTCGGCCGCCGCGGCCTCCAGCTCCAGCAGCGCGTCCAGGGCTCCGGGCTCGGTGTCCACGAGCACGCCGGGGACGAGATCGGCGAAGACCCGCACGCCGTGCACGGCGCCGACCCGCAGGCCCGCTCCCTCGACCAGGCCGGTGAGCTGACCGGCGGTGAAGCGGCGCGGTACGGGGTCGCCCGTGCCCCATCGGCCGTTCGGGTCGTCGAGCGCCTGCCGGGCCTCCTTGAAGTGACCGGCGAGGGCCCGGGAGAGCACGGCGCCGCCGAGGCCGGCCGCGAGCAGGCTGAGGACGCCGTCGGGGCGCAGGGCGGCCACCGTGTTGCGCACGCCCTCGGCCGGGTCGTCGACGTACTCCAGCACTCCGTGGCACAGCACCACGTCGTAGCCGCCGCGCTCGACGACGTCGAAGAGGCCGTGCGCGTCGCCCTGGACGCCGCGGACCCGGTCGGCGACGTCGGCCTCGGCGGCGCGGCGCTCCAGGGCGAACAACGCGTTGGGGCTGGGGTCGACGACGGTGACCCGGTGGCCGAGGCGGGCCACGGGCACAGCGAAGTTGCCGCTGCCGCCGCCCGTGTCCAGGACGTCCAGCGCCAGCTGTCCCGTCGCCTTGGCCCGGCGCTCCAGGGCGTCCTGGAGGACCTCCCAGACCACGGCGGTACGGAGAGCGGCGCGGGGGCGCAGGGTGTCCGACACGGCAGTTGACTCCTCGGCGGGCACCGCCTCGTTCACGGCGGAGCGATCGGGCTGCCTCCCCGGCCCGGGCGGGGAACGCGGAGGCTTCAGGCGTCTTCCACCCTATTGCCTGCGCCGCATCGCCCGCGCCGCGCCGCTCACGCCCCCGCCCGGCGGGGGCGTGAGCGGCGCGACAGAGTGGGCCGGGGCCCGGGAGGAGCTCTCAGCCCGTGTCGGGCAGCTCGCGGGCCGTGCCACCGCCCGGAGCCCGGCCGTCCGGGCGGTGGCCGCCCGGGTCGTGCCCGTCCGGATGGTCGGGGCGCTCGTCCGTGCGGGGCTGCGGGAGGACGGGCTGGAGGACGAGCATCCGCTCGGCCAGACGCAGGAACATCGCGACGTCCCGTATCAGGTCGTCGGCGTCCCGGCTGCTGGCCGCGTCCCGGATGCCCGCCTCGGCACGGGCGCGGCGCCGGGCTCCCGAGGCGAACAGGGCGCTCCATTCGGTGAGTTCGGGCGCGATCTCGGGGAGCACCTCCCAGGCGCTCCGGATCTTGGTCCGGGCCCGGGGCGAGGTCTCGGGCCGCCCCCGTGCGGCGAGCACGGCGGCGGCGGTGCGCAGGGCGGCGAGGTGGGCCGTCGCGTAGCGCTCGTTGGGGGTGTCGAGGACGGCGGCCTCGTCGAGTCCGGCACGGGCCTTGGCGAGCAGGTCGAGGGCGGCGGGCGGGGCGGTGGCGCGGCGCAGCACGGGGTGGACGTCGCTCGGCGGACCGGTCAGTGAGGGGGCAGGGCCGGTGGCGCGGCGCCGGCGGGCGGCGGCTGCGGACGAGTGGGCCATGACGAACCTCCTGTCGTCTTCGTGACGGCATCCCCTGCTCCGAGGCGCCGTATGTCCTCATCGTGCGGTATGCCACTGACAATCCGTCCCGACCTGGGTTTTCACCTCGATCGACTGTTCGATGCAGAGTGGGCCGTCCTCTGGGCCGAGCCTGTGGAGGGACGGGCCGGCGGTGCTGTGAGAATCAGGGGCATGGAACGCAGCAGCACCACGTCGGGTGGCAGCACCCGCCGCGAGGCCACCCGGCAGAAGCTCTACGAGGCGGCCGTCACGCTCATCGCGGAGCAGGGCTTCTCCGCCACCACCGTGGACGAGATCGCCGAGCGGGCGGGAGTCGCGAAGGGCACGGTCTACTACAACTTCGCGAGCAAGTCGGTCCTCTTCGAGGAACTGCTGCGGCACGGGGTCGGGCTCCTCACCGCCTCTCTGCGGGAGGCGGCCGAGCGGACGGCCGGGGCGGGCGGCAGCAAGGTCGACGCCCTGGACGCGATGGTCCGCGCGGGGCTCGTCTTCATCGACCGCTACCCGGCCTTCACCCAGCTGTACGTGGCCGAGCTGTGGCGCACCAACCGGGCCTGGCAGTCCACACTGCTGGTGGTCCGGCAGCAGGCCGTGGCGGTGGTCGAGGACGTGCTGCGCGAGGGCGTGGACAACGAGGAGTTCGGTGCGGAGATCGACATTCCGCTGACAGCGGCGGCGCTGGTCGGCATGGTGCTGGTGGCCGCGCTGGACTGGCAGGCCTTCCAGCCGGAGCGCTCCCTGGACGACGTGCACGCGGCACTGTCCCGGCTGCTGCAGGGACGCGTGAGCGGCCACCACTGAGACGGCGGGCGGACGCCGACGGTCGTTGACCGGCCCGGGGCACGGGAAGCCGCCGGTCCGGCGGCGGCTGCGTCCCCCGCGAGCCACTGCCGGACCGGCACCTTGTGTGCTCCCCCGTACGTCCCCCGGGGGACCTCCGTTGCGGTCGTCCCCCGGGTTCCCCCGTGCCTCGCTCCCGCCGACGACGCCGGCGGAAGGAGCGGATCGCGGGCCCGGACCATTCCGGCGCCCCGTGTCGCCGGTTTCGCGGCCCTGCCCCTCCCCGTGCTCTCCACTCTCTCGTTTTCGCAGGTCGTGGCCCATCCGTACGCGTACTCATCCCGGGAACCGGGTACGGATACTCAGCTCTGCGCACCTGCCCCCACCACTCCGTGCCGCCGGCCGCCCACCACGACGGGGGCGGTGGCCTCCCGACCCTCCCGGCCCCGCCCTCACGGTGCCCTCGTGCTGGTCCGATCCGCACGGTGGCCGCATCCGCTCACCGGGGCTCCCGCACCTCGCCGACGAAGCGGGGACCGTCGAGTACGACCTGCCCGGGCGGCATCTGGAGATCTCCTGCCACCACGACGGCGAGCTGGTCGGCGCCCTCACCGCCAACCGGGCCCGGCAGCTCGCCGTCTACCGCCCTCTCCCGGCCGTGGCCGCGGGCCGCGGGCCGCCGCGCCAGCGCACCCATGGCGGGATGACGGGAGGCCGGCCCTCGTCCCCGGGCCGCCGTCCCCGCCCGGGCCGCCCGGGGACGTCTGCCGGTGAGCGGCGGATAAGGTCCCGGGCATGGCAAGGATTGCGGTGATCGGCGCCGGGCTGGGCGCGATGGCGGCCGCTGCCCGGCTGGCCGTCGCGGGCCACCGGGTGGCGGTGTACGAGCGGACGGACACGTACGGCGGCGCGCTGCGCCGGCTGGAGCGGGAGGGCTTCGTCTTCGACACCGGCCCCGGGCTGCTTCCGCTGCCCGCGGTCTACCGCGATCTGTTCCTGAAGACAGGCAGGGAGCCACTGGAGTCCTGCGTCGAGCTGGTCCAGGTCGACCCGTCGTCGCACCACGTGTTCGCGGACGGTACGCGTGTCCCGCTGCCGAACGCGTCCCGCGCGGGTGTCGTCTCCGCCCTGGAGGCGGCCCTCGGGCCTGCCGCCGCCAAACGCTGGGGCGACTTCCTGGTGCGGGCCCGCGAGGCCTGGGACAGGACCCGCAGGCCGCTCCTGGAGGAGCCGCTGTGGCCCAACTGGCGGGTGCTGGCCGACCGCGAGCCCTACCCGGCCGTCCCCCGCAAGAAGCTGCTGCGCACGCGCACGGCGGGCACGCTCGCCGAGGTCGCCGCCTGGGAGCTGCGCGATCCCCGGCTGGTCTCCCTGCTGGAGAGCCACACGCTCGAGCACGGCCTGGACCCCCGGTCCACGCCGGCGAGCGCGGCGGTGCTGCCGTACATGGAGCACGCCTTCGGTACCTGGTACGTCCGCGGCGGCATGCGGGAGCTGGCCCGCGCGGTGTACGAGCGGTGCCTGGCCCGCGGGGTGGAGTTCCGTTTCGGCGCCGAGGTCACCGGGGTGCTGGAGAAGGACGGCCGGGCGGCGGGCGTGGAGTTCACCGAGGGCGCCTCCCGGGCCCCCGGCGCCGCTGCCGGTGGTGGCGGCCGGGGAGGGGCGGTGGCCGAGGCGGATCACGTGATCGCCGGGGTGACGCCCGGCGTGCTGGACCGGCTGACGCAGGAGGCGCGGGTGCGGGGTGACGGCGAGGTTCCGGGCCGCCTTGGAGCGGCGAGCCGTCTGACGGTGCTGCTGGCGCTGCGCGGCGGACGTCCCGGGGGGACGCCTCACCGGACGGTCGTGCACACCCGGGACCGGGACGCCGAGCTGGCGTCCCTGTTCGGCTCCCCCGTGGGTCTGCCCGCGCACCCCACGGTCACGGTCCTGCGGCCCGACGACCCCGCCCTGGTCCCCGACGCGGGCCATGAGGCGGTCACCCTCACCTCGACGGTGCCCGCGGGATCCGCGGGACCCGCGTTGGACGAGCACGCACGGAACATGATCATCGCCGCCGGGCGGGCCGTACCCGGCCTGCGCGACCGTCTCCTGTACAGCGAGGTCCGCGCCCCGGACGACATCGCGCGGGCGACGGGCGCGGAGGGCGGAGCGGTACCTGTCCCGACGCTGGCCGCGGCGGGCGGGCGACTGCTGCACCCGTCCAACAGCACCGGGATGCCGGGGCTGCTGACGGTGGGCGGCTGGTCGCACCCCGGCGGGGGCCTTCCACACGCCGGGATGTCGGGCGCGCTGGTCGCGGGACTGATCGTGGAGGGACCGGGGTTCCGCGGGTCCCGGTGAGCGGCCTCGACGGGCCGGGCCGGGTCAGTAGCGGTACTGCTGCTCGTCGTACCCGCTGTCGTTCCCGTGGCCGGGGGTCTGGCCCTGCCGGTCGTTGTCCTGGTACGGGTACGGCTGCTCCTGCGGGAGTTCACCGCCGTACGGGTCGTCGGTGCTGCGCTGCTGCGGGACCCACAGGCCACCCGCCGGGGTTTCGCCGCCGTAGCCGTCGTAGTGGTCCTGGCCGCCGTAACCCTGCTGGCCGTACTGCTGCTGCGGGGCGGTGTATCCGGTGTCGTACGAGGTCCCCTCGTAGGTCGGATTGCCGATGTACGGGTCGGAGTAGGCGGCGTACTGCTGCTGGCCCGTGTCGTAGGTCTGCTGCTGGCCGTAACCGGAGTAGTCGTAGGCGTAGTTCTGGCCGGTGTCGTAGCCCTGTCCGGCGTCCTGGGCGGTGGCCCCGTACTGGTCCTGGGCGGTGGCCCCGTACTGGTCGTCCTGAGCCGGGGTGCCGTACCCGTTGTCGTTGTAGACGCCGTACGAGCCGGTGTCGTCGGGCATGGGCTGGGGCTCGTAGACGGCGGTGGTCTCGGCGGCCGCCTGCTGCTCGCCGCGCACGGGCATGAACACGTCGTCGCGGTCGTAGTCGTCGTCGGCTGCGGAGGAGTCACGGCCGCGGCGCCGACCGACGTCCTCGTCCCCGTGCCCGTCGCCGTGCCCGTCGCCGTGCCCGTCGCCGGTGGCCTCCGGGTCCTGGTGCCCGCGGTCGCCGCGGTCCCCCTTGACGGCGGACAGCAGCGGGGCGTTGACCGCCCAGCCCTCCGCGAAGCCGCGGCGGAACGACAGCGTGACGTAGGTCTGGCCGATCGCGAAGGCGATGGCGCCCAGTCCGATGACGGGCACGGACGGGATCAGCACGCCGAGCACGACGCCCAGGAAGCCCGCGAAGGCGAGCAGCCGCCAGCGCAGGCGCGCCTTGTACTGCAGCAGCACCTCGCCTAGCAGCCACAACGCGACGACGCCGAACGCGATGTAGAGGACCGTCCAGCCCATGTACGCCCCTCTCCCAGTGGCCGCTACGCAGTGTGTCGTATGCCGGTGCGGCCGGTCTAGGCCCGCAGCGGGTGGTGCAGGCCCAGGTTCTCGTAGATTTCCAGCGTCGCCGTGGAGTTGTTGAGCGTGATGAAGTGCAGTCCGGGCACCCCCTCGGCCAGCAGCCGTGCGCAGAACTCCGTGGCGAACTCGATACCGATGGAGCGTACCGCCGCCGGATCGTCCGCCGCTGTGAGGATCCGCTCTTTCAGGGCATCCGGGAACGACGCGTTACTGAGCTGCGGCAACTTCTCCAACATCTTCACACTGGTCACCGGCATGACCTCGGGGATCACCGGTGTCCCGCAACCCGCCGCGGCGACGCGGTCCCGCAGACGCAGGTAGGACTCGGGCTGGAAGAACATCTGGGTGATCGCGTAGTCGGCGCCGGCCCGGCACTTGTCGACGAAGTTCGCGACGTCCGCGTCCCAGTCGGACGACCTCGGGTGCATCTCCGGGAAGGCGGCGACACCCACGCAGAAGTCACCCGACTCCTTGATGAGCCGGACGAGCTCGGCGGCGTAGGTCAGGCCCTGCGGATGCGGGATCCAGTCGGCCGTCGGGTCGCCGGGCGGGTCGCCCCGCACGGCGAGCATGTTGCGGATCCCGGCGTCGGCGTACTGGCCGATGATGTTACGCAGTTCGGCGACGGAGTGGTCGACCGCGGTGAGGTGGGCGACCGGGGTGAGGGTGGTGTCGGCGACGATCTGCTCGGTCTCGTGGACCGTGCCCGCGCGGGTCGACCCTCCGGCTCCGTAGGTGACGGAGACGAAGTCCGGGGCGACCGCCTCGACCCTGCGCAGCGCGCTCCAGAGGTTCCGCTGCCCCTTGGGCGTCTTGGGCGCCGAGAACTCGAACGAGTACGTCGTCTTTCCGGCAGCGAGCATGTCACGCACAGTGCGCGCGTGATCCGTCCTGACGGATGCGGTTCCGAGGGCCATACCGGCAGGTTAGCCAGGGGGTGTCGGTCCCCCCAACCGGATGCGGGGGATTTGCCGGAATTGCCGACTTGTTGTCCACCCCTTGGACACTGTCAGGGACGGGTGCCGCCTGCCGCCTGCCGCGTCCGCCTCGCGAACTCGGCCGCCGCCGCGCCCGGGTCGTCCGCCTCGGTGATGGCCCGTACGACCACGACCCGGCGGGCGCCGGCGTCCAGTACCTCGTCGAGGTTGCCGAGGCCGATGCCGCCGATGGCGAACCAGGGGCGGTCGGTGCCGAGGGCGGCGGCGTACCGGACCAGGCCGAGGCCGGGGGCGGGGCGGCCGGGCTTTGTGGGGGTGGGCCAGCAGGGCCCGGTGCAGAAGTAGTCCACGCCGTCCTGCACGGCGGCCGCGGCGGCCTCGGACTCGGCGTGCGTGGAGCGGCCGATCAGGACGTCCTCGCCGAGGACGGCCCGGGCCGCGGGGACGGGGAGGTCACCCTGTCCGAGGTGCAGTACGCCGGCGCCGGCGGCGTGGGCGACGTCCGCGCGGTCGTTCACCGCGAGCAGCTTGCCGTGCCGGGCGCAGGCGTCCGCGAGAACCGCCAGGTGCTCCAGTTCCTCGGCTGCTTCCATGCCCTTGTCCCTGAGCTGGACGATGTCGACACCGCCTGCCAGGACCGCGTCCAGGAACTCCGGGAGGTCTCCCTGCCGCTTGCGGGCGTCGGTGCAGAGGTAGAGCAGGGAGTCGGCGAGACGGGCGTGCGGAGCGGTGCCTGCGGCGGTGTCGGGCATGCGGGAGTCCCCCGTGTGTCGGTGGCGGCCGGGCCCGGTCGGCGTGGGGCGGGCCCGGTGGGTCGTCGGCGGATGCCCCGGCCCGCCCGGGGCCGGCGGAGCACACGCTGCGACGAACCCCGTGCCGCCGCCCCGGCGCCCTGTGCGAGCGGCGCCGGGTGGCGGTTCACGTCCGGGTGCGGGTGCGGGCACGAACCGCGTGCGCGCACGGATGTGCGTACCGGCGCGCGTGCGGGTCCCGGCGTTCCGCCCCGGGGCACGGGCCCCGGGGTCAGACGGCGAGCGCCTGGGCGCGGCGCTTCACCTCCGTGCCACGGTTCTCGCTCAGCGCCTGCGCGGGCGTGCCCGGCAGGCTCTCGTCGGGGGTGAAGAGCCAGTCCAGCATCTCCTCGTCCGTGAAGCCGTCGTCCCGCAGGAGCGTCAGGGTCCCGGAAAGGCCCTTGACGACCTTGTCCCCGTCGATGAAGGCCGCGGGGACGTGCAGTGCGCGGTTCTCACCTCGGCGTACGGCGATGAGCTGGCCGTCCTTGACCAGCTGCCGGACGCGCGTCACCTCGACGTCGAGCATCTCGGCGATGTCGGGCAGGGTGAGCCAGGCGGGGACGAGAGCATCGGTCTTTGCGTCAATCTCGGTCACGGGACAAGCGTGCCATCTGCCACCGGCAGCCGGAAGCCAGGCCCCTCCACCTGGGCGGATGTTTCAGCCCGGGCGGACCGTCTGACGCCGCGGCACGAGGACGGCGGGGACCCGGTACTCACGCCGCCTTCGCCGATTTCAACGGTCTCGTCTGGTCGGCCAGCAGGGTCCCGTCCATCGCCGTGCCCGCCTCGATCAGCCGGCGCCCCTGGGCCAGGTCGCGGGGGCGGCCCACGGCCAGCAGCGCGACCAGCCGGGACCCGCGGAGCCAGCAGACCGTCCACGCCGGCCCGTCCGCCTCCCCGCGCCACACCGTCCGGTCGGCGTCCGCGTGGTACCCGGCGTACTGGACGAAGCGTCCGAACTGCTCGGACCAGAAGTACGGCACCGGGTCGTACACCGCCGGGGGCTCACCGGTGGCCGTCCCGACGATGTTCGCCGCGACCGTGCGCGGGCCCTGCAGGGCGTTGTCCCAGTGATGCACCAGCAGGCGTTCGCCGTACCGCTGCGAGGGGAAGGACGCGCAGTCGCCGACCGCGTACACGTCCGGCACGGAGGTCGTCAGGCGCGCGTCGGCGGCCACCTCGCCGTACCGGCCCAGCTCGATGCCGGAGCCGGCCAGCCAGGCGGTGGCGGGGCGGGCACCGATCCCGACGACGACGGCGTCCGCGGGCAGCCGTGAGCCGTCGTCCAGCACCACCGCGCCCGGCTCGACGCGTTCCACGCGTGCGTGCGTGCGCAACTCCACTCCCGCGTCGCCGTACCAGGCGGTCATCGAAGCTGCCACCTCGGCGGGCAGCGCCTCGGCCAGCGGACGGTCCGCGGCCTCCACGACGGTGACCGCGCAGCCCGCCTCGCGCGCCGCCGTGGCGAACTCCGCGCCGATCCAGCCGGCGCCGACGACCACGACGTCCCGCCGGCGCGCGAGCACGGGCCGCAGCCGTTCGGCGTCGTCGAGGGTGCGCAGCAGATGGACGCCCGGAACACCTTCGGCACCCGGCAGCCGGACCGGTTCGGCGCCGGTCGCGACGACCAGGACGTCGTAGGGGACCGGCCCGGCCTCCGTGTCCAGCTCGTGGTCGGCGGGGCGCAGCCCGAACACCTCGCAACCGAGCCGCAGTTCGATACCGAGTGCCTCGAAGTCGACGTCGAGGGCGGAGCCCTCCGCCTTTCCCAGCAGGACGGCCTTGGACAACGGCGGTCTGTCGTACGGCTGGTGGGGCTCGGCGCCGATGAGGGTCACGACACCGGTGAAGCCCTGCTCGCGGAGGGAGACGGCGGTCTGCACGCCGGCCATGCCGGCTCCCGTCACCACCACACGCCCCGGCCCGGACGGCCCCCGTCCCTGTGTCTGCTCGCTCACCTGATCACCATAGACACCTGTTCGGCGGCCGGTCGGTCCCCGGGGGTCGTGAGTTGCTCCACCACGCTGGTGCCGCTGCCCGGCTGCGACTCCCACGCCCAGGTCTCCTCCAGTCGCAGCCGCCCGTCGGGCAGTTCCACGACCGTCGACTCGCAGCGTCCGCCCGAGGTGGTGCCGTCCTGTTTGAGCTGCACGTACCGGAAGTCCAGCCGGTCCCCTTCCCTGGTGCCCACCAAATGTCCGCGGACGACGTCACCGCCCGCGTACTCGGCCCAGATCCGGCCGCCTTGCTCGTGGTAGACGAACCGGGTGCGGGTACCGACCTGCCCCGACGCCTGGTCGGCGACCGGGGAAAGGACCAGGCCGTCGAGCGAACCAGCCATGTGAAGGCTCCCTGCACGTTCGTTGTTCCGGCATTGTTCCGGGACTAGGCTGGCCACCGTAGAGCACGCGCGGGAGTCCGGACGCACCGGACTGAGAGGGAGGCTGGCGGCCTCCGACCGTATGAACCTGATCCGGGTCATGCCGGCGAAGGGAGGGGCTGGACGCCCATGCCGCCCACACACACCCCGGGTACCCCGGACGCCTCAGGCGTCTCGCACGCTCCGGGACGTTCCCCGGACGTCCTCGTCGTCGGGGGCGGGATCATCGGCCTGGTCACGGCCTGGCGGGCCGCGCAGCGCGGGCTGACCACGACCGTGCTGGACCCCGAACCGGGCGCCGGTGCCGCCCAGGTGGCCGCCGGGATGCTGGCCGCCGTCACGGAACTGCACTACGGCGAACAGACCCTGCTCGGTCTGAATCTCGCCTCCGCGCGCCGCTATCCCGACTTCGCCGCCGAGCTCGCCGAGGCCACCGGCCACGACCTCGGCTACCGACGCTGCGGCACACTCGCGGTCGCGCTGGACGCCGACGACCGCGCCCATCTGCGCGCACTGCACGTACTGCAGCAGCAGTCGGGGCTCGACACGCAGTGGCTGTCCGGGCGGGACTGCCGGCGCCTGGAACCGATGCTCGCACCGGGAGTGCGCGGCGGGCTGCGGGTGGACGGCGACCACCAGATCGACCCCCGGCGCCTGGCGGCCGCACTGGTGACGGCCTGCGAGCGGGCGGGCGTGGTCCTGCACCGTGCGTGGGCCGAGCGGCTCACCGTCACCGGGGAGCGGGCCACGGGCGTGGTCACCGCCGACGACACCGGGCTGAGCGCCGGGCAGGTGGTGCTCGCCGGGGGCAGCCTGAGCGGGCGGCTCGCGGGGATCCCGCCGGAGGTGCTGCCTCCGGTGCGTCCCGTGAAGGGACAGGTGGTCCGGCTGGCGATGCCGGACCGGTTCGGGCCGTTCCTGAGCCGGACGGTACGCGCGATGGTGCGCGGCAGCCATGTGTATCTGGTGCCGCGCGAGAGCGGCGAGCTGGTGATCGGGGCGACCAGCGAGGAACAGGGCTGGGACACGACCGTGACCGCGGGCGGGGTGTACGAACTGCTGCGCGACGCCCACGAACTCGTCCCCGGGATCACCGAACTGCCGCTCACCGAGACCCGGGCCGGGCTGCGCCCCGGCTCGCCCGACAACGCGCCGCTGCTCGGTCCGTCCGCGCTGGCGGGACTGGTCCTCGCCACCGGGCACCACCGTAACGGCGTGCTGCTCACGCCGGTCACCGGCGACGCCCTGGCCGAAGTCCTGACCACCGGTGAACTCCCGCAGGAAGCCCGCCCGTTCACCCCTCGGCGGTTCACCGCCGCCGCACTCAGGGAGCAGCCCGCATGAACGATCCGGCGAAGGCCGCGACCGGCCGGACCAACACCGTCTTCGTCTCCGTCAACGGAGAGCCGCGCGAGGTGACCCCGGGCACGGCGCTCGACGCGCTGGTCGCCACCCTGACCTCCGCTCCCTCCGGAGTGGCCGCCGCCCTCAACGAGACCGTCGTCCCACGCGCGCGGTGGTCGCTCACGTCCCTCTCCGAGGGGGACCGGGTGGAAGTCCTGACCGCTGTCCAAGGAGGCTGACCGTGGCCGACGATCCGTTCGTTCTCGGCGATACGACCTTCACGTCCCGGCTGATCATGGGGACCGGCGGGGCGGCCGGCCTCGAGGTGCTGGAGCGGGCGCTGGTCGCGTCCGGGACGGAGCTGACGACCGTCGCGATGCGCCGGGTGAACGCCTCGGCGCACGGCTCGGTCCTGTCGGTGCTGGACAGGCTGGGCATCCGGGTGCTGCCGAACACGGCGGGCTGCTACACCGCCGGCGAGGCGGTGCTCACCGCACGTCTCGCGCGGGAGGCGCTCGGCACTGATCTGGTCAAACTGGAGGTCATCGCCGACGAGCGCACCCTCCTGCCGGACCCGGTCGAGCTGCTGGAGGCGGCGGAGACCCTGGTCGACGACGGATTCACAGTGCTGCCGTACACCAATGACGATCCGGTGGTGGCGCGGAAACTGGAGGACGTCGGCTGTGCGGCGATCATGCCGCTCGGTTCGCCGATCGGGTCGGGACTCGGCATCCGCAACCCGCACAACTTCGAGCTGATCACGCAGCACGCGCGCGTGCCGGTGATCCTGGACGCGGGCGCCGGTACGGCGTCGGACGCGGCGCTGGCGATGGAGCTGGGGTGCGCGGGGGTGATGCTCGCCTCGGCGGTCACGCGGGCGCGGGAGCCGGTGCTGATGGCTGCCGCCATGCGGGGGGCCGTCGAGGCGGGGCGGCTGGCGCGGCGGGCGGGGCGGATTCCGCGGCGGCACTTTGCCGAGGCGTCGTCTCCTGCGGAGGGCCTCGCCGTGCTGGATCCGGAGCGGCCGGCGTTCTGAGTGTTCTCCCACCCGCGCACCACCCGTTTCCAGTCGGTCGAGAGGTGAATGCTCCCCGGCGGTGAACGCTCCCCGTGGGAGTGCGCCACCGGCCTCGGCCTCGGCGTCGTGGGCCGGGCCGTGCACGCGTTTGCCCCGCGCCGTGTGCGTGGGTTGCGTCACAGGTCCGCTGCAGTCACGGTGCGGTCCGCGACGAAGCGGTGGGGGTGTCGGCGGCGGCTCGTAGACTCACCTGCGTGGACACGACCCTTCAGGACCCTCTGGTCGGGCAGGTGCTCGACGGCCGGTATCGCGTCGAGGCGCGCATCGCGGTCGGCGGGATGGCCACGGTCTACCGGGCCGTGGACACCCGTCTCGACCGCGTGCTCGCGCTCAAGGTGATGCACCCGGCGCTCGCCGCCGACGGCTCCTTCGTCGACCGGTTCATCCGCGAGGCGAAGTCGGTGGCCCGTCTGGCCCATCCGAACGTGGTTCAGGTCTTCGACCAGGGCACCGACCGGGGGTACGTGTATCTGGCGATGGAGTACGTCGCCGGCTGCACCCTTCGGGACGTGCTGCGTGAGCGCGGGGCGCTGCAGCCGCGGGCCGCGCTGGACATCCTGGAGCCGATGCTGGCCGCGCTCGGCGCCGCCCACCGCGCCGGTTTCGTGCACCGGGACATGAAGCCGGAGAACGTGCTGATAGGGGACGACGGCTGGGTCAAGGTCGCCGACTTCGGCCTGGTCCGGGGCGTGGACACGGTGACGAACACCACCGGCACCGTGCTGGGCACGGTCTCCTACCTGGCACCGGAGCAGATCAAGAACGGTGCCGCCGACCCCCGCGTGGACGTCTACGCGTGCGGCATCCTGCTCTACGAGGTGCTGACGGGTGAGCGTCCGCACGAGGGGGACTCCCCCGCGATCGTGCTCTACAAACATCTGCACGACGACGTACCGCCGCCGTCGGCCGCCGTGCCCGGTATGGCCTACGCGCTGGACGAACTGGTCGCGTCGGCGACCGCGCGCAGTCCGGAGGTCCGCCCGTACGACGCGGTGGCGCTGCTCGCGCAGGTCCGCGAGGTCCGCGGCGGCCTCGACGCGGCGCAGCTGGACGCGACTCCACCGCAGGCACTGTCGTCGCGGCACCACAACGCCGAGGACCGTACGAGCGTCATCCCGCGCGCGCTGACGGTGCCCCGCCCGCTGCCCGTCGACGAGGACACGGACCACCGCACCAGCCGGCTCCCGTTCCCGGCGCCGCTGCCGCCCCGGCGCGGTCCGGTACTGCGCGCTCCGGCGCTGCGGCGCGGCCCGATGACGATCGTCGTCGTGGTGCTGCTGCTCCTCGGGGCCGGAGCGGGCGTCTGGTACATCAACTCGGGCCAGTTCACCAAGGTCCCGCCGCTGCTGGCCAAGACCGAGAAGCAGGCCCGGGACCGGCTGGCTCAGGCCGGGCTGGACGTCGGGCAGGTCGAGGAGGCGTACAGCGACTCCGTGGGGCGGGGCACGGTGATCAGTACGGATCCGGGGGCGGGCGAGCGCATCCGCAACACCGACTCGGTCTCGCTGACCCTCTCCAAGGGGCCGAGGACCGTGCAGGTGCCCGATGTGGACGGCGTCGCACTGGACAAGGCGCGGTCCGCGCTGGAGGACGTGGGCCTGGAGCCCGGCATGGTCACCCAGGAGTTCAGCGAGGACGTGGCCAAGGGCTCCGTGATCTCCACCGGGCCGGCCGGGGGCACCGAGGTCCGTGCGGGCTCGGCGGTGGCGCTCACCGTGAGCAGGGGCAACCCGGTGGACATCCCCGAGGTGACCGGCGAGGACCTTCAGGACGCGCGCGCCGAGCTGGAGGAGGCCGGCCTCGAGGTGGAGGTCGCCACCGGGCGGATCACCTCCGAACACGAGGCGGGACGGGTGGCCCGGCAGAGCCCGGATGCGGGCGGTGAGGCCGTCGAGGGGGACACCGTGACGCTGACGCTGTCCAAGGGCCCCGAGATGGTCGAGGTTCCCGACGTGGTCGGGGACGGCGTGGACAAGGCCACCAGGACGCTGGAGGCGGCCGGGTTCCGGGTCGAGGAGGACCGCGGACTGCTCGGACTGTTCGGCGACACCGTCGACGAACAGTCCGTGGCGGGCGGGGACACCGCGCCCAAGGGCTCGACGATCACCCTCAGGATCCGCTGATCCGCCGGCGGGCGCCGGACGCACGCGTGACACCCTGGACGGGTGAAGAGTCACCTGTCCGGCCCTGCCCGCAACCCGGTCGGCGGCCATGTCCCCGTGGCCGGCGGTCTGCATTCCGTCGGTCTGTCCTACGCCCGTGAGCTGCGTGCGGAGACCGTGCAGGTCTTCGTCGCCAATCCGCGGGGCTGGGCGACGCCGGTCGGCAGCCCGAAGCAGGACGAGGCCTTCCGCGAGACGTGTGCGGCCGAGGCGATCCCGGCGTACGTGCACGCCCCGTACCTGATCAACTTCGGGTCACACACCCGGGCGACCGCCGAACGGTCCGCCGAGTCGCTGCGGCACTCGCTGCGGCGCGGGCGCGAGATCGGGGCACTGGGCGTGGTGGTCCACACCGGCAGCGCGACCGGTGGACGCGAGCGGTCGGTGGCGCTGGCACAGGTACGGGAGTACCTGCTGCCGCTGCTCGACGAGCTCACCCATGACGACGACCCGTTCCTGCTGCTGGAGTCGACGGCCGGCCAGGGCTCCTCCCTCTGCTCGCGGACCTGGGACTTCGGGCCGTACTTCGAGGTGCTGGACGCCCATCCGAAGCTGGGCGTCTGCCTGGACACCTGTCATGTCTTCGCGGCCGGTCACGATCTGACCGGACCGGACGGGATGCACCGGACGCTGGATCTGTTGGTGGACACGGTCGGTGAGGGGCGGCTGAAACTGATCCACGCCAATGACTCGATGGATGTGGCCGGCGCGCACAAGGACCGTCACGCGAACATCGGCGACGGCCGTATCGGCGAGGACCCGTTCCGCGCGCTGATGACACACCCCGCGACCGAGGGCGTGCCGCTGATCATCGAGACGCCCGGCGGCAAGGAGGGGCACGCGGCGGACGTGGAGCGGCTGAAGAAGCTCCGGGAGTCGTAGTCCCACCCGGACCGGCTCAGAGCCCGGGGCCGTCCCCGGGCTCCTCCTGGTACGAGTAGCGCTGCTCCTTCCAGGGATCGCCGACGTTGTGATAGCCGCGCTCCTCCCAGAAACCGCGGCGGTCGTCGGTCATGTACTCCACTCCGCGGACCCATTTGGGTCCCTTCCAGGCGTACAGATGGGGAACGACCAGACGGAGCGGAAATCCGTGCTCGGCGGTCAGCAGTTCACCGTCCTTGTGGGTGGCGAAGAGGGTCCGCTCGGACGAGAAGTCCGCCAGACGCAGGTTGGAACTGAATCCGTACTCGGCCCACACCATCACATGGGTGACGTCGGGCGCGGGCGGGGCGAGCTCCAGGACGGTGCGCGCCGGAATGCCGCCCCATTCGGCTCCGAGCATGCTGAACTTGGTGACGCAGTGCAGGTCGGCCACGACGCTGCGGTACGGCAGGGCCGTGAACTCCTCATGGTTCCAGCGGTGCTTGTCGCCCTCGGCGGTGGCGCCGAACACCCTGAAGTCCCAGCGCTCGGCCCGGAACCTGGGCACCGGCCCGTAGTGCGTGACCGGCCAGCCCTTCTGCAGCCGCTGCCCCGGCGGAAGCTCGAACCGTGCCCCTTCCTCCGTTGGGCGCTCCTCCGATTCGCGTTCCGCCGGCTGACCCATGCTTCCATCCTGACAGACCCTGCGTGACGCATCGGACCGGGGCCACGAAGACGAGCAATCCATGTAAAACATCTGCAAATGTACTCTTACTTGCTAAGTCAACGCTTACTGGACGATCTTCTCCGCCGGTGGAATCATGCGGCGCATCTGACTCGTACATCCGTATGGAAGGAGCTTCTGCGATGCAGGGCGACCCCGAGGTCATCGAATTCCTCAACGAGCAGCTGACCGCCGAGCTGACCGCGATCAACCAGTACTTCCTGCACTCGAAGCTGCAGGACCACAAGGGCTGGACCAAACTCGCCGAGTACACGCGCGCCGAGTCCTTCGACGAGATGCGTCACGCGGAGGTCCTCACCGACCGCATCCTGCTGCTCGACGGCCTGCCCAACTACCAGCGGCTCTTCCACGTGCGGGTCGGGCAGACGGTGACGGAGATGTTCCAGGCCGACCGGGAGGTCGAGGTCGAGGCCATCGACCGCCTGCGCCGGGGCGTGGAGGTCATGCGCCGCAAGAACGACATCACGTCCGCCAACATCTTCGAGGCGATCCTCGCCGACGAGGAACACCACATCGACTACCTGGACACCCAGCTGGGACTCATCGAGAAGCTGGGCGAGGCACTGTATCTGTCGACGGTGACCGAGCAGTCCCAGCCGGACCCCTCGGGCCCGGGGACGAGCGGCTTCTCGACCCGCTGAGCCGACAGCCGACAGGCCTTACGCGGCTTCGGGCAGCTCCGCCACGAGGGGCGGCCGGCCCTGGTCGGCCACCTGCCGGCGGGGGCAGGCGCCACGGCCGAGCAGCGCCTGGATGCGCCGCACGCAGCCGCCGCAGTCGGTGCCGGCCTTGCAGGCGGAGGCGATCTGCCGAGGAGTGCAGGCCCCGGCGTCCGCGTGAATCCTCACCTGTTCCTCGGTCACCCCGAAGCAGCTGCAGACGAACACGCGGTTCACCTCCCGACGTAGGACTGGGTCGCGCCATCCCGACCCCTGATCGGTGAGGCTAACCTAACCTTACCTGTCGTCCGGAGGGCAGAAAAGTGGGGTGGGGCGCGGACCCTGTGTGATCCGCGCCCCACCCCTGCCGTTCCCGCAGCTGAGCGATGTTACTGGTCCCGGTACATCTCGGCGACGAGGAACGCCAGGTCCAGCGACTGGCTGCGGTTGAGCCGCGGGTCGCAGGCGGTCTCGTAGCGCTGGTGCAGATCGTCGACGAAGATCTCGTCGCCGCCGCCCACGCACTCGGTGACGTCGTCGCCGGTGAGTTCCACGTGGATGCCGCCGGGGTGGGTGCCCAGCCCCTTGTGGACCTCGAAGAAGCCCTTCACCTCGTCGAGCACGTCGTCGAAGCGGCGGGTCTTGTGGCCGGAGGCCGCCTCGAAGGTGTTGCCGTGCATCGGGTCGGTCACCCAGGCGACGGTGGTACCGGAGGCGGCGACCTTCTCGACCAGCTCGGGCAGCTTGTCGCGGATCTTGTCCGCGCCCATGCGGACGATGAAGGTCAGCCGGCCGGGCTCGCGGTCCGGGTCGAGACGCTCGATGTACTGCAGCGCCTCCTCGGCCGTCGTCGTCGGGCCGAGCTTGATGCCGAGGGGGTTGCGGATCCGCGAGGCGAACTCGATGTGCGCGTGGTCCATCTGCCGGGTGCGCTCGCCGACCCACACCATGTGCGCGGAGACGTCGTACAGCTGCCCGGTGCGCGAGTCGACGCGGGTCAGCGCCGACTCGTAGTCCATCAGCAGCGCCTCGTGCGAGGAGAAGAACTCGACGGTCTTGAATTCCTCCGGCTCGGCCCCGCAGGCCTGCATGAAGTTCAGCGCGTTGTCGATCTCGCGGGCGAGCTGCTCGTAGCGCTGGCCCGACGGGGACGACTTCACGAAGTCCTGGTTCCAGGCGTGCACCTGACGCAGGTCGGCGTAACCGCCGGTGGTGAAGGCGCGCACCAGGTTCAGCGTGGAGGCCGAGGCGTGGTACATCCGCTTCAGCCGCTCGGGGTCCGGGACGCGGGCGGCCTCGGTGAAGTCGAAGCCGTTGACGGAGTCGCCCCGGTAGGTGGGCAGCGTCACACCGTCGCGGGTCTCGGTCGACTTGGAGCGCGGCTTGGAGTACTGGCCGGCGATCCGGCCCACCTTCACCACGGGCACGGACGCGGCGTAGGTGAGGACGGCGCCCATCTGGAGCAAGGTCTGGAGTTTGGCCCGGATGTGCTCGGCGGACACCGCGCCGAAGGATTCGGCGCAGTCGCCGCCCTGGAGGAGGAACGCCTCTCCCTTGGCGACCGCGGCCATACGCGCGCGCAGCTGGTCGCACTCGCCGGCGAACACCAACGGGGGATACGTTTCGAGCTCGGCGATCACATCGCGCAGAGCCTCGGCATCCGGGTACTCGGGCTGCTGCGCCGCGGGCAGGTTGCGCCAAGTCGCCTGAGCGGCGACGCTTCGAGGATCAGCGTTCACGGTCACGGGCCCAAGAGTACGCGGTCGGTTCGGTTGTCCATCGCCGCGCTCGGTCCGTGAGACAGATCTGACCGGCCGGTTCGAGCCGGCAGACCCCGACGCCCCCGCGGCGGCGGGGAGCAACCGTACGGTGCTCGTCTGGAGCAGTGTCCTGAGCGGACCCTCCGCGCCGGCGGGGAACATCGTGTGCAACGACACGGAACGGCCCACGTCGCGCATGCTCGTCGTGTAGCGTGCGTGACATGTTCGCGCACTCGATCCGGAACTGGTGGTGGCCCGCTTCTCCGGCGGCCCACTGATCTTGTAGCGCGTACACAAGACTTCGCGAAGGCCGCCCGAGGGGCGGCCTTCGGCGTTCGCGGACAGCGCGGCGCCCGCGGGCCGGCCCTCCCTTATCGAGGGACCACGACCGATGAACCTGCTCGACCTGCTCGACGATTCCCGTCCGTTCGCCCTGCTGCGCCGCCGCACGCCCGGCCACGACGACACCGTGGTGGAACTGCTGCTCGGCCCCGTCACCTCCCGTGACCGCCTGGCGGACCTGCCCGACGAAGGGCTGGCGCTCATCCCCTTCCGGCAGATCCGGGAGCGCGGTTTCGACGTGCGCGACGACGGCACCCCCCTGCTGGTGCTGACCCCCGAGGAGCGCCACGAGATCCCGCTCGCCGAGGCCCTGGCGCAGCTGCCCACGCACGACGTGCGGGTGGAGGGCGGCGGCTTCGACGTCGGCGACGAGGAGTACGCCGAAATCGTCGGGCGGGTGCTGCGGGAGGAGATCGGGCGGGGCGAGGGTGCCAACTTCGTGATCCGGCGGACGTACGAGGGGGAGGTCCCCGGGTTCGGGCGGGCCGACGCGCTGGCGCTGTTCCGGCGGCTGCTGACGGGCGAACGGGGCGCGTACTGGACGTTCGTGGTGCACACCGGGCAGGAGGCGGGAGGGCGGACACTGGTCGGGGCGAGCCCCGAGGTGCATGTGCGCGCGTCCGGCGGGACGGTCGTGATGAACCCGATCAGCGGCACCTACCGGTACCCGGCCGACGGGCCGACCCCCGGGCATCTGCTGGAGTTCCTCGCCGACGGCAAGGAGATCGAGGAGCTGTCGATGGTCGTCGACGAGGAACTCAAGATGATGTGCACCGTCGGCGACATGGGCGGTGTCGTGGTCGGGCCCCGGCTGAAGGAGATGGCGCACCTCGCGCACACGGAGTACGAGCTGCGCGGCCGGTCCTCGCTGGATGTGCGGGAGGTACTGAAGGAGACCATGTTCGCCGCGACCGTCACGGGGTCGCCGGTGCAGAACGCCTGCCGGGTGATCGAGCGGTACGAGTCCCTCGGGCCGGACGGTGCCGGGCGTGGTTACTACGCGGGGGCGCTGGCGCTGCTCGGCCGGGATGCGGGTGGGGCCCAGACCCTCGACTCCCCCATCCTCATCCGCACCGCCGACATCGACGCGGCCGGACGGCTGCGGGTGCCGGTCGGCGCCACGCTGGTGCGGGGCTCGGACCCGGCGGGCGAGGTCGCCGAGACCCACGCGAAGGCGGCCGGGGTGCTCGCCGCGCTGGGGGTGCGTCCCGGGGGACCGCGCGAGGAGCCCGTACGGCCACGGCTGGCGGACGACCCCCGGGTGCGGGCGGCACTGGACGGGCGGCGGGCCTCACTGGCCCCGTTCTGGCTGCGGATGCGGGAGCCGTCGGCCGCGCTGGAGGGACACGCCCTGGTCGTCGACGGGGAGGACACCTTCACGGCGATGCTCGCGCATGTGCTGCGCTCGTCGGGGCTCACGGTCACCGTCCGGCGGTACGACGAACCCGGACTCCGGAAGACGGTACTCGGGCACGAGGGGCCTGTGGTACTGGGTCCCGGCCCCGGTGACCCGTCCGACACGGCCGACCCGAGGATGCGGTTCCTGCGCGGCCTGACCGCCGCGGTGGTCGGGGAGAACCGGCACGGCGTGCTCGGTGTCTGCCTCGGCCACGAGCTGATCGCGGCCGAGCTGGGTCTGGAGACCGTCCGCAAGGAGGTGCCGTACCAGGGAACGCAGACGGAGATCGACCTGTTCGGGCGGCCGGAGACGGTCGGCTTCTACAACAGCTTCGTCGCGCGCTGCGACGACGGAGCGGCGGCGGAGCTGGCGGCGCGCGGCGTCGAGGTGAGCCGCGCGGCGAACGGCGAGGTGCACGCGCTGCGCGGACCCCGGTTCGCGTCGCTGCAGTTCCACCCCGAGTCGGTGCTCACCCTGAACGGCGCGGCGATCGTCGCCGAGCTGACGGGTCAGCTGCGCGGGACCAGGACGTTCTCCGAGCGGCGGCCCTCGGTGTAGTCGAGGACGTTGCGCACCGTGGTGTCGATGATCTGGCCGACGGCGTCCACGGTGTAGTACGCCTGGTGGGACGTGACCAGCACGTTCGGGAAGGTGACGAGGCGGGCCAGGGTGTCGTCCTCGATGGCCTCCAGGGACTTGTCGAGGAAGAACAGGCCCGCCTCCGCCTCGTACACGTCCAGTCCGACACCGGTGAAGCGGCCCGCCCGCAGTTCGGCGACGAGGGCGACGGTGTCCACGAGTCCGCCGCGGCTGGAGTTCACCAGGACGGCGTCGTCCCGCATTGTCCGCAGGGCGGCGCCGTCGATCAGGTGGAGGGTCTCCGGCAGCAGCGGAACGTGCAGGCTGACCAGGTCGGATTCGGCGAGCAGCTGTTCCTTGGGGACGTAGGTCATGCCGAGGTCACGGCAGGCGGGGTTCTCGGCGACGTCCCAGCCGAGCAGCCGCATGCCGAAGCCGTGCGCGATCCGGGTGAAGGCCTCACCGATCTTGCCGGTGCCGATGACGCCGACGGTGCGGCCGTGCATGTCACGGCCCATCAGCCCGTCGAGCCGGAAGTCGAAGTCACGGGTGCGGGTGGAGGCACGGACGATCCGCCGGTTGACGGCCATGGCGAGGGCCCAGGCGAACTCGGCGACCGAGTGGGGCGAGTAGTAAGACACCCGGGCGACCGTCAGGCCGAGCCGCTCGGCCGTCTTCAGGTCGACGTTGTTGAAGCCGGTGGACCGCTGGGCGATCATCCGGGTGCCGCCGGCCGCCAGGCTCTCCAGGACACCTGCGCCGAGGTCGCAGTTGACGCTGGTGGAGATCACCTCGTGGCCCGCCGCGATGGGCGCGGTGTCCTCGTTGAGGAAGACATGCAGGCCTCGCACCTCGTGGTGCCCTTGGAAGGCCCGCTCGATCAGGGGCTTCTCGTCGGCCTGCACACCGAACGCGAGGATCTCCACAGGGTCCCTCCGGGGGTCGTGCCGGGAACGCTTCCGTACGCGACGACTGCCGCATCCGCGAATATACGGGGCCGGGAGCGGATGCGCCTGGGCCGAACGGGGCAGCAGCGGCGCGTTTCGGCCCCGGCTGCCGGGTCCGGCGGGAAAGCCCAACCACCGGACGGTTCAGAGGGTTTGCCGGGTGCTACTCGTCGTCGAGGCCTCGCTCGATGGCGTAGCGGACGAGTTCCACCCGGTTGTGCAGCTGGAGCTTGCCGAGGGTGTTCTGGACGTGGTTCTGCACCGTGCGGTGGGAGATGACGAGCCGTTCGGCGATCTGCTTGTAGCTGAGGCCCTTGGCGACCAGGCGCAGCACCTCGGTCTCCCGGCCGGTCAGCCGGGGTGCCCTGGAGGCGCCGCCCTCCGGGGCGGGCGCCGGGTCGGAGGCCAGCCTGCGGTACTCACCGAGGACCAGTCCGGCCAGGCCCGGGGTGAACACCGGGTCGCCGACGGCCGTACGGCGCACCGCGTCCTGCAGGTCCTGGGGGGAGGCGGACTTCAGCAGATAGCCGGTGGCCCCGGACTTCACCGCCTCCAGGACGTCGGTGTGTTCGCCGCTCGCCGAGAGCACCAGCACCCGCAGCGCGGGATTCCCGGCGACGACCTCCTTGCAGACCTGGACGCCGGGCTTGCCGGGCAGGTTCAGGTCGAGGACGAGGACGTCGGGGGCCACGGCCTTGGCTCGGCGCACGGCCTGGTCGCCGTCGCCCGCGGTGGCGACCACCTCGAAGCCGGACTCGGACAGGTCCCGGGCGACGGCGTCGCGCCACATGGGGTGGTCGTCGACCACCATCACCCTCACCGGGCCCCGCCCGTCCCCGGGTTCCCCGTCTGCCCTCTCTCCCCCCGCAGTGTCCGTCGTCATCCCTGTTCCGCCTTCCCCCGTGCGTCCCGTTCGCCGTCGCTGTCCTTCGGTACCTTCAGCTCGACCTCCGTGCCCTGGCCGGGTACCGAGATCAGTTCCGCGCTGCCGCCGAGGTCGCTCAGCCGCCCCCGGATCGACAGGACCACCCCGAGCCGCCCCTCTCCCTCGGCCTGGGCGAGCCGGCCCTCGGGGATGCCGGGCCCGTCGTCGCGGACGGTGACGATCACCTCGTCCGGCTCGTCCTCGACCAGGATCCAGGCGCGCGCGCGTGCCCCCGCGTGTTTGCGTACGTTGTCCAGGGCGGCCCCGACGGCGGCGGTGAGCTCCCGGGCGGCGGCCGGAGCGAGCGGCACCGGTGCCCCGGGTTCGGCGAGGCTGACGAGGGCGCCGGCGTACGGGGCGAGCAGGGCACGCAGGTCGACGGGGTCGTCGCCGGGGCCGTCCGGGTCGTCCCGCGTCTCGTCCGCGGCCCGTGCCGCGGCTGCTTCGGCCGAGTCCTGCGGCGCCCTGGGGACGGGTATCAGGCCACCGGAGACCAGGGTGCGCAGCGCCACTTCCTGCTCGCCGGCCATCCGGCCCAGCTCGGCCGCCTCGCCGCCGAGCACCGTGCCGCGCCGCTGCACCATCGCGAGCACCTGGAGCACGCTGTCGTGGATGTCCCGCGCGAGCCGCTCGCGCTCCCTGGTCGCGGCCTCGATCTCCAGGGCGCGGGCGAGGGTGCGCTCGGAGGCGCGGGCGACCTCGACGACGTAGCCGATGGCGATGGACGCGACCCAGACGAGGATCACGTTGTGCACGGTGTCCCGGGCGGGGCCGCCGCGCTCGATCAGGTTGGCGACGGCGACCAGGGTGGAAGCGAGGGCGGCCCAGCGCCAGCCACCCTTGATCGCGAAGGCGAGCACCGCGCCCGCGGTCCATATCGACGGCATCGTCGGACCGCCGGCCTCGACCCGCGCCGGGTCGTCGGCGACGGGGGTGAGCAGGATGCCGGCGAGCGCGACGGTCAGGTCGGCGGCGAGGAAGCGCTTGGTGCAGCCGTCGGCGTTCGCGACCCGGGGCAGGGTGGCCAGTGTCCACACGGCCAGCAGGGCGAAGTAGGCCACGGCCAGCCAGGGACGCTCGAACCGCTCGTAGGCGGTGGCGAACAGGCCGATCGCGTACCCCGTGGCGAGGACCCGGTACCCGGCGAGCGCGCGCCACAGCGGCTGCTCGACCGATATCCTCGTGACTCTCTCGCGCCTGGGCATGTCCTCCCCACCTTCGCCCCGGGCCCGCCCCCGTCCACACGCTTAGGGGGCGGACCACCGCTGCTCGGCAGCCTGTTCCCGCTCTGCCTCCTCCTCCGCCTTCCCGGCGCGGGAGAGCCCGGCCTTCGCGGCCTTCTCCGCCTCCTTCTCGGCCTTCGCCGCCTCCATGAGCTGCCGCTTCATGGCGGTCGCGTACATGTCCACGTACTCCTGGCCGGAGAGCTTCATGATCTCGTACATGACCTCGTCGGTCACCGCACGGAGTACGAAACGGTCGTGCCCCACGCCCTCGTAGCGGCTGAACTCCAGCGGCTTGCCGATGCGTATGCCGGGCCGGACCAACTTCGGGACGACCTTTCCCGGCGGCTGGACCTTCTCCGTGTCGATCATGGCGACCGGGAGCACGGGCGCGCCGGTGGCGAGGGCCACGCGCGCGAGGCCGCCCGGCTTGCCGCGGTAGAGACGGCCGTCGGGCGAGCGCGTACCCTCGGGGTAGAGGCCGAACAGCTCGCCTCGTCCGAGGACCTCCATGCCGCTCCTGATCGCCGCCTCACCGGCACCGCGCGCGCCGGAGCGGTCCACCGGGAGCTGGCCCGCGCCCCTGAAGAAGGCGGCCGTCAGCCGGCCCTTCACCCCCGGTGTGGTGAAGTACTCGGCCTTGGCTATGAAGGTGATCTTGCGGTCGAGGACGGCCGGCAGGAAGAAGGAGTCGGAGAACGACAGGTGGTTGCTGGCCAGGATGGCGGGCCCTTCCGCGGGGACGTGCTCCAGGCCCTCCACCCAGGGTCTGAAGGCAAGCTTCAGCGACCCTCCGACGGTGACCTTCATCGCGCCGTACAACACCCGAGTGCCTTCCTGTGCGTGTGGCACAGACCCTAACCCGGAGCACCGTCAATGGCTCCGACGGCCCTGGTCGGTGTCAGTGCGGTCGCGTACGGTGAAGGTCCTGCAACCCGTCTGCAGCCCGTCGACTTCCTCGACCCTTTCCACGACGTCCACGACTTCGACGGCTTCGACGACTTCGACGACTCTTACGACCGGGAGGCCGAAAGTGCCGCTCCTGACCGGAGCCGAGCCGTATCGCCGTGAGGGCGGGGAGGCCGCTGTCCTCCTCTGCCACGGCTTCACCGGTTCGCCTCAGTCGCTGCGCCCGTGGGCGGAGCATTTCGCCGAGCACGGCCTGACCGTCTCGCTGCCCCTGCTCCCGGGGCACGGCACCCGCTGGGAGGACCTGCGGGCCACCGGCTGGCAGGACTGGTACGCGGAGGTGGACCGCGAACTGCGCCTGCTGCGGGACCGCTGCTCACGCGTGTTCGTGGCCGGTCTGTCCATGGGCGGCGCGCTGGCCCTGCGCCTGGCCGCGCGGCACGGCGACGCGGTGAGCGGGGTCATGGTCGTCAACCCGGCGAACCGGGTGCACGGTGTGGCCGCGCACGCCCTCCCGGTGCTCCGTCATCTCGTCCCGGCGACGAAGGGCATCGCGAGCGACATCGCCAAGCCGTCGGTCGAGGAGCTGGGCTACGACCGGGTGCCGCTGCACGCGGCCCACTCCCTGCGTACCTTCCTGCGCATGCTCGACGGCGAGCTTCCCCAGGTCACCCAGCCGCTGCTGCTTCTGCGCAGTCCGCAGGACCATGTGGTGCCGCCCGCCGACTCGGCCCGGATCCTCGGCCGCGTCTCGTCGCTCGACGTGACGGAGGTCCTGCTGGAACAGAGCTACCACGTGGCGACGTTGGACCACGACGCGGAGCGGATCTTCCGGGAGAGCACCGCGTTCATCGGCCGGCTCGCACCCGGCGCCGTCAAGGAGCCCGGTCTCGGCAGGGAAGGGACGACCACAGGTGGCTGAGCACGACTCGGACCGCGAGGACCGCGAGGGGCGGGAGGACCAGGAGGGGCGCGAGGCACGTACGGGCCAGGGGCGGGAGGACCAGGAGGGGCGCGAGGCACGTACGGGCCAGGGGCGGGAGGACCAGGAGGGGCGCGAGGCACGTACGGGCCAGGGGCGGGAGGACCAGGAGGGGCGCGAGGCACGTACGGGCCAGGGGCGGGAGGGCGGTGGCCCGGCGCATCAGGACCAGGACGTTCCCTTCGACGAGGATGCCGCGTGGGAGGCGATCGTCGCCGGGTACGGTGACGAGCCGCCGGACCCGTCGGGTGCCAAGCCGTTCAAGTCGGTCGAGGATCTGGCGCTGCTGGAGTCCGACACCAACACCGACACCCGTACCGAGGCCACCGACGACGGGGCACCGGCCGAGGCGCCGACGCGGGCCGGGGACAAGCCGGTCAAGCCGCTGGGCGGTTCGGTCGCCTTCGCTCCGGGCGTGGGGGGCCCGCGCGACTACAGCGTGTCCGAGCCGTCGGAGGAGGATGTCGGCGACGGCGACGAGGGCCATTTCGTCCCGCCGGAGCCCCCGCCGCTGCCCGATGCGGACGTCACGTCCAAGTTCGCGTGGCTGGGAGTACTGGGCGGTCCGGTGCTGCTCCTGCTGGCGATACTGCTCGGCTGGGAGATGACCTGGTGGCTGACCACGCTCTGCATCGGCGGTTTCCTGGGCGGTTTCGCCACTCTGGTGATGCGGATGCGCACCGGCGACGAGGAGGACGACGATCCGGGCCGGGGCGCGGTGGTCTGAGAGCGGCCCACCCGCCCACGCGCACTACGCGGCCGGCACTCTGAGCGCGGCCAGGACCGGCAGGTGATCGGTGGCCGCCCTCAGGTCGGCCTCGGTCACTCCCGGCTGGCCGAGCGGGACACCGCAGCCCAGAACCTCGACGCCCCTGGTGGCGAACAGGGCGTCGATGCGCTGGTGCGGCTCGGCGGACGTCGAGGTGTACTCGCCGCCCCATGGCCCGGCGGCCCAGCAGTCCGTGAGGGAGTCCCCCAGCCGCCGGAAGGTGCGGCCGTCCGGTCGCTCGTTGAGGTCACCACCCGCGACCGCGTGCTCCGCGCCCATCCCGGCGAGCCGGTCGAGGAGCATGCCGCCCTGCGCGTACCGCTCGTCCTTCCGCAGCGACAGATGGCAGCTCAGCACCCCGAACCGGGCCCCGCCGAACCCTACGACCGCGGTGGCGAAGCCGCGCCGGTGCAGCCCCGGGGTGAGCGGCAGCAGGACGTCCTCGGTGCGCTCGACGGTCGCCCGCAGCGAGCACAGGATCGCGGGACCGGCGGCCGTGGCACCTCCGGAGAGGGTCACCAGTCCGGAGGCTGAGGCCAGCCGGGCCAGTTTCTTGCGCCAGCGGAAGAAGCGCGGCGCCTCCTGGACCAGGACCAGGTCGGGGGCGCAGGCGGTGATCACCCGGGCGAGGGCGTCCGTGTCGTCGTACATCGACCGGATGTTGTAGCTCATGACACGGACCACGGCCGAACCGTCGGCCCCGGTCCGGGAGTCGGGCAGCAGCGAAGTCGTCGCCATGCGGATCAAGATACGCCGACCCGCGCGCCCGAAAGCGCCATACGGGCCGACGTGTACGGGCCGGTCCGGGTGTTCGGCCCGGGCCACCGCCTCCGGGTCCCGCCCCGGGCATGCGCGCGGGCGGACGCAGGACCGGCATGGGCGCAGACGAGCGGTACGGGGACGACGACGGCTGGGATGTTCACGTCCTCGGGCAGGTGGGTCACCTCCGGCACGTAGGTGCAGGGCCGGTCACGGCCCGGGGTCGGCCGCTGTTCAGGACAGCGGCCGACCGGATCGGCACCTGTCGTCGCCGTCGGCCACCGACGTCGGTGAAAGGACCGCGATGCCGGGGCAGGGCAACACCGTGCCGGAGGGCTGCACCGCTGTCGCACCCTGGGTCGTCACCGACGGCACGGGGGCCTTCCTCGGCTTCGTCACCGAGGCGTTCGGCGGTGAGGAGCTCGGGCGGGTGCCGACCGAAGACGGTCTGGTCGGGCACGGTGGGATCCGGGTCGGCGACACCGTCGTGCCGGCCTTCGACCGACACGACGACCGGCCGGCCGTCCCGAGCCTGCTGCGCGTGTTCGTCGCCGGCGCGGACGAGGCGTTCTCCCGGGCCGTCGCCGCCGGCGGCCGGGTCGTCACACCCGTGCTGGACGGCGCCTTCGGGCAGCGCGGAGGGTGTGTCGAGGACCCCTTCGGCAACATCTGGTGGGTGGTCGGCTGTGTGGAGTACGTCTCGGAGGGGGAGACGTGGAGGCGGCTGCGGGATCCCCTCCACGCCGAGGGCATGCGCGTGGCTCAGGAGACTCTCGGCGTCGAGCTCAGCGGTCGACGCCATGGACGCAGCAGCGCCCCCGTCAAGGCGGGCGGCTGACCGACGAGCGATCGGCGTCACCCGGCGAAGCCACCCGGCCGGCGGTGCCGGCATGCCGAGGGGCCCGGAGCCGGGCCCGGGAACGACAACGCCCGCCGTGGCCCCCGGAGGGGAGCAGGCGGGCGGCGTCGGAGGCAGGGGGTGTCACATGATGGGGTCGGGTTCCCGGGCCAGGTCGGCCGCACCCACCAGGCCGGCCTTGTTTCCGAGCTCGGCGGCCCGGACGTCGGCGACCGGACGCCAGTTGCCGCCCACCAGCCAGCGCTTGTACGACTTGCGGATCGGGTCGAGGAGCAGTTCCCCCTCGTCGGAGAGACCGCCGCCGACGATGAAGGCGGAGGGGTCGAAGAGGGAGGCCAGGTCGGCGAGGCCGGCGCCGACCCACCGGGCAAGCTCCCGGTAGGAGTCGACGGCCACCGGGTCGCCCTGGCGGGCGGCCATGGAGACGTGCTTGCCCTCGATGCCCTCGGGGGTGCCGTCGCCGAGGGCGAGCAGCGTCTCCGCGTTCTCCGGGGTCGCGTTGGCGCGCTGGGTGGCGTACCGGACGAGGGCGCGACCGGAAGCGTACTGCTCCCAGCAGCCCTGTGAGCCGCAGCCGCACAGCAGGCCGTCCGGGACCATCCGGATGTGCCCGAACTCGGCGGCCACGCCGAAGTGGCCCCGGCGCAGCTTGTTGCCGATGATGACGCCGCCGCCGAGGCCGGTGCCGAGTGTGATGCAGATGGCGTTGCGGTGGCCCTTGCCCGCGCCGAACTTGTACTCGCCCCAGGCCGCCGCGTTCGCGTCGTTCTCCACGACGACCGGGAGACCCACGCGGGCCTCGACCTTCTCCTTCAGCGGTTCCTGGCGCCAGTCGATGTTGGGGGCGAAGTACACCGTCGAGCGCTGGCGGTTGACGTATCCGGCCGCACCGATTCCCACGCCGACGATCTCGTTCCCCGCGCGTGCTCCGTCCACCGCGGAGGCGATGGCGTCCACGATGCCGTCGGGCGTGCCCGGGGTCGGCACCTTGTGGACCGAGAGGATGTTGCCGTCCTCATCGACCACGCCGGCCGCGATCTTGGTGCCGCCGATGTCGACGCCGATGGTGAGTCCCATGAATCCCTCAGTTCCGGTCGAGCCCCGCTACCGCCCACGGTACCCGAGGCCCTGGCGCCGGCCTCCCGATATCGGGCACCCTCAGTCCAGGTCGATGCGTTCCCCGCCGGGTCCGGGCTCGTCGCCGCGGTTGTGGCGGCGGTCGCCGCCCGCGTCGCCGTCGCTGCCGCTGTCGTGCTTCCCGCTCCCGCCTTCGGCGCCCTCGGCGCCCTCGGCGCCCTCGGCGCCCTCGGCGCCGGGGGCCTCCTTGGCCTCGTCCGGGTCCCAGGGGCGGGGGTCGCGGGTGGTCCAGCGGCGTTCCTGGTCCTGGACCGCGGAGCGGTAGGCGGCGAGGAGCTCGCCGCCGGCGGCGGCGAGGTGGTCGAAGACGTCCGGGTTACGTTCGACGACCGGTTCCACGGCCGCCCTGGCCTGCTGGACCGCCTGGCGCACCGCCTGCTGCGCGGCCGGTCCGGCGACCGCGCCGAACAGTGGCGACCGGAGGCCGGTGAGCTGGTCGAACTTCTCGGCGACCATGTCGGCGAGCTTGCGCAGCTCCTCGGCGGCCGAGGCGGGAGGCGGTCCGTACCGGGCGCGGCGGCGGGCCTTCTCCGCCTCGAGGTCCTCGGCGCACGCCGTCGCCCAGGCGTCCGCGTCGACGGCCCGTGCGCCGTCGGTGGCGGCCGTGCGCGCGTCGGACGCGGAATCGCCCACGGGCGCGTCCCCGGTGTCGTCGGGCGGGGGGAGCTGTTCGCTCATGACGGACTCCTGACTACGGTCGGCCCTTCCGACGGTACCCGAACGGGCGTACCGGCTTCACGGGGTGCGCGGCCACAGGCGCGGATCCGGCCGGAACCGGATGCGCAGTTCCTCATCGCGCAGGGCCGCCCCGTCCACGGTGCAGCGGCGCAGCGCGGAGGGCAGCGGGACCGTCCGACGGAACGGTCCCGCGGTGACGGCGAGTGCGTCGCCGTGCCGGATCAGGTCCAGTTCCTCGCGCCGGGCGCCGGGCATCGGGATGTGCCAGACCAGGATGCCGTCGTCGGCGAGCCGGTCGGTGACGGGCCACCCGGCCGTGGCGGGCTCCGCCTTGACGCCGGGTGCGGCGGGCGCGCCCGGGACGGCGAGCGCGGTCAGGTCGTCCGGGCCGCGCGGGTCGCGGCCGAGGTGGGCGACGGAGTGGACGTCGTACGTCTGGCGCCACTCCTCCAGCGTCTTGCGCTGCTGGGCCACCGGGCCGGCGAGCCAGCTGTCCCCGACGCTCTCGGGCAGTACCCGGCCCGCGACCAGCACGTCGGTGCGCAGTCCGCGCAGGGCGAGGCCGAGACCCGCGATGCGTACGGCGTCGGCGCCCGCGGGGCCGGGTTCGGCGACCAGCCGTACGACGGTGTCCCGGTCGGCGAGGACGGCCTCGACGGCGGCCAGTTCGGTGTCCCACCGGGCGGCCGTGGCGTACAGCCGTTCCGTGGGCATCGGGACCCCGGCGAGGCGGCCGAGCACGGGGCGCAGGGCGCGGGCGGCCTGGCGTTCGGGCGGGAGCAGCCTGCGCATGCCTCGGCGGAGGTCCTCGGGGAGGGCGAACAGGGCGAGGGCCCGCTCGGCGGGCGGCAGGTCGACGACGAGCAGGCCGTACCCGTCCGACAGCGTGGCGTCCCGCAGGGCGCGCAGCACCGCGAGTTCCTCGGCGCCGGGCAGCGGGCCGAACTCCTCGGGGTCGAGCCGGGACGCGCCGAGCAGGTCGAGCGCCGGGGCGGCCCGGTCCTGCAGTGCGGTCAGGTCGGCGCGGAAGTCCTCCCCGGCGTCGACCCGTCGTGCGGTGAGGCCCGGGACGACCTCGGCGGGCGCGGCGGTGACGGGCGTGCCCAGCACCGTTCCCAGCGTGTCCGTCCGGTCGGTGCCGAGCAGCAGGACACGGACGCCCGCGCGGGCGGCGGCGAGCGCGGTGGCCGCCGCGACGGTGGTACGTCCGTTGCCACCAGGGCCCGTGATCAGGAGGGTACGCATGGGGATGAACGGTACCGGTGCACGCACCCGTGCCCGACCGGTGCCGTTGCCCCCGCGGCCGGTACTACGCGGCGCCCGGCTCCTCGCCGGACTCGACCCTCTTCTTCAGGCCCGCCAGGGCCCGGTCGATGATGACCTTCTCGGCCTTGCGCTTGATCATGCCGAGCATCGGGATCTTGACATCGACGGTGAGCCGGTAGGTGACCTCGGTGGTGCCCGCACCGGCCGGCTTCAGGAGGTAGGAGCCGTCCAGGGAGCGCAGCATCTGGGACTTCACCAGCGTCCAGGACACCTCGTGCTCACCGGTCCAGGTGTACCCGAGGGTCTGGTCGTCCTTGATCGCACCGGCGTCCATGACGAGGCGTACCTGCTCGGCACGGCCCCGGCCGTCGGTCGCGAGGACTTCCGCCTCCTTCACCTCGCCGGTCCAGTCCGGATAGCGGGCGAAGTCGGCGATCACCTCCATGACCTCGGCCGGTTCCGCCTCGATCGTGATGCTCGAGCTGGTGTGTTCCGCCATCGCCGTGGCTCCTCCGGATGCGGGCCGTAGTCGGATCGCCGTGCGTGGCCCACGCGCACGCCCGTGCAGCGGAAGGCTATCGCGCACCCCGCCGGGGCAGGTCACCCGACCTGGGACATCCTCACCACTCGAGCACCCAGGGCCGGCCGCGGCTCGCGAAGTGCCCCACGTTCACGCATTCGGTGGCCCCGACCCGCATGCGCCGGACCAGCGGCTGGTGCACATGCCCGAACAGCGCGTACCGGGGCCGGGTGCGGTGGATGGCGTCCAGCAGGGCGCGGCTGCCGCGCTCGAAACGGCGCGCGACGGTGTCGTACACCAGTTCCGGAACCTCCGGCGGAATGTGCGTGCACAGCACGTCGACCTCGCCGACGGCCTCGATCTTCGCCGCGTACTCCTCGTCGCCGATTTCGTACGGCGTGCGCATGGGCGTGCGCAGTCCGCCGCCGACGAAGCCGAAGACCCGACCGCCGATCTCCACCCGCTCGCCGTCGAGGACGGTGGTGCCCGGCCCGGCGTACTCCGGCCACAAGGCCGGGATGTCGACATTGCCGTACGTGGCGTACGTGGGGGTGGGGAAGGCGGCGAACATCTCGGCGTACTGCCCCCGCACCGCCTTCTGGATCGCCGCCGCACGGTCCGCGCCGATGCCCGCCCACAGCCGGGTCTGGAAGGCGCGTGCCTCCTCGAAGCGCCGCGCGGTGCGCAGTTCCACGATGCGGTCGGCGTTCTCGGTGCCGAACAGGTCGGGGAAGATGCCGCGCGAGTGGTCGGCGTAGTCCAGGAAGAGCACCAGGTCGCCCAGACAGATCAGGGCGTCGGCGCCCTCACCGGCCGTGGCCAGGTCGCGGGCGTTGCCGTGGACGTCGCTGACCACGTGAACGCGCGTACGGCGGTTTCCGGCCGGTGTGGATGCCATGGCGATCAAGCGTAGCCAGAGGGCGGCCCTTGTGAACAGTGGCGGCCGGACCTGCGCTTACTGGCTCCCTCTCAGGGGCGTGGACTACTGTGCGCGATAGCAATCAACCCGTTCACCACCTTGTGTGACGCAGCGAACATCTCGTCGGACCCCCTGTCGTTCCGGCCATACCGGCGGGTAACGTCCGGGCGGTCCAGTCGTGCTCAGGATTTCAACAGGTGATTCCCGAGCACCCGCCCAGCCTTGGACCGCACCGTCGTCGCATCGCACACCGTCGTGGCGCCGGCGCCCTAAGAGGAGCAGCAGTCTTGCGCGAGTTCAGCCTTCCGGCTTTGTACGAGGTCCCTGCGGACGGCAATCTGACCGACATAGTCCGCAGAAACGCCGCGCAGCACCCCGATGTGGCCGTCATCGCCCGCAAGGCCGGTGGCGTGTGGCAGGACGTGACGGCCACCGCCTTCCTCGCCGAGGTACGAACCGCCGCCAAGGGGCTCATCGCCTCCGGAGTCCGGCCCGGCGAGCGGGTCGCCCTGATGTCGCGCACCCGCTACGAGTGGACGCTGCTCGACTTCGCGATCTGGAGCGCCGGCGCGGTCACGGTGCCGGTGTACGAGACGAGTTCACCGGAGCAGGTGGCCTGGATCCTCGGCGACTCCGGCGCCACCGCCTGTGTGGTCGAGTCGGACTCTCACGCGGCCACGGTCGACGCGGTGCGCGACCGGCTGCCGACGCTGAAGCACGTGTGGCAGATCGACCGCGGCACGGGCGAGGGCGGCGCGGTCGAGGAACTGGGCGTCCTCGGCCGGGACGTCACCGACGAGACGGTCGAGGAACGCAGCTCCGTCGCCGGGGCCGACGACCCGGCGACCATCATCTACACCTCCGGCACCACCGGCCGCCCCAAGGGCTGTGTGCTCACCCACCGCACCTTCTTCGCCGAGTGCGGCAACGTCGTGGAACGGCTGCGTCCCCTGTTCCGGACCGGCGAGTGTTCGGTCCTGCTCTTCCTCCCGCTCGCGCACGTCTTCGGCCGGCTGGTGCAGATCGCGCCGATGATCGCGCCGATCAAGCTGGGCTGCGTCCCCGACATCAGACAGCTCACCGACGAACTGGCCGCGTTCCGGCCGACGCTGATCCTGGGCGTGCCGCGGGTCTTCGAGAAGGTCTACAACTCGGCACGCGCCAAGGCCCAGGCCGACGGCAAGGGCCAGATCTTCGACAAGGCGGCGGACACCGCGATCGCGTACAGCAAGGCGCTGGACACGCCCTCGGGGCCGTCCCTCGGCCTGAAGATCAAGTACAGGGTGTTCGACAAACTCGTGTACGGCAAGCTGCGCGCGGTGCTCGGCGGGCGCGGCGAGGCCGCCATCTCCGGCGGCGCCCCGCTGGGCGAGCGCCTCGGCCACTTCTTCCGCGGCATCGGTTTCACCGTGCTGGAGGGCTACGGGCTCACCGAGTCCTGCGCGGCCACCACGTTCAACCCCTGGGACCGTCAGAAGATCGGCACGGTCGGGCAGCCGCTGCCCGGCTCGGTGGTCCGCATCGCCGACGACGGCGAGGTGCTGCTGCACGGCGAGCACCTGTTCACGGAGTACTGGAACAACCCGGCCGCGACCGCGGAGGCGCTTGCCGACGGCTGGTTCCACACCGGTGACATCGGCACCCTCGACGAGGACGGGTACCTGCGGATCACCGGCCGCAAGAAGGAGATACTCGTCACGGCGGGCGGCAAGAACGTCGCCCCGGCGGTGATCGAGGACCGGATCCGCGCGCACGCGCTGGTCGCGGAGTGCATGGTCGTCGGCGACGGACGGCCGTTCGTGGGCGCGCTGATCACGCTCGACGACGAGTTCCTGGGGCTCTGGGCGGCGGAGCACGGGAAGCCGGAGGGGTCGACGGCGGCGTCGCTGAGCGAGGACCCCGAACTGCTGGCAGCGGTCCAGGATGCCGTCGACGACGGGAACGCGGCGGTTTCCAAGGCGGAGTCGGTGCGGAAGTTCCGGGTGCTGCCTTCCCAGTTCACGGAGGAGTCGGGGCATCTGACTCCGTCGTTGAAGCTGAAGCGGAACGTGGTGGCGAAGGACTTCGCCCATGAGGTCGAGGCGATCTACTCGAAGTAGGGATTCTTTCGCCCCCACCGCCCCTTCCCTTTCCCGACCCCGGGGGCGCTGCCCCCTGGCCCCCGCTCTTCCCCGCTCCTCCCCCTCCTCAGACGCCGGAGGGTCCGGTTCTGGACTGGAGCAGGGTCTTCAGTGTTTCCGCCAGAAGATCCCAGCGCCATCGCTCCTCGACCCAGGCCCGGCCCCGTTCACCCATGCGGCGGCGGAGTCCGGGGTCGGCGAGGAGGGCGACGATGCGGTCGGCGGACTCGGCGGGGGTGTCGCCGCGGACGACCCAGCCGGTCTCTCCGTCGAGGACCGCGTCGGGGGCGCCGCCCGAGTCGCCGGCGACGACGGGCAGGCCGGTCGCGGAGGCCTCCAAATAGACGATCCCGAGCCCTTCGACGTCCAGTCCCCCGCGCCGGGTCCTGCACGGCATCGCGAAGACGTCGCCGGCGCCGTAGTGGGCGGGCAGCTCGGACCAGGGCACGGCGCCGGTGAAGCGTACGGAGCCGGCCACCCCGGTGTCGTGCGCGAGCCGGCGCAGGTCCTTCTCGTAGGGCCCGCCGCCGACGATCAGCAGCACGGCGTCCGGCTCGGCGGCGAGGATCGCGGGCATCGCGCGGATCAGCGTGTCCTGTCCCTTGCGCGGCACCAGCCGGGAGACGCAGACGACCACCGGACGGTCCGTCAGGCCGAGCCCGGCCCGGACCTCGTCGCCGCCGGAGCCGGGGTGGAAGGTCTTCTCGTCGACCCCGGGCGGCAACTGTGCCATCCGCGCGGCAGCCTCGGGCATGAGCACGCCGGCGATCCGCGAGCGTGTGTACTCGCCGAGGTAGGTGATCGTGTCCGTGGACTCCCCGATCCGGCGCAGCAGTTGCCGGGCCGCGGGCAGCTGCGCCCAGCCCGCCTCGTGGCCGTGGGTGGTGGCCACGATCTGCTCGGCGCCCGCCCGGCGCAGCGCCGGTGCCATCAGTCCGAGCGGCGCGGCCGCCCCGAACCAGACCGAGGTGCAGCCGTGTTCGCGCAGCAGCCCGACGGCCTGCCGGGTCGCCTGCGGGGTCGGCAGCAGCATCGGAGTACGGGCGCGTACGACGGTGAAGGGCTGCTCGGCGTCGAAGACGGCCGTCGCCCGGACGCCTTCCCGGGAGCGTTTCCAGGTCGAGGCGTACACGACGAGCTGTGCGGGATCCAGCCGCAGCGCCATGTTGTGCAGGAACGCCTGGATACCGCCCGGTCTGGGCGGGAAGTCGTTGGTCACGATCAACGTCTTGTGCATTGAGGCAGACCCTACCGAACCGGTGCCTCCGGTCCGCGGGCGCGGCAGCCCGCTGTGGCACTCTCACAGGGGCGCGGGACATCATGGCCCCTCAGGACCTCACACGGACACACAGGGACGGGCAGGGATCACGTGGACACGGCAGGCTGGCGCGGGTCCCCGGCCCGGCCGCCGGTGCGCCGGCAGGCTCTCTTCCGGCCTCTGCTGGTGTGGGGCGTGACGAGAGCGCTGCTGCTGTTGTTCGTCCTGAAGGTGGTCGTCTTCCCCGGCCCTGACGTCACCAGTGACGTGTCCGTGATCTACCAGGAGTGGTACGACGTCCTGCGCACCGGAACGTTCCCGCTGGACGACGTCACCTGGCAGTACCCGCCCGCGGCGGCCCTGGCGGTCCTCTCTCCCGGTCTGCTGCCGTTCCTGGAGTACGCGACCGCGTTCTTCGTCCTGGTGTTCCTCGCCGACCTGGCCACCCTGGCCCTGCTGCTGTACGCGGGCGGACGGCCGGACCGGACCCGGCTCGGTGCCTGGGTGTGGGTGGCGGGTGTACCGCTGCTCGGGCCGACGGTTTACGCCCGCTACGACGTGATGGTGACCGCGGTGGCGGTGGCCGCGCTGCTGGCCGGGACCCGGCGTCCCCGGCTGCTGGGGGCGCTGGCGACGTTCGGTGCGCTGCTGAAGGTGTGGCCTGCGATGCTGCTGCTCGGTGTCCGCCGGCGTTCCGCGTGGGTTTCGGCCGTGGTGACCGGGACCGGTGTGGCGGCCGTGTTCGCGGCGCTGATGCCGGGCGCGTTCGCGTTCCTGGGGTCCCAGCGCGACCGGGGCACAGAGGTGGAGTCGCTGGGCGCGCTGGTCTTCCACGTCGCCCGGCACTACGGCTGGGACGGTGAGGTGCTGCTGAACTACGGCTCGGTGGAGTTCCTCGGCCCGTACGTGGAGTGGGTCAGCGCGGGCGCGATGTTCCTGAGCGGGGCGGCGCTGGCCTGGCTGCTGCTGTGGCGGCTGACGGCCCGCCGTTTCGAGGCGCACACCTTCGTCGACGCCGCGTTCGTGGCAGTGCTGATGTTCACCACCACCAGCCGGGTGATCAGCCCGCAGTACATGGTGTGGCTGGTCGGGCTCGCCGCGGTCTGTCTGTGCCGTCGCGAGAGCCGGATGCGGCTGCCGGTGGCCCTGGTGCTGGTCGCGTCGTTCGTGACGGTGCTCGAGTTCCCGTTGTGGTTCGCGCACGTCGTGGCCAGTGACGCGCTCGGCGTCACCCTGCTGTTCGTGCGCAACGGCCTGCTGGTGGCGGCCACGTTCCTCGCCGCCCGCACACTGTGGCGCTCGACGGTCGCCCCCGGCCTCCCGGCCGCCCCGGCCCCCGCTCCGGCTGCGGAGGCCCACGCCGCGAAGGCCCCTTGAACCCGGACTCCCCCCGATCCCGCCCCCGGGCCTGTTCCCGTTCCTCAGTCGAACTGCTCGCGCAGATAGGCCTGCCATTCCATGGTGAACTCCTCCGGGGTGGTACCGAGGACCCGTTGCATCGCGTCCTGAACCGCGCCGTCCCGCTGCCCGTGCGCGCCCACCGTCCGGTAGAACGCGCCGAGGCGTTCCTCGCCCCAGCGCTCGGCGATGAGGCGGCAGGCCATCCAGCCGCTCTCGTAGGCGCGGGCGAGGCCGTCGGCGTCGCCCGTGAAGCCGAAGTCCTCGTCGGCCGGCAGCCCGGCGGGCACCTCGCCGTGGCTCACCGCGCGGGCGAGTTCCGGCGCCGCCTCGGCCGGAAGGCGGTCGCCGCCCCGGTAGCCGACCCAGTCGGCGAAACCCTCCGACAGCCACAGCGGGGTCGCGGCGGTGGTGTGCGCGCGGGTGGCGACATGGGTGGTCTCGTGGGTGACGACGACCTGCCGGCCCGGGTCGCCGAGCATCCCGAAGGCGTCCGGGTTGACGATGACGCGGTCCGCGGGCGCCTGCGCGCCGGCGCCGGTCTCGCCGGTGGTGACGGCAGCGATCCCCCGGTAGGAGGAGGCGGGCGAGCCCAGCAGTCCCGCCATGTCCTCCAGGGACCCCGGAACCAGGACGACGACGCGCCGTGCCCAGCCGGGCCCCCACGCGTCCGACACGGCGGGCACCGCGTGGTCGGCCAGTGCGGCGTAGTCGCGCAGCTTCACGTCGGGCTGGCCGACGCCGAGCACCAGGCTCCGTTCACCGTGCACGGCACGCACCGTGCCCTGGTCCCACAGCTGGCGGCCGGACGTCCCGGCGGGCCGGTCGGAGTCGACGGACCACCGGCCGGCCTCGTCCCGGCTCAGACGCAGGGTGCGGGCGGTGGTGACGGGGGCCCGGTCGTAGCCTTCGACGCGGTATCCGAGGTCGACGTCGGCGGTGGCGGTGTCACCGGTGCGGTGCACGTCGGTGACCCGGTAGCTCCAGTCGGCCAGGGGTACCTCACTCAGGCTGTCGTACCCGGCCCGGGTGCCGGTGCGGGAGTAGGCCGCGGCGTCATGACCGAGCACGGCGTCGGCCCGCTGGTCGAGCAGCGCCTGCACCTCGGCGCGGACGCTGTCGACGGCCGGCCCCTGGCCGCACGCGACCAGGGCGACGAGCAGGGAGACGAGCAGCAAACATCGCGCCGCCACCGGCACCCCGGGCACCCGCCTTCGACCAGCCACCCTTGTGAGGGTACGGCCGCCGGACCGCTCAGGTCAGCCCGCCCGGCCCCTGCCCGCCCCGCTTCAGACCCTCGTGACCGACGAGACGGGCATCATGCCCACCGGGTCGTAGCGCACGGGGGCGCCGGGGTAGGGGGCGTGGATCACTTGGCCGTTGCCCATGTACATGCCCACGTGGCTGCCGTCGGGGCGGTAGACGACCAGGTCGCCGGGCCGGGCCTGGGCGAGCGGGACCTGTGTGCCCGCGTGGCGCTGGGCCTGCGAGGTGCGCGGGAGGGCGATCCCCGCCTGCGCGTACGACCACTGCATCAGGCCGGAGCAGTCGAAGCCGGAGGGCCCGTTGGCACCCCAGACGTAGGGCTTGCCGAGGGCGGAGCGGGCGGCGGCGACGGCGGCTGCCGCCCGGCCGGAGACGGCGGCGGCGCCGTCCGGCACGGGCGGACCGCCTCGGCCGGAACGGGCGCTCCGCTCGTGCGCGGCGCGCTCGTCGTCGGGGAGGGTGTTGAGCAGCCGCCGGGCCTGGGCGAGTTTGCGCTCGACGGTCTTCTTGTGGGCGGCGACCGCCTTGCGGCTGCGGTCCAGCTCGCCCAGCTTGCGGGAGGCCTCCGCGCGGTCCTGGTCCAGGGAGCGTGCCGCCTCCTGGAGTTCCCTCAGCTCACCGTCCTGGCGGGCGGTGAGTCGGTCGAGCACCGAGGCCCGCTCGAGGTAGTCCCCGGGGTCGTCGGAGAACAGCAGCGCGAGGGACGGGTCGAGCCCGCCGGAGCGGTACTGGGCGCCGGCCAGCGAGCCCAGCGACTCCCGCACGGTGTTGACACGCTCCTGCTGCCGGGCGATCTCGTCCTGGGCCGTGTTGACCTGACCCCGCAGGGTGTCCGCGCGCTCGTCGGCCTTGTTGTACGCCTCGGTCGCCCGCTCGGCCTCCTCGTAGAGGCGGTCCACCGTGGCCCTGAGATCCTCGTGCGGGGTGGCCGTGGCCGGTACGGCTCCGAGGGCGGCTGCCGCCGCGGACAGGAGGCCGACGGTGACGGTGGTGCCCCGGCCGGGGCCGGGGGACGGTTCAAGGCGGCGATGGGACCCCACGGGGAACCGCGCTCCTTCCGCTGGCGGACAAGAAACGCGGGAGACAGTAGCCGTAGGACGGGCGGGCGACCAACGGCCGCGGCGGCCACGCACGGTGACGCCCCGCCCCTGACGCAGGTCACAGGCGGGGCGTGGGGTCGGCCGGCGGTGCCACGATTCCCCCGAACGGGGGCACGCGGCACAGCGTCAGACGCGGACGCCGAACATGAACGGGCCGCCGATGGTGTTCATCGACTCGTAACGGACGACGGTGCCGCTGCGCGGAGCGTGGATGATCTGGCCGTTGCCCGCATAGAGCCCCACATGGTGCAGGTCGTTGAAGAAGAAGACCAGGTCGCCGACCTGGAGCTGGCTCGCCGAGTAGATCTTGGTGCCCGCGCCGGTCTGCGCCTCGGAGGTACGCGGGATGGCGACGCCGGCCTGGGCGTAGGCCCAGGAGGTGAGGCCCGAGCAGTCATAGGAGGACGGGCCGGTGGCGCCGTAGACGTAGGGGGAGCCGAGCTTGCTCTGTGCGGCGGCGAAGGCGGCGCCGGCACGGCCGGAGCCGCTGCCGACCGGAGTGGAGCTGCCGGTGTCGGTGCTGGTGGCCTTGAGGACCTCCCGCTCGCTGGCGCGGGTGGCGCGCTCCTCCTCCTCGGCGAGCTGCGCCTTCTCCTCGGTGGTGAGGGTGTTGAGCAGCTTCTGCGCGGCGCCGAGCTTGCCCTGGACTTCCGTCTTCTTCTTGCCCAGTTCGGTGCGGGTGGAGGCGAGGTCCTCGAGCTTTCCGGAGGCCTCGGAGCGCTGCTGGGCGAGCTCGCGCTGCTTGTCCTGGATCTCCTTCAGCGCGTCGACCTGCTGGGTGCTCAACTGGTCGAGGGCGGACGCCTTGTCGAGGTAGTCGTCCGGGTCGGCGGAGAGGAAGAGCTGGATCGAGGGGTCCATGCCGCCGCTGCGGTACTGGGCGCTGGCCATCGAACCGAGGCCGTCACGCAGCTCGTTGAGCTCCTGCTGGCCCTTGGCGACGTTGTCCTGGATCGTGGAGATCTCCTTCTGGAGCTTCTCCTGCTTCTCCTTGGCCCCGTTGTACTTCTCGGTGGCCTGCTCCGCCTGCTCGTAGAGTTTGTCGACCTTGGCCTTCACCTCGTCCTTGCTCGGCTTCTCGCCGGGGGCCGCGTTGGCGGCCTGCGAGCTCAGGACTACGGCAGCTGCGGCAGCGGTGGTGAGCACAGTGACACGTGCCCGGTTCGGCTGCTTGGGACGACGGTGGGACGCCACGGGGGCGAGCTCCTTCTTCCTCCAGCCGCCTACCGACACGCCGGTGGGCGGGGCCTCCGCCGTCGCCACCCCATGTGAACGATCACCCGAGCGGAGGTTCGAGGCCTGACCCTAGTGATTCCCTTGTGATCAGTTCAAATCCCCGGACGTGAATTCTCGGCCACATCGGGTTTCTTTGCCATCAACTCACCTGCAGTGACGTCGCGCTGACACTACGCCGCGTCACTATCACGCCAATTCGGGCAATCGACAGGTACGTTGCGGTTGGGGTATACGTTTCCGATGGGGCGTACCGCGCTTTGTGCCCTACGCCCGGGAGAAGCGCCTCAGCAGGACCGCGGACGCGACCGGGCGGGCGCCCGCGCGGGCGACTCCGTCGGCGACCTCACGGTCGGTGGAGACGACGATGACGGGCCGTCCCGGCGGCTCGGCGCGGGCCAGCCGGCGGATCAGCTCGTCGGCGGTGACACCCGGCTTGGAGAACAGCACGCGCACCCCGCGCGGCGGTGCGAGCAGGACGGGGGCGGCCAGCTCGGCCCCGTCGAAGACGCAGGTGACCTCGGCGCCGGTCTGCGCGGCGAGCTGGGCGAGCTGGCCCAGGAGCCGCAGGCGCTGCTTCTCCAGGGGCATCTGGGGATAGCCGGTCTTGGTGACGTTGTAGCCGTCGACGACGAGATGCGCCTGCGGCAGCGCCAGCAGCTGGTCGAGAATGGCCGGGTCGTCCTCGGACAGCGCTCGGGCGGCGATGTCCTTGGGAGTCATGCTGCCGGGCTCGACGGCGTCCACGGTCTCGGCGGGCCGGACGGACACGGGAGGCAGTGCGAGCTCGCGACGGAGCCCCTGGGCTGCGTCCAGCACGGTGTCCAGGAGCAGGCGCACCCGCATGTCCTCGACGCTGCGGCCCTCACGGGCGGCCCGGCGGGCGGCCTCGAGGGCGGCCTCGGACTCGCCGAGGCGTGCCCTGAGCCGCCGGGACTCGCTCTCGGCGGCGGACACCTGGACCTGCCCGTCGGCACGGACGGCGTCCATCTCGCCCTGCAGTTTGCGCAGCGCCGCCGCACCGCGCTTGACGTCGCTGAGCGCGGACCGCAGCTTGCGGTGCAGGGAGTCCGCTTCCCTCCTGGCCGCTTCCAGGTCGGCGCGCAGCCGCTCGGTCTCGGCCTTGGTCTGCTCGCGGGCGCGGGCGAGTTCGCCGCGCAGCCGCTCCAGCTCGGCCCGGGTCTCGGCGTCGGCGCGCTCGGCGTCGGCCCGCTGGGCCTCCTCGCCGGCGGCGGTCACCAGTTTCACCCAGCCGGGCGGCCGCATGACGTAGGCCACGGCCGCCACATCCAGCGGGTCCGCGGCCGGGGGCGGGGAGCCTGATGCGAGGACGCCGGCCAGTTCCGGCTGGGCCTCTCTCAGCCGCTCCGCGATGCGCTGGCGGAACAGCGGATCGGTCTCCAGGGCGGCGGCCATCGCGTTGCCCGCGAACTTGGCGCGGCGGCTCGGGGTGAACCGGGCGTACTGCCTGAGCTGGGCGGGCAGCTCGGAGACGGTCAGCCCGCCGAAGCCGTCGGAGACGATCTGGACGACCCGGCGGCGCACACCGTCGGGCAGCGGACGGTCGAACATCTCGACGGTGCCGTCCTTCGGCCCCCCGCCCGCGGTCTCCACCATCCGTCACACCCCCATGCCTGTGTCCGACCCCGTGTACGGGGTCCGCTGGGCGGGGCCCGCTCCACTCAGGAGCCGGCGCCCGGCCTGTCGACGAGTTCCACCTGGTCCACGGCGTTGCACCAGCGGCAGCGCACCGACTCGATCGTCTCACCGAGGACCTCGCGCTCCTCGACCTCCGGCTCCCCGGCCAGGTCGAGGTGGACGTACTCCACGACCTTGGACGAGCGGGTCACGTCGAAACGGGTGAGGTTGCCGCAGAGGGTGCAGCGCCACCGCGTCGAGGCAGTCGGCAGGGGAACCGTCATCGTGGCTGTTCGCCTTCCTTCCAGTGTCCGTGACGCGCCGGGCACCCGGCGCGTGTGGCACGTAACCCTACGGCCTGGCAGGTCTTCGCCGCCTGCCCGTCCACGGCGGCGAGGCGGTCTGTGCGCTTGCGTCCGGTTACGTCATGCTCTGTGTTCATGATCCGCAACTGGGGCGTGACGGCCGCCGGGGCGCTGAAACGCCCGTCGGCGCCGGTGACCCACACCCTCATCGCCGCATGCTGCCTGGTCTTCCTCACCGGGCCGGCCTCGGGACTCGATCCGGGATACGGGAACGGGGACGAGCTGTTCGCCGCACAACGCAGCTATTTCCGCCACTGGGGTGTGATCCCCGCAGACGTGTTCGAAGGATCTCTCTGGAGCGTCCTCACCCCCGCCACGGCCCTGTTCGTCCACGGCAGCTGGGTGCATCTGCTCGGCAACATGCTCTTCCTCCATGTCTTCGGGACGATGACCGAGGCACGGGTGGGCCGTCTGCGGTTCTTCCTGTTCTACGTCGGCTGCGGCTACCTCGCCCTGCTCGGGTACGCCGCCGCCAACGCGGACGCGACGCAGTCCCTGGTCGGTGCCTCGGGGGCGATCTCGGGGGTCCTCGGCGCGTTCCTCTTCCTGTTCCCCCGGGCGCGGGTGACCAGTCTGCTGCCGTTCCTGTTCTTCCTGCCGGTGCGCTTCCCGGCCTGGGTGGTGCTGCCGTTCTGGGCGGCACTGCAGTGGCTGGCGGCAGGACGGGCCTCCGAGGGGCCGGGGGTGGCGTACCTGGCCCACCTGGTGGGTTTCGTGCTGGGCTTCTGCTGGGCGTGGGTGCGGTTCACAGCGAGGACTACAGTGAGAACAGCCCCAGCTCCGGCCCCCGAGGGAGAGAACCAGCAGTGATCACCGCGATCGTCCTCATCAAGACCAGCGTGGACCGGATCCCCGAGATCGCGGAACGGATCGCCGCGCTGGACAGCGTCAGCGAGGTCTTCTCCGTCACCGGCACCTACGACCTGATCGCCATGGTCCGGGTCAGGGAGCACGAGGACCTGGCGGAGGTCATCCCGGGCCGGATCAACAAGATCCCGGGCGTGGAGGGCACGGACACGCACGTGGCGTTCCGTACGTACTCGCAGCACGACCTGGAGGCCGCGTTCGCGATCGGCCTGGACAGCTGAGCGGGCCGGCCCGAGACGCCCGGGTGCCCGGTACAGCGGAGGGGGCCGGGGACGCGCGTACCGGGGCGGGTGACCGGGCTCAGGCGGAGGTGTCCGGCACGCAGCGGCCGTCGACCGTGCGGTAGCTCCGGCGGGCGCCGTCGCGCACGAGCTCGCGGGCGGCGCGGACGAAGCGCTGCACGTGTTCGTCCGGTGTGCCCGCGCCGAAGCTGACGCGGATCGCGTCGAGGGACGTCTCCCCGGGCGCCGTCCCGGGGGCGCCGCACTCGCCCCGGTCCTGTGGCCCGCCGCCGCGCAGGGCGCGCAGCAGCGGGTGGGCGCAGAAGAGTCCGTCCCGTACGCCGATGCCGTACTCGGCGGAGAGGGCCGCGGCGAGGTGGGAGCTGTTCCAGCCGTCGACGACGAAGGAGAGCACGCCGACGCGCGGCGCGCCGTCCCCGAACAGGGACAGGAACCGCACCTCGGGCACGTCCGCGAGCCCGTCCCGTACGGTGCGGATCAGCCGCTCCTCGTGGGCGGCCAGCGCGCCGAACCCGGCCGCGCCGAGCGCCTTGCAGGCCGAGGCGACGGCGTGGGCGCCGATGACGTTGGGCGAGCCGGCCTCGTGGCGGGCGGCGCCCTCGTGCCACTGGACGTCCACTCCCCCGTCCGCGCGCCGGGCGACCCTGCGGCTGGCGCCGCCGCCCGCGAGGTAGGGCTCGGCCCGGCGCAGCCAGTCGACGCGGCCGGCCAGGACGCCGGTGCCGAACGGGGCGTACAGCTTGTGCCCGGAGAAGGCGACCCAGTCGACGTCCAGCTCGCGCAGGCTCACCGCGCGGTGCGGGGCGAGCTGGGCGGCGTCCAGGACGATCCGGGCGCCGTGCGCGTGGGCGGCGGCGGCCAGCTCCCGTACGGGCCACAGCTCGCCGGTGACATTGGAGGCGCCGGTGACGCAGACCAGGGCGGGGCCGTGGGGGTCACGGGCGGCGAGGGCCTGCTCCAGGGCCCGCACGGCCTGCTCCGGGCTGCCCGGGGCGTCGAGGAAGGTGACGCGGGCGCCGCGCCAGGGCAGCAGGGCGGCGTGGTGCTCGGTCTCGAAGACGAAGACCTGGCAGTCGTCCGGGAGCGCGGCGGCGAGCAGGTTGAGCGAGTCGGTGGTGGACCGGGTGAAGACCACCTGGTCCCGCTCGCGGCAGTCGAGGAACCCGGCGACGGTCCTGCGGGCGTTCTCGAACAACTCGGTGGAGAGCTGGGAGAGGTAACCGGCGCCGCGGTGGACGCTGCCGTAGTACGGCACGTACGCGGCCACGTCGTCCCACACCCGCTGGAGCGCCGGGGCGCTGGCGGCGTAGTCGAGCGCGGCGTAGGTGACCTCCCCGCCGGTGACGAGCGGAACGGTGACGTCCCGGCCGAGCACGGGCAGCGGGGCACAGCCGGACGGGGCGACGGCATCGGCGGCGGGAACCGCGGGAACCGCGGGAACCGCGGGAACCACGGGAACCGCGGGAACCACGGGAACCACGGGAACCGCGGGAACCACGGGAACCGCGGGAACCACGGAAAGGGCGGAAAGGGTGGAAAGAGACATGGCCGGACTCCCGTGACAGCAGGCGGAATCACCACGCGAGCGCACACGGCTCGAGCGTGGGAGATGGGGGAGAGGAATCTGCGGAGGCGGGGCTCTGTGGCCTGGAAAGGCCCGTCAGAAGCGCCCTAACGCATTCGCTTGCTCAACGGAAGGCTCCCTCGAACGACCAGGACCCCTGGTGTCTCACTCGATCGAGTGCGAGGGGTCCGCGCTTGCCGCGAGCCCTGCTGCTCACGGCCTGGTCCTCACCCGGGGCACCCCGCCACGGACGGAGGGTTGCCGGACAGCCGGCCGGGGCCTGATGGCTGTCGCTCATGACCTGGTCCCGCATCCTGCCACACGGGCCCGCACCACGCGCAAGGCGCGGTCCGGATCCTGGACGGACCGGACCGCGCCCTCACACCTGCCGTACCGCTCGTACGCGGCTCACGCGTTGCTGACCAGCACCCAGCGCTCCAGAACCCTCCGGGCGGTGCCCGAGTCGATCGACTCGGCGGCCCTGGCCATCCCGGCCCGGATCTGCTCCGCCAGCGTCCCCGTGCCCGGCTCGAGCGCCACCAGCGCCGCCGCCGAGTTCAGCAGCACCGCGTCCCGCACCGGGCCGCGCTCGCCGTCCAGCACCCGCCGGGCGACCTCCGCGTTGTACGAGGCGTCGGCGCCGCGCAGGGCCTCCAGCGGCACGGGCTCGATGCCGGCGTCGCGCGGGTCGAAGCGCTCCTCGGTCACCTTGCCGTCCCGGACCACCCACACGGTCGAGGGGCCGGTGGTGGTCAGCTCGTCGAGACCGTCGTCGCCGCGGAACACCAGCGAGGAGTGGCCGCGTCCGGCGAACACGCCGGCCATGATCGGAGCCATCCTCGGGTCGGCGACCCCGACGGCCTGGGCCCGGACCCGGGCCGGGTTGGCCAGCGGGCCGAGGAAGTTGAACACCGTCCGAATGCCCAGCTGCCCTCGCGCGGCCGCCGCGTGGCGCAGCGCCGGGTGGAACTTCACCGCGAAGCAGAAGGTGATCCCGGCCTCCTCGGCGACCTCGGCGACCCGCTGCGGGGTCAGTTCCAGGTTGACGCCGAGCTTCTCGAGGACGTCGGAGGCGCCGGACGAGGAGGAGGCGGCCCGGTTGCCGTGCTTGACGACCTTCGCCCCGGTGCCGGCGATGACGATGGAGGACATCGTGGAGATGTTCACCGTCTTGGCGCCGTCACCGCCGGTGCCGACGATGTCGACGGTCTCGCCGGGCACCTCGATGCCGATGGCGTGGTCGTACATCGCCCGGACGCAGCCGGTGATCTCCTCGACGGTCTCGCCCTTGGCCCGCAGGGACACGGCGAACCCGGCGATCTGCGCGTCGGTGGCCTCACCCCGCATGATCAGGTCCATCGCCCAGGCGGTGTCGTCGGCGGACAGGTCTCGGCCGTCGAGCAGGCCGTTCAGCAGGGCGGGCCAGGAGCGGCCCGCCGCGGTGTTGCCTCCTGCGGGGGTCACAGCGCTCATCGGCCGCTCCTGGGTCCTCGACGTCTTCGACAGACAGATGGGTCTTCGACAGACGGATGGCTGGGGGTTTCGTCACCACCCTATCGACCCCGGGGCACGGCGAAGGGCCCCCGTCCGGTCCTCGGACGGGGGCCCTTCGCCGTCGTGTGGCGACTTGGCTGCCTGGGAAGGCGGTTGAGGCGGTGCGGCGGTCAGTGGTGGCCGTGGCCGCTCGTGATCTCCTTGTACTCCTCGACGGTCGGCTTCGGAATCTGGGACTCCTCGCCGTAGTAGCCCTTGTTGAGCTTGGCGCGCAGCTTCTCCAGCGGCTTCACCTTGCGCTCGACGCCGTTTTCGTCGACGAGCGGGCCGATCTCGGACGGCCTGTACTGCTCGTGCGCCGTGAGGGTGTGCAGTTGCTCCTGGCTGAGCGGCTCGTGGACCTCGATGAACTCACCGTGCGGCAGGCGCTTGATGATGCCCGACTCGCGACCGTGCAGCACCTTGTCCCGGTCTCGGCGCTGGAGACCGAGACAGATCCGTTTGGTGACGATGAACGCGACGACCGGCCCGACGAAGAAGGCGACGCGCACGAACCAGGTGATCGCGTTGATCGACAGGTTGAAGTGCGTGGCCCACAGGTCGTTGCCACCACCGACGAGGAGCACGAAGTACCAGGTGATCCACGCGACGCCGAAGGCGGTGCGCGTCGGGGCGTTGCGCGGGCGGTCCAGGATGTGGTGCTCGCGCTGGTCGCCGGTGACCCAGGACTCGATGAACGGGTAGACCGCGATGGCCACCAGGACCAGCGGGAAGATCATCAGCGGGACGAACACACCCAGGACGAGCGTGTGACCCCAGAAGTTGATCTCCCAGCCCGGCATCACCCGGATCAGCCCCTCGGAGAAGCCCATGTACCAGTCGGGCTGGGCCCCGGTGGAGACCATGTCCGGCCGGTAGGGGCCGATGTTCCAGATCGGGTTGATCGTCGCGATCGCCGAGACGACGGCCAGCACGCCGAAGACCAGGAAGAAGAAGCCTCCGGCCTTCGCCGTGTACACCGGCAGCAGCGGCATGCCCACGACGTTCTTGTTGGTCTTGCCGGGGCCCGCGAACTGCGTGTGCTTGTGGTAGAAGACCAGGATCAGGTGCGCCACCACGAGGCCGAGCATGATGCCCGGCAACAGCAGGATGTGGACCGAGTAGAACCGGGCGATGAAGTCGTCCCCCGGGAACTCCCCGCCGAACAGGAAGAACGCGAGGTACGTGCCGACGATCGGCACGGACAGGATCGCGCCCTCCATGAAGCGGATACCGGTGCCGGAGAGCAGGTCGTCCGGGAGCGAGTAGCCGGTGAAACCGGTGAACATGCCGAGGACGAAGAGCAGGAAGCCGAACAGCCAGTTGACCTCACGCGGCTTGCGGAACGCGCCGGTGAAGAACACGCGCATCATGTGCACGAACATGCCGGCCAGGAACACCAGCGCGGCCCAGTGGTGGAGCTGGCGGATCAGCAGACCACCGCGGACGTCGAAGCTGATGTCCAGCGTCGACTTGTACGCCTCGCTCATCAGCTGGCCCTGCATCGGGATGTAGCTGCCGTGGTACTCCACCTCGTTCATCGACGGGTGGAAGAACAGCGTCAGGTACACACCCGTGAGGATGATGATGAGGAAGCTGTAGAGGCAGATCTCCCCCAGCATGAACGACCAGTGGTCGGGGAAGATTTTGCGCATGTTGGCCTTGGCAAGGGAGTAGATCCCCAGCCGGCCGTCGGCCCAGTCGGCGACCCGTTCGCCGGCCGGGGCCTTACCGCGGGAGCGGCCCGGCCCGTCGGCGCCGGACGGATTCGTGGTGCTGGTCGTAGTACTCATCCGCGCTCCCAGAATGCAGGACCGACGGGCTCCTCGAAGTCGCCGAGCGCCTCGAGATAGCCCTCGTCGTTCACACCGATGCGCAGCTGCGGCAGGGCGTGACCGGCGGGACCGAAGATGACCCGGGCCCCGTCGGAGAGGTCGAAGGTGGACTGGTGACAGGGGCACAGCGCGTGGTGCGTCTGCTGCTCGTACAGGGAGATCGGGCAGCCGACGTGGGTGCAGATCTTCGAGTACGCGACGATGCCCTCGTGCGACCACTCGAGCTCGCGCTTGTCCTTGATGTCCTCCGGCTGGATACGGACGATCATCAGGGCGGCCTTGGCGATCTCGTTCAGGTACCCGTGCTCGTGCGGGTCCAGGCCCTCGGGCTGGGCGAAGGTCAGCGAGCCCACGATGATGTCGGACGGCCGCATGGGCTCGTTCGTGTTCATGTTGATGAGCAGCTTGCCCTTGGCCCACAGGGTGTGGCGGAGCGAGGTGCCGGGCAGCGGTCCGAGGTCGCGCAGCAGGACCACCCCGGAGAGCGGGACCAGGGCCAGAGCGCCGAACATCGTGTTGCGGATCAGCTTGCGCCGTCCGAGCGCGGACTCCTTCGCGCCCTGGCGGAAGTCGTCCATGACCTGCTCGCGGAGCTCCGGCGGCGCGGAGATCGGGTGCCGCTCGTCGGTGAGCTCGTGGTCCGACATCAGCGTGCGGGCCCAGTGGACCGCGCCGGCACCGATGGCGAACAGGGCGACGCCGAGGGTCATGCCGAGCGCGAAGTTCAGCGCGCTGATGTGACCGAGCGGGAAGATGTAGACGGACTCGTCGACCGGGATCGTCACGAACGAGACGATGAAGCCGACGGTGGCCAGCATCGACAGCGTGAACAGGAGGGCGACCGTACGCTCGGACCGCTTGGCTGCCCGATCGTCGATGTCCTGGACGCGCGGCTCGTGGGGCGGCAGCCCCGGGTCGGCGAACGGGTTCTTCTCGTCCGCGACGCGCACCGTGCCGTGCACGGTGTCCTGCCCTGCGGGCAGCTGCTTCTCTTCGGGAGTCTCTTGGCTACTCATGACTTCCTGGCCTTTGCGGTCCGAGCTGCGACCCAGACGGCGACCGCGATCAGCGCGCCGAGGCCGAAGACCCACGCGAACAGACCCTCGGAGACGGGACCGAGCCCGCCCAGCGACAGACCGCCGGGGCTCACGCTGTCATCGCTGTTGACCGTCTCGAGGTAGGCGATGATGTCCTTCTTGTTCTGCTCCGACAGCGAACCGTCGGGGAAGGAAGGCATGTTCTGCGGGCCGGTCAGCATCGCCTGGTAGATGTGCTTGGGGTCCACGTCCTCGAGGTTCGGGGCGTACTTTCCGTGCGTGAGCGCACCGCCCTTGCCTGTGAAGTTGTGGCACTGCGCGCAGTTGTTGCGGAACAGTTCACCGCCCTTGGCGATGTCGGCGCCCTCGGGGCCGTACTGTTCCTCGGTGGGGACGGCCGGGCCGGCGCCCAGGGAGGCGATGTACGCCGCCAGCTGGTCGATCTCGGCCTGGGTGTAGACGACCTTCTTCTGCGGAAGCTGCGCGGCCTGCGAGGTGGCGGCCGGCATACGGCCGGTGCCCACCTGGAAGTCGACGGCCGCCGCGCCCACGCCCACCAGGCTGGGACCGTCGCTGGTGCCCTGCCCACCGGTGCCGTGGCAGCTGGCACAGCCGACCGCGTAGAGCTTCTTGCCCTCCTCGATGGTGAGGGATTGGGCGGTTTCGTCGGCCTGCGCCTTGCTCGCGGGCGCGAACACGGTGTACAACCCCCCGGTGCATGCCAGCGCGAGGAGCAGGACGACGAGCGCAGCCAACGGGTGGCGTCGTCGTGCGGAGAGCTTTTTCACGGATTACCCCGGTGTCAGGATCTTCTGCGTCGATGCTTCTGGTGGGTGCGCTTCTTCGAGCGCGCGGATTCGGGTCCGCCTACTTGATCATGTAGATCGTGGCGAAGAGACCGATCCAGACGACATCGACGAAATGCCAGTAGTAGGACACGACGATGGCCGCCGTCGCCTGGTCATGGGTGAACCTCCGAGCCGCGTAGGTCCGGCCCAGGACGAGCAGGAAGGCGAAGAGACCGCCCAGCACGTGCAGGCCGTGGAAGCCGGTGGTCAGGTAGAAGACCGAGCCGTAGGGGTCGGAGGAGAGGGACAGGCCCTCGTGCTTGACCAGCTCGGTGTACTCGATGACCTGACCGCCGATGAAGACCGCGCCCATGATGAACGTGACGATGAACCACGTCCGGAGCTTCTTCACGTCACCGCGCTCGGCGGCGAAGACGCCGAGCTGGCAGGTGAGGGAGGAGAGCACCAGGATCGTGGTGTTCGTCAACGCGAACGGGAAGTTCAGCGTGTCGGCCTTCTCCGACCAGAAGTCGGGGCCGGTCACCGATCGCAGGGTGAAGTACATCGCGAAGAGGGCCGCGAAGAACATCAGCTCGGAACTCAGCCAGATGATGGTTCCGACGCTGGTGAGGTTCGGTCGATTGACCGACGGGTGCGCGTGCCCGGTGTCTACTGTCGTTGCTGTCGCCACGCCGACATTATGTCGGTCGCTTATCCCGCCCTCACCCCGGGGGGTGCTGTTCGGAGTGTCCGCCCCTCCTGTACTGCCCGGATGGCCCATCGAAGCGGGGTGCGAACCAGTGTTGACGAGCTGCCGGAAGGGGTAGCATCCGCGCCATCGGCACCACTGGTGCCCGACGATGCCGTGCCCCCTCACAAGCGTGGAGGAACAATGCAGGCGACCGCCACGGTGCTGGTCTACAGTGACAATTCCGGCACCCGGGAGCAGGTGCGGCTCGCCACCGGCCGACGGCCGGCCCCGGACGTGCCCGTCGTGGAGTTCCTGGAGTGCGCGACCCTCCCCGCCGTCCTCACGGAACTGGAACGGGGTGGTATCGACGTCTGTGTCCTGGACGGTGAGGCGACTCCCGTGGGCGGCATGGGCGTGTGCCGGCAGATCAAGGACGAGATCTTCCAGTGCCCGCCGGTGCTGCTGCTCATCGGCCGGCCCCAGGACGCCTGGCTGGCCACCTGGAGCCGCGCGGAGGCCGCTGTGACGCTACCGGTGGAGCCGGTGGAGTTCGCCTCGGCCCTCGCCTCCCTGCTGCGCGAGAAGCACGCCCTGAACGCTTAGGTCCTGTTCTGGAGCCCGTCGGCCGGCGCTCACGCCGGCTGGGGGCGCAGGCGTGCCTTCTTCTCGGCGGTGGGACCGGCCTCGGTGCCGCCCGTCAGGGCGCTGCCCGCGCGCCACTGGTCCCAGCTGAGGTTCCAGTCGCCGAAGCCGTTGCCGAACGGCTCCATGGTGTCGCCGCCCGAGTTGACGACCTCGACGAGGTCGCCCTGGCCGAACATGCCGAAGAACCACTCGGCGTCACCGGTGCTCATGCCGACGCAGCCGTGGCTGACGTTGGCGTAACCCTGGGAGCCGACGGACCAGGGGGCGGCGTGCACGTACTCGCCGCTCCAGGTCACCCTGGTGGCGAAGTGGACCGGCATGTCGTACGACTCGGAGGAGCCCTCGGCGATGCCGATGCTGGTGCTGCGCATGCGTACGAGGCGCTCCTTGGCGAGGACGACCTTGACGCCGTTGCGGGTCTCGAAGCCGGGCTTGCCGGCGGTGACGGGTATCGTCCTGATCTCCTCGCCGCTCTTGTAGACCTTCAGCCGGTGTGCGGCGGCGTCGGCGACGGCTATGAGCCGGTCGCCGGTGCTGAGGGTCAGTGACGCGGCCTTGGTGCCCCTCAGCCGGTCGCCGATCCGGATGCCCTCCAGGTTGCTGCGCATCCTGACGGTGGCGTTCTCGGGCCAGTAGTCCTTCGGCCGGAAGTGGAGCAGCTTGTCGTCCACCCAGTGCCAGGCGCCGTCCGCCGCGGGCGTGGAGGACACCTTCAGGCCGCGTTCCACGACGGCGCGCTGGACGGGGTCCCGGACCGGCGCGGTCAGTTCGGCGGTGAGCGGCTGGCCGACGCCGTAGGTGCCCGTCCCGGGGCCGAAGGTGACACCGAGGCTCTTGGCGGCGGTGGGCTTGCCGGTGGTGAAGGTGAGGGCCTTGCGGCCCCGCGCCCCGTCCTTGTCCTCGGTGCTGACCCGGACCGTGTAGTCGGCGTCGGCGGCGAGCGGGGAGGTGCTGTGCCAGCGGCTGCCGTCGGCGGCGAGTTCGCCTGCCACGTGGCGGCCGGCGTCGTCCACGGCCGTGACGTCGGTGATGCGCCCGCCGGCGTCCTCGGCGACGATCTCCAAGGGCTTGTCGGGGTCTGCCTTCTTCCCCTCGGAGAGGCCTCTGAAGCTGATCCGGTCCGCCGCGTCGTAGGGCTCGGCGGACAGCGGGTCGCCGCCGGAGGAACAGCCGGTGACGCCCGCGCCGAGGGCGGTCACCAGCAGCGCGCAGCCGACGGCAGTGCGGTTTCGCGGATCACGTCTCATGACCTCACGCTAGAAAGACTCGTCAACCGTGGCGCGCTGGAGAACTCGAACGAGTGACACACATTGCGGCAGACGCGGCGCAGGGCCCGGACACTCCCGAGGGAGCGTCCGGGCCCTGCGCGTGTTGCCTGTCCTACGGGTGCTTACCGCCGGCGCCGTACTACTGGGTGCGGTTCTCACCGCGGTAGTACTCGAAGACCCAGCCCCAGAGGCCGAGCAGGATCAGCGGTGCCGCGAAGTACATCAGCCACCAGCCGACGGCGACGGACAGGAAGGCGATCGCACCGCCGAGAGCGAGACCGAGCGGCTGCCAGCTGTGCGGGCTGAAGAACCCGACCTCGCCGGCGTCGTCGGCGACATCCGCCTCCTTGTCGTCCTGGGGACCCACGTCGACCCGCCGGGCGGTGAAGCCCAGGTAGAAGCCGATCATGATGCTCAGGCCGAAGGCCAGGAAGAGGGCCGTGGTGCCGACCGGCTCCTTCGACCACACGCCGTAGACGACTGCCACGGCGAGCAGGAAGGCGCTCAGCCACATGAACATCTTGCCCTGGATCTTCACTTGCCGGCCTCCTTGCCACCGGAGAGGACCTTCTCACCGTGACCGGTGTTCTCGAGCTGGTCGAGCGCGGCGATCTCCGGGTGGTGCAGGTCGAACGCCGGGGATTCGCTGCGGATCCGCGGCAGGGAGGTGAAGTTGTGCCGCGGCGGCGGGCACGACGTCGCCCATTCGAGCGAACGGCCGTAGCCCCACGGGTCGTCGACCTCGACCTTCCTGCCGTACTTGGCCGTCTTCCAGATGTTGTAGAGGAACGGCAGCATCGACAGGCCGAGCAGGAACGACGCGATGGTCGAGACCGTGTTCAGCGCGGTGAAGCCGTCGGCGGCCAGGTAGTCCGAGTAACGGCGCGGCATGCCCTCGGCACCCAGCCAGTGCTGGACCAGGAACGTGCCGTGGAAGCCGGCGAACAGCGTCCAGAAGGTGATCTTTCCGAGGCGTTCGTCGAGCATCTTGCCGGTGAACTTCGGCCACCAGAAGTGGAAGCCGGCGAACATCGCGAAGACGACCGTGCCGAACACCACGTAGTGGAAGTGCGCCACCACGAAGTACGAGTCCGAGACGTGGAAGTCCAGCGGCGGCGAGGCCAGGACGACACCCGTCAGACCGCCGAAGAGGAAAGTCACCAGGAAGCCCGCCGACCAGAGCATCGGTGTCTCGAAGCTCAGTGACCCCTTCCACATGGTGCCCAGCCAGTTGAAGAACTTCACACCTGTGGGGACCGCGATCAGGAAGGTCATGAAGGAGAAGAACGGCAGCAGCACACCGCCCGTGACGTACATGTGGTGCGCCCACACCGTCACCGACAGACCGGCGATCGCGATGGTCGCGCCGATCAGACCCATGTAGCCGAAGATCGGCTTGCGGGAGAAGACCGGGATGATCTCGGAGACGATGCCGAAGAACGGCAGCGCGATGATGTACACCTCCGGGTGGCCGAAGAACCAGAACAGGTGCTGCCAGAGCAGCGGCCCGCCGTTGGCCGCGTCGAAGATGTGCGCCCCGAACTTGCGGTCCACCTCCAGCGCGAACAGCGCCGCCGCGAGCACCGGGAAGGCGAGCAGGACCAGCACACCGGTCAGCAGCACGTTCCAGGTGAAGATCGGCATGCGGAACATCGTCATGCCGGGGGCGCGCATGCAGATGATCGTGGTGATGAAGTTGACCGCACCGAGGATCGTGCCGAAGCCGGAGAACGCCAGACCCATGATCCACATGTCGGCGCCGACACCCGGCGAGCGGATGGCGTCCGACAGCGGGGAGTAGGCGAACCAGCCGAAGCTGGCGGCCCCGTCCGGGGTGAGGAAGCCGCCGACCGCGATGAGCGAGCCGAACAGGTAGAGCCAGTAGGCGAACATGTTCAGCCGCGGGAAGGCGACGTCGGGCGCGCCGATCTGGAGCGGCATGATCCAGTTCGCGAAGCCGGCGAACAGCGGCGTCGCGAACATCAGCAGCATGATCGTGCCGTGCATCGTGAACGCCTGGTTGAACTGCTCGTTCGACATGACCTGCAGGCCCGGCCGGGCCAGCTCGGCGCGCATGACGAGCGCCATCACGCCACCGATGCAGAAGAACACGAACGACGTCACCAGATACAGCGTGCCGATCGTCTTGTGGTCGGTGGTGGTGAGCCACTTGACGACCACGTTGCCGGGCTGCTTGCGCCGGACCGGCTGCTCGCTCTCGTAGGAGCCCACAGACGCTGCGGCACCCTGGGGTTCATCGAGGATGCTCACAGGATGTTCGCCTCCCGGTTCTTCTCGTGGCTCGTCTGCTCGATGCCGGAGGGCACGTAACCGGTCTGCCCCTTCTCCGCGAGTTCCTGGAGGTGCTGCTCGTAACGCTCGGGGGAGACGACCTTCACGTTGAACAGCATCCGGGCGTGGTCCACGCCGCAGAGCTCGGCGCACTTGCCGAGGAAGGTGCCCTCACGGTTGGGGGTCACCTCGAAGGCGTTGGGGTGACCCGGGATGACGTCCTGCTTCATCAGGAACGGCACCACCCAGAAGGAGTGGATGACGTCCCGCGAGGTCAGGACGAAGCGGACCCGCTTGCCCTCGGGCAGCCACAGGGTGGGGCCCGGGTTGTTGGTCTGCGGGTTCCGCGTGGAGGGGGTGCCGCAGTCGTTGACACCGCCGGCGTCGGCCGGGAAGGCCTCCTTGTAGCGGTCCGGGACCCCGTCGAGCTCCTTGGCGGTCCTGGCGTCGCCGGTGGAACCCTCGACGTTCTCGATGTAGTTGAAGCACCAGCTCCACTGGAAACCGACGACGTTCACGGTGACGTCCGGCTTCGCCTCGAGCTTCAGGAGCTCGGACTCGTCACGGGCCGTGAAGAAGAAGAAGACCGAGACGATGATGAGCGGAACCACGGTGTACAGCGCCTCGATGGGCATGTTGTACCGGGTCTGCGGAGGTACCTCGACCTTGGTGCGGCTGCGCCGGTGGAAGAAAGCACTCCACAGGATCAGACCCCACACCAGCACGCCGATGGCGAGCGCGGCGGCCCAGGACCCCTGCCAGAGGGAGAGGATCCGGGGAGCCTCCTCCGTGGTGGGGGTGGGCATACCAAGGCGAGGGAAGTCCTCCCATGTGCAACCGGTGGCGGTTGCCAGGACCAGGCCCGCGGTCAGTGCCTGCAGCAGCTTCCGCCGCATCGGGCGCCGCAGCTTGGGGGTACCTCCCACGCCCTTCAGGCAGTGGGGGAGGTCGGAGCCGTTGGGACTCACGTAGCGCCTTCCCGAGAGTCTCGCCCGCGCTGTACGGCTGCGGCCTGGCCTTCTCGCTGGTCGGTCGCCGCCCTGCGTCGGGCAGGGGTTTGGATGTTTATGCGGACCAAACCCTAGCCGACGCCTTTCGGGGGGTCGCGAGGAGGGGGGCATACGCGCCGCCCGTCACCCCGAAGGGGTGGGGAGGCGCGCCCAATGGCCGGGAGTGCGGCTTGTGCGGTGGCAACGGCCGAGCCCGGCGGGCACGGAGGGCCCGGGGTGCGCACGCCCCCCTCTCCTCCGCGCTCCCTGCCCTCGCCGTCCTCTCCCCCTTCCCTGCCGGGTCCGCGGCTTACCGTTGCCGTATGTCCTACTTCGACGCCGCGTCCGCCGCTCCGCTCCATCCCGTCGCCCGTCAGGCTCTGTTGGCCGCGCTGGACGAGGGGTGGGCCGATCCGGCCCGGCTGTACCGGGAGGGCAGGCGGGCCCGGCTGCTGCTGGACGCGGCGCGCGAGGCGGCGGCAGAGGCGGTGGAATGCCGCCCGGACGAGCTGGTGTTCACGCCGTCCGGCACGCGGGCGGTGCACGCCGGGATCGAGGGGGCGCTGGCCGGGCGCCGGCGCGTGGGGCGCCACCTGATCGTGTCAGCGGTCGAACATTCCTCTGTGCTCCATGCAGCTGAAGTCCACGAGGCGCGGGGCGGTTCGGTCACCGAGGCCGGGGTGGACCGCACGGGTGCCGTGCCCCCGGACGCGTTTGCCGGGGCGCTGCGGCCGGACACCGCGCTGGCCTGTCTCCAGTCGGCCAACCACGAGGTGGGGACGGTGCAGCCGGTGGCCGAGGTGGCCGGGGCGTGCCGGGCGGCGGGTGTGCCGCTGCTGGTGGACGCGGCCCAGTCGCTGGGCTGGGGGCCGGTGGCGGGCGACTGGTCGCTGCTCACGGCGAGCGCCCACAAGTGGGGCGGCCCGTCGGGTGTCGGGCTGCTCGTGGTGCGCAAGGGGACACGGTTCGCTCCCCAGGGGCCGCTGGACGAACGGGAGTCGGGGCGGGCGGCCGGGTTCGAGAACATCCCGGCGGTGGTGGCCGCGGCGGCCTCGCTGCGGGCGGTGCGCGCCGAGGCGGCCGAGGAGGCGGCCCGCCTGCGGGAACTGACGGAGCGGATCCGGGTACGGGTGCCGGCACTGGTGCCGGAGGTGGAGGTGACCGGTGATCCGCAGCGGCGGCTGCCGGGGATCGTCACCTTCTCCTGCCTCTATGTCGACGGGGAGACGGTGCTGCACGAGCTGGACGTCGCCGGCTTCTCCGTGTCGTCGGGTTCGTCGTGCACGAGCAGTACGCTCACCCCGAGCCATGTGCTGAGGGCGATGGGGGTGCTGAGTGAGGGCAACGTCCGCGTCTCGCTGCCGCCGGGGACACCGGCCGGGGACGTCGAGCGGTTCCTGGCGGTCCTGCCGGGGGTGGTGGCGGGGGTGCGGGAGAAGCTGGGGGCGCCGGTGACCGCCGGGGGCGTACGGGGCGCGGAGCAGACCGGCGAGGCGGCCGGCGCCCCGCTCGTGGACGCGCCGGCCGACGGTGCCGCGGCCGTCGACGCCCTGGTCGTGGACGCGCTGGGCCGGCGGTGCCCGGTCCCGGTGATCGAGCTGGCCCGGGTGATCGGCGACGTGCCTGTGGGCGGCACGGTACGCGTCCTCGCGGACGACGAGGCCGCCCGCCTGGACATCCCGGCGTGGTGCGAGATGCGCGGGCAGGGGTACGTGGGTGAGGAACCGGCGGACCGGGGCTCGGCCTACGTAGTCCGCCGGATCTCGTGAACGACGGGGATCCGGGACCGCGAGCGTCCGGTGACCTCGGGGTCCACGACGCCGCCGTCGGCAGGTCCGGGGGCCCGGGGTACTGGCCTCGGTCTTGCGTGGGGGCAGGCCGACGGAGTCGGCGGGCCTTTTCGCTTTCCGGACCGTGCCACGGTTCGCAGCCGGAGCAGTCCCCCTGCTCGTAGCCTGAGCGCCCGGTGCCGCCGGTACGGGTTCGCGGGGCTCGGGCCGCCCTACCGGATCGGCCCACGGCGTCGCCACGAACCGGTCACCGGCCCCGGGACCCGATGGCCACCGGGGCTCGTGAACCGCCGGTACTTCAGCTTGTTCTTGCGAGGAACCCCCGGGGCTGTTCCCAACGGAGTCCTTCGGCCCCGGGGGGACTCACATCCTCGGTACCGCTGCGTCCGACCGCGGGGCGCCCGAGTCTCGCTCACGGGGAAGGGCGAGTCCGGCTACGTCGATCCGGCGTACACCTCCCGTACCTGCGCCGGGTGCGGGCACATCGACAGGGCGAACCGGGTTTCCCAGGCCCGGTTCGCGTGCCGGTCCTGCGGATTCGTTGATCACGCGGACCGGCACGGCTCCCGCAACATCCGGGCCGGAGCGTGGGAGTTGTGGCGACGCGGGGCCCGGCCGACGGCCCCTGCCCCGCCCCCCGCGCCGGCGGGACGGGGCTGGACGCGAACGCAGCACCCCAGCCGGTGACGCCCGTTGTGCGAGCCCGGGACTTTCAGTCCCGGGTCGTTGACATCAGGTGCTTCTTCACCTCGGTCGCGGGCTCGTCGCCGTAGGCCCGGGCGAAGCGCTCCATGAAGTGGGCGCGGCTCAGCTGGTACTCCTGTGTGCCGACGGTCTCGATGACCAGGGTGGCGAGCATGCAGCCGACCTGTGCGGCGCGCTCCAGCGAAACGCCCCAGGCCAGTCCGGACAGGAACCCGGCGCGGAAGGCGTCGCCCACCCCGGTCGGGTCCGCCTTGCGCTCCTCCCGGGCGCAGCCGACCTCGATGGGGTCCTCGCCCGCACGCTCGATGCGCACCCCGCGGGAGCCGAGGGTGGTGACGCGGTGGCCCACCTTGCCGAGGATCTCGGCGTCGGACCAGCCGGTCTTGCTCTCGATGAGCCCCTTCTCGTACTCGTTGGAGAAGAGGTAGGTCGCCCCGTCCAGCAGTATCCGGATCTCCTCCCCGTCCATCCGGGCGATCTGCTGGGAGAAGTCGGCGGCGAACGGAATACTCCGGGCTCGGCACTCCTCGGTGTGCCGGAGCATGCCCTCCGGGTCGTCGGCACCGATGAGGACCAGGTCGAGGCCGCCCACACGGTCGGCGACGGTCTTCAGCTCGATCAGCCGGGCCTCGCTCATCGCACCCGTGTAGAAGGAGCCGATCTGGTTGTGGTCGGCGTCCGTGGTGACCACGAAGCGGGCGGTGTGCAGCGTCTCGGAGATACGGACGGAGCCGGTGTCGACGCCGTGCCGCTCCAGCCAGGCCCGGTACTCGTCGAAGTCGAAGCCCGCGGCGCCGGCCAGGATCGGCCGGGTGCCGAGCTGCCCCATGCCGAAGGCGATGTTCGCGCCCACGCCGCCCCGGCGTACGTCGAGGTTGTCGACCAGGAAGGACAGCGAGACCGTGTGCAGCCGGTCCGCGACGAGCTGGTCGGCGAAGCGGCCGGGGAAGGTCATGAGGTGATCGGTGGCGATGGAGCCGGTGACTGCGATGCGCACGGCGTGGACTCTCCTGGGGGAGGGGGATTGACGGTCCACGCTATCGGGTGGACGCCGCCCGTTGAAGACCGGCAAAACTACCCGATAGTAGATCTTTCGTCGTGACCCGTGCCATACATACGGTGCTCGTATGACGAACCTCGAGTTCCACGTCCCCACACAGGCCGACCTCGACGGCGACCTGGCATCGCTGCGCGGCGACGGCGCCCGGATGTCTCCCCGCTGGACGGCACCGGACCGAAACACCGCCCGTCCGGTCTCCCCGTCCCTGATCCACGGCGTGTCCGTGCCCTCGTCCTCGGCCCGGCTGCTGGACGCGATGTCCGAGTACGGCGACTGAGCCGGGGTCTGCCGCGGCCGGATCCGTGCCCGGGGAACCGTACGCTCCTCCGTTGCGTCCCATCGCTGTCCCCCGTAAAGGGGATACGGGATACGACCCCTCAACGGTCCGGGTGCGACCGGGCAGGGTCTTCAGGGACAGCTGTGCAGCCGAAGGAGCGATGCGGTGAACACCGAGCGACCCGACAACGACGACGCCGAGGCGCGGGCCTCCGGCAGCGCGCGCGACACCGGGGGCGCTTCGGCCGACGGCGCGGACACCCCGCGGGGCGCGCGGCCCCGGGACGACGCCGCCGCGCCCCGCTCCGTCCCCGAAGCTCCCGCCCCCGGGGCCGGGGAGCCGGGGACGGGCACCGGGGACACCGGGGACACCGGGGACACCGGGGACACCGGGGCGGAGAGCGTCGGGGCGCCGAGGGGCGAGCACGAGAGAACCCCGGATGAGGCGGAACCCCGCACCACCCCCGGGCAGGCCGAGGACACGACGACCGGCATGACAGCCGGCACGGTGACGGGGGACACCGAAGGCGGGGGCCCGGGGAGCGGATCCGTGCCGGTCCTCCGAGCCCGAGACGAGCAGCCGGCGCCCGAGGACTCCATGCCCGGAGGCCCGCCCGCCGGGGGCGCGCAGGCCGACTCCTCGTCCGCCGGCGCGGGCGCGGCGTCCGCGCCGGAACCTGTGGGCGCGGGCGCATCCGGTGTGGAATCCGGGGCACCGCGGGCGGACGTTCCCGGAACCCGGGCCGGAGAGTCCGGTTCCGTACGTGCCGACGCCCACGAGCCGCCGGCCTCGGAAGGCACGGACGCGACCGCGCCCGAGGCACCGTGGGCCGACGGCCCCGAGGCCCCGACGCCGGATCCCGCAGCCGCCGCGAGCGATACCGCACAGACCGACGAAGCCGGGAACCGGGCACCGAAGAGCAGGCCCGAGGGGGCGCACCACGGCGAAGCCGAGAGCCCGGAGGCCGGGACTCCGGCCGCCAAAGGCGCACGGGCCGACGCCGCGGAGGCGGACGGCGACGCGGACCGGGCCGCCGGGAGCAAGTCCGTGCAGGATGCCCCTCGGGAGAGTGGCAGGGCTACGGCGGCCGAAGAACCGGAGACCGGATCCGCGGCCACCGGGGGCCCCGGGCCCGATGCGTCCGCGGCCGGAGGGGCGGCGGCCGGGGGGCGGGAGACCGGCATGGCCGGGGCCTCACCCGCGCGGGGGGCCGCCGGCGACGGTCCGGTGCCGGACGCCGACGAGGGACGTACCGCCGTGGGCCACGGCGGCGACGCGGCCCACGCCGACGTACACGGCGGCGGTGACGGGCACGGAGCCGGGCGGTGGCGGTCTCCGGGGCTGGTGGCGGCGGTGGCCGCGGCGGTGCTGCTGGTCGGGGGCGGCGGGGCGTATCTCGCCGCCAGCGCCTCCGGCGGGCCGGGCGGCGGTACGAGTCCGGGGGTGAACGGGGACGGCACTCCCCCGCCGCTCACCCTCGACGCCTACACCGAGGGCGGCACGCACGGCATCGCACCGGGTGAGCCCAACCCGTACGGCGCCGCCTACCGCGCCGACGGCCCCCTCCCCGAGGGCCCCGACGCGGCGCCGGTGTACCGCGCCCGGGGGGAGATCACCGAGGCACAGGTGACCGGTCTCGCGAAGGCGCTCGGGGTCGGCGGGAAACCGGTGACGGAGGGCGAGGCCTGGCGGATCGGCGGCAAGGACGGCAGCGGGCCCACGCTGCGGGTGGAACGCGGCGCCCCCGGCACCTGGACGTTCAGCCGGTACACGCCGGGCCCCGACGCCTGTACGGGCAAGGACGAGGCCTGCCGGGCCCCGTCGGCCGGCGACATGCCCGCGGTGAGCGAGGAGGCCGCGAAGAAGGCCGCCGCGCCCGTGCTGAAGGCGCTGGGCCAGGACGACGCGAAACTCGACGCCGGCCAGGTCATGGGCGTCAAGCGGGTGGTGAACGCGGAGCCGGAGGTCGGCGGGATGCCGACGTACGGCTGGACGACCGGAGTGGTCGTCGGCGCCGGCGGTGAGGTGGTCGGCGGCAGCGGCCGGCTGTCGACACCGGTGAAGGCGGACTCGTACCCCGTGGTGGACGCCGAGGAGGCGCTGGAACTGCTGAACACGGCACCCGGCGCCGGCGGGCGCGCGGAGATCGGCGGCTGTGCCACTCCCGTACCGCTGGAGGACGGTGACCGGCAGGAGCCGTGCGTCACGGCACCGACCCTGCCCGCCAAGGACACGGTCGTCGTCGAGAGGGCGGTGTTCGGGCTGGCCGCACACGCGGTGGACGGGCAGCAGGCGCTCGTGCCGTCCTGGCTGTTCGAGGTGCGGCCCACGGACACGCAGGACGGCGGCACGGTGACGTATCCGGCGGTCGAGCCGGAGTACCTCGCCCCGCGGGCGCGGTCCGGGGAGCCGAGCACGGAACCGGAAAAGCTGGGGGACGGCGACCGGCCGACCTCGTCGCCGACGGCGCGCGAGGTGGCCGTCAAGGGCTACACCGCCGAGGGCGACGAGCTGACGGTGACCTTCACCGGCGGAGTGTGCGCCGACTACGAGGCGGCGGCGGGCGAGAGCGGCGGCCGGGTCACGGTCACCGTGACCGAGACGCCCTGGCCGGACAAGGTCTGCATCCTGATCGCCAAGCAGTACCAGCAGACGGTGCGGCTCGACGCGCCGCTGGGGGCCCGTGAGGTGGTGGACGCCGACGGTGAGCCGGTGCCGCTGCGCAAGGACGGCGCGCGGCTGCCCGCGCCTCCTTCGGAGGGGTGACGAAGGGCTGAAGGCCCGAAGGCGGCGGTCCCGTCCGGACGGGACCGCCGCCTTCGTGGTGCCGACGCGCTGTGCCGCCCGGGTGCGGGTCCCGAAGCGGAGTCGGGGACCGCTCAGCTGAAGGAGTCGCCGCAGGCGCAGGAGCCCGTGGCGTTCGGGTTGTCGATGGTGAAGCCCTGCTTCTCGATGGTGTCGACGAAGTCGATGGTGGCACCGCCCAGGTACGGGGCGCTCATCCGGTCGGTGACGACCTTGACACCGTCGAAGTCCTTCTCCACGTCGCCGTCGAGGGAACGCTCGTCGAAGAAGAGCTGGTAGCGCAGGCCGGAGCAGCCGCCGGGCTGGACGGCGACGCGCAGGGCGAGGTCGTCACGGCCTTCCTGGTCGAGCAGCGCCTTGACCTTGGCCGCGGCGGCTTCGGTCACGATGATGCCGTCGGTGGCGGTGGTGGTCTCGTCCGATACGGACATCTACATCTCTCCCGGGTTGTACGGAGACTGCTTGCCGACGGTTGCAACCGACGGGGCCGCGGATTCATTCCGGGCCGGGAACGCGTTCTCTCGGCTCCGTCTTCATGCTCGCACACGGCCCGGCAAGCGGAAAACGCTCCGGGCGGGGAATGGACGGGCCACTGCCGGGATTCATGTCACATGGACGCTATGGCCGTCGTCAAACCGACGCGAGCCGGTTATGATAGATAGTGTCAATTCGACGAAAAGTCGAACCGGTGTCCCGCTTGTCCCGCCGGTCCGGCCCTCACCGGCCCGGCCGACCGCAGAACAGAAAGGGTGCGTGTCGTGACCACCGCCCAGACCCAGGAGCTCGACGTACAGCCGACGCCCCTCGCCCTGTTGCTCCTCGGCCGGGAGGCCGACCCGAGGAGCGAGCGCGGCGTGGAGTGTCCGGGTGACCTCCCCTCGCCGTCCGACCCGGACCTGGTGGCACGCGCCCGCGCCGCCAAGGAGAAGCTCGGGGACAAGGTCTTCGTGCTCGGCCACCACTACCAGCGCGACGAGGTCATCCAGTTCGCCGACGTCACGGGCGACTCGTTCAAGCTGGCCAGGGACGCCGCCGCGCGCCCGCAGGCCGAGTACATCGTGTTCTGCGGTGTGCACTTCATGGCCGAGTCCGCCGACATCCTCACCGGCGACGACCAGAAGGTGGTCCTGCCGGACCTTGCGGCCGGCTGCTCCATGGCGGACATGGCCACCGCCGAGCAGGTCGCGGAGTGCTGGGACGTGCTGACCGAGGCCGGGATATCCGACCGGGTCGTGCCCGTCTCGTACATGAACTCCTCCGCCGACATCAAGGCCTTCACCGGCAGGCACGGCGGCACCATCTGCACCTCCTCCAACGCGAAGCGCGCCCTCGACTGGGCTTTCGAGCAGGGCGAGCAGGTCCTCTTCCTCCCCGACCAGCACCTCGGCCGCAACACCGCCGTACGGGACCTGGGGATGTCCCTGGAGGACTGCGTCGTCTACAACCCGCACAAGCCGAACGGCGGGCTGACGGCGGACGAGCTGCGCACCGCGAAGATGATCCTGTGGCGGGGCCACTGCTCGGTGCACGGCCGCTTCAGCCTGGACTCGGTCAACGACGTGCGCGAGCGCGTTTTGGGTGTCAACGTCCTGGTGCACCCCGAGTGCCGGCACGAGGTCGTGGCCGCGGCGGACCACGTCGGGTCGACCGAGTACATCATCAAGAAGCTGGAGGCCGCCCCGGCCGGTTCCAAGTGGGCGATCGGCACGGAGCTGAACCTGGTGCGCCGGCTGGCGAACCGTTTCGCTCCCGAGGGCAAGGAGATCGTCTTCCTGGACAGGACGGTCTGCTTCTGCTCCACGATGAACCGCATCGACCTCCCCCACCTGGTGTGGGCCCTGGAGTCGCTGGCGGAGGGCAACCTGGTCAACCGCATCGAGGTGGACCGGGAGACCGAGCAGTTCGCCAGGCTGGCCCTGGAGCGGATGCTCGCGCTGCCGTAGCCGGGCCGTTCCTCGTCGCGGAGGACTCCCCCACGCGAAGGCCCCGAAGGTTTCCCGCAGGACCCCCATACCGGGCCCCTGCCCGGAACCTTCGGGGCCTTTCTGTGGGAACCACCCCGAAGCTCTCGTCTCAGTGCGCTCTCCAAGCGCGGTGGGCGGGAAGGCGCGACGTCCGCCGACGGCCCGGGGTGGGGCGGAGGGCTGGTAGTGGTCCGGGGACGGGAAAGCCGTCCGCATGGCGAAGCAGCCCAGCGGATTCACGTAGTTGAGGAGCTGCAAGGGACGGAGACGCTGGTGAACACCGGTGAGCTGTGGCCCGACCCCGATGGGGCCCGGCTGCGGGTACGACGGATGCAGACCAAGCTGCACCAATGGGCGGTCGATGATCCCGGCCGCAGGTTCGATGATCTCTACAACCTCGTCCATCACCCCGACTTCCTCACGGTTGCGTGGGAGAGGGTGAGGGGCAACAAGGGGGCGCGCACCGCCGGCGTGGACCGGGCCATCCCGGCCTTCATCGCCGACGACGCCGACACTGTGGCCTTCCTGAAGAACGCGCGGGAGCAGTTGAAGGCCCGCACGTTCACTCCTCTGCCGGTGCGGGAGCGCATGATCCCCAAGCGGGGCAGCGGGGGAAAGCTCAGGAGACCGGGGATCCCCACCGCGATGGACAGGCTCGTGCAAGCCTCACTCGTGCTGGTCCTGGAACCGATCTTCGAGGCGTCCTTCAAGCCGGTCAGCTACGGCTTTCGCCCCGAACGACGGGCCCACGACGCGATCGCTGAGGTCCATCACCTCGGCACCAAGGGCTACCACTGGGTGCTGGACGCGGACATCGAAGCGTGCTTCGACAACATCGCACATTCCGCTCTTCTTGAGCGGAATGTGCGGACAAGTCGGAGACAAGCGGGTTCTGGCCCTGGTCAAGGCGTTCCTGAAGGCGGGCATCATGTCCGCCGACGGCGAGACCAGGGACACGAACACCGGCACACCCCAAGGCGGCATCGCCTCGCCGCTGTTGGCGAACATCGCTCTCTCGGCACTGGATGAACACTTCTGCGCCAAGTGGGACGCTCGCGGCAGTGGCGGCAGGCGGACAGCACACCGTCGACGCGGAGGCGCCACATACCGGATCGTCCGCTACGCGGACGATTTTCCGATCATGGTGTGCGGCGCCCGAGCTCACGCGGACGCGCTGTGGGAGGAGGTCACGGCCGTACTTGCCCCGCTGGGGCTTCGTCTGTCCGAGACCAAGACCCGTGTCTGTCACATTGACGAGGGCCTGGACTTTCTCGGCTTCCGCATCCAGCGGAGGCGCAAGAAGGGCACCAGCGAGCACTACGTCTGCACCTACCCGTCGAAGAAGGCGCTGGCCTCCATCACGGGCAAGGTTCGGGCGGTGACTGACAAGAGAGGTCAACGCACCCTCGCCGACCTGCTCCGCCAGCTCAACTCGGCGGTGAGGGGATGGTGTTACTACTTCCGGTTCGGGTCCTCCGCGGCCACATTCCACTCTCTCGACGACTTCACTTGGCGTCGAGTGACCCTGTGGCTGAGGAAACAACATCCCGGGATCGACTGGAGGACTCTGCGGCGCCGCTGTCTGGCCGGTGAACCCGGTTGGCGGCCCGAGGAGGACGGGATCACGCTGTTCGTCCCGCAGCGGGTGAAGGTGACCCGCTATCGCCGGCGCGGATACAGCATCCCGACACCGTGGGCGAAGACCGCGACGGCGTGAGCCGTGCGGCCCAGCGGGAGTCCGTGGAGCGCCGGATGCGGTGAGAGTCGCATGTCCGGTGCGGAGGGCGGGCCGGGGAAACGGGCTGGTCACAAGGCCAGTACCGCGCCCCGGTCCGACCCCTACCCCACCGCCGGGCCGTCGCAGCGGGACGGTGGAGCTGAGGGCAGTCCGAGCCGGGGAACGCCGGTGAAGACGGGAAGCAGCCCTGACAACGCCGGGACGGCGCGAAGGGGCGCCCCGTGATGACTCCACGGGGCGCCCCTTCGTCCTACGGGCGGACGTCAGACCTGGGCCGGCTCCGGTTCCTCCGAAGCCTCCGGCTGCGCAGTCGCGCCCTTCTTCTCCGCCCGCTTCTTCGCGCGCCGCTCCTTGCGGAGCTCCAGCATCGCGTAGAGCGTCGGCACCAGGAGCAGGGTCAGCAGCGTCGACGTGATCAGACCGCCGATCACCACCACGGCCAGCGGCTGGGCGATGAAGCCGCCCTCACCGGTGACGCCGAGCGCCATCGGGAGCAGGGCGAAGATCGTCGCCAGGGCCGTCATGAGGATCGGGCGCAGCCGGTGCCGGCCGCCCTCGATCACGGCCTCGACGACGCCGTGCCCCTGGGCGCGGTACTGGTTGATCAGGTCGATCAGCACGATCGCGTTGGTGACCACGATGCCGGTCAGCATCAGCATGCCGATCATCGCCGGGACGCCCATCGGGGTGCCCGTGACGATCAGCAGGCCGATCGCGCCCGTCGCCGCGAAAGGGATGGACACCAGCAGGATCAGCGGCTGGGCGAGCGACCGGAAGGTGCCGACGAGCAGCATGAAGATGATCGCGATCGCCGCGAGCATCGCCAGGCCCAGGTTGGCGAACGCCTCGTCCTGGTCCTCGGACACGCCGCCGATCTCGGCCGTCGCGCCCGCCGGGAGGGTGAGCGCGTCGATCTTCGTCTGGAGCTCGGCGCTGACCGCGCCGGTGTTGTCACCGGTCGGGCGGGCGGTGACGGTGGCGGAGCGCTGGCCGTCGATCCGGGTCATGGACACCGGGCCGTCCTTCAGCTCGACGGTGGCGATGTCGCCCAGCTCCACCGGGCCCAGGCGCAGCTTCTTCAGTTCGGCCAGGGTGGTGGCCGGTTCGGCCGAGCGGATGACGACGTCGCGCTCGGTGTCGTCGAGGACCACCTTGGCGGCGGGGGTGCCCCGGATCGCCTGGGCGACGGCCGCGCCGAGCGTCTGGCTGTTGAATCCGGCCGCGGCGGCACGGGAGTCGGCCTCCACGGAGATCCGCGGGACGCTCTGCGACAGATCGCTGGTGACGTCCGCGACGTCGTCCAGCGAGGCCACGGCCTCCCGTACCTGGTCGGCCGCCTTGCGCAGCACCTGCGCGTCGGCCGCCTTGACGACGACGCTCAGGTCCTGGCTGGCGAATCCGTCGCCGCCCGCGATGGTGGTGGTGCCGATGCCGTCGAGTCCGGCGAGGCCCTTCTCGAGGCGCTCCTGCACGTCCTCGGAGGACGCGGAGTCCTCCAGCATCACCTGGTAACTGGCCTGGTTGGTGTCCGTGCCGCCGCCGAAGGCCGCCATGAAGCCGGACGAGCCGATGGTGACCTGGTGGTCCCTGACGCCCTCGGTGTCGCCGAGCAGCTTCTCGACCTTCCTGGCCTGCGCGTCGGTCGCCTCGAGGCTGGTGCCGGGCTCCAGCTCCTGACGGACCGTGAGGACCTGCTGCTCGCCCTGGTCGAAGAAGTTGGTCTTGAGCAGCGGGGTCATGCCGAACGTGCCGATCAGGACGACGACCGCGATGGCGATGCTGGCCGGCCTGCGCCGGGTGGCGAAGCGCAGGACGGAGACGTAGAACTTCTGGAGGCGGCTCTTCGCCTCCTTCTCCTCGGCCAGCCTGCGGGCTTCCTCGGCGTCCTCGGGGGTGCCCTTCGGGGGACGCAGGAACCAGTACGACAGGACGGGGACGACCGTCAGCGACACCAGCAGGGAGGCGAGCAACGCCGCCGTGACGGTGATGCTGAAGGAGCCGAACAGCTCGCCCACCATGCCGCCGACCAGGCCGATCGGCAGGAAGACGGCGACGGTGGTGAACGTCGCGGACGTCACCGCGCCGGCCACCTCGCGGACGGCGCCCAGGATCGCCTCACGGCGCTCCTCGCCGTAGCCGAGGTGCCGCTTGATGTTCTCCAGGACGACGATGGAGTCGTCCACGACCCGGCCGACCGCGATGGTCAGCGCGCCGAGGGTCAGCATGTTCAGCGACAGGTCGCGCGTCCACAGCACGATCAGCGCGAGCACGACGGACAGCGGGATGGACACCGCGGTGACGAGGGTCGAGCGGATCGAGGCGAGGAAGACCAGGATCACCAGGACCGCGAAGACCAGACCGAGGGTGCCCTCGGTGGTCAGGCCCTCGATGGCCTTGGCGACGGCCGGGCCCTGGTCGCTGACGACCGTGAGTTCGGCGCCCGAGCCGAGGGATTCGCTCAGGTCGGGCAGCTTCTCCGCGACGGCGTCCGAGATCGCGACGGCGCTGCCGTCGTGGTCCATGGTGACGACCACGGCGAGGCTGGGCTCGCCGTTGGTGCGGGTGAGGGAGTCGGCCCTGGCCTCCTGCTGCTCGACCTCGGCCACGGAGCCGAGGCGGACCGGCTTGCCCTCACCGGGCTGTCCGGTGACCATCAGGTCCTCGATCTGCTCGAGCGAGGTGTAGCCGCCGCCGACCTGGACGGTGCGGTTGGCGCCGTCCTCGTCGAAGGAGCCGGCCGGGACGGTCGCGCCGCCCGCCTGGAGGGCCTGGGTGAGCGCCTGCGCCGTGAGACCGGCGTCGGCGAGCTCGGCGTCGTCGGGGGTGACGGTGACCTGGAGGTCCCGGACGCCGTCCACGGTGACCTGGCCGACGCCGTCGATGCCCTCGAGTTCGGTGACCACGGTCCGGTCGAGCCGGTCGGCGAGGGCCTGCTGGTCCTCGTCGGAGGTGACGGCGAGGACCAGGGTCGGGATGTCGTCGGTGCTGCCGGCGACGACCTGCGGGTCCACGGCGTCGGGAAGCAGGACGCGGGCCCGGTTGACGGCCTGCTGGACGTCGGCGACGAGCTGTTCGGTCTCGTTGCCGAAGTCGAAGGACGCCATGATCACGGCGTTGCCCTCGCTGGCCGTCGAGGTGACACCGGAGATGCCGTCGACGGCCTCCAGGTTGTTCTCGATGGGCTCGACGACCTGCTTCTCCACCACGTCCGGGGACGCGCCCTGGTAGGGGGCGATCACGGAGACCATGGGCAGTTCGATGGTGGGCAGCAGCTGTTGCTTGAGCTGAGGTATCGCGATCGCCCCGAACACGAGCGCGACGATCGACATGAGACCGATCAGCGCGCGTTGCGCGAGGCTGAATCTGGCCAGCCAGGACATGGGTTACGGATCTCTCTTCTGTGAGCGTCTGTGAGCGGTCGGAAGCGGTCACCGGCACCGTCTGACGCACGGTCACGGGCGGGGGCACGGCCGGGCCGAGCCGGGTGCGCGCTCTACACAGTGGTGCATCGGGAGGGTCGATCCGTAGGCCCGAGGTCCCGTTCCTTCGGGCGCCGGCTACTCCCCCCGCAGTACACGCGGTCGCGTTCAGTCCGTCCTCGGGCGGACCAGGCCGGACTCGTAGGCGGTCACGACCAACTGGGCCCGGTCGCGGGCGCCGAGCTTGGCCATGGCCCGGTTGACGTGTGTCTTGACGGTCAGCGGGCTGACCTCCAGGCGCCGGGCGATCTCGTCGTTGGAGTGGCCGCCGGCCACCTGGACCAGCACTTCGCGCTCCCGCATGGTCAGCGAGTCGAGCCGCTGCGCGCGGGCCGGGTCGCGGCCGGCGCCGTCGGCCGTGCCCTCCTGGGCGAGGAAACGGGCGATCAGGCCCTTGGTGGCGGCCGGGGACAGCAGCGCGTCGCCCTCGGCGGCGATCCGGATGGCGCTCAGCAGTTCGCCGGGTTCGGAGCCCTTGCCGAGGAAGCCGGAGGCACCGGCCCGCAGCGACTGCACCACGTAGTCGTCGACCTCGAAGGTCGTCAGGATCACCACGCGGACCCCGTCGAGTTCGGGGTCCGCGCTGATCAGGCGGGTGGCCGCGAGACCGTCGGTGCCGGGCATCCGGATGTCCATCAGGACGATGTCCGCGCGCTGTGCGCGGGCCAGGCGGACCGCCTCGGCACCGTCGGACGCCTCGCCCACCACCTCCATGTCCGGCTCGGAGTCGACGAGCACGCGGAAGGCGCTGCGCAGCAGGGCCTGGTCGTCGGCGAGCAGGACGCGGATGGTCACGGGTTCCCCCAGGAGTGCTGGTCACGGGCCGCCGTCCCGGGCTGTGGGCGGGTCACGAACCGTCCTGGACCGCGGACGTGCGGGGCTCGACGGGCAGGATCGCATGGACGCGGAAGCCGCCGCCGTAGCGGGGGCCGGTGGTGAGGGTGCCGCGCAGGGCGGTGACGCGTTCCCGCATCCCGAGCAGGCCGTGGCCGCCTCCGTCGCCGTTGGCGGCGGGAGCCTCGTGCCGGACCGCGCCTGTGCCGTCGTCCAGGACGGTGACCTCGAGGTGCGGGCCCACCCGGACGACGCTGACCTCCGCCTTCGCCTCGGTGCCGGCGTGTTTCTGGACGTTGGTGAGAGCCTCCTGGACGACCCGGTAGGCGGCCAGGTCGACGGCGGCGGGCAGCGCGGGGGCGTGGTCCGGGCGCCGGTCCTCACGGGCGACCAGGACGCGCAGGCCGGCGCTGCGGAAGGTGCCGGTGAGTTCGTCGAGGCGGTCCAGGCCGGGGGCGGGCTCGGTGGGCGCCTCGGGGTCGCCGGACTGGCGCAGCAGGCCGACGGTGGCGCGCAGTTCGCCGAGCGCCGAGCGGCTGGCCTCGCGTACGTGGGCGAGGGCCTCCTTGGCCTGGTCGGGCCGCTTGTCCATGACGTGGGCGGCGACCCCGGCCTGGACGTTGACCAGCGCGATGTGGTGGGCGACGACGTCGTGCAGGTCGCGGGCGATGCGCAGGCGTTCCTCGGCGACGCGGCGGCGGGCCTCCTCCTCGCGGGTGCGTTCGGCCCGCTCGGCACGTTCCCTGATGGCCTGGACGAAGGCGCGGCGGCTGCGGACGGCGTCCCCTGCGGTGGCGCCGATGCCGGTCCAGGCGAAGATCCCCAGGTTCTCCTGGGCGTACCAGGGCAGCGGGCCTGCGATCATGGCGGCGCCGGTGAGGACGGTCATGGTGAGCAGGCCGGCCCGCCAGGTGGTGGGGCGGTCGGTGGTGGAGGCGACGGTGTAGAGCGCGACGACCACGCACATCGCGACCGGGGCACGGGGGTCCCCGGTGACGGACTCCACCAGGGAGGCACCGCCGGTGAAGCCGAGGACCGCGCGGGGCGCGCGGCGCCGGAAGGGGAGCGCGGCGGCGGCGAGCACCATGAGGACCAGACTGAGCAGATCCGGGGCATGCAGCGTCCAGGTGACGCCGTCAGGGCCGTGCGGGTCCACGAGGGAGCCGGCCAGCATGCACGTCAGGACGCCCGCGGCCAGGGCCGTGTCCAGGGCGAAGGGGTGCGCGCGCAGCCGCCGCCGGGCCCGCTGGAAGGTGCTCACAGCCGTTCACCGTACGGCCTCGCGGGGGCGTGCGGGGAACGTACGGAGGCGGGCGGCCCTGCGGGCCGGGGGCTCATGTGCCCGGGATCAGGCCGTCGCCGTCGTCGCCGAGCAGCTCCCGGACCTCCTCGATGGTCGCGTCCGGGGAGGGGAGGATGAGGTCGGATGGTTCCAGCGCGTCGTCCGGCAGCGGCTCGCCGAGCTCGTGGACCCTGTTCAGCAGGGCGGTGAGGGTGCGGCGGAAGCCGAGGCCGTCGCCGCCCTCCATCTCGGCGAGGAGTTCCTCGTCCAGTGTGTCCAGCTCGGCGAGGTGGCTCTCGGCCAGAGCCACCTGCCCCTCCCCCATGATCCGTACGATCATGTCGGCCTCCTGGGCACCCGCGCGGGGGCCTCGCTCGTCATCGGCACGGGTCGGTGTCCCGTGCGGCGGTCACTGCTTGTCGAACCTCGGGGTGTCCTGCGGCTGCTGCTGCGACCGGGGCTGCTCGCTGCCGCCCTCGATGGCCTGCTTCTCGGTGGAGGAGCCGCCCGCCAGCTCGGCCTTCATGCGCTGCAGTTCCAGCTCCACATCCGTACCACCGGAGAGCCGGTCCAGCTCGGCCTGGATGTCGTCCTTGCGCATGCCGGACTGGTCGTCGAGGGCGCCGGAGGCGAGCAGCTCGTCGAGGGCGCCGGCCCGCGCCTGGAGCTGGGCGGTCTTGTCCTCGGCCCGCTGGATCGCCAGCCCGACGTCGCCCATCTCCTCGGAGATGCCGGAGAAGGCCTCGCCGATCCGGGTCTGCGCCTGCGCCGCCGTGTACGTGGCCTTGATGGTCTCCTTCCTCGTACGGAAGGCGTCGACCTTGGCCTGGAGCCGCTGGGAAGCGAGGGTGAGCTTCTCCTCCTCGCCCTGGAGGGTCGCGTGCTGTGTCTCCAGGTCCGTCACCTGCTGTTGGAGGGCGGCGCGGCGGGAGAGGGCCTCGCGGGCGAGGTCCTCACGGCCCAGCGCCAGCGCCTTACGGCCCTGGTCCTCCAGCTTGGAGGACTGGGACTGCAGCTGATTGAGCTGGAGCTCCAGGCGCTTGCGGCTGGTCGCCACGTCGGCGACACCCCGGCGGACCTTCTGGAGCAGCTCCAGCTGTTTCTGGTACGAGTAATCGAGGGTCTCGCGCGGATCTTCGGCCCGGTCCAGGGCCTTGTTCGCCTTCGCGCGGAAGATCATCCCCATACGCTTCATGACACCGCTCATGGGCTTCGCGCGCCCCCTTCTGACGGACTCCGGCTCACATCTCTGCGACAGAACCCACAGTACGGGCCCTGCATCCATTACCGCACTGTCCGGGAGCGGATGCGCTCCTCCCCAAGGACGACTGCGTCTCCTTCCGGTCCAGCGCAGGGAGTAGGTGTTCCCCGGGGTGCCTGCGGACAACGCACCCCAAGTCGCACACAACGCCCCTCTTGTGCTTCTACAGACGCGTGGTGTTGCCGGATCGTTCCCCCCCGGGAGTGGGGTCCAACCCCGTACACCCCGTACCCTTGGGTTTTGTGTTCCGTAGCCGTGCCAAGGAAGAGAAGGCCCACGCCGACAAGGCGACGGTGACCGACTCCACTCAGACCCGCCACCCGGAGGCCCCGAAGGGCCGCCCCACGCCCAAGCGCAGCCAGGCCCAGACCCAGCGGCGCAGCGTGGCCAATACGTCGATGACGCGCAAGGAGGCCGCCAAGCGGCAGCGTGACGAGCGCCGGGCCGCGATGGAGCGCCAGCGCCAGGCGCTGGCCAGCGGCGACGAGCGCTACCTGCCTGCCCGCGACAAGGGGCCGGTGCGCCGGTTCGCGCGCGACTACGTCGACTCACGGTTCAACATCGCGGAGTACTTCCTGCCGATGGCGGTGATCATCCTGGTGCTGAGCATGATCCAGGTGCCCCAGCTGCAGAACGTGGCGCTGCTGCTGTGGCTCGTCGTGATCGTGATGATCGTGCTCGACTCCGTCGTGACCGGTTTCCGGCTGAAGAAGCGGCTGGCCGAGCGCTTCCCCGGCGACAATCGCCGCGGCGCCGTCGCCTACGCGCTGATGCGCTCGCTGCAGATGCGCCGGCTGCGCCTGCCCAAGCCCCAGGTCAAGCGCGGGGAACGGCCCTGAGCACCACGCCGTTCGCCGACGGCACGGCACCTGTAGCCGTGCCCGCGCAGGCCCCGCACTCCGCGCCGAAGGCGGGTGGGACGGCCGGGCCGCCCGGGAACCTGCGGGAGGTCGTGCAGCAGGAGCTGGTGGCCCGGCAGCTCGACGAACAGATAGCGGGGCGGTTCCCGGTCGGGCGACGGCTGCGCGTGCTGGATGTCGGCATGGGCCGGGGCACGCAGGCGCTGCGCCTGGCACGGGTCGGCCACCAGGTGACCGGTCTGGAGCGGGACACGGAGATGATCGCCGCCGCACGCGCGGTGCTCGCCGGGGAACCCGAGGGCATCCGCGAGCGGGTGCGGGTCATCGAGAGTGACGGCCGCGACACCGGGGTACACTTCCTGCCGGGCAGCTTCGACGTGGTGCTCTGCCACGGCGTGCTGATGTACGTGGCGGAGCCGGACCCGCTGGTGGCGGGGCTGGCCCGGATGCTCGCTCCCGGCGGCCTGCTGTCGCTCTTGGTGCGCAACGGCGACGCACCGGCGATGCGGTCCGGCCTGCGCGGCGACTGGGCCGGGGCGCTGGCCGCGTTCGACTCGGCGCGCCACAGGGACGGCTCAGGGCTCGAGGTGCGGGCCGACCGGCTGACGGACCTGACGGCAACCCTCGCGGGGCTCGGTGCGCCACTGCACACCTGGTACGGCGTACGGGTCTTCACGGACACGGCGGTGGACGGAGCGCGGGTCGCGCACACTCCCGGCTGTCCCGACGACCTGGCGGCGCTCCTCGCGGTCGAGGAGCGGGCCGGCCGGACGGACCCCTACCGCGGGGTGGCGTCGCTGTTCCACCTGTGCGGCGTGCGGGACTGAGCGGACGCGGGACGGGCGAGGGCGTGAGCCCCCGCCCGAACGCTCACGTCTCGTCCGCGTGGAGGCTCATCGGCCCGTAGATCTCCGTGTCGTCCTCAAGCAGCCGTACCTGGTCGGCGCCGCCCTCCACCAGCGCCTTCCAGTTCTCTCCGATCCAGGACTCGGCGTCCCCCTGCGTGGTGAAGTCCTCCGGCGTCACCACGGGCCCGACCTGCGTCCCGTCCGCCTTCTCGAACCGCCACGTCCATGCCGCCATGTACGCCTCCCGTGGGTATGAGCACCTGCACAACAGGAGCCGGATCACGGTCCGGCCCTGACCAGAGACTAGAGCCTGTCCGGCGGATGATCCGGTGGATCATCGGGAACAGGGCCTTTCGTTCGGATCAGGCCGGATCAGGGAGTGGGGCCCGGTGCCGTGCGTCGCAGGGCGGAGGAGTGAGCCGGCCGGGGTCTCCCCTGCTCATGGGGGCCCCGCTCGAGCGAAGTCGGAGGTGGGGGGAAGCCGAGAGCTCGGGGAAGGAGCCCCGGGGACCGACGGCAACACGGCGAGGTGCGGTGCCGGGGTCCGCGGGCCCGGCCCGAACGGGAGGCCCCGAGGCCCGGCCGGGCGCGCAGGAGGCGGGGGGAGGGGAGAAAATCGGATCCGTGGAACTCACTCTGCTCGGCACCGGTGCCCCCGCGGGCCTGCCCCGCCCCGCCTGTCCCTGCGCCGCCTGCGCGTCGGCCGCCGGTCCGTACGCGCGCGCGGCGACCTCGCTGCTCGTGGACGGCTCGTTGCTGCTCGACCTGACGCCGGGCGTGGCGTTCGCGGCCGCCCGCGCGGGGCGTTCACTGGGCGGTGTGCGCCAGGTACTGCTCTCCCATCCGCACGACGGCCCCGCGGTCGAGGTTCCCGCCGGGCTGCCGCAGCCGGGCCGGGTGCCGGACGGGCGGGAGCTGGCACTGCTGACGGGTCACCGGGTGCGGGCGGTGGCGCTGGACGCGCCGGGCACCGGCTACGCCGTGACGGGTCCGGACGGGCGGCGGCTGCTCTATCTGCCGCCGGGGACCGCGCCGGCCGGGCTGGAGGAGCCGGCCGGGACGTACGCCATGGTGCTGCTGGACGTCGTGGGGCGTCCGGACGCGCTGGCGCGGCTGCGGGCGGTGGGCGCGGTCGGGCCGACGACGGACGTGATCGCCGTGCACCTCGACCACGACGTGCCGCCGGGTGCGGAGGAGCGGCGCCGGCTCGCGGCGGCCGGGGCGCGCGCCGTGCCGGACGGGACCACGCTGGAGGTGGGCGCCTACGAGGACGTGCCCGACCTGCCGCGCCGGACGCTGGTCCTGGGCGGGGCGCGGTCCGGCAAGTCGGTGGAGGCCGAGCGCCGGCTGGAGTCCCTTCCCCAGGTGCTGTACGTGGCGACCGGCGGGTCCCGCAACGGGGACACCGAGTGGGCGGCCCGGGTGTCGGCTCATCGGGAGCGGCGGCCGGGGTCGTGGCGGACCGTGGAGACCTGCGACCTGGTGCCCCTGTTGGGGGGCGACGGGCCGCCGCTGCTGGTGGACTGTCTGTCGCTGTGGCTGACGGACGCCATGGACTCCGTCGGGGCGTGGGACGACGCGGAGTGGGCCGACGGCGGGGAACGGGCGCTCAGGGAACGGGTGCGTGAGCTGACGGACACGGTGCGCGCGACCCGGCGGACCGTGGTCGCCGTGTCCAACGAGGTGGGCTCGGGCATCGTCCCCGCCACCGCGTCCGGCCGCCGGTACCGGGACGAGCTCGGGCGGCTGAACGCGATGTTCGCGCAGGAATGCGAACAGGTGCTGCTGGTGGTGGCGGGCCAGGCACTGGTGCTCCGTGGGTGAGCCACGAGGGCCGGGGCCCGAACGGGGCCGGGGGCGGGGTCAGTCCGGCCGGTTCGCCGGCTTGCGCGCGATGATCCGGTACGCGTTGGCGAACGGGGTGCGCCGCAGGACGGGAGCCAGCGTCAGGTCCGTCAGTGCCACGACGGCGACCAACGGGGCGCCCGCACGCAGCAGTACGGCGCGCACGCGCTGCTGGAACGGGGTCGGCGGGATCGCACGCCAGGGGGCGTCCGGGGCGGGCAGGGCGTGGGAGAGGGCCAGCGCGGTGGCACCGGCCAGGTCGTACGGAACGTACACGGGGCGGTGCCTGGCTCCGGCTCCGGTGGGCCGGGACCGGGTGGTGACGATCGTGCAGCCGAGCGACTCCAGTTCGGCCCGGAGGTTGTGCGGCGGCAGCAGATGCAGCCGCCGGGGCTGGTCGTAGGACAGCCACCGGCTGCCGAACAGGGCGGCGAACGCGCTGCCGGGGTCCAGGGTCTCGACGAGCAGATGGCCGCCGGGGCGCAGGGCTTCCAGGGCGGCGTGGAGTTCGGCCCGCGGGTCGGTGGTGTGTTCGAGGTGGTGCAGCAGGCTGACGACGTCGTAGCGGGCCGCCACCCGGGCCCGCACCTTCGGGTCCGTCAGCGCGCCGATGTGGGCCTCCTCCACGCGGCCGAGGACGCGGGCACGTTCGACGCGCGCGGTGAGGTCGGTGCCGTCGAAGGCGGTGTACGGGAAGAACTCCCGTGCGGTGTCCGGGAAGCGGGCGTGTCCGGTGCCGACGTCCAGCCAGCTCTCCGGTTCACCGAAGCGCAGCATCGCGCGGGCCGTGGCCCGGCGGCGGCGCGGGGCGTCGCGCAGCGCGAGAACCGCGTCGGTGACGGCGTCCCGGGGGGCCCCGCGCAGCGCCCGCCGGTGGAAGGCCAGGCCCTCGGCGGTGAGGCGGGGGTTCTGGAAGGTGTGTCCGCAGTCCCGGCACGCGTCGACGGTGAACCGGCCCGGCCGGTGCCGCCGCAGGTCGCCGGTGCGCAGCCGGTTGCGCAGCCGGGCCGAGCCGCACCAGGGACAGTCCGCGCGGCGCGGCTCGTGCACCCGTACGGAGGCGGCCTGCTGTGCGGGGACGACCGGGGCGCCGGGGGCGGCCGGCGACGGGGCGGCGGGCGCGTCGGGGGCGTCGGGGGCGTCGGGCACGGACATGGGCGGCTCCGGGTGAGTGGGGCGGGGAGGGGTGCGGGGAGGGGTGCGGGGAGGGGTGCGGGGAGGGGTGCGGGGAGGGGTGCGGGCGGGCAGGTGTGGAGTTCGGTGACGACATTCCCTCGTAAAACGTTACGGATCGGATGGCTCTCCCGGGTGCAATGACGCCGGGGTGGCGCCGTCCGGCGGACGGAATGCCGACGGCGCGGCCCGGATGATGCCGACGACGGGCCCCGGGGCTCCGGCGTGTTCGATCCGGGCCGGTACTGTTCGGCGAATGAGCGCGCTGAATCTCGACGACTTCACGGATCTGATCGAGCGTCCGGACGGCGGGGTACGCCGTGACGCGGAGGCTCGCCGCGAGCGCCAGGTCGTGCCGCCCGGGTCGCTGGGCCGCCTCGACGCGCTGGGTGAGTGGCTGGCGGCCGCGCAGTCCGCGGTGCCGGTGCGGCCGGTCGAACGGCCGCGGGTCGTCCTTTTCGCCGGAGATCACGGGGTCGCCCGGCTGGGTGTCTCGGCGCGGCCCGCGGGCAGCGCCGGGGAGTTGGTGCGCGAGGTGCTGGAGGGCGGCCGACCGGTGTCCGTGCTGGCCCGGCGGCTCGGGGTGCCGGTGCGGGTGGTCGACATGGCCCTGGACTGCGATCCGGACGCCCTGCCCGAGGACGTCGTACGGCACCGGGTGCGGCGCGGCAGCGGACGGATCGACGTCGAGGACGCGCTGACGCCGGAGGAGGCCGAGGCGGCGTTCCGGGCCGGGGTCGCCGTGGCCGACGAGGAGGCCGACTCCGGTACGGATCTGGTGGTGCTCGGTGATGTGAGCGTGGGCGGGACCACGGCGGCGGGCGTGCTGGTGGGCGCGCTGTGCGGGACGGACGCGTCCGTGGTCACCGGGCGCGGCGGCGTGGCGATCGACGACCTGGCCTGGATGCGCAAGTGCGCGACGATCCGTGACGCGCTGCGGCGGGCCCGGCCGGTGCTCGGTGACCAGCTGCGGCTGCTGGCGACGGTGGGCGGAGCCGACCTCACCGCGATGACGGGCTTCCTGCTGCAGGCCGCGGTGCGGAAGATGCCGGTCGTACTCGACGGGGTCGTGACGGCGTCGTGCGCGCTGGTGGCACAGCGGATCGCGTTCCGGGCGCCGGACTGGTGGCTGGCCTCGCACGACAGCGGCGAGCCGGGCCAGGCGAAGGCGCTGGACCGGATGGCGATGGAACCGCTCCTCGCCCACGGCGTCACCGTGGGCGAGGCCACGGGCGGCCTCCTGGCCCTCCCTCTGGTCCAGGCCGCGGCCGCCCTGGCCGCGGAGCTTCCGGAACGCCCCGAGGAGTCGGAGATCCCGAAGGCGCCGGCGCCCTCGGACCGCCCGACCGAAGCGGACCGGCCCGAGACTCTGTTGCTCAATTGCGGAGAGTGACGCCGACCTGTCGACGGGGCGCGTGGAACGGGCCTCGCGAGGAGGCGGTCCGGCCCCTCTCGGATGCGGTGCGTGACCATCCCCCGAATTGAGCAGCAGAGTCGCCCGAGGCGCCAAAGACCCCGGGAACGCCGGCGGCCTCACAGCAGCCGGTGGCCGACGGGCAGCCGGAGCCGGCCCCGGCTTCGAAGCCCGAGTAGCCGTCCCCAAGCCCCCGAGCGACCGCCCCGGAGCAACGTCCCGCTGCCTCCCCGCGTCCGACGCAGCGGGGCGCGAGCCCGGAAGGGGCACGGCCGGCCGCGACCGCGGGGCGACCGGAAGACCTTCCACCGGGGCCACGTCCCGGACAGCCCGCCCCCTCTGCCGGCCGGGGCGCCGCACTCCGGAGCGAGTCTCCGTCCCGTCAGCCGCGTTCGAGCGGTCGGGGCGGGTCCGGGTCGGGTGTGCCGCCGATCCAGTCCTGGAGGGTGCGGCGGGGTCCCGACCAGCGGAGGTCGTGGTGGTAGGCGCGGAGGACGGCGCGGGCGCGGGCGCGATGCCTGTGCCGGTAGAAGCGTCTCGCCCAGGGCGAGCCGGGGCGGGCCAGGCGCAGCGCGCCGATCACGGCGACGAGGGGCACGATCACGCCGAGCACGGCGATCCTCGTCTTGCCCTTGCTCAGGGCGATGAGCGAGAAGAGGAAGTTGACCGCGACGTTCAGGGCGACGCCCGCGCGGTTCTGGAGTTCGTCCTCGCTCAGGTCGTCGACGCCGAACGGCGAGAACCCGAACAGCACCAGCCCGACCATCGCGGCGGTGAGGACGACCACCTCGACGCTCTGCCGGCCCGCCTCGGTCCAGTAGACGTCGTCGAGGTGCAGGATCAGCGCGAACTCGTCCAGGACGAGACCGGCGCCGATACCGAAGACGACCGCGCTGAGCGCCGGCCCGAAGCCGTGCCGACCGCCCGCCACCGCGCCGAAGCCGCCGCCGACGGTGAGGATCACGCCGGGCACGACGTGGTGGATGTGCAGACCGCCCGCCTTCACGTTGCCGAAGGGACCCTTGCCGGCCCGGATCAGCCGGGTGACGACCCGGGTGATCACGAAGGTGAGGACGAAGGCGGTGAGGGCGAGGAGCAGCGGCAGCTTACCCGGCTCGACGAAGTTCCGCTGCAACCAATGCCCCATGGGCGCACTTTATCCACGGCTGCCCGGGGTGCCCTGCTGACCACCGGGTAACCTGCGCCGGTGCCCGCCCCCTTCCCGGCCTCGCTGTCCGACGGCCTCCGCTTCGCCTTCGGCACCCTGACCGTGCTCCCGGTCCGGGTGATCCGCTGGGACCGCCCGGCCGCGCGCGGCGGCATGCTGTGCGCCCCGCTCGCCGGGCTGGTGGTGGGCGCCGCGGCCGCCGCCGTCGGACTCCTGCTGCTGCTTCTCGGCGCGGGCGCGCTCCTCGCCGCCGTCGCCACCGTCGCCGTACCCGCCGTGCTCACGCGGGGGCTGCACCTCGACGGGCTGGCCGATGTCGCGGACGGGCTCGGCAGCGGCAAGCCGGCCGAGGACGCGCTGCGAATCATGAAGCAGTCGGACATCGGCCCGTTCGGCGTGCTCACCCTCGTTCTCGTGCTGCTGGCCCAGGTGGCCGCGCTGGCCCGGGCGTACGGCGACTCCTGGACCCGGGGTGCGCTCGCCGCCGCGGTCGCGGCGGTCGCGGCCCGCCTCGCTCTCACCCTCGCCGCCCGGGCCGGGGTGCCGCCCGCCCGTCCGGAAGGGCTGGGCGCCGCGGTCGCCGGGGTCGTGCCGCGGCCGGGGGCGGCGGCCGTCGCGCTCGCCGTGACCGGCACGACGGCGGCCGGGGGCGCTCTCCTCGGCACGGACGGCGTCGTCCGTACCGTCCTCGCGGTGCTGCTGTCGGCCGCAGCCGCTGAACTCCTCCTGCGGCACTGCGTCCGCCGCTTCGGCGGGGTCACCGGCGACGTGTTCGGCGCGCTGACGGAGAGCGCGGCGACGACCGTCCTCGTCGTCGCGGCGCTGGGCTGAGCGGTCCTCGCCGGACACCCGGCGTGCCCGGTGCCGGCCTCAGCAGGCCTGTCTCCAGACCCCCAGTTCGTACTTCTTCAGCAGGGAACTCAGCTTCAGCCGCCGGGAGTCGGCGCAGAAGCGGTCGGTGGGCAGTTCGTACTCGGCGTGGAAGACGGCCTTGCCCGCCTCGACGAACGGGGTGAGCCGCGCGCACTCGCCGTACTGGGCGCACTGCTCGTTGACCGCGAAATCGTAGTCGCCGACCAGCTGCGGGATCTGGTCCAGGTCGTTCTTCAGGCCGACGGCCAGGCCGCGTTCGTGGGCGAGCCGGGCGATCAGGCGGTTGTAGCGGAGCTGGTCGGCGGCGGTGAGCGGGAACCCGGTGCGGTTGCGGTAGCCGTCCATGTTGTCCGGCTCCACCGCGTCGAAGCCCTTGTCACGGCACATGTCGAACCGCTCGGCCATGATCGGTTCCAGGATGTCCGTACGCCGGATGTCGAGCCAGCGCTCTCCCTCCCAGCCGTTGCCGCGGCCGATCACCTCGTCGGGGAAGTCCCCGGCGTCGGGGCGGAAGTCCTCCCGGGCGCCCGTGGACAGGTAGCAGATGACCTTCCGGCCGTCGCGGTGCAGCCGCGCGACCGTGTCCCCGGAATGGTCGAACCCGTCGATGTCGTAGACCGGTACGTCGACCGAGGTGTCGAGGCGCCCGCTGAGCTGCCACTGCCAGTCGGTACCGGGACCCGGCTGCCAGCGGGGACCGGGGCCCCCGGTCCCCCCGGAGCCCTCGTCCGCACCGGAGCCGGAGGGGGATCCGGATACGGTGCAGCCCGCGAGCAGCAGCGCGCCCAGAGCGAGAGTGAGGGGGAGAGCGAAGGGCGCGCCAGGCAGTCCTGCGTGTCGTCTCATGGGTCTCGTCTCGGAGGTCGTGTCCCGGGGGGGGCGTCTCCTGGGCCCCGCCGCCACATCACCGATTGGTGAAGACCCGCGTGAGGGGGTGGCCACACAGACGCGCGTAGTCTCGTCCGAAGTGTCGCCGTACCGGGGAAGGCCCCGCCGAGACCGTACCGTCAGGTGCCGTTGAGGTCGGCGCCGGGCCCGGTCGACCCACACCTTTCGGCCACAGCAACTTCACATCGGAAGCGAGAATTCACCACCGTGACTGCTCTCACTCTCAGCACCGCCGCGTTGCCCGGCCTGCGGGCCGACGCGATCGTGATCGGTGTCGCCAAGGGCACTGCGTCCGCGGCCGGGGGCCCGGTCGTCGTACCGGGCGCCGAAGCCGTGGACAAGGCCTACGACGGCAGGCTCGCCGGCGTCCTGGAGACCCTCGGCGCGTCCGGCGCCGAGGGTGAGGTGACGAAGCTCCCCGCGCCGACCGGCTTCAAGACGCCGCTCGTGGTCGCGGTGGGCCTGGGCACCCAGCCCGAGAAGGACGCCGCCCCCGACACCGAGGCGCTGCGCCGGGCGGCCGGCGTGGCCGCCCGCGCCCTGTCCGGTTCCAAGAAGGCCGTCTTCGCCCTCCCGATGACGGACGCCGCCGACGCCGGCGCGGTCGCCGAGGGCGCGCTGCTCGGCGCGTACTCCTTCGACGTCTACAAGAACGCCGCCGACAGCGGCGGCAAGGACAGGAAGAAGACCCGCAAGGCGCCGCTCGCCGAGGCCGTGCTGGCCGGCGTGCCGTCCCGCGACAAGGCGTTCAAGACCGCCGTCGCGCGTGCCACCGCGGTGGCCGAGGAACTCAACCGGGCCCGCGACCTGGTCAACACCCCGCCCAACGACCTCGACCCCGAGGCCTTCGCCGCCGTCGCCCAGGCCGCGGCCAAGGAGCACGGCGTCAAGGTGCAGGTGCTCGACGAGAAGGCGCTGGCCAAGGGCGGCCACGGCGGCATCCTCGGCGTGGGCGCCGGCTCGGCGTCGGGTCCGCGGCTGGTGAAGCTGTCGTACACCTCCGCGAAGGCGAAGAAGCACCTCGCCTTCGTCGGCAAGGGCATCACGTACGACTCGGGCGGCATCTCGCTGAAGCCGGCCGGGCACAACGAGACGATGAAGTGCGACATGAGCGGTGCCGCCGCCGTGTTCGCGGCGGTCGTCGCCGCCGCCCGCCTCGGCCTCGCGGTCAACGTCACCGGCTGGCTGGCGCTGGCCGAGAACATGCCGTCGGGTTCCGCCACCCGCCCGGGCGACGTGCTGCGCATGTACAGCGGCAAGACCGTCGAGGTGCTCAACACCGACGCCGAGGGCCGTCTGGTTCTCGCGGACGCGCTGTGGGCCGCCTCGGAGGACAAGCCCGACGCGATCGTGGACGTCGCGACGCTGACCGGCGCGATGGTCCTGGCGCTGGGCAACCGCACCTTCGGCGTCATGGCGAACGACGACGCCTTCCGCGCCGCGGTGCTGGAGGCCGCCGAGGAGGCCGGCGAGCCCGCCTGGCCGATGCCGCTGCCGGAGCACCTGCGCAAGGGGATGGACTCGGCCGTCGCCGACATCGCGAACATGGGCGAGCGGATGGGCGGCGGACTCGTCGCCGGTCTCTTCCTGCGCGAGTTCGTCGGCGAGGGCATCACCTGGGCCCACCTCGACATCGCGGGACCGGCCTTCAACGAGGGCGGCCCCTTCGGATACACGCCCAAGGGCGGTACGGGCTCGGCGGTACGGACGCTGGTCCGCCTCGCGGAGCAGACGGCGGCCGGCGAACTGGGCTGAGCCGGCCGGTCCGTCGCCGGTCCGTTCGCCGGCGGGGCCCCGTGCACGAGCGGGACGGGGCCCCGCCGCCGCGCGCGCGGGTCCGCCCGGCGCGCGTCCGGCCGGCCCGGCGCCTTTGACGCGTGTCGTGCCGGGCGTCGCGCGTGCTCACCTCGTCCGCGACGGGCGGGCGTTCGAACGTGGGACGTCTCACACCGCTGCCCCGCGTCTCGTTCCGCGCCGACAAGTGCGAGGATAGGGCTCGGCAGGACAGGGCCCCACCGAAGGGCCGAAGGCAAAAGAGCGGCCGGACACCAGCCGCCGACCGGTCACTGGAGACCGGCGTGGCGCACATGCATGGAGGACGTGACGTGGCGAACGACGCCAGCACCGTTTTCGACCTAGTGATCCTCGGCGGTGGCAGCGGTGGTTATGCCGCGGCCCTGCGCGGGGCGCAGCTGGGCCTGGACGTCGCCCTGATCGAGAAGGACAAGGTCGGCGGTACCTGCCTGCACAACGGGTGCATTCCCACCAAGGCCCTGCTGCACGCGGGCGAGATCGCCGACCAGGCCCGCGAGAGCGAGCAGTTCGGCGTGAAGGCCACCTTCGAGGGCATCGACATGGCGGCCGTCAACAAGTACAAGGACGATGTGATCTCGGGCCTGTACAAGGGCCTGCAGGGTCTCATCGCCTCACGCAAGGTGACCTACATCGAGGGTGAGGGCCGGCTGTCGTCGCCGACCTCCGTCGACGTGAACGGTCAGCGGGTCCAGGGCCGCCACATCCTGCTGGCGACCGGCTCCGTGCCGAAGTCGCTGCCGGGCCTGGAGATCGACGGCAACCGGATCATCTCCTCCGACCACGCCCTCGTCCTGGACCGTGTGCCGAAGTCCGCGATCGTGCTGGGCGGCGGCGTCATCGGCGTCGAGTTCGCCTCCGCCTGGAAGTCCTTCGGCACCGACGTGACCATCGTCGAGGGCCTCAAGCACCTCGTCCCGGTCGAGGACGAGAACAGCTCGAAGCTGCTGGAGCGGGCGTTCCGCAAGCGGGGCATCAAGTTCAACCTGGGCACCTTCTTCCAGAAGGCCGAGTACACCCAGGACGGCGTGAAGGTCACCCTCGCCGACGGCAAGGAGTTCGAGGCCGAGGTCCTGCTCGTCGCCATCGGCCGCGGCCCGGTCTCGCAGGGCCTCGGCTACGAGGAGGCCGGGGTCGCCATGGACCGCGGCTACGTCCTGGTCGACGAGTACATGCGGACCAACATCCCGACCGTTTCCGCGGTCGGCGACCTCGTCCCGACGCTCCAGCTCGCGCACGTCGGCTTCGCCGAGGGCATGCTCGTGGCGGAGCGGCTGGCCGGTCTGAAGACCGTCCCCGTCGACTACGACGGCGTGCCCCGGGTGACGTACTGCCACCCCGAGGTCGCCTCCGTGGGCATCACCGAGGCCAAGGCCAAGGAGATCTACGGTGCGGACAAGGTCGTCGCCCTGAAGTACAACCTGGCGGGCAACGGCAAGAGCAAGATCCTCAAGACCACGGGCGAGATCAAGCTCGTCCAGGTCAAGGAGGGTGCGGTGGTCGGCGTCCACATGGTCGGCGACCGTATGGGCGAGCAGGTCGGCGAAGCACAGCTGATCTACAACTGGGAGGCGCTGCCTGCCGAGGTCGCCCAGCTGGTCCACGCCCACCCGACGCAGAACGAGGCGCTCGGCGAGGCTCACCTTGCCCTCGCGGGCAAGCCCCTCCACTCCCACGACTGACCTCTTCGGTCACGGGCGCGACGACACAGACTTCCGCACTTCTAAGGAGCAACCGAAACCATGGCGGTTTCCGTAACCCTTCCGGCGCTCGGCGAGAGCGTCACCGAGGGCACTGTCACCCGCTGGCTGAAGGCCGAGGGCGAGCGTGTCGAGGCCGACGAGCCGCTGCTCGAGGTCTCCACCGACAAGGTCGACACCGAGATCCCCTCTCCGGCCGCCGGCGTGCTGTCCTCCATCAAGGTCGCCGAGGACGAGACCGTCGAGGTCGGCGCCGAACTGGCCCTGATCGACGACGGCACCGGCGCCCCGGCGGCCGAGCGGGCTCCGCAGGCCGAACAGCCCGCCGAGCCCGCCCCGCAGGCCGAACAGCCCGCCGCACCGGCTCCCGAGCCGGCCCAGGCCGCACCGTCCACCGAGCAGGCCGCCCCGGCGCCCGCTCCCACCGCCGAGGCCTCCGGCGGCGGCACCGCCGAGGGCACCGACGTGGTCCTGCCCGCACTCGGCGAGTCCGTCACCGAGGGCACCGTCACCCGCTGGCTGAAGTCGGTCGGTGACAGCGTCGAGGCCGACGAGCCGCTGCTCGAGGTCTCCACCGACAAGGTCGACACCGAGATCCCGGCGCCCACCTCGGGTGTGCTGCTGGAGATCACGGTCGGCGAGGACGAGACCGCCGAGGTGGGCGCCAAGCTCGCCGTCATCGGCGCTCCGGGGGCCGCTCCGGCGGCTGCCGAGCAGGCTCCGGCCGCCCCGGCGCAGCCCGAGCCCGCCCCGGAGCCCGCCCCGGCTCCGGCGCCCGCCCCGGCTCCGCAGCAGGCCGCTCCGGCGCCCGCTCCGGCGCCCGCTCCGGCCCCGGCTCCCGCCCCACAGGCCGCCCCGGCGCCCGCTCCGGCCCCGGCTCCCGCCCCGCAGGCCGCCCCGGCTCCGCAGCAGGCCGCCCCGGCCGCGGCCCAGCCGACCGACGAGGGCGCCTATGTGACCCCGCTGGTGCGCAAGCTCGCCGCCGAGCACGGCGTCGACCTGTCCACCGTCAAGGGCACCGGCGTCGGCGGCCGGATCCGCAAGCAGGACGTGGTCGCCTCGGCCGAGGCCGCGAAGGCCGCCCCGGCGGAGGCTCCCGCGCAGCAGGCCGCCCCGGCCGCCAAGCGGGCCCCGGCCCTCGAGGCGTCGCCGCTGCGCGGTCAGACCGTGAAGATGCCGCGGATCCGCAAGGTCATCGGCGACAACATGGTCAAGGCCCTGCGGGAGCAGGCGCAGCTGTCCTCGGTCGTCGAGGTCGACGTCACACGGCTGATGAAGCTGCGTACGCGGGCCAAGGACGCGTTCGCGGCCCGTGAGGGCGTCAAGCTCTCCCCGATGCCGTTCTTCGTCAAGGCCGCGGCCCAGGCGCTGAAGGCCCACCCGGCCGTCAACGCCCGGATCAACGAGGCCGAGGGGACCATCACCTACTTCGACACCGAGCACATCGGTATCGCGGTGGACTCCGAGAAGGGCCTGATGACCCCGGTCATCAAGAACGCCGGTAACCTCAACATCGCCGGTATCTCCAAGGCCACGGCCGACCTGGCGGGCAAGGTCCGGGCGGGCAGGATCACCCCGGACGAGTTGTCCGGCGGGACCTTCACCATCAGCAACACCGGTTCGCGCGGCGCGCTGTTCGACACGATCATCGTGCCTCCGGGCCAGGTCGCGATCCTCGGCATCGGTGCCACGGTAAAGCGTCCGGCCGTCATCGAGACGGAGGAGGGCACGGTCATCGGCGTCCGCGACATGACGTACCTGACCCTCTCCTACGACCACCGTCTGGTGGACGGTGCCGACGCGGCCCGGTACCTGAACTCGGTCAAGGCGATCCTGGAGGCGGGCGAGTTCGAGGTCGAGCTCGGCCTGTGATCCACGGCCGCTGAACCGGGTCGCCGACCCCGGTCACCGGTGCCCCCGTCCGGAAGTCTCCGGGCGGGGGCACCGTCGTGTGCGGGGCTCGGCCTACGGGGCGCGGGCCAGGCGGGCGGGGCGGGGCACGGGGCCGGGCGGGTCTGGGCGCATCCGTCGCGGGCTGGGCCGTATGCGCCGTGTAAGCCTCGTCTCACCTGGTCGAAAGCGCCCTGTGCGCCCCTCCCGGGCTGCGTCACAGCCGTATTGTCTAAGGGTCAATCGTCCTCAAGGGTCCTGTCCGTCGCCCGTCCGCCGCCCCTCGACGGGGCCCGTCGGGCGGCTGTCTCGGATTCACGAGTCCTGTTCAAGGAGCCCTCATGACCGCGCCCGTCGTCCACTCGCTGCGCGAGCAGATCCGCGAGCACATCCTGGAAGGGATCATCAGCGGACGCTGGCAGCCGGGCGAGCGGATCGTGGAGCGCCGGATCGCGACGGAGCTCGAGGTCAGCCAGACGCCGGTGAGGGAAGCGCTGCGCGAGCTGGAGTCGCTGCGGCTGATCGAGTCGGCGCCCAACAAGGGCGTCCGGGTGCGGAACCTCTCGGCCACCGACCTGGAGGAGAGCTACCCGGTGCGGGCCGGTCTCGAGGCGATCGCCGCGGAACTGGCGGCGGGGCGGCTGGCGGAGGACTGCTCGGCGCTGGAGCCGCACGTCGCCGCGCTGTACGAGGCCGACCGCGTCGCCGACGGCACGGGCCAGGTGCGGCACACGGTCGCCTTCCACCGCGAACTGGTCCGCGCGGCCGGCAACTCGGTACTGCTGCACACCTGGGAGGGCCTGGGCATCGAGGTCTTCACCGCCCTGTCCATCCGCTGGCTGGGCACGGTCCAGCAGTCGTACGCGGAGGAGCACCAGGACCTGGTGGCCGCGTTCCGCCGCCGTGACCCCCGGATCGCGGAGATCGTGAAGGCTCATGTGCTGGGGTGCGCACCCCGGGCGTGAGCCCGGCACGGAGTCCGCGAAGACCCTTGCTCACCTGCGAAGACACCCCCTTTCTCGCGTCACTCGGTGCCATTCGACCGGGCACCGCGTGCCGACTTTCTTGAAATCAAGAGATTTTCACCTGAACCCTTTGATCGATCATCGATCAGCGGGTTATGGTCACCTGCGGGGTCTCCACCAGAGCCCCAGCCCTGTCCTGCCAAAGACCAAGGGCACCCCCGAACCCTTACCGATGAGGGAACCCCCTTCGACTGAGGAAGGCGGCGACATGACCGACCCCAAGGCCATCCAGCCGAGCGAGCTGGACCAGCTCCCGGACCGCGACCCCGAGGAGACCGCCGAATGGCAGGCCTCCCTCGACGCCGTCGCCAAGGCCGCCGGACCGCACCGGGCCGCGTACCTGATGCGCCGTACGCTGGAGCGCGCCGAGGGCGCCGGCGTGGCGCTGCCGCAGCTTCTCGAGACCGACTACGTCAACACCATCCCCACCGCCGCCGAGCCCGCCGTGGACGGCGACGAGGCGATGGAGTCCCGCATCACCGCGTGGAACCGCTGGAACGCGGCGGCGATGGTGACCCGCGGCAGCAAGCACGGCGTCGGCGGCCACATCGCCACCTTCGCCTCCGCGGCCTGGCTCTACGAGACCGGCTTCAACCACTTCTTCCGCGGCAAGGAGGGTGACGGCTCCGGCGACCAGCTCTACATCCAGGGCCATGCCTCCCCCGGCATCTACGCCCGCGCCTTCCTCGACGGCAGGCTGACCGAGGCGCACCTCGACAACTTCCGCCGCGAGGCCGGCGGCGAGGGACTGCCGTCCTACCCGCACCCTCGGCGCCTGCCGTGGCTGTGGGAGTTCCCCACGGTGTCGATGGGCCTCGGCCCGATCTCCGCGATCTACCAGGCGCGGTTCAACCGCTATCTGACCAGCCGCGGCATCAAGAACCTGTCGAACTCCCACGTGTGGGCGTTCCTCGGCGACGGCGAGATGGACGAGCCGGAGTCCACCACCGCGCTCACCCTCGCCTCCCGCGAGGGCCTGGACAACCTGACCTTCGTCATCAACTGCAACCTGCAGCGGCTCGACGGCCCGGTCCGCGCCAACTTCAAGATCGTGCAGGAGCTGGAGGCCCAGTTCCGCGGCGCCGGCTGGAACGTGGTCAAGAGCCTGTGGGGTACCGCCTGGGACGAGCTGTTCCAGCTGGACACCACCGGCGCGCTGGTCCGCCGCCTGCGCGAGGTACCCGACGCGCAGGTCCAGACGTACCAGACCCGCGACGCCGCCTACATCCGCGAGGACTTCTTCGGCAAGGACCCGGCGCTCGTCGAGATGGCGAAGCTGCTGAGCGACGACAAGATCGTCGAGTGCTTCCACCTCTCGCGCGGCGGCCACGAGGCCCGCAAGGTCTACGCCGCCTACCGCGCTGCACTCTCCCACACGGGCGCGCCGACCGTGATCCTGGCCCAGACGGTCAAGGGCCACACGCTCGGCGAGGGCTTCGCCTCGAAGAACGCCAACCACCAGATGAAGAAACTGTCGGTGGACGAGTTCAAGGCGATGCGCGACCGCCTCGAGCTTCCGGTCAAGGACAGCGACTTCGTCGACGGCGTGGTCCCCTACGGCCACCCGGGCGCGGGCTCCCCCGAGGTCCGTTACCTCCAGGAGCGGCGCGCGGCCCTCGGCGGTCCGGCCCCGGCCCGCCGTGTGCACCCCGCCGCCCCGCTGCCGGCCCCGGCGGACAAGGCGTTCGCCGCCTTCGACAAGGGCTCCGGCTCGCAGAACGTGGCCACCACCATGGCGTTCGTCCGCCTGGTCAAGGATCTGGTCCGCGACAAGGAGACCGGCAGGCGCTGGGTGCCGATCGTCCCCGACGAGGCGCGCACCTTCGGCATGGAGTCGCTCTTCCCCTCACTCGGCATCTACTCGCCCAAGGGCCAGACGTACGAGCCGGTCGACCGCGACCAGCTGATGTACTACAAGGAGGCCGAGAACGGCCAGATCCTCAACGAGGGGATCACCGAGGCCGGTTCCATGGCCGACTTCATCGCCGCCTCCACGTCGTACGCGACGCACGGCGAGGCGATGATCCCGTTCTACATCTTCTACTCGATGTTCGGCTGGCAGCGCACGGCCGACCAGATGTGGCAGCTCGGCGACCAGCTCGGCCGCGGTTTCCTCGTCGGTGCCACCGCCGGCCGCACCACGCTCACCGGTGAGGGCCTCCAGCACGCCGACGGCCACTCGCCGGTCATCGCGGCGACCAACCCGGCCGCGCTGAGCTACGACCCGGCCTTCGCGTACGAGATCGCCACCATCGTCAAGGACGGTCTGCGCCGGATGTACGGCGAGGCGGCCCCGGGCGAGGACCAGAACGTCTTCTACTACCTGACGGTCTACAACGAGCCGCTCCCGCAGCCGGCCAAGCCGTCGGCCGCCGGGATCGACGAGGGCATCCTCAAGGGCCTGTACCGCTTCAACACGGCGGGGTCGGCCGGGCTCACCCCCGCGGCCAACGCGGCGCGGATCCAGCTGCTCGGTTCCGGTACGGCGATCCACTGGGTGCTGAAGGCGCAGCGGATGCTCGCCGAGGAGTGGGGGGTGGCGGCCGACGTGTGGTCGGCGACGTCGTGGACCGAGCTGCGCCGGGACGCCATGGAGGCGGACGAGGCGCTGCTGCGCGGCGAGGAGCGGGTGCCGTACGTCCGGCAGGCGCTCCGGGGTGCCGAGGGTCCGGTGCTGGCGGTGTCCGACTACATGCGCCAGGTCCCCGACCAGATCGCGCAGTGGGTCGAGCAGGACTACATCTCGCTGGGCGCCGACGGCTTCGGCCTCTCCGAGACCCGTGAGGCGGCCCGCCGCCACTTCGGGGTCGACGCCGAGTCCGTCGTCGTCACGGCGCTGGCGCAGCTCGCCCGGCGCGGCGAGGTACGGGCGACGGCCGTGAAGGAAGCGCGCGAGAAGTACGGCCTGTAGGACCTGGGGTCTTCGGGTTCGACGGCAGGAGGTCCCCGCCGCGGCGGGGACCTCCTGCCGCATCATGGACGCCATGCGTGCTGCCCGGCTGATCAAGATGGTGCTGTTGCTCCAGTCCCGGCCCTCCATGACCGCCGCCGAACTGGCGCGCGAGCTGGAGGTGTCGGAGCGGACCGTCACCCGGGACGCGCAGGCCCTGTCCGAGGCCGGGGTGCCGGTGTACGCGGACCGCGGGCGAACCGGCGGGTACAGGCTGGTCGGCGGCTATCGGACCAGGTTGACGGGTCTGGCCCGCGGTGAGGCGGAGGCACTGTTCCTGTCCGGGGTGCCGGGCGCGCTGCGCGAGATGGGGCTGGAGGACACGGCCTCCGCGGCCCGGCTGAAGGTGTCGGCCGCACTGCTGCCGTCCCTGCGGGACGCGCCGCGGACGGCGGCCCAACGCTTCCACCTGGACGCCCCGAACTGGTTCTGCGAGGTGCCTGCGCCCGAGCTGCTGCCTGCCGTGGCGGACGCGGTGTGGGACGACCGCCGGGTCGTCGCGCGCTACCGGCGCGGGGACGCCGAGGTGGAGCGGGAGCTGGAGCCGTACGGGCTCGTACTCAAGGCGGGTGTCTGGTACCTGTGCGCGCGGGTGCCGTCGCAGGAGGGACCGGGACAGGGGGCGGCGGGGCCCGGGTCCCCCCAGGGGTACCGGGTGTACCGGATCGACCGGTTCACCGTGGTGGAACCGGTGCGGGAGGCGGACGAGGCGGGGGCGGTGCGCAAAGCGGGGGCGGAACGCTTCGAGCGCGACCCGGAGTTCGACCTGCCCGCCTTCTGGGAGGAGCGGGCGGAGCAGTTCGCACGCTCGATCCTGCGGGCGGAGGTGGTGGTACGGCTGTCTCCCGAGGGGATGCGCGCGCTGCCGCACGCCGTGGACCCTGCGGCCGCGCGAAAGGCGCTGGCCGAGGCGGCCGGGACAGGAGCCGACGGCGACGGATGGGTGACGGTGACCCTGCCGGTGGAGTCCGAGGAGGTCGCGCGCACTCAGCTGACGGCGCTGGGCCCCGAGGTGGAGGTCCTGGCACCGGCGTCGCTGCGGGAGCGGTTCGCCGCCCAGACCGTACGGCTGGCCCTGCTGTACGGACCGGAGTGATCCGCGTGATCCGGGGTGCGTCCGACGGTTCCAGGGCCGATGCTTGACGCGTGATGGACGAGACGGAGTTCTGGGAGCTGGTCGACGCCGCCCGCGAGGACGCCGAGGGCGACCCGGAGGAGCAGGCCGATCTGCTCGAGGAGCGGCTCGCTCGGATGGACCCGGAGGCGGTCCTCGACTTCGCCCGGCACTTCGAGTCCCGCTACCACCGCGCCTACCGCTGGGACCTGTGGGGCGCCGCCTGGGTGCTCCTCGACGGGGCGAGCGACGACGCCTTCGACTTCTTCCGGTGCTGGCTGATCGGCCAGGGCCGCGAGGTCTTCGAGGGCGCGCTGCACGACCCGGACTCCCTGGCCGGCCTGCTGGGCGACTTCGACGAGGAGATCGACGGCGACGGCGCGGAGCTCGGCTACGCGGCGGACGAGGCGTACGAGCAGCTCACCGGTACCGTGGCCCCCGACCTGGATCTCCCCGCGGGCCCGGCCGAACCCGAGGGCACCCCCGTCGACTTCGAGGACGACTCCCGGCTCGCCGAACGCTATCCCCGGCTCTGGGACCGGTTCAGGTCCTGAGCCCGGTCCTGCGTCTTCTCCTGTGCCTCTTCCCGCTGCTTCTCCTGCCGGTGTCCGGCGTCCGGCCAGCGGCCCTGGAGCTCCGCCGCCGCCTCCCTGATCTTCGGCAGGCGGGCGTGCAGGGCGGCGCCCGGGCAGCTGGTCATGAAACCGTCGCTGTGGCCCGCGAGGGCGGGCAGCATGGCGGTGGTGCCGGCCGCGTACCTGCTGCCGCCATTGCTGGAGACCAGCCGGACGTCGGATCGCGGGTCGGTGCCGGACAGGCCGAGCTTCCAGGCGGCCAGCTCGGCGATCGCGTGCTCCATGGCGGGCGGCACGGGCACCCCTGCGGTGAAGGTGCCGAGCGCGGCGATGCCCGTGGTGCGGTGGTTGAAGCCCTGGGTGTGGGCGCCGGTGACGGGACGGTCGGTGCCACCGGCGCGGCCTTCGTAGATGGTGCCGCACCGGTCGACGACGAAGTTGTAGCCGATGTCGTCCCACTCCCGGGCGTTGGTCTGGCCCTCGTAGAGGTTGCGGATGTTGGTGGGGGCCTCGGCGCAGTCGTAATCGTTGGGCGAGTCGGTGTGGTGGACGAAGACGGCGACGACCTCGTCGTCGTAGCGCGGGGGCGGCTGTTCGCGGCCGGCGTCACCCACCCAGGCCGTTCTCGACACGATGGGCGGCCTGGGCGCCGTGTGGGCGGCCCTCTCGCGGACGGTGACGGAAGCGGCGGACGAGGACTCCGCGGCCCGTTCGACGCCGTACGCGCACAGCGCCAGGGCGGCCGCCGCGGCGACGCCCGGCAGACAGCCGAACAGCACTCTGACGGCTCTGGGCAGGCCTGTGCGGCCGGGGCCTCCGGGTATCCGGGAAGCACGGCGCAGCCGCGCTCCCCTTGGTCTCGTGAGGGCACGCATGTCTTCACTGTGGGTCGGATCGGGCCGCCGCGCGACGTGGCCGCGGCGACCGGTGGAACCATCGTCCGGGTCCCCGGCGTTCTTCCGGGTACACACGTGTGCGGCCGCTCCCCGGTGGTCACCCGCGTGTGGCTGATCACCGGGCCCCTCCCCCACGTATGAGAGGGCCCGAGAGAAAGGCGGCGTGCGTGGACCTGCTCGACATCCTGCTGTTGCTGGTCGTCATGGCCTACGCGGCGTCCGGCTACCGGCGCGGCCTGCTGGCCGGCTGCGTGTCGCTGGCCGGTTTCGTGGGCGGTGCGGTCGTCGGCGTGTGGATTCTGCCCTGGGTGATGGGCCTGGTGACCCCGGGGACGACCGGGGCGACGGTGACGGCCCTGCTCACGGTGCTGCTGCCGGCGGCCGTGGCCCATGAAGTGGCGGGGCGGCTGGCGCTCAGGCTGCGTCGGGAGCTGGACCGGGGGCCGCTGCGGGTGGCGGACGGGGTGGGCGGGGCGGTGGCCAACTCGGTGGCCGTGCTGGTCGTGGCCTGGGTGCTCGCGTCCGTCCTGGGCGCCTCCTCGTCCCCGCTGATCACCTCCGCGATCCGGGACTCGCGGCTGCTCGGCGCGGTTCACGAGGTGATGCCGGACACCACCCCCGCGTGGTTCTCGCGGGCCACCTCGGCGCTGACCGAGGCGGGCTTCCCGCAGGTCTTCAACCCGTTCGAGAGCGAGTCGACGGCCGAGGTCGCCGAGCCCTCCGGTGACAGCGTCACCGCGGCCGCCACCCGGGCCGCCCAGCGGAGCACCGTGAAGGTCGAGGGCGTCGCGGGTCTCCAGGGCCGCGAGGGCAGCGGCTTCGTGTACGCGACGGAGCACGTGATGACCAACGCCCATGTGGTCGCCGGCATCGACGAGCCGACCGTGCGGGTCGGCGGTGTCGGGCGGGCGTACGAGGCCCGGGTGGTGTTGTTCGACCCGCAGAAGGACGTGGCCGTGCTGTACGTGCCCGGACTGCGGGCCCCCGTCCTCCGGTTCATCGAGGACGCCGACCGCGGCGACTCGGCGGTCGTCGCGGGCTACCCGCAGGACGGCGACCTGAACCTCCAGGCGGCGACGGTCGCGAACCGGGTGCAGGCGAGGGGGCAGAACATCTACGGCGACCGGGCCGTCACCCGCGAAATCTACTCCGTCCGCTCCACCGTGCGCCCCGGCAACTCCGGCGGACCACTGCTGACCACCGACGGGCGGGTGTTCGGCGTGGTGTTCGCCCGGTCCACCTCGGACGCGAAGACCGGCTACGTCCTGACCGCGGCCGAGGTCGCCGAGGACGCGGAGCGCGCGGCCGGCGCGACGGCGCCGGTCGGCACCGGGGAACTCGTGACGTCATAGGGCGGCGGGTCCGCCGCGATGTCCGGGCTGCGGGGCAGGATGGAACCATGGAATCTTCCCGAATCGCGGTGGCCGGTGCGTCCGGCCTCATCGGCGGCGCACTCGTACGGTCCCTGACCGCCGACGGGCACACGGTGGTGCGCCTGGTGCGCAGGACACCCCGCACGGAGGACGAGGTGCGGTGGGACCCGGAGCGGGGGTCCGTGGACGCGGCCGGGCTCGCAGGGTGCGACGCCGTGGTCAATCTCGCCGGCGCGGGGGTGGGCGACCGCCGCTGGACACCCGAGTACAAGGAGCGGATCCGCACCGGCCGGGTGCGGGGCACCACAGCACTCGCCGAGGCGGTCGCCGGGCTGGAGCGGGACGTACGGCCGCGGGTGTTCGTGAACGGCAGCGCGATCGGCTACTACGGCGAGACCGGTGACCGGACGGTCGACGAGAGCGCGCCGGCGGGCTCGGGTTTCCTGCCGGAGCTGTGCGTCGAGTGGGAGGACGCCGCGGCACCGGTCCGGGAGGCGGGGGTGCGGACGGTGTTCGCCCGGACCGGGCTCGTGGTGGCCCGCGGGGGCGGGGCGTGGGGCAGGCTCTTCCCGCTGTTCCGGGCCGGGCTGGGCGGGCGGCTGGGCGACGGGCGCCAGTACTGGTCGTACATCGCCCTGCACGACGAGGTGGCCGCCCTGCGCCATCTCCTCGACACCGAGGGGCTGTCCGGACCGTTCAACCTGACCGCGCCGCACCCGGCGACCAACCGTGAGATCACCGAGGCGATGGGGCGCGTGCTGCGCCGGCCGGCGGTGTTCGCGGTACCGGCGCCGGTGCTGCGGACGGTGCTCGGCGAGATGGCCCAGGACGTGCTGGGCAGTGCCCGGGTGCTGCCGACGCGGCTGCTGGAGTCGGGGTTCCGGTTCGCGTTCCCGGACATCGAGGGATCGATCCGCGCGGCACTGTGACGGGGCGAGGGCGCGACGGGCGCCGGCCCGAAAGCCCTGCGGGCGCCCGGTGCGACGGGTTCCGGGCTCGACGGGCTCCGGCTTCGACGCCCTCCGGAGGGAGACAGCGACGGGCAGCCGATCCACAGGACGCCGGCAACCGGATGCCGAGCGGAGGGCACCGGATGCCGGACGCCGAGCAGAAGACGTCGGGGTCGAGCCCGGACGGTTGAGGCAGGGTGCGGACCCCGACGGTTGGGGCGGGGGCTGGCGCCGAGTGCGCGGGCGGCCGGCGCGCGGCGCGCCCTCGGTGACCGTGAGGGGGGTCGAGCCCGGACGGTTGGGCGGGGGTCGAGCCCGGACGGTTGAGGCAGGGTGCGGACCCCGACGGTTGGGGCGGGGGCTGGCGCCGAGTGCGCGGGCGGCCGGCGCGCGGCGCGCCCTCGGTGACCGTGAGGGGGGTCGAGCCCGGACGGTTGGGCGGGGGGCAAGCCCGGACGGTTGAGGCAGGGTGCGGACCCCGACGGTTGGGGCGGGGGCTGGCGCCGAGTGCGCGGGCGGCCGGCGCGCGGCGCGCCCTCGGTGACCGTGAGGGGCACGTCCAGAAGGCCGCATGCGACCGCCGTGCGCCCGTGCCCCTGTCGATGCGCGACTCCCCACACGCCTTCCCGGACCTAACCTCGAGTAGAACTCGGTTATCCCTGGAGCCTGTTGGGGGCATGACGTCTCCAGCGTCCGCGCAACCTCGAGGAGGGGCACGTGTTTGAGCCCACGTACCAGGCGGACGTCGTCGTTGTGGGGGCCGGGACCGCCGGACTCTCTGCGGCGCGACGACTGACCAGCGCAGGAGTCACCACCGTGGTCCTGGAGGCCGCCCACAGGGTGGGTGGCCGGATGGCCACGGAGAAGGTCGACGGTTTCCGGCTCGACAGAACCGGTCAGTTGCTGTCCACGGCGTATCCCGGACCGCGGCCGGCCGCGGGCCTGGACGGGCTCGTGCTGCGCCCGTTCGCGCCCCGGGTCCTGCTGCACAGCGACGGACGGCACCACCACGCGGGCGTACCCAACGGCGCGAGGGGAGCAAGGGGAGCACTCCATGCGGTACGCGCCCTCGCAAGCGCCCCCCGGGCGGGGGCGGCGCCCAGGAGGCCGGTGGCCGTCCCCGGACGGCAGGTGTCCGCTCCCCGGAGCCGGACCGGCGCCCCGCTGGGCACCGCCGTCGACCAGGCCCGGCTGGGTGCCGCGTTCACCCGGCTCGCGGGCACACCGGTGGAACGGCTGCTGGCCCGGCCGGAGTCGACCGCCGCCGAGGCCCTGGTGGCACGCGGCCTGCCGACCCGTACCGTCGACGGCTTCCTCCGTCCGCTGCTCACCGCGCTGTTGTGCGACCCGGACCTCACCACGTCCAGCCGGTGCGCGGATCTCGCGCTGCGCGCCTTCGCGGCCGGACGACTGTGCCTGCCGGAGGGCGGTGCGCAGGCACTCCCGGAAATGCTGGCCCGGGGCCTGCCACCGGACACGCTGCACACCGGTGTCCGGGTCACCTCCGTCTCGACGACCTCGGTGACCACCGCCGAACACGGCGAGTTCCGCTGCCGCGCGGTGCTGATCGCGACGGACGCGCGCGCCGCCGCACAGCTGCTGCCGGGCCTGCGGGTGCCGGACTTCCACCCGGTGACGGTGGTGCACCACGCGGCCGACGAGCCGCCAAAGACCGGGGCCTCGCTGCTCCTGGAAGCCGACCGGGGCGGCCCGGTGGCGCACACGGCGGTGGTCAGCCTGGTCGACCCGTCCCGGGCCCCGGCCGGCCGCGCGCTGGTGTCGTCCACGGTCCTGGGCCCGCCCGGAGCGCAGGTCGACACGGGCGTGCGCGTACACCTGTCCAGGCTGTACGGCATGTCGACGGCGCGCTGGCAGACCCTGGCGGTCCACCACACCGCCGACGCCGTGCCGGCGACGCCTCCACCGCACGATCTGCGCCGCCCGGTACGGCTGCTGGCGGGCCTGTACGTGTGCGGCGACCACCGCGACACCAGCACCGTGCAGGGCGCCCTGCACTCGGGCCGCCGCGCCGCGGCCGCGATCCTGGCGGACCTGGGCGTGAACCGCCCCCTGCACACGGCCGATGCCCTCCCCACGGCGCGAGCGGCCTGACCGTCCCGGCGCCCGGCACACCGCCCGCCGGCACCCCCGGCTCAGCCGTACGCCGCGATCCTGTCCCGGTAGACACGGACCGGGGCCGCGTCGCGGTAGGGCTCCAGGCGGCGTTCGAAGTCACGGACGTACTCCACCGCCCGTACCGAGCGCATCTCGGCGGCCTGGCCGGCCGCCTCGGCGGCGAGGAGGCAGGCCTGGTCGAGTTCGCCGAGGCCGAGGCGGGCGGTGGCGAGGACGACCCGGCAGAACAGACGGCTGCGGGCGTAACCGGGGGCGCGCAGTTGCAGCGAGCGCTCCGCGTGCTGGGCGGCGGCCCGGAACTGCTGGAGGTCCCGGTGGCAGTGGCCGAAATCGTCGGCGAGCTGGGCCTCGTCGAAGAAGCGCACCCAGTGCGGGATCTCGTCGTCGGGCCGGGCGCTCTCCAGGGCGCGTTCGGCGCGTACCAGGGCGGCGATGCAGGCCCGGACCTCGCCGAGCACCCCGTGCCCGCGTGCCTCGGCGGCGTGCAGCAGGGCCTGTACCAGGGGCGGGGTGGAGCCGCCCGCGCCCTGCTGGGCCACTCGCGCCAGCTGGACCGCCTCCCGGCCGTGGCCGAGGTAGACGGCCTGCCGGCTCATGGTGACCAGGACGTATGCGCCGTAGGTCCGGTCGGCGGCCGCCTGGGAGAGGCGGAGCGCCTGGACGAAGTAGCGCTGGGCGAGCCCGTGCGCACCGATGTCGTACGACGTCCAGCCGGCCAGCCGGGTCAGGTCGGCGACGGCGGCGAACAGGCGGCGGCCTGTCTGTTCGCCGTAGCTGCCGCGCAGCATCGGCTCGCACTCGTGCTCCAGGTAGCGCACCAGCGCCTGGCGCGCGTGGCCGCCGCCGTAGGCGTCGTCGAGGGCACGGAACAGCTCGCCGACCGAGCGCAGGGCGGCGATGTCACCGCCGGTGACCCGCTGGCCGGGGCCGCGTTCGGCGGCGTTCCGGCGGCGGACGCCGAACGCGGACTGCCGCCCCGCCGGTCCGCCCGCCGGGCGGATCTGGGCGGGGACGCGGACCGGCGGCTCGGCACGGGCCACCTTCTCGTCGGCCCGGCCGATGAGCCAGTCCCGGCTCGGTACGACGAGCCCCGCCAAGGTGAAGGCGATCTTGCGCAGCTCGGCGTGGCTGCCGGAGTCCTTGCGCCACAGGCCGCTGACGATGTCGACGGCCTCGTCGGGGGAGGCGGCGAACTCCAGCCCCGCGTAGACGGGGGCGCAGGCGTCCAGGCCGAGGTCCTGGGCGGTGAGCCGACGGCCGAGGCGCCGGGTGAAGACCTCGGCGATGAGCGCGGGTGTGGTGCCTCTGGGCTGCTGCCCACGCAGCCAGCGGGTGACGGAGGTCTTGTCGTATCTCAGGTCGAGCCCGTGTTCGAGACCGAGCTGGTCCACGCGACGGGCGAGTCCCGCGTTGGAGAACCCCGCTTCTGCGATGAGCGCGGCGAGCTGGCGGTTGGGGGTGCGCTGCGCGGGTCGTTCCGACATCTGCGGTGCGGTCTCCTGCCTTCCGGCGGACGTGGTGGCGCCCGGATTGCCCATGAGCAGCCCATGAGCAGCTCTTATGGCCTGCTGGACGGCGCGAATGTAGCGGAGGGTAAACATCTGGTTGCGGCCTTCGATCGGCATTCATCCGATCGTGTGAGGATTGGCGTCACTGCTGACGTCCGACAGCGGATGGCGGACAGCGGCCGGAGACCGGAGCCTGGAGGAACCGGCGCCCCGTGGGCGCCGGAACAGCGACCGGTCGTACGGTCGTACAGTGGCTTGGGGGCGTTTCGTGCCTTACGGCATCTCACGCCTCGCCGCCTTACCTCTTTTGTCCTACTCCTTACTACCGTCCGGGAGGCGCTCGCCCGTGAGTGAGTTGCGGTTCGTCCGAATGGGTTTCGGGGCCGAGGCCGTCGACTACCAGGTGGCCTGGGACGAACAGCGCCGGGTGCACGCGGCGCGGTTCACCGACGAGGTGCCCGACACCGTGATCCTGCTGGAGCACCCCCCGGTCTACACGGCCGGCCGGCGCACCCAGGACAGCGAGCGTCCCCTGGACGGGACCCCGGTCGTCGACGTGGACCGCGGCGGCAAGATCACCTGGCACGGTCCCGGCCAGCTGGTGGGCTACCCGATCCAGAAGCTGCCCCGCCCGGTGGACGTGGTGGCGCACGTACGGCGCCTGGAGGAGGCGCTGATCCGCACCTCCGCGGAGTTCGGCGTGACGACCACCCGTATCGAGGGCCGCAGCGGGGTGTGGGTGCTGGGCGACCCGGTGGAACAGCGCCCGGTACTCGGCGGCCTCTCCCTGGACTTCGACCCCCGCCTGACCGACGAGGAGTTCGACCCGCGGCTGAACGGCCCCGAGTACGCGCCCTCCAACGCCGGCCAGCGCCGCGAGGACCGCAAGCTCGCGGCCATCGGGATCCGAGTGGCCAAGGGCGTCACCATGCACGGCTTCTCGTACAACGTGCAGCCGGACAACAAGTGGTTCGACCGGATCATCCCGTGCGGCATCCGCGACGCGGGCGTCACCTCCCTCGCGGCCGAGCTGGGCCGCGACATCGCGATCGACGAGGTGCTCCCGGTCGTCGAGCGCCACCTGCGGGACATCCTGCAGCACGCCGATCCGAAGCCCCGGGAGATCGTCCGCACGAGCGCCTGATCCGGCCCGTTCCCGGGCGCGAGGCCCTGGCCTCGCGCCCGGGAATGGGCCCCGCCTCTCGGAGGTTGGCCTGACCGGTAGGCCCGACAAACACGGGCGTACGCTGGTGTACGCCGAAGAATCGAAGCTAGGGAGCCGATGTGTCCGCAGTCGCACCCGACGGACGCAAGATGCTGCGCCTGGAGGTCCGCAACAGCCAGACCCCCATCGAGCGCAAGCCCGAGTGGATCAAGACGCGGGCGAAAATGGGGCCCGAGTACACGAAGATGCAGAACCTCGTGAAGAGCGAGGGCCTGCACACGGTCTGCCAGGAAGCCGGCTGCCCGAACATCTACGAGTGCTGGGAGGACCGCGAGGCGACCTTCCTCATCGGCGGCGACCAGTGCACACGGCGCTGCGACTTCTGCCAGATCGACACCGGCAGGCCCGAGGCCCTCGACCGTGACGAGCCGCGCCGCGTGGGCGAGTCCGTGGTCACCATGGACCTGAACTACGCCACCATCACCGGCGTCGCCCGTGACGACCTGGAGGACGGCGGCGCCTGGCTGTACGCCGAGACGGTGCGCCAGATCCACGCGCAGACCGCCGCGCGCGAGACCGGCCGCACCAAGGTCGAGCTGCTGGCCCCCGACTTCAACGCCGTCCCGGAGCAGCTGGAGGAGGTCTTCTCCTCCCGCCCCGAGGTGTTCGCGCACAACGTCGAGACCGTGCCCCGCATCTTCAAGCGGATCCGCCCCGGCTTCCGCTACGACCGCTCCCTGAGGGTCATCACCGCCGCCCGGGACCACGGTCTGGTCACCAAGTCGAACCTGATCCTCGGCATGGGCGAGACCCGCGAGGAGGTCGGCGAGGCGCTGAGGCAGCTGCACGACGCCGGCTGCGAGCTCGTCACCATCACGCAGTACCTGCGCCCGTCGGTGCGCCACCACCCCGTCGACCGCTGGGTGAAGCCGCACGAGTTCGTGGAACTGAAGGAGGAGGCCGAGCAGATCGGCTTCTCCGGTGTGATGTCCGGCCCGCTGGTCCGCTCCTCGTACCGTGCCGGCCGCCTGTACCAGATGGCGGTCGAGAAGCGCGGGACGTACGTCGCGGCGCAGGCCGTCTGACACGGCGTCGCCCCCGCCCGCTCCGGGACGGGGGCGGGCACGCATGAGGCATGCGTGTGAATCTGAGCACAAGATACTACCGATAAGTAACGGCCGAGGGAACGCGGCCCCTGCCGTCCTCGCAGATGAGGGCGTACGCCGGGGCCGCGCCGGCTTTCACCGGGCCCGAATCTCGGCTTCATGTCCGTTTGACCGGCGGGTCACGTCCTGGTAACACCAAGGAGTGACCCTGGAATCACGCCACGTACTCCCGTACCCGAAGATGTTTCGAGGGGGACCTCCACGATGCAGGCCGCGCCCGTCCGTGCCACCGCCATCCCGTCCTTCGGTACCGCCCTGCGCGCCGTCGAGTCGCTCCTGATGAGCGGTGGCCAGCGCACCGCCCGCCGCAACGCCTGGACCTCCGTGCTGGAGGACCGCCGTCGCGCCAAGGACCGGGTCGAGGCACAGCACGTGCTCGACCAGTCCCCGAACGTCATCAGTCTCTGATCCCTCCCGCCGCCGCACGGCACCGGCCGTCACCCGCCCGCTGCCTTCCCGTTCTCCGCCCGGCCCCTCACGGACACTGCCGTCGTCCTCGCTCCTGGGGGCACGTAGACTTCGTCGCATGGCGAGGAAGGAAACCGCAGCGGATGCTGCGAACCCCGGGCGACTGAAGCAGATCGCTCTGACCTACAAGATGACCCGCAGGGCCGACAAAAAAATCGGTCTTGTACTCGCGGCTGTCGGAATCGTCACCTTTGGTGTCTTCCTCGCGATCGGCTTCTTGATCGGTTACCCCATCTATCTCGGCGTCCTGGGCTTCCTGCTCGCCTTCCTCGCGACGGCGATCGTGTTCGGGCGCAGGGCCGAGCGAGCGGCCTTCGGGCAGATGGAGGGACAGCCGGGCGCTGCCGCGGCCGTACTGGACAACGTCGGCCGGGGCTGGAGCACGACCCCCGCCGTGGCGATGAACCGCAACCAGGACGTGGTGCACCGCGCGGTCGGCAAGGCCGGCATCGTGCTGATCGCCGAGGGCAACCCGAACCGGGTGAAGAGCCTGCTCGCCGCCGAGAAGAGGCGGATGAACCGCATCGTCGCGGACGTCCCGGTGCACGACATGGTCGTGGGCACGGGCGAGGGCCAGATCGAGCTGAAGAAGCTGCGCACGACCATGCTCAAGCTGCCCCGCGTGCTCACGGGCCCGCAGGTCACCGCGACCAACGACCGGCTGCGCGCCCTTGGTGACCTGATGAGCAACATGCCCCTGCCGAAGGGCCCGATGCCCAAGGGCATGAAGCTCCCGAAGGGCGGCCCGAAGGCCCGCTGAGGCCCCGCACACGGCGCTTGCATGACGAAGGACCCGTATGACGAAGGAGGGGCGCCCGGAATGGTTCCGGGCGCCCCTCCTTCGTCATACGGGCGTCGTGACAGCCGGTGCTTCAGACGCGTACCTCGACCGTGCGGGCGAGCCGGTCGTGCAGGCCGCGGCCGTCGCAGTCCCAGATCAGGGCGGGGAGGGCCAGGCAGAGCAGCGCCGAGCGGACCAGGCCGCGCACCGGCTGGACCCGGCCGCTGCCGACGGCGACGACGCGCAGGCCGAAGAGCCGCTTTCCGGGGGTGAACCCGACCGTGCCGACGGTGAGGACGCTCAGGGCGAGGAACACCAGGAGCGCCCAGTTGCTGGTCGTCTGTCCGTCGTAGCCGTCGGTGATGAGGCCGTATGCGATCAGGACGCACAGCGCCCAGTCGACGAACAGGGCGCCGATCCTGCGCCCCGGACGGGCGATGGAGCCCGGTCCGTTTTCCGGCAGCCCCAGTTGCTCGCCCCGGTACCCGAAGTCGGCGCCGGCGTCTTCCATGGCCGCGCGCGGCCCGGAGAGCCACGATCCGATTGCCTGCCTGTTGTCCACCCGACCACGGTACTGCGCTCCCGCACGACCGGGGGAGGGCGGGGTGGACCGGAGAGGGGCCGGGGCTGGGCGGGGAGGAGGAGGACCCGACGGCGGAACGTCACCGGGCTACCGTGAGAGATGGGCCGGTTAACTTGTGCGAAACAAATGGGTCACGCCCGAGAAACCACCCGTCCCTAGGGTCGGGGGCAGCGTGGGCCGCCCTCACTGGCCGCACGAACGATCTACCACCCCGGCGGGACGGTCGGGAGTAGGAGGAGCTGGATGTTCCAGAACGCCGACGAGGCCAAGAAGTTCATCGCGGACGAGGACGTCAAGTTCGTCGACGTCCGCTTCTGCGACCTCCCGGGCGTGATGCAGCACTTCACGGTGCCTGTTGAGGCGTTCAACCCCGATGAGGAACTGGCCTTCGACGGATCCTCGATCCGCGGTTTCCAGGCCATCCACGAGTCCGACATGGCGCTGCGCGCGGACCTGACGACCGCCAGGGTCGACCCGTTCCGCCGTGACAAGACGCTGAACGTCAACTTCTTCATCCACGACCCGATCACGGGCGAGCAGTACTCCCGCGACCCGCGCAACGTCGCCAAGAAGGCCGAGGCCTACCTCGCCTCCACCGGCATCGCGGACACCGCCTTCTTCGGCCCCGAGGCCGAGTTCTACGTGTTCGACAGCGTGCGCTTCAGCACCTCGGCGAACGAGTCCTTCTACCACATCGACTCCGAGGCGGGCGCCTGGAACACCGGTGCGCTGGAGGACAACCGCGGCTACAAGGTCCGCTACAAGGGCGGCTACTTCCCGGTCCCGCCGGTCGACCACTTCGCCGACCTGCGCGCCGAGATCTCCCTGGAGCTGGACCGGGCCGGTCTGAAGGTCGAGCGCCAGCACCACGAGGTGGGCACGGCCGGCCAGGCCGAGATCAACTACAAGTTCAACACCCTGCTCGCGGCCGCCGACGACCTGCAGCTCTTCAAGTACATCGTGAAGAACGTCGCCTGGCGCAACGGCAAGACCGCGACCTTCATGCCGAAGCCGATCTTCGGTGACAACGGCTCGGGCATGCACGTCCACCAGTCGCTGTGGTCGGGCGGCTCCCCGCTGTTCTACGACGAGCAGGGTTACGCCGGTCTGTCGGACATGGCCCGCTACTACATCGGCGGCATCCTCAAGCACGCCCCGTCGCTGCTGGCCTTCACCAACCCGACGGTGAACTCGTACCACCGTCTGGTGCCGGGCTTCGAGGCCCCGGTGAACCTGGTGTACTCGCAGCGCAACCGTTCCGCCGCGATGCGCATCCCGATCACCGGCTCGAACCCGAAGGCCAAGCGCGTCGAGTTCCGCGCCCCGGACGCCTCCGGCAACCCGTACCTGGCGTTCTCGGCGCTGCTGCTCGCGGGCCTGGACGGCATCAAGAACAAGATCGAGCCGGCCGAGCCGATCGACAAGGACCTCTACGAGCTGGCCCCCGAGGAGCACGCCGGCGTGGCGCAGGTCCCGACCTCGCTCGGCGCCGTCCTCGACCGCCTCGAGGCCGACCACGAGTTCCTCCTCCAGGGCGACGTCTTCACGCCGGACCTGATCGAGACGTGGATCGACTTCAAGCGCGCGAACGAGATCGCCCCGCTGGCCCTGCGCCCGCACCCGCACGAGTTCGAGCTGTACTTCGACGTGTAGGCCCGCGGCAGCCGGGCGCCCACCGTCGGCACGCCAGGAACGCCGTGAGGGCCGCCACCCCTGCCGGGGTGGCGGCCCTCGTCGTCCTGTCCGGGCTCCGTCCTCGCGGACACCGGGGTCGCCACCATGGGCGAGGAGCCGACGTACCACGGGGCATGGCCCCAGGTGGCGGCCGCATACCGCGGCGAGGCGCCCGCATGTGCCGGAAGGCACTTTCCCCTGCGGGCCCTGCGAGGGATGATTGAAGCTGACACTGTCGTTCGAGAAAGGTCACGGGGATGCCCGAGAGGAACGACGAGGAGCGGGAGTTCGACATCAAGTGGGCGGACATGGCCGAGCTCAAGGAGCCGTCGGCCCGTGCCCGCATGCTCGCCGCGCGCTGGAAGGACAGCCCTCCCGGCCCTGTCCCGTTCCGCGGCGAACCCGAGCACAGGGCGTCCCGCCGCTCGTCGTCGTCCTGGGTCTCCACCGTCGTGGTCCTCGGCTGCGTCGCCGCAGTGATCGTTTTCCTCGGTTACATCGACTTCCGCCCGTACTGATCGCAGAGCGGCCGGGCACCCCCGGGGAACGGGGCGCCCGGCACCTTCCGGGGACCGGCTCAGCGGTTGTCGCGCATGAACGCCCGGACCATGTGGCAGGTCGTGTCCGACGGAGGGTGTACACCGATCAGCTGGGCCGCGCCGCGGATCGTCTCGTTGCGGGCCTGGTCGGGGAGGTAGACGCCGGAGTCGAGCAGGGCGATGGCGAGCCTCATCGCCTTGAGGCGGCGGTTGTGCGTCACGTACCACTCCCGCGGGCGGCCCGGCGGCAGCGGCCTCTTCGCCACGGGTGCGCAGGGCGTTTCGAGCGGGACGGCACGCTTCGCTGTGGACTGGGTGGGCATCGGCTTGAGTGCGGCAGCGGGCACAGGCATCCTCCTGTCGCGGTCAGGGTGCCCACCGGGATCCACGCCGACCCCGGCAACACCCTCGAACACTGCTCCCAGTTTACCGCCCGGCACCGACATTCGGGGAACCTGGAGCAGCCGTCGAACGCCCAGGTGAGATGGCACATCACGGCCGGGGAACAGCTGCTTCGGAGGGGGGTCGTGAGGCCGTTGAGGAATCGAACAGAACCGGGCCGGGCGTACCGTGGGCGCATGGAGATCTGGATCGATCCGGCCTGTTCCAAGTGCCGGAGCGCCGTCAGCCTGCTGGATGCCGAGGGCGCCGACTACACCGTCCGCCGTTACCTGGAGGACGCACCGGGCCCGGACGAGATCCGGAAGGTGCCGGAGCGGCTCGGTCTTGAGCCGTGGGACCTCACCCGCACCCAGGAGGCCGCGGCCAAGGAGCTCGGGCAAGCAGTGGCCGCGGGACGACGGATCGCGCGAGCGCTGGATCACGGCGCTCTCCGGATACCCCCGGCTGATCCAGCATCCGATCATCACCGCCGAGGACGGCACGGCGGTCGTGGCCCGCACCGGCGAGGCGGTACGGGACGCCCTGTCCCGCTGAACACCGGCCCCTTGTGACGCAGGCCACTTCGGAGAGATGGCCGGACCTCTGAGCAACTCCGTTCGGGATCTCGTACATGGCGGCGTACGTTCCCCCACCGCTCAGGAGGCTCGCATGTCGCGCAGGAGAACACTCGGCCCCAAGAAGAAGCTCGCACTGCTGGTGAGCGCGGTGACGGTGGCCGGTGGCGGTGCCTTCGTCATGGCGAGTACCTCGAACGCCTCCCAGACGCCCACCACCAAGTCGGCGGCCGATTCGACCGTCTGCCAGGGCCTCGCCACCGCGCTCGGCAACAACCAGAAGTTCATCGAGGGCCAGCGGGCCAGTCCCGACGCCCAGTCCGAGGCACGGATCGCCAACCGCGAAGCGGTCATCGCCGAGATCGAGCTCAAGCAGGAAGCGTCCGGGTGCACGGTTGGGGAGTCGGCTCAGGACTCCCAGCCCGCACAGTCCGAGCAACCCGCCCCGGACGAGCAGGCCGGCGGTGACGGCGCCGCCGCCGGTGAGCAGGTGTGCAACGGCTCCACGGTCACCCTCTCCGGTGAGGACGGGGCCCCGGCTGCGTCCAGCAACCAGTTCCCTGCCGGGACACGGCTCAAGGTCACCAACCTGGACAACAGCAAGTCCACGACCGTCGAGGTCACCGGGGTGTCCGGCAGTTGCGCCCTGCTCAACAACGCGGCCTTCGAGCAGGTCCGGGAGCCCGGCAAGTTCCTGATCCGCCGGGCGCTCATCGAGAAGGTGGGCTGACACCCACGGAAACACCCACAGGAGCCTCCTGCGGCGCAGACCACGTTCGGGGGGCGGGGCCCGTGCCGCAGCACACCCCGCCCCGGTCACGCCCGGGAGGGGGGCCCTCCCCCGCTCGACCGCCGTCGAGAGCGGGGGAGGGCCCCCGTCGTGTACGGCCCCGTCGCGTGGTCCCGTCGCCCACGGGTCGCGCCCGCCACGCCGTGCTCACAGCGTGGTCCGGGACACAACGGTCGCCGGTAACGCGAGGTTCACATTCGGGCAACGGCCGGGAAATCGCCTGTTGACAGGCTGCGTGTCATCGCGAGCGGGGCGCCCCGGCACCCCGCTGCCGGCGTGGCGCAACGCCGCAGCGTGCAGTACCCGCACATGCGCCCCGACCCGCCCCGAAGGAAGTGGACCGTGAGCTTCAAGGCTGAGTACATCTGGATCGACGGCACGGAACCGACGGCCAAGCTGCGTTCCAAGACCAAGATCCTGGCGGACTCCGAGAAGACGACCGCGGTCGCCGGGCTGCCGGTCTGGGGCTTCGACGGGTCGTCCACCAACCAGGCCGAGGGCCACGCCTCGGACCGCGTGCTGAAGCCGGTCTTCGTCTGCCCCGACCCCATCCGCGGCGGTGACGACGTCCTGGTCCTGTGCGAGGTCCTGAACACGGACATGACGCCGCACGAGTCCAACACCCGGGCCGCGCTGACCGAGGTGGCCGAGCGGTTCGCCGCGCAGGAGCCGGTCTTCGGCATCGAGCAGGAGTACACCTTCTTCAAGGGTGCCCGCCCGCTCGGCTTCCCCGAGGGCGGCTTCCCGGCCGCGCAGGGCGGCTACTACTGCGGTGTCGGCTCGGACGAGATCTTCGGCCGTGACGTCGTCGAGGCGCACCTGGAGAACTGCCTGAAGGCGGGCCTGGGCATCTCAGGCATCAACGCCGAGGTCATGCCGGGCCAGTGGGAGTTCCAGGTCGGCCCGCTGGCGCCGCTGGAGGTCTCCGACCAGCTGTGGGTGGCCCGCTGGCTGCTGTACCGCACCGCCGAGGACTTCGGCGTCTCCGCCACCCTGGACCCCAAGCCGGTCAAGGGCGACTGGAACGGCGCGGGCGCGCACACCAACTTCTCCACCAAGGCGATGCGTGAGGGCTATGCCGCGATCATCACCGCGTGCGAGTCGCTCGGTGAGGGCTCCAAGCCGCTCGACCACGTCAAGAACTACGGCGCCGGCATCGACGACCGTCTCACCGGCCTGCACGAGACCGCGCCGTGGAACGAGTACTCCTACGGTGTCTCCGACCGCGGCGCCTCGGTGCGCATCCCGTGGCAGGTCGAGAGGGACGGCAAGGGCTACATCGAGGACCGCCGTCCGAACGCCAACGTCGACCCGTACCTGGTGACGCGTCTGATGGTCGACACGTGCTGCACCGCGCTGGAGAAGGCCGGCCAGGTCTGAGCCGTCCCACGGCTGGGCACCCGCCTGTGAAGCGAGGGGCACCCGTCCGACGGGTGCCCCTCGCTTCGTCGCCGGGCCCCGGCCCTCTGCCCTCGGCAGATCCCTGTTCCCTCACCCCGCCCGCTCCGGCAGAGTCCGGCGTATGAGACTGCTGATGCTGGGTGGTACGGAGTTCGCGGGACGGGCCGTCGTCGAGGCGGCGCTGGGGCGGGGCTGGGAGGTGACCGTCTTCCACCGGGGGCGGCACGCGGCCGTGCCGGGCGTGCGGTCGCTGCTGGGCGACCGCACGGCCGTCGACGGTCTGGCCGCCCTGGACGAGTCGGACGACGCGTGGGACGCCGTCGTCGACACCTGGTCGGCCGCCCCGCGTGCCGTCCGGGACACGGCGCGGCTGCTGCGGGGCCGCGCCGGACGGTACGTGTACGTGTCGAGCCGCTCGGTGTACGCGTGGCCCGCGCCCGCCGGAGCCACCGAGGCGGCCCCGCTCGTGGCCGACGCCCACGCGGACGCCGGCCGCACCGACTACGCGCGGGACAAGCGGGGCGGCGAACTGGCCGTCGTGGACACCTTCGGCGCGGACCGGTCGGTGCTGGTGCGGGCGGGGCTGATCCTCGGCCCGTACGAGAACGTCGGCCGGCTGCCCTGGTGGCTGAACCGGATGGCACGCGGCGGCCCGGTCCTCGCTCCGGGGCCGCGTGACCTGCCCCTCCAGTACGTCGACGTCCGCGACCTCGCCGAGTGGGTCCTCGGGGCGGCCGAGCAGGGGATCAGCGGACCGTACAACCTGACCGGCCCGCAGGGGCACGCCACGACGGGCACGCTGCTGGAGGCCTGCGCGGAGGTGACCGGGGGCGCGGCCGAGCTGCGGTGGACCGAGCCTGAGGTGATCCTCGAAGCAGGCATCGAACCATGGACGCAGCTGCCGTTCTGGGTGCCGCCGGACGGCGAGATGCACGACGCCCTGCATGCCGGCGACGTCTCCCGGGCGCTCGCGACGGGGCTGCACTGCCGTCCCGTCGGCGAGACCGTCGCCGACACCTGGCGCTGGCTGCGGGGTCTCGACGGGAACGCGCCCCAGCGCCAGGACCGGACGGCCAAGGGGCTCGACCCGCAGACGGAGGCGAAGGTACTCGCCGCGGCCGACGGGGCGTGACGGGACAAAGGCCGCAGGGCCGGGGGAAGGGACGGCCGAGGTGTAGGTACCCCCCCCGGGAGCGGGAAGTGCTGGAGCAGATGGCGCAGGTCCGGTCCAACGCGGCGATCGCCGGCAAGCCGGTGGTGACGGAACGGGCCATCGCCAAGCACACCGCCGACATCTTCGCCAAACTGGGCCTGAAGGTATCGGACGACGACAACCGGCGCGTGCTGGCGGTTCTCGCGCATCTCGACGGTGGCCGGCGAAAGCGGACCCCGCCGGACACGCCCGGACACCCCGAGCCACCCTCTCACTGGATGTGACTGTCCCACAACTCACTGTGGTTCAGGTGCTGTTGAAACCAGCGTGCCGTACGAACTTCTCATCGATTTCCGGGACGGGTGAACACCCGCGGGGCAGCTCCCGTACTCAAGGGAGCAACTCCGCTTCTGTTGGGCGATTCCACACCCGTAAGGAGGTACTCCCCAACGGGGTCAAAGGAGTTCCGTGACTCCGTCCACCGCCGGGGCGACGGGCTTCCAACCCGAAATTTGCGGTCCAGCCCGAACCGACCCCTTGCGGGGCAAAGGAAAAATTACCAGAGCACAGGGAAGCAATTCCCCCCTTGGCCGAGGCCGAGGACCCCTTGCTAGGAGACTGATGGGACGCAATACAAGAAAACGCCGTATGCCGTTGGCCACCAAGGCCGTGGCCGCATCGGCGGCCCTAGCACTCGGTGGGGGCGGGCTGGTCTGGGCCAACTTCTACGCCTCGGCGCACGAAGAGAATTCGGGCGACAACCGGACGAGGTCCGCGGGCGCCCAGATCGCCACCATCCAGTGCCCGGACGTCGGGCAGAATCTACAGGACGTGCCGGAGAAGGCACGTGCCGGTGTCGACGAGGAACTGGCCAAGCTCGACAAGCAGATCACCGAGGCGTACGCGCGTCTCGCGTCGACCCGTCAGGCTCAGGCGGGAGACTCCGGGTTCGTCCAGAACGCGATTCTCGGCCCGCTGAAGTCCAAGCGGACCGCGGCGCTCGACCGGATCGGAATCAACATCCAGCGGGTGGGAGGCAGTGCCCCGAACGATCTCGGCCTCCTCGCCGAGTGCAAGGGGATGGCGGCCGACCAGCCGAACGCCGGGGACGGCGACAACGGCCAGGACGACCAGGACAACGGTGGTCAGGACCAGGACAACGGCCAGGACGACCAGGACAACGGTGGTCAGGACCAGGACAACGGCCAGGCCCCGGACGACAACGGCAACGGCGCCGCGGGCCCGTTCGCCGACGACTTCGTCGACATCAACGATGTCCAGCCGAACTCGCGCGACCTGCCGAACGGCCTGGCCGCGAACGGGGACACCGGCTCCACCGGCTCCTTCACCACGGCGTGCGGTGTCAACGAGAACGACCTGTTCAACAGCGACAACATCATCGTGGCCCCCGGTGTCGACAACGGCGCCCACCACACGCACGACTACGTCGGCAACCAGGGCAACACCGCGTTCGCCAGCGACGACGACCTGGCCAACGCCGCCACCACCTGCGAGAACCAGGCCGACAAGTCCACGTACTACTGGCCGGTGCTGCGTCTGCAGGACGGCACTCAGGAGTTCGACGCGGGCGACCTGGGCGGCGGTGCCGAGGGCAACGTCGGCAAGATCCTGAAGGCCAGCCAGGCGGAGATCAAGTTCGTCGGCAACAAGCAGGGCGATGTCGTCGCGATGCCGAGGTTCATCCGGATCATCACCGGTGACGCCAAGGCCTTCACCAACGGCCTCGCGAATGCCAACACGTCGTTCAGCTGCACCGGATTCGAGGACCGGCAGGTCACGGACAAGTACGTCCTGTGCCCCGAGGGCAGCCAGGTGGTGCGCACGTCCAACTTCCAGAGCTGCTGGGACGGACAGAACATCGACAGCGCCAACCACCGTGACCACGTGGCGTTCGTCCAGCAGGACGGCAGCTGCCCGAACGGCTTCCAGGCCATCCCGCAGCTCCAGATCCGCCTGGTGTACGACGTTCCCGCCCCGACCATCGAGAACGGTCAGGTGCAGAACCCGTACGCCGTGGACGGCTTCCCGGAGCAGCTGCACAAGCCGATCACCGACCACAACGACTTCATCAACATCATGGACGAGAACCTGATGAACGAGGTGGTCACGTGCATCAACCAGGGCGAGGACTGCACGTAGTTCCCTCGGTCGCCTCCTGAGAAAGAGGTGAAAAGGAGGGCCGGTGGCGGGCATCCCGCCACCGGCCCTCCTCCCGTGCGCCCGATGTGCCCGTTCAGTCTCCGCGCCCGTCGTGACCGCTCGTCTTCTCCCCGGCGGGATCGGACGCGTGCGAACCACCGCCGTGGTCCCCGCCGCTGTGGTCGATGCCCTCCTCCACGTCACCGCCGAGCCGGCCGCGCAGGTCCTCGAGCACGTTCTCGTGGCCGACGGCGACCCACTTGCGGCCGACGAGGTAGAGACCGCCGTAGTCCTTGGCCGTGTCGATCCACTCGCGCTGGCCTCGGTCGGTGGCGAAGGTGGCGAGGATGTACTTCTCCTTGCCCGTCTTGCAGATGGCCTGGCGGATGGTGTCGGCGTCGGTCTGCATGTCCGGGTCGCACTTCGCCTCGGCGGCCAGGTGTTCCAGGCTGCCGGTGGCCGTGACGGGCCCCTCGCTCTTCCCGTCGCCGTCGTTCCCCCCACCGCCGGACCCGCAGCCCGCCAGTGCCAGTACCGCCACCGCGCAGGTCAGCGCGAGCCTCGGTCGGGTCAGCCTCATGAGTTCCTCCGGTTCTTCCGGCGACATGCCGCACGGAGCCCCGGCGAGGGGCTCTCCGCCTTCGATACGGCTCCGGGAGCCGGGGTGCTCAACCGGTGACCTACGGAGGCATCGGTCGTTCAGACTGACGTGCAGTCACAGCATGCCGCCAGGCGGCCCGCGCTCCCCTCCCCCGACGGCCCGCTCGTCGACGTCCGTCAGGCCGAGGCCGCTCTCGTCGAGCACTACCCGCGGCTCGTCCGGCTCGCGTACCTGATACTGCCGCCGCAGCCGGGCGCCGGGGACAGGCGGGTGCTGACCGCGCACGCCCTGGTCCAGCGCACGCTGCCCCGCGGCCGGACCGCGGCACCCGTGATCCCCGCCCAGGCCACCCGGCCCGCGCGGACCGCCGGCCCGGACGGCGACCCCGGGTACGCGCTGGTCCGGCTCCAGGTGGTGCGTACGGCACTGCGGGCGAGCCCGTCGCGCCGTCCGGCCGTACGGCGGCGCGGGGCCCGGCGCAAGCGGGCCGGGCTGCCCGCCCTGCCGCCACCGCTGCCCCAGGTGTGGGGGCTGCGTCTGTTCCCCCGGTCCGGTGGCGCCGACGAGCTCGCCCTGGAGCAGCGGCTGTCCGCCCTCTCCGGTCCCGCCCGCGCCGCCCATGTGCTGCGTGTTTTGGAGCGGCTCCCGGACGGCGCCGTCCGTACGCTGCTCACGGAGGCGGGCGTGGCCGACGCGGCGGGGGCGCTGCGCGAGGCCGACCGGGTGCCGGCCGAGTACCGGCTGCTCGGCTCCCCCGCGTTCGACCCCTGCTCGCTCCAGGCCCGGCCCACCGGTCTGGTGCGCCGCCGCCGGCGTCTGAAGGCCGTGCTGGCCGCCGGGGCCGCGCTCGTCGTCTGCGGCGCGCTGTTCGGGCTGCCGGAGGACGGCTGGGGCCCCGACGGTGCCGCCGCGCCGCCGTACGCGCTGAACCCGGCCGCGCAGGCCGCCCTGGACCCGGGGAAGCTGACCCGGGTCTCCCCCGCCGCCTGGAAGACCTCCGCGCGCACCGACTTCTCCGTGTGGCCGGCCCGCGGCGACCTGGCCGGTGACGCGGGCCTGCTGCGCCGGACCCTCGCCGTGTGGGCCCGGCCCGGCGAACGGGTGCGGGTGTCGGCGACGCCGGGCACCCCGTCCGGGGGCCCGGCCGGACCGCCCCAACTGCTGTACGCCGGGACGGTCGACAACGCGCGCGTGGTGATCCTCCACGACGGCCTGCGCATCGCCAGGTACGCCGAGCCCGTGGACGGCACCGAGGGCGCCGCCCTCGACTTCGCCCGGACCGACGGCGCGGACCGGGCCGGGGCGAGTGCGCTGGTGCTGGGCCGGACCGACAACAACGTCCGCTATCTGACGGCGCCCTGGGTGCGTGCGGCCGGTGCGCGGGACCTGCGCGAGCCCGGCGCGGACACGGCGGATCTCGTGCTCGCCGACGGCGTGACCTCACCGCTGGCGAGTGCGGCCCCGAAGCCCGGCTCGTGCACCTCGTGGAACGTGCTGGAGCTGACCGACGGCACCGGCACCCGGCTGGTGACCGACCTCGGCGAGCTGGTCCCGGCCGCGCTGACCGCGGGGCGGCCCGGGGAGACCGGTGAGGTGGCCGGGGAGAAGGCGCTGCGCACCTGGGCGCCGTTCGCCTGCTCGCTGGCCTCGATGCGCTCGGCGGGCGTACGGAGCGTGAACGCGTGGGCGTTCGCCGAGCAGCCGCTGCCGGACGCGAGCGGGGCCGCGGCCTGGGTGTGCACGCGGGCCGAGACCTGGCGGGGCGGCGGCGCCCGGACACAGGCGCAGTTCCACACGCCGGGCGGGGCGTCCGGGGCGGTGGCGGCCCAGGCCGAGGACGTACCGCAGTGCGGGGAGCGCGAGCCGCGGGTGCTGGCCGGGGTGCTGTGGAAGTCCGGTGCGGGCACCTGGTACCTGCTGGCCGCCGGCAGTCGCGGCACCACGTCGGTCACCGCGACGGGTGGTGTCGAGGGCACGGCGCAGGGCAGCCTGCTGGCCCTCGAGGCCGAGCAGGGCGCCCAGGCCGACCTCCAGGGGACCCTGGAGAGCGGGGACCGGGTCACCGGGCTCCGCTGACCGGAGGCGGGCCGGAATGCGGCCCGGATGGTCACCGCGGTCCGGTGCGGACCGTTCGCGGCTGGATTCGATCGGTAGGCTGTGTGTATGACTACCGGGGTACGTCGCAGAATGGGAGTCGAGGAACGACGGCAGCAGTTGATCGGCGTCGCCCTCGAACTGTTCAGCCGTCGTTCGCCCGATGACGTCTCCCTCGACGAGATCGCATCGGCGGCCGGCATCTCGCGCCCGCTGGTGTACCACTACTTCCCCGGCAAACTCAGCCTCTACGAAGCAGCGTTGAAACGAGCGGCGGACGATCTGGCGTCGCGGTTCGTGGAGCCGCGCGAGGGCCCGCTCGGGGCGCGGCTGCTGCGGGTCATGGGCCGGTACTTCGACTTCGTCGACGAGCACGGGCCCGGTTTCTCCGCCCTGATGCGCGGTGGCCCGGCGGTGGGTGCGTCGACCACCAACGCGCTGATCGACTCCGTGCGGCAGGCGGCGTACGAACAGATTCTGTCGCACATGGGCGCGGTGGACCCGCCCGCGCGGCTGGAGCTGGTGGTGCGGTCCTGGATCTCCCTCGCCGAGTCGACGGCGCTGATCTGGCTGGACGGCCGCCGCATACCGCGGGACGAGCTGGAGGCCCAGCTGGTGCACGACTTCGCCGCGCTCTGTGCCGTCGCCGCGGCCCGCGACGAGGAGTTGGGCGCGCTGCTGCGCGACCTGCTGGGGGACGAGCCGGGCGACGGACCGTTCACCGACCTGGCCACCCGGCTCATCGCACTGGCCCGCTGAAGCGGTCCTCCGCCTGCTGTGCCGGCTCCGTCTACTGTGCCGGCTCCACGGACTTGCGGTACGACGCGTCGAGGTCGCGTACCTCGGCGGAGGCGTGCAGGGTCAGGCTGCCGACCGGCCGCACATGCCGGCGCACCAGTTCCAGGACGGCCTCGGTGAGCCGCGCCTTGGTCTCCTCGGTCCGTCCGGGGAGCAGGCCGATGTGGACGTGTACGAGGGCGTGGTCCTCTGCCTGCTCGTGGCCGATGAAGACGTCGTCGGTCGGGCGGAACCGGGTCTTGCACGCCGGGAGCTTCGCCGCCGCGATCTCCACCACGGTGCGGTGCAGGTCCCGGACGAAGGCGGGCCAGTCGTACGCGAAGCCGTGCTTCAGCTGTGCGGAGTGGTCGACGGTGATCTGCGGCATGGGTGAGCCCTCCGGTTCCAGGTCGGAGGGCTCACTCTAACTTCCGCGCCGGCGCGCCCGGTGCGTCAGCCGGCCGCGGTGAACACCGCGACCGAGCGGGCCGGGACGGTGAAGGTGCCGGTGTCCGCCGCGTAGGACGAGGTCTTCACCACCGCGTCCGAGCCCGCCGCCTGCACCGGGTGCAGGCGGTGGTCCGTGCCGGCGAGGGCGGTGACGCGCTGTTTCTGCCGGTTCGGCGTCGCGTTGAAGACGACGACCAGGTCACCGAGGCGCATGGTGATCGCGCCGGGTGTCTCGTCCTTCCCGGACAGCGGGAAGGACAGCGCGGACTGCACCTGCCCCGCGGTGTCGAGGGAGAAGGTCTCCTCCGTCGTACGGATCTTCAGCAGGTCCCGGTACGCGGCCGAGGCGCCGTCGATCTGCGGGCAGCCGACCTGCACCGTGCCCAGCAGAGGCTTCGCGTAGGGCCACTTGTCGGCGTTGTCGGCGGCCGGGGGCAGGCCGCGGCCGAAGCCGTTGCCGTCGGCGCAGTTCCAGTGGATGGCGTTGAACCAGTCGCCGCTGTCGTAGGAGTTGCGGTCCAGGGACTTGGAGCGCAGCAGGTCGGTGCCGGCCTGGGAGAGCGCCGGGCCCTGGGACAGGACGGCCGTCGCCATGGCGAGGACCTGCATGCGGGCCCGGTCGTCGGCGCCGACGGTCGTCGGCAGCTTGAAGGCGAGCGCGTCGAACAGCGACTCGTTGTCGTGCGCGTCGGCGTAGGCGAGGGCGTCGCCGGGGGCGAGGGCGTATCCGGCCGGTGCGCCGTTGTAGTCGACCTGGGAACCCTTGACCTCCTTGCCGTCGGTGTCGGTGAAGCGGTACTCGGCGAGGTTGCCGCTCAGGCCGACCTTGACCAGGTCCTGGTAGTGCAGGAGCCGGGCCTTCTGCTCGGCCTCGGTGCCGTTGCCGTCCGAGGAGTTGGGGTCGGTGTAGAGGCCGGAGGCGAAGCCCTGGACACCGGGGTCCTCGTCGAAGGGGCCGCCGCCGCGGACGGCGTCACGGGCCCGGTCGGAGAAGGTGGCGATGCCGGTTCCGGCCATGTTCTCCTGCGTGGCCTGCTCGAAGCGGGCGTCGTCGGCGGTCTCGCCGAAGTTCCAGCCCTCGCCGTACAGGATGATCTTCTTGCCGTCGACGCCGTCCTGCGCGGGGGTCAGCGCGTCGAGGGCCTTGCGGACGGCGAGGATGTTGGCCTTGGGGTGGTGGCCCATGAGGTCGAAGCGGAAGCCGTCGACCTTGTACTCCCTGGCCCAGGTGACGACCGAGTCGACAACGAGCTTGCCCATCATGGCGTTCTCGGGCGCGGTGTTGGCGCAGCAGGTGCTGTCGGCGACCGAACCGTCGGCGAGGAGCCGCTGGTAGTAGCCGGGCACGATCCGGTCCAGGACGGAGGTCTTCGCCTGCCCGCTCGCCGCGGTGTGGTTGTAGACGACGTCCATGACGACGCGCAGGCCGTCCTCGTTCAGCGCCTCGACCATCCTGCGGAACTCGACCGTGCGGGCCGTGCCGTCCGGGTCACTGGCGTAGGAGCCCTCGGGGACCGTGTAGTGGTACGGGTCGTAGCCCCAGTTGTAGGCGTCCTTCGCGGCGGCCTTCGCCACGCACTCCTGCTGCTTCTCGGAGTCGGCCGGGTAGGAGGCGAGATCGCAGTCGCCGGTCTCCCGGTCGGACTTCTTCTCGGGGATGGTCGCGAGGTCGAAGGCGGGCAGCAGGTGCACGTACGAGGTGCCGGCCCGCGCCAGCTTCCGCAGGTGCTTCGAGCCGTCGCTGTCCTTGTCGGTGAAGGCGAGGTAGGTGCCGGGCTGCTCCGCCGTGCGGTCCTCGACGGAGAAATCACGGATGTGCAGTTCCTGGATCTGGGCGTCCTTGAGGGGGACGGCCTTCGGCTTGTCCAGACCTGACCAGCCCTCGGGGGCGAGGTCGCGGTCGCCGAGGTCGACGACGAGGCTGCGCGCGGAGTCGGTGGTCAGGGCGACGGAGTAGGGGTCGGTGACCTTGTTGGTGACGAGTTCGCGGGTGCTGGGCGCCCACACCTTCACGGCGTACCGGTAGGGCTTGCCCTTCCAGGACTTCGGGCCGGTGACGGACCAGACGCCGGTGGCGTCGTCACGCTTCATGCGGGCGGTGGAGCCGCCGATCTCCAGCGAGACGTTCTGCGCGGTCGGCGCCCACACGGCCAGCGTGGGCCGGCCGTGCCGGAACGTCGGGCCGAGCTCCGCCTTCGTCGCGCCGACCGCGTACAGGTCGTCGAGGACGCCCGCGGTCTGCACGCCGGTCGCCGCGAGGACCGCTCCGCCGGCAGAGCGCTGGGCGGCGACGACCTGGCCGCGCAGGGCCTCGCGCACGCGGTCCCGGTCGCGCGGGTCGACCGCGTGGGCGGTGCCGTCCTTGAGGTGCGGGAACGTCGCCTTCTGCGCGTCGGTCAGGTCGGCCGGGAGCAGCCGGATCACGCGCGTGTCGTCACCGAGGACGAGCGTGCCGTCCCGCGCCTCGATCGAGCCGCTGCGGGAGGCGAGCAGCTGGGTGGAGGCGGCGCCCGCGGAGCCGTCCCAGACGACGGTGTCCCGGTCGATCCAGACCGCCTTCGAGGTGGTCGGGTCGACGTCGGCGGCCGAGCCGGGCGACTGCGGCAGCAGGTACTTCTCCTCGCCGCTCAACAGCCACACCTCGTGGCCGTTCGCCGTGAGGTCGAGCGACCGGTCGGAGGGGAGGTCCTTCTCGTCGCCCTTGTGGATGATGTAGCTGAGACTGGTGGCACCCTCGGTGAGCGGTACCTCGAAGACCGCGCCATAGGGATCGGTCTTCACCGGCTCCAGGGGGTTCGACCAGTCGGTGGGCTCGGCGGCGCCGGTCCACACGTGCAGGCCCCAGCCGTCGTAGTCGCCGTCCGCGCGCTGGTAGTGCAGCACCGCCTTGCTCTTGTCCTGCTCCGGGTACTCGGGGCGTTCGGTGGTGACGGTCTCCTCGCCCTGCTCGATCCAGATCTCGCCGGTTTTCGTGACGTCGACCGTGCGGTCGGTGGAGACGTCCTTGTCGCCGCTCTTGTCGACGACGAGGAACTCGACGGTGGAGGCGCCGGGCTTGAGCTTGACGTGGGCGAAGGCACCGTAGGCGTCGCGGCCGGTGAAGGGGTGGCTGGCCGGCCACTCGGTGGCCTCGCCGTCGGCGAGGTCACCCCAGGCGTACAGGCCCCAGTCGTCGTAGTCGCCGTCGGCGCGCTGGTAGTGGACGACCACGTGGTCACGGGAGGCGGCGGTGGGCGGTTCCTCGACGGGCGGGGCGCCGGTGGCGGAGGCGGCCAGGGCGCTCGCGGTGCGGCCGGCCGTGTCGACGGCGACGGCCTTGTAGCGCAGGGCGGTGCCGGCGGGCACGTCGTCGCCGATGGTGTGGGTGACCTTGTGGGGGGCGTGGTCGGAGGAGCCGAGGGTCCGCCACTTGCCGTTGCCGGTCCGGGCGGCGAAGACGACGCGGTTGAGCTGTCCTCCCTCGACGTCGGCGGTGAGTTCGACGGTGCCGGTGGCTCCGGCCTCGGGGACCTTGAGGGTGACCGTGGGCTTCGCGGCGGGCTTGGCGGGCCTGCCCGCCGCCTTGAGGACGATCGCCGAGCCCGCCGGGACGGTGACGGTGATCCTCCGGTCGGCGTCGCTGGTCACGGAGGCGTCGGTGCCGTGGATGCCGCGGAAGGTCATGCGGGCCGAGTTCGTGGCGAAGGTCGCCTTCTTGGCGTCGCCGGCGTTGTTGAAGGCGACGACGTACTCGGTGGTGTCCTGGCCGGTGCGGGTGCCGGTCGCGGTGCGGGAGAAGGCGTAGACGCCGGGGCCGTCGGCCGCGTACCGCTCCTGCTGCACGCCGTCGGTGAGGGCGGGGTGGGCCTTGCGGAGCTTCGCGAGGGCGCTGATCCGCCGGTAGAGCGGTGAACCCGTGTCGTAGGTGTCCTCGGCGTGGGTGCGGTCGGTGCCGATGAGGTCGTCGTCGAGGTAGTCGGCGGTGCGGGAGGCGAACAGGGTCTGGCGGGCGTCCTTGTCGCCGCCGGCGCCGGTGAAGCCCTGCTCGTCGCCGTAGTAGACGACGGGGTTGCCGCGGCTGAGGAACATCAGCTCGTTGGCGAGCATGTCCTTCTTCAACAGGTCGGCGTCGGACGCCCCGGGGTTGTCCTGCTTCAGGAACGTCCCGACGCGGCCCATGTCGTGGTTGCCGAGGAAGGTGACCTGCTCGTAGGCGTTGGCCCGGTCGGTCGTGTACTTGTGGTCGTCGCCGAAGACGGACGCGAGCCGCTGCGCGCTGCCGCCCTGGGAGGCGTACCGGCGGGCCGCCTCCTGGAAGGGGAAGTCGAGGGTGGCGTCGAGGCGGCCCTCGGTCACGTAGGGGGCGGTGACGTCGGTGTCGGCGGAGTAGACCTCACCGAACATGAAGAAGTCGTCGCGCCCCTTCTTCGCCGCGTAGGCGTCCAGGGCGGTGGCCCACTGGGTCCAGAACTCCATGTTGACGTGCTTCACGGTGTCGATCCGGAAGCCGTCGATGTCGAAGTCCCTCACCCACCGCTGGTAGATCTTCTCCATGCCGTCGACGACCTCGGGACGCTCGGTCCACAGGTCGTCGAGCCCGGAGAAGTCGCCGTACTCGCCGGACTCGCCGGCGAAGGTGGAGTCGCCCCGGTTGTGGTACATCGTCGGGTCGTTGAGCCACGACGGGACCTTGACGTCCTTCTTCGCGGCGGGGACGGCCGGGGTGCGGGGGAAGGAGCCGGCGTCGACGCGCGGGAACTTCCGGGAGCCGTCGGCGTAGTCGGCGTCGTCGAAGGGCTTCCCGTCCTTGGTCAGGTAGGGGAAGGCGCCCTTGGAGAGGTAGTCGTAGGACTTCTCCTCGTGGTCGACGACGTCGGCGGTGTGGTTGGTGATGACGTCGAAGAAGACCTTCATGCCCTTGTCGTGGGCCTTGTCGATGAGGGTCTCGAGGTCCTTGTTGGTGCCGAAGTGCGGGTCGACCCGGGTGAAGTCGGTGATCCAGTAACCGTGGTAGCCGGCCGAGGCGTTCTCCCCCGTCCCCTGCACGGGCTGGTTCTCGAAGAGGGGCGCCATCCAGAGGGCGGTGGTGCCGAGCCCCTTGATGTAGTCGAGCTTCTCGGTGAGGCCCTTGAGGTCGCCGCCCTGGTAGAAGCCCTTGTCGGTGGGGTCGTACCCGGTGCTGAGCCGCGAACCGGTGAGCCCGCCCCGGTCGTTCCTTGCGTCCCCGTTGGCGAACCGGTCCGGCAGGACGAAGTAGAACTGCTCCCGGGTGAGATCGTGCCGCGCGGGGGCCTTCGCCAGCGTGGCGTCGGACGGGGGCTCGGGGGGTGCGGCGGCCTGGGCCGCCAGGGGCTGCACGAGGGTGGCGGCAAGGGCGGCGGCGAGCGTGGCCGCCGTCACGGCGGCCACCCGCCCGCCCTGCGCGGTGCGGCGCGCCGGGGGCGCGGGCCATCTGGGTATCACAGGCGTGAACTCCTTGCGAATACGGCTCATTGAGGGTCCGACCCCGCACCACGGCACGGCCTGTTCCGGCCACGTCACCGGGGCGCCGGCGTGACCGTATCGCCGTTGAAAGCCTTACAGCAAGGGTTGTGAAAGTAACGGTAAGGACTTTCATGCGGACGCCGGTCGCGCCGCCTCCCTGAACGGCGACGCGACCGGCGGGCGTTCAGCAGGAGGACTTGCCCGCGTACACCGCGAGGGCCCTGTCGGCGCCCAGGGTGGCGGTGAGCCGGCCCGAACCGTCCACCGTCACCTGCGTGTCGTTCTGGACGTTGCAGTACGTGCCGGAGGGCAGCGAGGTCTGGTAGGTGCGGGTCAGCGAGCCGGACTCGTGGTTGACGGCCACGAAGCCCTTGCTGCCCCGGCCGAAGGCGATCGCGTCACCGCCGTTGTCCCACCAGTTGGTCACCGCCTGTCCGCGCGTGGCGTTGCGGAAGGCGACCATGGACCTGATCTCCGGCCAGGCGTGCTGGCACTTCCAGCCGTTCTGCCAGCAGGCGTTCACCTGACCGCCGTTGGGCGGGCCGGCGTCGTGGTCGGAGAACTCGTACCCGGAGTTGATGTCCGGGGAACCGTAGGGCCAGGCCAGCATGAAGACGTTGGCCAGGGTGTAGGTGGCGCCGTCCTTGTAGTTCAGGGTGGAGCCGTTGCGCTCGGTGTCGTGGTTGTCGACGAAGACGCCGGAGACACCGCCGTTCATGTAGCCCCAGCCCTCGCCGTAGTTCTTCAGGTAGGCGAGGTTCTCGTTGGTGAAGACCCGCTTGAGGTCGAAGGCGTAGCGGAACTCCTGGACGTCGCCGGTGCCGGTGTACTCGCTGGGCTGGACGGCCTCGCCGGCGCCGTGGATGGCCTCCTGCTTCCAGTAGACGCCGGGACGGGAGAGCCGGGACTTGATGTTCGCCAGGTCGGCGGCCGGCATGTGCTTGGCCGCGTCGATGCGGAAGCCGTCCACCCCGAGGGAGAGCAGGTCGTTCAGGTACCCGGCGATGGCTCCGCGGACGTAGTTCTCGCCGGTGTCGAGGTCGGCGAGACCGACCAGTTCGCAGTTCTGGACGTTCCAGCGGTCCTGGTAGTTGTTGATCTGCGAGGTGCAGTTGTCGAAGTCGGGCGACGAGTACAGGCCGGGGTAGGTGTACTTGGTGTACGCCGAGCCGCCGGTTCCGGTGCCGTTGCCCGCGGACATGTGGTTGATGACGGCGTCCACGACGACCTTCACACCGGCCGCGTGACACGTGTTCACCATGTTCCGGAAGGCGGTGCGGTCGCCGAGGCGCCCGGCGATCTTGTAGCTGACCGGCTGGTACGACGTCCACCACTGCGAGCCCTGTATGTGCTCGGCGGGCGGGGAGACCTGGACGAAGCCGTACCCGGCGGGGCCGAGGGTGGTGGTGCACTCGCGGGCGACCGAGTGGAAGTTCCACTCGAAGAGGACGGCGGTGACGTCCTTGGTGCCGGGCGGCGCGGCCTCCGCGACGGTCGGGGTCATGACAACCGAAGCGACCGCGAGCGCGGCCACCCCGGCGAGGGTTCTGCGTGCCATGTGGGGTTCCTTCTCCATCGAAGGGCGTGGGGAGTGCGCAGGACGGCTGAAGCTTCTTGCTGAAACCTTCAGAAACCTTGCGGCAACGCAGATGTTAAGACGTTCACCGAACAAAAGGCAGTAGTCGGTCCGCAGTTGTGGCAAGAACTTCGAAAGGCGGGCGGGTGGCCCGAGGCCGGGCGGGCAGGAACCCTCCGTCGGGGCGAACCGGAGCGCGTCGGCCGGACATCGGCGCCCATGGCCTGGCCGCACGGCGCAGGCCCGGACACGGCGGAGGGCTCGCGCCAGGGCCTGATGCCGAGAAGGTGTGAGCGTTGTCTATCGTCTCCCAGTGCGAACAACCGTGTTGCCTGCCCGCAGGGCGGAGGGCTTGTCGTGGTGACGCCTAGGCGGCCCCGGGCCATCCGGCCTCTTCGTCCAACCGTTCTCCGCAGCCCGCGTGTTCAATGAGCCCGTTCCTGGATACGGCGAGCCCAGCGGACGCACCCGCTTCACCGACTCGTGGGATGCCGATGTCGAAGGCTGGGTGAAGGCGTTCCAAACGTTCTCACAGCTTCCCGTCACGGAGAGGGGCGACTACCCCACGTGGGCGCAGCTTCTGGTAGCTGTGGGAGATGGAGATACCGAACGGGACGCAAATGCTTCTGATACCGCCTACACGATCACCCCCTCCCGCGGCGCCGGGACGTACGGCGACAAGTATCGACATGTCGGCCGCTACATCAACGAGGCATCGGCGGGCGGTGGGCGGCGAGTGGATGAGTCTGGTCCCCGGCCGGGAAGCGGCGGACCCTGTGCCCGGCCCGTGAGGCCTCAGCCCGTGGTGAACCACACCGTCGTGTCGGCCGGCACCCTCACTCCGCCGTCCGCCCCCTCCACGTCGCCGCTGGCGAGCAGCACCCGCCCGTACGCCTCGGTGGTCACCGCCTGGCCCGTGGTGTTCGCGACGCACACGAACTCCCCGCGGCGGAAGGCGAGGACACCCTCGGGCGCCGTCAGCCACTCCACCGCGTCGCCCGCGCCCAGTCCGGCCTGGTCCCGGCGCACGGCGAGCGCACTCCGGTACAGCTCCAGGGTCGAACCGGCCGCCCCGCTCTGCGCCTCGACGCTCAGCTCGCCCCAGCCCTCCGGCTGCGGCAGCCAGCTGCCGCCGCCCCCGAAGCCGTACGAGGAACCGGTACGGGTCCACGGGATCGGCACCCGGCATCCGTCACGGAAGCCGTCCTGGCCGGCGCCCCGGAAGTACGCCGGGTCCTGGCGCACCTCGTCGGGCAGGTCCACGACGTCCGGCAGTCCCAGCTCCTCGCCCTGGTAGACGTAGGCCGAGCCGGGCAGTGCCAGCATCAGCAGGGTCGCGGCGCGGGCCCGGCGCAGGCCCAGTTCCCGGTCGCCGGGCAGCCGGATCTGGGTGCCGAGGCCGGGCGGGTTGGCGAAGCGGGTGGCGTGCCGGGTGACGTCGTGGTTGGACAGCACCCAGGTGGCGGGGGCGCCCACCGGGCGCATCGCGTCCAGGGTGCGGTCGATGACCTCGCGCAGTTCTTCGGCGTCCCAGTGGGTGCCCAGGTACTGGAAGTTGAAGGCCTGGTGCAGTTCGTCGGGGCGGACGTAGTTCGCGGTGCGCTCGACGGTCGGGGTCCAGGCCTCGGCGACGAAGATCCGCTCGCCGGAGTACTCGTCGAGGATGAGCCGCCACTGGCGGTAGATGTCGTGGACGCCGTCCTGGTCGAAGAACGGCATGACATCGTTGCCCAGCAGCTTCAGCTGCTCGTGGTCCCCCAGGTCGGGCAGGCCCTCGGCCTTCACCATGCCGTGCGCGACGTCGATGCGGAAGCCGTCCACGCCCATGTCCAGCCAGAACCGGAGGATGGAGCGGAACTCGTCGCCGACGGCCGGGTGTTCCCAGTTGAAGTCGGGCTGCTCGGGCGCGAAGAGGTGCAGGTACCACTCGCCGGGGGTGCCGTCGGGCTCGGTGACCCGGGTCCAGGCGGGGCCACCGAAGATCGACTCCCAGTCGTTGGGCGGGAGTTCACCGTCCACGCCCTTGCCGGGCCGGAAGTGGTAGCGGTCGCGCGAGGCCGAGCCGGGGCCCTCGGCGAGGGCCCGCTTGAACCACTCGTGCTGGTCGGAGGAGTGGTTGGGCACGATGTCGACGATGATCCGCAGGCCCAGTCCGTGGGCGTCCCGGATCAGCGCGTCCGCGTCGAGCAGGGTGCCGAACATGGGATCGACGGCGCGGTAGTCGGCGACGTCGTAGCCGGCGTCGGCCTGCGGGGAGGCGTAGAAGGGGCTGAGCCACACGGCGTCCACCCCGAGGTCGCGCAGGTACGGCAGGCGGGAGCGGATGCCCTCGAGGTCGCCCATGCCGTCGCCGTTGCTGTCGGCGAAGCTGCGCGGGTACACCTGGTAGATCACCGCGTCCCGCCACCAGTCGTGACGCCTGGCGACGGCAGCGTCGGTCGTGGAGGTCGGGGCCGGGGCGGCGGCGTGCTGCTGGCTCATGTCGTCCTTGAATACGTGGGGTCGGTCAGGGAGGCGAGGGGGGCCGGGAGGGCAGGAGGCGGGAGACGAGACGGCCGCGGTGCCGGCGGGGTCGGATGTCCGTGCACCGCGACCGCCTTCCCGCGCGCCGCGGCGCGCGGGAGTCTTCGTACGGAGGGCGTCAGCCCTTCGTGCCGCCCGCGGTGAGGCCGGCCACCAGGTTCTTCTGCACGAGGTAGAAGAACGCGGAGACGGGTATCGCGATCAGGACCGCGGTGGCGGCCATGAGGTTGCGCTGGGCGTCGTGCTCGCTGACGAAGCTCTGCAGACCGACGGCGAGCGTGTACTTCTCGTCGTCCAGCAGGAACGTCGTGGCGAAGGCGACCTCGCCGAACGCCGTGATGAAGCTGTAGAAGGCGGCGACGGCGAGACCCGGCTTGGCGAGCGGCAGGATGAGCCGCACGAACGTGCCGAACGGGGACAGCCCGTCGACCCGGCCCGCCTCGTCGATCTCGAACGGAATGGTGTCGAAGTAGCCCTTCATCAGCCAGGCACAGTACGGCACCGCGGTCGAGCAGTAGACGAGGATGAGCCCGAAGTAGGTGTCGATCAGCTGGAGGTCGGACAGGATCTGGTACATCGGGACCATCAGGACGGCCACCGGGAACATCTGGGTGACCAGGAGGACCCACATGAACTTCTTGTACCCGGGGAACCGCATCCGGGACACCGCGTACCCGGTGGTGGCGGCGACCAGGACGCCGATGACGGTGGTGCCGAGCGAGACGATCAGCGAGCTCTTCAGCCAGTCGAAGAAGTTCGTGTTCTGCAGCACGAACGTGTAGTTGTCCAGCGTCATCTTGCCCCAGATGCCGCCGGGACGCAGATAGTCGTCCTTGTCCGGGCCGAGGGACAGGAAGACCAGCCAGGCGACCGGGAACAGTGCGACGACGCTCGCCGCGATCAGGATGCCGTGCGAGGCGAGGACGCCGCCGCGGCCGACCTCGCCGCGCCGCCGCGTCCCGGGCCGGCGGGGCGTGGTCCTCCCGGCCGGTGTGCCCGTCACCACTGCTGACGGTGGGGTGTCGAGGGTGCTCATGGGGGCTCCTGCCTCAGATCGCGAGCTGCTGCTCATTGCGGTTCAGCCAGCGGCGGTAGAAGGAGGTGAAGACGATCAGGATGGCCAGCAGCAGCATGCCGTAGGTCGCGGACTGCGCGAAGTCGCGCGGCTGCTGTCCGAAGCCGAGTTGGTAGGCCCAGGTGACGAGGATCTGTGCGTCCGGCGCGGTGTTGCCGAACAGCAGGAAGATGACGGCGAACTGGTTGAAGGTCCAGATGATGCCGAGCAGCACGACGGTGGAGCTGACCGAGCGCAGGCCGGGCAGGGTGACGTGGCGGAACCGCTGCCAGGCGCTCGCGCCGTCCATCTCGGCCGCCTCGTACAGGGTCCCGTCGATCGACTGGAGCCCGCCGAGCAGGGAGACCATCATGAACGGCACGCCGCACCAGGTGTTGACCATGATCGCGGCGAACCGCTGCCAGAAGGTGTCCTCGAGCCACAGCGGTGTCGGCAGGCCCAGGGACTCCAGGCCCGAGTTGATGATGCCGCTGTCGGCGAGCATGAACCGCCAGCCGAAGACGGTGACGAAGGTCGGTACGGCCCACGGCAGGATCAGGATCAGCCGGTAGAAGGTACGGCCGCGCAGCTTCTGGTTGAGCAGCAGGGCGAGGCCCAGACCGATGGTGTAGTGCAGGCCGACGCAGGCCGCCGTCCAGACGATCGTCCAGACGAAGTGGGACCAGAAGCGGTCGTACGCCGTCTCGCCCCAGAGGATGTCGGCGTAGTTGTCCAGGCCGATGAACGTGTACGTGGCCTCGATCTCGTTGACGCCGATGGTGCGGGCCGAGTTGAGGCTGTTGGCGTCGGTGAGGGTGAGGTAGAAGCCGTACGCCAGGGGATACAGCACGAGGACGCCGAGCACGACGACCACGGGCACGATCATGGCGAACGCGTACCAGTGCTTCTGGTAGGCCCGCTTCAGGCGGTCGGCCCGGCCGGCGCGGGGCGGGCGGTCACCGCTGCGCTTGCCGGTCGCGCGGTCGATGGCGACTGTCATGGTTCGGCACCTTCTGGATGTTCAAGGGGTTCGGCACACAGGCCGGTGGCCGCCGGGTCCTCCCCTCCCGGAAAGGGACCCGGCGGCCACGCGGGCTCTACTTGCTGAAGTCCGGCACCAGCTTGGCGATGGCGGTCTCGGCGTCGCCCAGACCCTTGTCCAGGGACTCCTTGCCGCCCGCGATCTGGGGCAGTTCGTCGTCGAGCGGACCCCACAGCGAGCTGTACTCGGGCAGGGCCGGGCGCGGCTGGGCGGCCTCGAGGACCGTCTGGTAGCCGGCGATGCCCGGGTCGGCCTTGACCTTGTCGGTGTAGGCGTCGTCACGCGTGGGCAGCGTGGAGTTCTTCAGGGCGATGGTCTCCTGGGACTTGGCCGAGGTCATGAAGTTCACGAACTTCAGCGCGGCCTCCTGCTTCGCGGCGTCGGAGCCGGCGTAGACGGAGAGGTTGTGGCCGCCGGTCGGGGCGCCCGCCGTGCCCGCGGAGCCGGCCGGGACGGTGGCGATGCCCAGGTTGTCCTTGTCCTCGAAGGCCGAGCCCTTGTAGAAGTTGGTGATCTCCCACGGGCCCTGGATGATCGCGGCGACCTTGCCGTTGACGAACGCGTCCTGGATGTGGGCGTAGGCGTCGGCGGTGGTGTCGGCCTTGTGCAGGCCCTTGCCGTCGAAGAGGTCCAGCCAGGCGCCGTACGCCTTCTCGGCCTCGGGCGACCTGACGGTGATCTTCTTGGCGTCGACGTCGACCGTGTCGGCGCCCTCGCCGTAGAGGAAGGACTGGGCGTAGTAGGCCTGGGTGGAGCCCCAGTAGCCGTCGACGCCGGTCTCGTCCTTGATGGTGGCGGCGGCCTTCCTCAGGTCGTCCCAGGTCTTGGGGGCCTCGACGCCGGCCTTCTCGAAGAGTTCCTTGTTGTAGACCAGCGCGAGCGTGTCCGTGACGAACGGGACACCGTAGACCTTGTCCTCGTAGGTGGCCTGCTCGATCAGGTTGGACTTGAACTCCGCCTGGTCCTTCAGCGCCTCGGTGCCGTCCAGCGGCAGGAAGAAGCCCTTCTTGGCGAAGGCGGGGGTCCAGCCGACCTCGGAGCGCAGCACGTCGGGGGCGCCCTTGGAACCGGCGGCGGTGTCGAACTTGTTCTGCGCCTGGTCGAAGGGGACGTTGACGTATTTGACCTTGACGTCCTCGTGGGCGGCCTCGAACTCCTTGACCAGGGCCTGGTACGTCGGCGCCTCGTTGGTCGCGTTGGAGGTGTCCCACCAGGTGATGGTGACCGGGCCGTCGGCCGAGTCGCCGCTGTCGCTGTCTCCGCCGCAGGCCGTCGCTGTGAGGGCGAGGGACGCCACCAGCGCGGTGGCCGCTATGCCACGCCGCATGAGTTCTCCTTGAGGGTGAAAGCCCGTGTCACGCAGGTCGGCCCCGTCTGCCGTCCTGCCTACGTGCCGACCGCGCCGATGGGGCCGCCGGGCGACGTGAACGTAACAGCGATGCAACCGATTCGAAAGACCTTGCTGAAAAATTTTGCAAGAAAGCCCGACGGTTACCCCGCCGTGACCTCCCCGCACCGCCTCCCCCCTGATGCCCCGATCGCCTTGCCACCGCCGGGTTTCCGGCGCCAGGACGGACGTTCGGACAGTTATGCAAGACTCTGCAAGTACTTGCCATCCGTTTCCGTCGGGGGAATCATCCGTTGCGGTACGGACACCGAGCGCGACGTGTCGAGTACGACATGCCGACCACGACATGAGGGACCGCGATGACGCAGCAGCCCACGACGGGCCGTCCGACGGCGCGCACCAGGCGTCCGACCGGTGTGCAAGGAGCGGGGCGGCCGATAGGGTCCGGTGCTGTGACCACACGTCTTGCCGACATCGCTGCTCAGGCCGGGGTGAGCGAGGCGACCGTCAGCCGCGTGCTCAATGGCAAGCCGGGTGTCGCCGCCACCACCCGCCAGTCCGTCCTCGCCGCCCTCGACGTCCTGGGTTACGAACGTCCGGTGCGGCTGCGGCAGCGCAGCGCGGGCCTGGTGGGGCTGATCACTCCCGAGCTGGAGAATCCGATCTTCCCGGCCCTGGCCCAGGTCATCGGGCAGGCGCTGACCCGCCAGGGCTACACACCGGTCCTGGCCACCCAGACCCCGGGCGGGTCGACGGAGGACGAGCTGACGGAGATGCTCGTCGACCGCGGGGTGGCCGGCATCATCTACGTCTCCGGCCTGCACGCGGACACCACGGCCGACATGCAGCGCTACGAGCGACTGCGCGCCCAGGGCGTGCCGTTCGTGCTGGTCGACGGCTTCTCGCCGCAGGTGCAGGCGCCGTTCATCTCCCCCGACGACCGGGCGGCGATGGCACTCGCGGTCACCCATCTCGCCTCCCTCGGGCACATCCGGATCGGGCTGGCGCTCGGGCCGAAGCGGTTCGTGCCCGTGCAGCGCAAGATCGAGGGCTTCGCACGCGCCATGCAGGACCAACTGGGCCTGGACGCCCGGACCGTGGAGACGGAGCTGGTCCAGCACTCCCTGTACACCCTGGAGGGCGGCCAGGCCGCCGCCAGCGCGCTCGTGGACCGCGGGTGCACGGCGGTGGTGTGCGCCAGCGACATGATGGCGCTGGGCGCGATACGGGCGGCCCGGCAGCGCGGTCTCGAGGTGCCGACGGACATCTCGGTGGTCGGCTTCGACGACTCCCCGCTGATCGCCTTCACCGACCCGCCGCTGACCACGGTCCGCAAGCCGGTCCCGGCGATGGGCCAGGCCGCGGTGCGCACCCTGCTGGAGGAGATCGGCGGGACGCCCGCCCCGCACAGCGAGTTCGTGTTCATGCCGGAGCTGGTGGTCCGCGGCTCGACGGCCTCGGCCCCCGGGGACCGGAACCGTTCCTAGGACTGCCCGGCGGGGCGCGCCAAGGAGGCGGGGCCCCGGGCACGCACTCCCCCGGGCTCTTCGGGCATGGGGCTCCCGGTCCGCAGAGGAACTCTCACAGTTATCTTCTTCGCGTTCCTGCAAGAGGGCCGCTGGCCTCCGGGCCCGGCCTGGCTGTTGCCCCCTGTCGACCGGATGACCTGGGGGCGGTGTCACCGGGCCCGAGGGGTGCCGTCGGAGACGCCGGTCAGAGGCCCGACCACCGCCCGGCCGGGCGCAGTGCCCGGCCACTTGGGGCGGGCAGGTAGGTCTGCACAACGTGGATGCGCGCGAACGGCCCCGCCCGCCCCGGCGGGAAAACCGCCGCGAGTCACCTCGGCCCCGATCGCCGGGCGGGCCCGGTCGGAGCGCGGCGCCGACAGCCGCCGGGCCGCTCGTGCCGCCCGCCCTGCGGACACCGGCGAGGAGCCCTGCGGACGGCGTCGTGGCTGCCGCGGCTGCCGGGCCGCTGCCGGCGCACGGGGCCCTCAGCGGCCGGCGGGCAGGTCGCCCCAGTCGAGGCGGAGCACGGCCAGGTCGTCGGAGTGGCGGCCGGCGTTCAGCGTGTGGGTTTCCTTGATGAGGAGGTCGACGTGGTCCTCCGGATCCGTCGGCGGCAGGTTCCCGATCAGCGCGAGCAGCCCCTCGACGCCGAGCCGCTCGCCCTTCGTCCCGTTGTGCCCTTCGATGAGGCCGTCGGTGTAGACGGTCAGGGCTCCGGCGGCCGGGAGCTGAACGACCGTGCAGGGCCAGCTGCCGTCTCCGGGGACGATGCCCAGGGCGATGCCGTGGTCGGCGCTCACCTCCCGGGTCCCCTCGGCCGTGGTGAGGAGGGGTTCGTGGTGGCCTGCCAGGTGGAGGACGGCGGTGCCGGAGCTCTGGTCGAGGGTGAGCAGAGTGCAGGTGGCGAACAGGTGCTGGCTGTCGCGTTCGGCGATCAGGATGCGTTCCATCAGGTGCAGCAGGTCGTCCCCGCGGTACCCGCCGAGTACCAGGGAGCGCCACGCGATCCGCAGACAGACACCCAGGGCCGCGGCGTCGGGACCGTGGCCGCTGACGTCGCCCACGACGGCGTGCAACAGCCCGTCGTCTCCCTCCACCACGTCGAGGAAGTCCCCGCCGAGCAGGGCCATCTCGGCGCCGGGCAGGTAGCGGGACGTCACCCTCACCGTGGAGGTGTCGAGCATCGGCCGGGGCAGCAGGCCGCGTTCCAGACGGGCGTTCTCCTCCGCCCTCAGCCGGGTGGCCTGGGCTTCGGCGCTCGCGCGTTCCGTCCGGCTCCGGTAGACGGCGTAGCGCAGCGCCCTTCGCAGCAGGTCCGCTTCGACCTTGCCCTTGACGAGGTAGTCCTGTGCTCCGGCGGCCATGGCCTCGGTGCCCGCCCGGTCCTCGGACAGCCCGGTCAGGACGATCACCGCGGTGTGGGGGGCCAGCCCTCGCACGGCCGTGACCGCGTCGACGCCCGCCACGTCGGGCAGGTGCAGGTCGAGGAGAACGCAGTCGATCGGGCTGCCGGCCAGTTCGGCGCGCGCCTCGGCCAGAGTGGTCCGGGTGGTCAGCGTGAACCGCATCCCCGTGTCGTGAAGGAGTTCCTCCACGAGCAGGGCGTCGCCCGCGTCGTCCTCGATCAGCAGGATGCGGTACACCGACTCCTCGGAGGCAGCTTCCGGCACGGCCGCCGTGTCTGCTGTCATCGCACGGGCTCCGCGTCGGCGCGGGTGGCCTCCGGCACGGGGGACGGGCCGGAGACCTCCGGCGGCCGGGGCGCGAGGGTGAAGACGATGCGTGCGCCGTCGTGGTACCCCGGATCGATCTCGATGGTGCCCCCGTGGAACTCGACGATCTTCTTGCACATCGCGAGACCGATTCCGCTCCCGGTGTAGGTGTCCTTGGTGTGCAGCCGCTGGAAGATCACGAACACCTTGTCGGCGTACTCCGGTGCGATGCCGATGCCGTTGTCGGTGACGGTGAACCGCCACAGTTCGCCTTCCGGGGCCGCCGTGACGTGGATCTTCGGCGTTTCGCCCGGGCGGCGGAACTTGACGGCGTTGCCTATCAGGTTCTGCCAGAGCATGCCCAGCTGGGTGGGGTCGGCGACCAGGGTCGGCAGCGGGTCGTGGGTGATCTCCGCTCCGGCCTCCTCGATGCCGACGCTCAGCGCGGCCAGGGTCCGTTCCAGCACCTCGCCCAGGTCGACGTCCTGGTGGGCGTTGTGCAGCCGCCCGACCCGGGAGAAGTCGAGCAGGTCGTTGATGAGGGTCTGCATGCGGTTCGCCCCGTCGACCGCGAAGTCGATGTACTGGTCGGCCCGGCTGTCGAGCTGCCCCCCGTAGCGCCGCTGGAGGAGCTGGGTGAAGCTGGAGACCTTGCGCAGCGGCTCCTGCAGGTCGTGGGAGGCCACGTACGCGAACTGCTCCAGCTCGGCGTTGGAGCGCTGGAGGTCCGCGGTCTGCGCGTCCAGACGCAGCCGTGTGTCCTCGCTGAGTGCCAGTTCCCGTACGAGACGCTGTCGCATGTAGTCGATCTCACGGCTGAGGCGCCGCAGGTCGGCGGGACCGGTCGGGGTGATGGGATGCTCGAAGTCGCCGCCGGTGACGGCACGGGCGTCCGCGCCGAGCCGTTCCAGCGGCGTGTTGATGCCCCGGCGCAGTCCCTCGAAGACCAGAGCCGTGAGGACGACGATGAGCACCGCGATGGCGCTGAACACCCCGTTCCTCAAGGCCATCGTCCTTACCAGGTCGTCCCTCACCCGTGTGAGGTCCGCGCGCAGCTGTTCCTGCTGGCCGCTCAGGGCCGCACGTACGTCGTCGAAGGCCTCCTTGCCTTCCGTCGCCCGCTGGGTGACCGTCGACGAGGGTGAGCCGGCGGGCGCGGCGGCGACGGGCCGGGCGACCCTCTCCTGCCACCTCGCCGCGGCGTCCTGCACGGCCTTCAGGTCGTCCAGACCCGCGGGGTCGCCCTTGAGCAGCCCGGTGAGTTGCGCGACGGTCGCTTCCTGCTCGGTGAGCCCCTCCTCGTAGGGGGTGATGAACTCCGGTATGCCGGTGAGCCCGTAGCCGCGGATTCCGGTCTCCTGGTTGAGCAAGGCCGCTTCCAGGCGGATCGCGACGGTCAGCGCGGAGGAGCGCACGTCCACGAGTTCGTCGCTGATCGACTCGGTCCGTCCCAGGACCCATGTGCCCGCTGCCCCGAGCAGGGTGAGGATCACGAGGGAAAGGGCCGTCCCCACGCGAAGCCACCGCTTGGTCGTCCACGCGGAAAAGCCTCGCGTGCGCGATCGCCTCTCGTCGACGGTCATCGTGTGGGCTCCTCGGTGTGGCAGACATGTGAAAGTTGGGCCAGCACACTTTAGAGGGTGACAACCCTTGTTGTCGCGGAGCTGCTCCGGGACCTAGAGTGCCGGACATGCCTGGCAAGGACTTCGCACCGTGGATCACCCCGCAGGAGACCGCTTCCCTCACGGACGCGGCAGTCGGTGATCTTGCGCAGCGCCTCGCCCGCCGGTTTCTGGGAGCCCCCTCGCACCCGGCACCGGACGACCCGGCACAGGCCCTGGCTCTGCTCCACGTGCTGGACCACCTCAAACAGGCCACTGAAAGACTCCAGCAGGAGGCGGCCGTGGCCGCCGCCCGCGCCGGTGCCGGCTACCCGCAGATCGGTGCCGCCTGCGGTATGACCCGGCAGGGTGCCCGGCGCCGCTGGCCGGGGCTTTTCCACCATTCCCCCGAGAAACCCACGGAGCATCCGACAATGACCACCCCCGCCCGCCCCTTCGACGTCCTGCTGGTCGAAGACGACATTGCCGACGCCATGCTCATCGAGGAAGCCCTCTCCGAGCGCGGAGCCCGCAACCTCGTCCAGGTCACCGACGGGGTCGCCGCGCTGGAACACCTGCGGGCCCCGGACAGTCCGCGACCCGACCTCATCGTCCTCGACCTGAACATGCCCCGGATGAACGGCCGCGATCTGCTCAAGGTCCTGAAGAGCGATGACGACCTCCAGACGATCCCCGTGGTCGTCCTGACCACGTCCACCGCTCCGGACGACGTCACGGGCGCGTACAGCAGCCACGCCAACGCCTACGTGACCAAGCCCGTCAACCTGGAGGAGTTCGAGCAGGCCGTCCAGAGCATCGACGCCTTCTACCTCGACACCGCCACCCGTCCCCGTCCCTGAGCCGGCCCGGTGTCACGGCGCCCCGGAAGCAGGCTCCGGCTGCGCTCGTGGAGCCGTGGCACCGCGCACCCGTGGAGGCCGTCCGGGGCGCCATGCCGTCCCCGGGCCGCAGGCGGCGAGTCCTCGCACCCTGCTCCAGGAGGAGGCGGCGGGCCTCCCTCCCGGAGAGAACGTGCGGGTCCGCCCAAACCGTAGGATGATCTGTAGGGGGGCTTTTCTGGCAGACTCTGTGCCCATGGGTGAAGCGAGGGTGACCACGCTGGAAGGTCGGCATCAGGCCGCGGCGCACCCCGTCGAGGACGAGACGGGGCAGGGGTTCCTGCGTCGTCTGCGCACCCCCCGCCGGCCGCGGCTGCGGTTCGAGATCCTGCTGATCGCGGTGAGTTACTGGACGTACTCACTCGTCCGCAACGCGGTGCCGGAGCAGAAGTCCGAGGCGCTGCGCAACGCGGACTGGCTCTGGGACCTGGAGCAGCAGCTCAACCTCGCCTTCGAGGAGTCGGTCAACCACGCGGTGAACTCGGTGACCTGGCTGGTCATCGGCATGAACTACTACTACGCCACCCTGCACTTCGCGGTCACGCTGGGTGTCCTGGTGTGGCTCTACCGTAGTCATCCCGGCCGTTACGCGGCGACCAGGCTGGTGCTGTTCTCAACCAACGCCGTCGCCCTCGCCGGTTACTACCTGTTCCCGCTCGCCCCGCCGCGCCTGATGAACGGCGGCGGCTTCGTCGACACCGTGGTGGTCCACGAGACCTGGGGATCGATGGCCTCCGGCGACCTGAAGAACATGTCCAACCAGTACGCCGCGATGCCCTCGATGCACATCGGCTGGTCGATGTGGTGCGGGCTGACGGTCTTCGCGCTGGCGACGGTCCCGTGGGCGAGGGTCCTGGGCCTGCTGTACCCGGCGGGCACGCTGGTGGTCATCGTCGCCACCGCCAACCACTTCTGGCTGGACGCGGTGGGCGGTCTGCTCTGCCTCGCCTTCGGCTACGCGCTGGCGACCCTCTGGTACGGGAGCGGGCCGTACGCGCTGCCCCGAGTGGTGCCGGAGGACGGGGGCGGGGGCGTCCGGGACAAGGCCGGCCGGTTCAGGAGTTTCCCGGGCCGGCGCGGCACGGGCGGGGCCGGCGTGGTGGCGGACGGCGGCAAGGGCACGGGCAGCAGCCGGGGCCCGGGCATCGGGGGCCCGGGCGTGGTGAGCCCGCGTACCCCGAAGGACCCGGACGGCTCCCCCGCCGCGGGCGTGTCCGCCCGCACCCGGGCGCCTGAGGAGGCGACTCCGCGTCACTGAGGCGTCCCGCACCACCGGCTACGACCCGTCGTAGAACAGCTCCTCCATCACGCCCCGTGCCCTGCGGGCCGTGCGCCGGTACGCGTCGAGCATGTCCCCGGCATGGCCGGGACCGTAGCCGAGGTAGCGGCCGACGGCGGCCAGTTCCCGCGGGTCGGTGGGGAAGGTGTCCCCGGCCCGGCCCCGGACCAGCATGACCGCGTTGCGCACGCCGGTGGCCAGTACCCAGGCCTCGTCGAGGATGGCCGCCGCCTCCGCGGGGATCAGCCCGGCCGCCTGGGCGGCCGCCAGCGCCTCGCGGGTGCGGGTGGTGCGCAGCCCCGGCTCGTGCGCGGCGCACCGCAGCTGGGTCAGCTGCACGGTCCACTCCACGTCGGACAGGCCGCCGGGACCGAGCTTGGCGTGCAGCTTGGGGTCGGTGCCCCGCGGCAGCCGCTCGGACTCCATACGGGCCTTCAGCCGCCGGATCTCGCGCGCGTCGTCCTCGCCGATTCCGGCGGGCGGGTAGCGCAGCGGGTCGATCAGCTCGACGAAGCGGCGGCCGAGGTCCTCGTCGCCGGCGACCGGCTCGGCGCGCAGCAGCGCGTGCCGCTCCCACGCCAGGGACCAGCGCCGGTAGTACGCCTCGTACGACTTCAGAGTGCGGACCAGCGGCCCGGACCGGCCTTCGGGACGCAGGTCGGCATCGATGAGCAGGGGCGGGTCGGCGCTGGGGATCTGGAGCAGGCGGCGCATCTCGGAGACGACCTTGCCGGCGGCGTCGGCCGCTTCCCGTTCGTCCACGCCGTCGCGCGGTTCGTGGACGAACAGGACGTCCGCGTCGGAGCCGTAGCCCAGCTCGTGGCCGCCGAAGCGGCCCATGCCGATGATCGCGAAGCGGGTGGGGAGGGTGTCCCCCCAGCCCTCCCGGACGACCGCGCGCAGCGTGCCGGCGAGGGTGGCGGCGGTCAGGTCCGACACGGCGCCGCCGACCAGGTCGACCAGGGCGCCCTGGTCGGCCTCGGCCGGCTGGGACTCGGTGCCGTAGGAGCCGACGATGTCGGTGGCGGCGGTGCGGAACAGCTCGCGGCGGCGGACTCCGCGGGCGGCGGTGACCGCCTGGACGGCGCCGTCGGCGCGGCGGACGGCGGCGAGGATCTCCTGTTCCAGGTGGGCACGGGGGCGAGGGCTGAGGCCTCCGGCCTCACCGTCGCCGAGCAGGGCCACCGCCTCGGGGGCACGCATCAGCAGGTCGGGGGCCAGCCGTCCGGCGGACAGGACGCGGGCGAGGTTCTCGGCGGCGGCGCCCTCGTCGCGCAGCAGCCGCAGGTACCAGGGGGTCTTGCCGAGCGCGTCGGAGACCTTGCGGAAATTCAGCAGGCCGGCGTCAGGGTCGGCGGAGTCGGCGAACCAGCCGAGCAGTACGGGCAGCAGGGTCCGCTGGATGGCCGCCTTGCGGGTCACGCCGGACGCCAGCGCCTCCAGGTGGCGCAGGGCGGCGCCCGGATCGGCGTAGCCGAGGGCGACCAGCCGTTCGCGGGCGGCCTCGGTGCTGAGCCGGGCCTCGCCGGGGGCGAGCTGGGCGACCGCGTCGAGCAGCGGCCGGTAGAACAGCTTCTCGTGCAGCCGCCGTACGACGGAGGCGTGCCGCCGCCACTCGCGGTTCAGGCTCGTCGCCGGGTCGGTGCGCAGGCCCAGGGAGCGGCCGATGCGGCGCAGGTCCGCGTCGTCCTCCGGGACCAGGTGGGTGCGGCGCAGCCTGAAAAGCTGGATGCGGTGTTCCAGGGAGCGCAGGAAACGGTAGGCGCCGTCGAGCTGGGCGGCGTCGGCACGGCCGACATAGCCGCCGGCGGCGAGGGCCCCCAGCGCGTCGAGGGTGGTGCCGCTGCGCAGGGAGCTGTCGGTGCGGCCGTGCACCAGCTGGAGCAGCTGCACGGCGAACTCGACGTCGCGCAGCCCGCCGGGGCCGAGCTTGAGCTGACGCTCGACCTCGGCGGTGGGAATGGTGTCGATGACCCGGCGGCGCATCTTCTGCACGTCGGCGACGAAGTTCTCCCGTTCGGCGACCTGCCACACCAGGGGCCGGAGCGCCGCGACGTACTCCTCGCCGAGGCCGAGGTCGCCGGCCACCGGGCGGGCCTTGAGCAACGCCTGGAACTCCCAGGTCTTGGCCCAGCGCTGGTAGTACACGCGGTGTGAGGCGAGGGTGCGGACGAGGGGGCCGTTGCGGCCCTCGGGCCGCAGGTTGGCGTCGACGGGCCAGATGGTGCCCTCGACATTGTTCTCGGAGCAGATCCGCATCATGTGCGAGGCCAGCCGGGTGGCGGCGCGCAGTGCCTTGTCCTCGTCGGCGCCGTTCACCGCCTCGCCGACGAAGATGACGTCGACGTCCGACACGTAGTTCAGTTCGTGCCCGCCGCACTTGCCCATCGCGATCACCGCGAGCCGGCACAGGGCAGTGTCCTCGGGCGCGGCCGCCTCGGCGAGCGCGAGGGCGGCGCGCAGGGTGGCGGTGGCGAGGTCGGCGAGTTCGGCGGCGGACTCGGACACCTCGGTGGTGCCGCAGACGTCGCGGGCGGCGATGGACAGCAGGCACCGACGGTAGGCGACGCGCAGCGACACGGCGTCGGTGACGGCGGCGAGGCCGTGCTCGAACTCGGTCACACCGGGGTGCAGGTCCCGCGCCTCGTACGTGACGAGCGCCTGCCAGTCGTCGGCGTGCCGGGCGAGATGGTCGGCCAGGGCCTCGGAGGCGCCGAGCACACCGAGCAGCCGGTCGCGCAGCGGCTTGGCGGCGATCAGCGTGTCCAGCAGCTCCTGCCGGCCGGTGGCGCCGGTCTGCGCCTCCAGCAGCCGGACCAGTCCCAGCAGCGCGAGATCGGGGTCGGCGGTGGCGCCGAGCGCCTCGAGGAGTACCGGATCGTTGCGCACCGCGGCCAGCTCGGGGCTGTCCAGCAGCCGCTCGGCCGCCGACGGGTCGGTGAAACCGTGCCGCAGCAGCCGTGTGAAGGTACTGCTCCTGCGCCCCGGCACCGACGTCATCCCGGCCTCCCTCGGTCCTCGGCCCGCCTCGGGCCCGTCACCAGCCCATACAGGCGACGAGCCTATCCGCCACGGCCCGGCCCTGCCCCGGGACGACGGGTGCGATGCCCCACGGTGCGCGATGAGTTTCGGGGGCGGGCGGGGTCAAACCCCTCGGGGAGGAACTCCCCCGTCACTCCCGCCCCCGACCGGTGAGGCCATCATGACCGACACACCACCCCCGGCGAACGGGACTTCCGACTCTCCCGCCTCCCCCGAGGCCCGTCTCGACCCGCGCTACAGCGACCCGGAGGCGACCGCGCTCCCCTGGCCCGGGGCGGAGGGACGGCTCGCTGCGGCGGAGCTCTTCTGGATCTCCACGGTCCGCCCCGACGGCCGTCCCCGCGTCACCCCGCTCCCCGCCGTCTGGTCGGACGGCGCGCTGCACTTCTGCACCGGGCCGCAGGAGCGCAAGGCCCCCAATCTGGAGGCGAACCCGCACGTCGTCCTGACCACCGGCACCAACACCCGGAACCGGGGCTACGACCTGACGGTGGAAGGCGAGGCGGTACGGGTCCCTGACGACGGCCGGCTGCGCGAACCGGCGGCGGCCTGGGAGGCGAAGTACGGAAGCTTCTGGCACTTCGAGGTGCGCGGCGGCCTCTTCCACCACGGGCCGGGGCACGCTGCCGTGTTCTCGGTGGCGCCGCGCACGGTTTCCGGATTCGGTAAGGATGAGCCGTTCAGCCAGACCAGATGGCGGTTCGCGTGACGCCGAGAGACCCGACCGACCGCACCGACTCAGTGGGAGGAACCCTGATGAACATGGCCATGACCCTCGAAGTGCTCCCGTTGCCCGTCGGCGACATCGACCGGGCCAGGGACTTCTACCGGGACAAGGTCGGCTTCCACGTCGACATCGACCAGGAGGTCATGCCGGGCATGCGCATCGTCCAGCTGACGCCCCCGGGCTCCGGGTGTTCGATCGCGCTGGGCGACGGCATCTGGGAGATGGGGGGCGGCGCCCGCCCGGCCCCGGGCTCGTACCAGGGCCTGCAGCTGTGCGTCGCCGACATCAAGGCGGCCCACGCGGAACTGACCGCGCGCGGCCTGGAGATCTCCGAGCCGGTCGTGTACGCCCCGGACGACGGCGCGACGTTCATGTACTTCAAGGACCCGGACGGCAACGGCTGGGCGGTCCAGGAGTACCGCCGCCGTGCGACGGAACCCTTGCACAAGCTGTTGACAGAGCTGGCGGGACGTCAGGAGTAGGGAACGGCAGGGGTGTTCACCAGCTCCGGTGACACGGCCGGAGCTCGTCGGGGGGATCCGGAAACAGCTGCGCCGCCCACCTGCCGGGCGCAGGGCCCGGAAGTCCCGGACGACCGCGGCGGGGGAGCCGTGTCCCCCGCCGTCCCCCGCGTCCGGAACAGCGAGAACGCCCAGGGCTCCCGGCTCACACTCGCCCCGGCCGTGCGGGCGGACCTCCTCAGGGGGACGGGCCAGGGGGGGGAGCCGGCACCTCCCCCCGCCGCAGCGGAGCGTCACAGCACCGGCAGGTTCGTGGGCGGTACGAGGGCCGTGACCTCGCTGCGGCACTCCTCCCGCTCCCGGCACCTGTCGCGCGGGAGGGAGCCGAAGACGCGCTCGCCGAGGTTCCGCGGGAGGGGTCCGGTGTCGAGGGCACGGCGTTCGGCGCCGGGGTCGGCGCCGGAGTGGGCCCGGACGTCGCCCTCAGCGCCGGGCGGGAGCTCACAGTACTCCTCCACGCGGGCCGGGCCGCCCCGGATGAGCTGGTACGAGTCTCCCTCCCCCGGTTGGTGACCACGGAGACCTCCGCCGCGTGCCGCGGCAGGCCCGCGATGAGGTCTCGCGCCTTCGTCCGCCCGGGCGGACGTCCTCGGAGCTCACCGGCCAAGGCGGGCCCGGCGGCCTCCAGTCGACATCCCATGGGGCCAAAGCGTGCCCAGTACGCGCGAATGGCCACTCGATGCGGGACGGGCGGTTACGTGGGATGCCCGGTGCACGACTTCCGACAGGCGCCGGGGCGTCCGGGACACGAGACCTCACGCAGGACATCCGATGAGGAGAAGCCGCCGATGAGTGAGTCCGTACACACCGGAACCAGGGACACCGGAGGGAGGCCCTGCTCCCCGGACCGTGTGCGGGCCGGGGAGCAGGGCCTCCCTCCGCGTGTTACAGCACCGGCAGGTTCTTCCGCAGTTCGAAGGCCGTGACCTCGGAGCGGTACTCCTCCCACTCCTGCTTCTTGTTGCGCAGGAAGAAGTCGAAGACGTGTTCGCCGAGGGTCTCGGCGACCAGGTCGCTGCGTTCCATCAGGGTGAGGGACTCGCCGAGGTTCTGCGGGAGGGGCTCGATGCCGAGGGTTCGGCGTTCGGCGTCGGAGAGGGCCCAGACGTCGTCCTCGGCGCCGGGCGGGAGTTCGTAGCCCTCCTCCACGCCCTTCAGGCCGGCGGCCAGGAGGAGCGCGTACGTCAGGTACGGGTTGGCGCCGGAGTCGATCGAGCGGACCTCGACGCGGGCCGATCCGGTCTTGCCGGGCTTGTACATAGGGACGCGGACCAGGGCCGAGCGGTTGTTGTGGCCCCAGCAGATGTACGAGGGGGCCTCGCCGCCGGCACCGGCGGTGCGCTCGGAGCCGCCCCAGATGCGCTTGTAGGAGTTGACCCACTGGTTGGTGACGGCGGAGACCTCCGCCGCGTGCCGCAGCAGGCCGGCGATGAAGGAGCGGCCGACCTTGGAGAGCTGGTACTCGGCGCCCGACTCGTAGAACGCGTTGCGGTCGCCCTCGAAGAGGGACAGGTGCGTGTGCATGCCGCTGCCCGGGTACTCCGAGAACGGCTTCGGCATGAACGTGGCCTGCACGCCCTGCTCCAGCGCCACCTGCTTCATGACCAGACGGAACGTCATGATGTTGTCGGCCGTGGACAGCGCGTCCGCGTAGCGGAGGTCGATCTCCTGCTGGCCGGGGGCGCCCTCGTGGTGGGAGAACTCCACCGAGATGCCCATCGACTCCAGCATGGTGATCGCCTGCCGGCGGAAGTCCATGCCCACGTTCTGCGGGGTGTGGTCGAAGTAGCCGGAGCTGTCCGCCGGGGTCGGGCGGCTGCCGTCGACCGGCTTGTCCTTCAGCAGGAAGAACTCGATCTCCGGGTGGGTGTAGAAGGTGAAACCCTGGTCGGAGGCGCGGGCCAGCGCGCGCCTGAGCACATAGCGCGGGTCGGCGAAGGACGGGGAACCGTCCGGCATCAGGATGTCGCAGAACATGCGGGCCGTGCCGGGGGCCTCGGCACGCCACGGCAGGACCTGGAACGTCGACGGGTCGGGCCTGGCGATCATGTCGGACTCGTACACCCGGGCGAAGCCCTCGATGGCGGAGCCGTCGAAGCCGATGCCCTCGTCGAACGCCTGCTCCAGTTCGGCCGGGGCCACGGCCACGGACTTCAGGAAGCCCAGCACGTCCGTGAACCACAGCCGTACGAACCGGATGTCGCGCTCCTCCAACGTCCGGAGCACGAACTCCTGCTGCTTGTCCATCTTCCGCTTCCCCATCCTCGCCGGTCAGGCCGCCAGTCTCTCCCGCGCCGGGTGGCCTCCTCGGGCGGCGGTCGGGCACTTCGGCCATCCCACCACATCCGGGTTTCGCGCGTGTTGCCGACCTTGATCGTCCCACGGGCCTCCACAGTGACGCGAAGGGTCCGTCCGCGCCACACGTATCACCCTGCGGCCCATCCTGCCCGCTCGAACCGGGGTTCGTCACGGAGGGGTCCGTATGCGATCCGGCCCGTTCCGGCGCTCCCGCGGCACCCCTGCGGCGCACGCCCCGTACACGGCGCACGCGGTCTCCCGGCGGCCCTGGCCGAACCCACCCCCCTTAATCGGCATTTCAGATGCAAGTTTTAATGGGTGGCGCAGGCAGTCGAGAAGACAGCCGAGAACGAGGAGACCGATCTTACGAATGACCAGTTCAGACCCGCATCAAGAAAGGTAGGACCCCATGTTGTCCGAGCAGTCCGCCGCCACCGTCCGCGCCACGCTTCCCGCCGTGGGCGGGGCCCTCAGTGAGATAACCGAGCGGTTCTACACCGGGATGTTCGAGGCCCGCCCCGAGCTGCTGCGCGACCTGTTCAACCGCGGCAACCAGGCCGCCGGCACCCAGCGCGAGGCCCTCGCCGGGTCCATCGCGGCGTTCGCCACGCACCTGCTGGCGCACCCCGGCACCCGGCCCGACGCGATGCTGGGGCGCATCGCGCACCGGCACGCGTCGCTCGGCATCGCCCCGGAGCAGTACGCGATCGTCCACGAGCACCTGTTCACCGCGATCGCGGAGGTCCTGGGCGAGGCCGTCACGCCCGAGGTCGCGGCCGCCTGGGAGGAGGTCTACTGGCTGATGGCCAACGCCCTCATCGCCGTCGAGAAGCGGCTCCACGAGGAGCGGGGCGGGCCCGGCTGGCGGGAGTGGGAGGTCGTCGGGCGGGTCGCCGAAACCGCCGACGTCGTGTCGCTGCGGCTGCGTCCGGCCGACGGGGGGCCGGTGCGGGACTTCCGCCCGGGCCAGTACGTCTCCGTCCGCGTCGTCCTCGGCGACGGCGCCCGGCAGATCCGCCAGTACAGCCTCTCCGGCGCGCCCGGCCCGGGCGAGCGGCAGATCAGCGTCAAACGCGTGCAGGACGGCGCGGCGCCCGAGGGGGAGGTCTCCGGCCATCTGCACGCGCGCGTGCGGCCCGGGGACGTCGTGGAACTCTCCGAGGCGTACGGCGACCTCGTCCTGGACGCCCGATCCGGCACCCCCTTGCTGCTCGCCTCCGCCGGCATCGGCGTGACCCCGATGACCGCGATGCTGGCCCACCTCGCCGACCACGGCCACGACGCCCCGGTCACCGTCGTGCACGGCGACCGCTCCCCCGCCGACCACGCCCTGCGCGCCGACCACGCGACGCACGCGGCGAAGCTGCCGGACGCGACGGTGCACCTCTGGTACGAGCAGGACGCCCCGACCGGCACCTCCACCGGCTACGTCGACCTCACCGGCGTACCGGTCGCGGCGGGTACGCGGGCGTACCTGTGCGGCCCGCTGCCGTTCATGCGGACGGTGCGGGAGCAGCTGATCGGCAAGGGCGTCGCGCCGGCCGACATCCACTACGAGGTGTTCGGCCCGGACCTCTGGCGGGCCAGGCAGGGCTGAGCACACCCCGCACGGCCGCGGGCCAGGTCCTGTCCGCCGGATCGGGCCGGAGGTGACCGGCGGCATCCTCGCGGCCGGGATGTGCGGGGTCCGGTGCGTGCGGCCGTATGGCGGAGGAGAGCGCGTCGGCCTCCGCGTCTTCGGCGGGATCCGCCGGACAGGCCCTAAGGCCGGGGGCTGCGGGAGATCTCCAGCAGCAGCGGGCCCGTCGGGCCCGCTGCGATGTCCGAGACGGTGAGCGGGTCCAGTGAGGCGAAGAACGCCTCCTGGGCCCGCCGCAGTGCGCCGCGCAGCCGGCAGGCGGACCGGAGCGGGCAGGGTGTGCCCATGCCGGCCGCGCCCTCGCAGTCGACGACGTCGCCCTCGCCCTCGAAGGCCCGCACCAGGGCGCCGACCGAGGCCTTCCGGCCCCGCTCGGTGAGGGTGAGGCCACCGCCCCGGCCGCGCCGGGCGGTGAGCAGGTCCATGTGCCGGAGTTCGGCGACGACCTTCGCGGCATGGGTGTACGGCACGCCCATGGCTTCGGCGACGTCACGCGTCGTCGGGTGGGAGCCCTCCGTGGCCACGGCGAGGCGCATCAGGACCCGCAGGGCCAGGTCGGTGGAGCGCAGCAGCCTCATACCGGGGAGCGTAGGTAATGCGCATCCCGCGTTCAAATTATCTGCCGCAAGCCGTAAGCCGTCACGTGCGACGGCCCGGCGGCCGGCCCGGGGTGATCCACGGCTCACCGCCCGCCCACCCCACCCCATAGCGTCGAGTTGACGATTACACTGGGCCGCGTGCCTCATCTTCGTCTCGCCCTGAATCAGATCGACTCGCGTGTCGGCGACCTCGCCGGCAACGCCGACGCGATCGTCCGCCGGACCCGGCACTGTGCCGCGCAGGGAGCCCACCTCGTGGCGTTCCCGGAGATGGCGCTGACCGGGTATCCCGTCGAGGACCTCGCGCTGAGATCGTCCTTCGTGGAGGCCTCCCGCGAGGCCCTGCGGTCCCTCGCCGCGCGGCTCGCCGAGGAGGGCTTCGGGGAGCTGCCCGTGCTCGTCGGCTACCTCGACCGCAGCGCCGCGGCCCAGCCGAAGTACGGCCAGCCGGCCGGCGCGCCGCGCAATGCCGCGGCCGTGCTGCACGGCGGCGAGGCCGTACTGAGCTTCGCCAAGCACCATCTGCCGAACTACGGGGTCTTCGACGAGTTCCGGTACTTCGTGCCGGGCGAGACCCTGCCCGTCCTGCGGCTGCACGGCGTGGACGTCGCCCTCGCCATCTGCGAGGACCTGTGGCAGGACGGCGGCCGGGTTCCGGCCGCACGGTCGGCCAAGGCCGGGCTGCTGCTCTCCGTCAACGCCTCACCGTACGAGCGGGAGAAGGACGACACCCGGCTCGAACTGGTCCGCAGGCGGGCCAAGGAGGCCGGCTGCACGACCGCCTACCTCGCGATGACCGGCGGGCAGGACGAACTGGTCTTCGACGGGGACTCGATCGTCGTCGGCCGTGACGGCGAGGTCGTGGCGCGCGCGCCGCAGTTCACCGAGGCGTGCATGGTGCTCGACCTCGACCTCCCGCAGGCGGCCGCGGACGCGCCGCCGGCCGGCGAGGTCGTCGACGACGGGCTGCGGATCGACCGCGTCGTGCTGTCCGAGGCACCACTGCCCGCGTACGCTCCCGAGCGGCACGGGTCGTCCGCGCAGCCGCTCGACGACGACGAGGAAGTGTACTCGGCGCTGGTCGTGGGGCTCCGGGCGTACGTCGTGAAGAACGGCTTCGAGTCGGTGCTGGTCGGTCTGTCCGGCGGGATCGACTCGGCGCTCGTCGCCGCGATCGCCTGCGACGCGGTGGGCGCGGAGAACGTCTACGGCGTGTCCATGCCGTCGAAGTACTCCTCGGACCACTCCCGGGGCGACGCGGCGGAGCTGGCGCGTCGGACCGGGCTGAACCTCCGGACCGTCTCCATCGAGCCGATGTTCGACGCGTACATGGGTGCGTTGGGGCTTTCCGGACTGGCGGAGGAGAACCTGCAGTCCCGGCTTCGCGGCACGATGCTCATGGCGATCTCCAACCAGGAGGGCCACATCGTCCTGGCGCCGGGCAACAAGTCGGAGCTGGCGGTCGGGTACTCGACGCTGTACGGGGACTCGGTGGGGGCGTACGGGCCCATCAAGGACGTCTACAAGACGTCGGTGTTCCGGCTCGCCCAATGGCGCAACCGCTCGGCGGCGGCGCGCGGCGAGACCCCGCCCATCCCGGAGAACTCGATCGCGAAGCCGCCGAGTGCGGAACTGCGGCCGGGCCAGGTCGACACGGACTCGCTGCCGGACTATCCCGTCCTCGACGCGATCCTCGACCTCTACGTGGACCGGGACCGGGGCGCGGACGAGATCGTCGCGGCCGGGTTCGACGTGGAACTCGTGAGGAGGACACTGCGGATGGTCGACCGGGCCGAGTACAAGCGGCGGCAGTACCCGCCGGGGACGAAGATCTCCCCGAAGGGCTTCGGCAAGGACCGCCGGCTGCCGATCACGAGCGGCTGGCGGGAGTAGGCGGCCCCCTGCGCGGGGCGGCCCCACGAACTCGCCTCCGGGGCCGCCCCGCGGTCTCAGCCGTCCGGCACCGCGATCTTCACCCGGGCCGCGATGGGGAGGTGGTCGCTCGCCGTTTCGGGGAGCGACCACGAGCTCTCCGGTTCGGCCCCCTTGACCATGATCTGGTCGATCCGCGCCATCGGGAACGCCGCCGGCCAGCTGAAGCCGAAGCCGCTGCCCGCCGCGCCCTGGGTGGAACGCATCTGCGAGGTCACGGCGTTCAGGGCGCGGTCGTTCATCGTGCCGTTCAGGTCGCCGAGCAGGACGACGTTCTCCAGGGGCTCCCTCGCGATGGCCGCGCCCAGGGCGTCGGCGCTCTTGTCGCGCTGGCGGGCGGTGAAGCCGGCTTCCATCTTCACGCGTACGGACGGGAGATGAGCGACGTACACGGCGACCTGCGCCTCGGGCGTCGTCACCGTGGCCCGCATCGCGCGCTTCCAGCCGAGGCGGATGTCGACGGCCGCCACGTCGCTCAGCGGGTACTTGCTCCACAGCCCGACGGTGCCGACCACCGCGTGGTACTCGTACGTCGAGGCCAGCGCCGTCTCGTACGCCGGGACCGCCGACGCCTTCAGTTCCTCCAGGGCCAGGACGTCCGCCCCCGAGGCGGCGACGTCGTGGGCGGTGCCGGACGGGTCGGGGTTCTGGGCGTTGACGTTGTGCGTGGCCACCGTGAGGTCGCCGCCGGGGCCGGTCCGGTCGACGATCAGGCCGCCGAAGAGGTTCAGCCAGACGACGGCGGGCAGCAGCACCGCGATCAGCGCGGTGGCGGACCTGCGGACCAGGGCCAGTACCAGGAGCACCGGGATGGCCAGCCCCAGCCACGGCAGGAACGTCTCGAACAGACTGCCCAGGTTGCCGACCACGTTGGGGATCCGGGCGTGGGCCGCCATGACGAGGGCGAGCAGCATCGCGCACACGGCGAGGATCACGCCCCGGCGCCAGATACGCGGGTCCCCGCGCCAGCCTCTGGCCAGGCGGTCCCACAGGCGCCGGAGCCCGGTTGTCCGGCGTTGCCCTGGCCCCGAGCCGCCGTCGTCCGTCTCCGTCATGTACGCCTGCTGCGCCATACCGTCGCCTCACACCTTGCCGTGCACACCGACTCCCCCTGTGTGCGTAGACCCTAGGGGATGATCGGCGTCCTTCCCGCCGTCTGTCGACGGCCGTACGGAGGCGAGGACGATCGGAACCGTCCCGGGAGTTCCAGGCGGGATCGGGGAAAGCGCGCTCTGTGACGGAACGCGCGCATCGGGGCGGGCGGGGTGTACGGGGCGGGGCCGCCGACGGGGAGTTCCCCGTCGGCGCTCCGGCGGCGGTCCTTCCGCTGGGGACCACCCCTGGCACCGGCTCTCGCGAAGTGCCACCATGGAGGGGATCCGGGGACGCCGTCAGGGCGCCTCGAGATGACGTGTTAGGAGCCGTTGCCATGACGCAGCTTTCGGCTGCCCCGACTTCAGGGTCACGCCCCTCTGACGGCAGCAAGGCGCTGTACGGGGGGAAGGGCTCACGCCGTATCACCGTTCGTGACATCGCCCTCGCCAAGGAACGCGGCGAGAGGTGGCCCATGCTCACCGCCTACGACGCGATGACCGCGTCCGTCTTCGACGCGGCCGGTATCCCGGTCATGCTCGTCGGCGACTCCGCGGGCAACTGCCACCTCGGGTACGAGACGACCGTCCCCGTCACCCTCGACGAGATGACCATGCTGTCCGCGGCCGTGGTGCGCGGCACGAGCCGCGCCCTGATCGTCGCCGACCTGCCCTTCGGCTCGTACCAGGAGGGTCCGGTGCAGGCGCTGCGCTCGGCGACCCGGCTGGTCAAGGAGGCCGGGGTCGGCGCCGTGAAGCTGGAGGGCGGTGAGCGCTCGCACCGGCAGATCGAGCTGCTGGTCGAGTCCGGCATCCCGGTCATGGCGCACATCGGCCTCACCCCCCAGTCCGTGAACGCCATGGGCTACCGCGTCCAGGGGCGCGGCGAGGAGGCCGCGCAGCAGCTGCTGCGGGATGCCAAGGCCGTGCAGGACGCGGGCGCCTTCGCCGTCGTCCTGGAGCTGGTGCCGGCCGAGCTGGCCGCCGAGGTGACCCGGACGCTGCACATCCCCACGGTCGGGATCGGCGCGGGGCCCGAGACGGACGCGCAGGTGCTGGTATGGACCGACATGCTCGGGCTGACCGGGGGCCGGGTGCCGAAGTTCGTGAAGCAGTACGCGAACCTGCGTGAGGTCATGGGCGGCGCGGCGAAGGCGTTCGCCGAGGACGTCGTGGGCGGAACGTTCCCGCAGGAGGAGCACTCCGTTCACTGAACCACGCTGCCGTGGCGCCGCCGCTGAGCCATCGCCGCACACTGACGGGCCCGCCGGTCTTCCCCCAATCGGCGGGCCCGTCCCCTTTGTGCGCCTGTACCGGCGCCGCTTTCGCGGAAGTGGCGCTCACCGTCGTGGTTGCTCAGTCGACGGTTGCGGTGGCCGTCGCGGGGTTGTGGGGGGAGTGTCGGTTGCCCGACAGCCTTCTGCCGGACGGCTGTCGGGGGTTTGTCGGTGGGGGGGTGGCAGGGTCGGGGCATGACGCGAAACGACAACGACTCCGGTGGCGCGGGCAACGCCGTCACCGTGCGGGGGCTGGTCAAGCACTACGGCGAGACCAGGGCACTGGACGGTGTCGACCTGGATGTGCGCGAGGGCACCGTGATGGGGGTTCTCGGGCCGAACGGCGCCGGCAAGACCACCCTCGTCCGCGTTCTTTCCACCCTGCTCGCCCCGACCGCCGGCGGGGCCACCGTCGCCGGGTACGACGTGCTCCGCCAGCCCCGGCAGCTGCGCAGGGTGATCGGGCTGACCGGGCAGTACGCCTCCGTGGACGAGAAACTCGCCGGCTGGGAGAACCTGTATCTGATCGGCCGGCTGCTCGACCTGTCCCGCAAGGAGGCCCGTGGCCGCGCCGACGAGCTGCTGGAGCGGTTCTCACTCACCGAGGCGGCCCGGCGTCCGGCGGCCACGTACTCCGGCGGCATGCGGCGCCGGCTGGACCTGGCCGCGTCGATGATCGGCCGGCCCGCGGTGTTGTTCCTCGACGAGCCGACCACGGGACTGGACCCGCGTACCCGCAACGAGGTGTGGGTGGAGGTCAGGCGGCTGGTCGGGGACGGGGTGACCGTGCTGCTGACCACCCAGTACATGGAGGAGGCCGAGCAGCTCGCCTCCGAGCTGACCGTCGTGGACCGCGGCAAGGTCATCGCGAACGGCGGCATCGAGGAGCTGAAGGCCAAGGTCGGCGGCCGTACCCTGCGGATCCGCCCGGCCGATCCGCTCCAGCTGCGCCCGCTCGCCGCCGCGCTCGACGAGCTGGGCATCACCGGGCTCGCCACCACCACCGTGGACTCCGAGCGGGGTGCCGTCCTGGTACCGGTCCTCAGCGACGAGCAGCTGACCGCGGTGGTCGGCGCCGTCACCGCGCGGGGTCTGACCCTCTCCTCCATCACCACCGAACTGCCCAGCCTGGACGAGGTGTTCCTCTCGCTCACCGGCCACCGCGCCAGCGCCCCGCAGGACACCGTGCCCGCCGAGACCCACGAGGAGGCCGCCGCATGAGCTCCGCGACGTCACCGAAGACCGCGACGACCACGGCCACTCCGAAGACCGACGTCACCCCGGCCGGCGGGGCCGGTGCGGCCCGTGGGGCTGGTGAGGCCCGTGGGGCCGCCGGGGACGGGCGGATCCCGCTGCGTTCCCATCTGCGTCACACCAGCGCGCTGGTCCGGCGCAATCTGCTGTGGATCCGGCAGGACCCGGAGTCGATGTTCGACGCCGTGCTGTTCCCGATCGTGTTCACCCTGCTGTTCGTGTACGTCTTCGGCGGCTCGATCGGGCAGTCTCTGGGCGGCGGGCAGGAGGCGTACGTGCAGTACATCGTGCCCGGCCTGATGGCCATGATGGGCATGAACATGGCCATGGGGGTGGGTACCGGCTTCAACCAGGACTTCAACACGGGTGTCATGGACCGTTTCCGGTCGCTGCCCATCGGCCGGGGCTCAGTGCTGTTCGCCAAGATCACGGTCGAGATACTGCGCATGCTGATCGCCACCGCGATCCTCATGGTCGTCGGTGTCCTGGTCGGCTTCGACATCACCCGCTGGCCGGGGCTGTTCGCCGCCGTGGGGCTGTCCGTGCTGTTCGGCTCGGCCCTCATGTGGATCTTCATCACGCTGGGTGTGACGATGAAGAGCGCGCAGTCGGTGCAGGCGATGGGCTTCCTGGTGCTGATGCCGCTGCAGTTCGGTTCGTCGATCTTCGCGCCGACCCGGTCGATGCCGGGCTGGCTGCAGACCTTCACCGACGTCAACCCGCTGTCCTCGCTGGCCGACGCCGCGCGCGGCCTGATGGTGGGCGGCCCGGTCGCGCACGACCTGTGGCTGACGGTGACCTGGTCGGTGGGGATCACGGCGGTGATGGCACCGGTCGCGATCCACAAGTTCCGTACGAAGAGCTGACCGGGAAACCGGTTCTCCGGCCCCGCGCGCGGTCACACCAGGGCGGCGGCCTCCTCCGGGGAGAGGCGGCCACCCTCCGCGTACGCGGCGGCGTACGCGGTGTCGCCGAGGGCCTCCCGGATCCGCCGCTCGAACCGGTGCAGGTCGACGTCGTCGGGCGTGGCGGTGAGGCGGTAGCCGCCGTCGTCGAAGGCCACCGCGTCCGCGCCGAGCGCCCGGCGCAGCCGCCCCACCAGTGCCTGCAGCGCGCCCGTCGCGTCGGCCGGCGGTTCGCCGTCCCACACCTCGTCGACAAGATGACGCGCCGGCACCGTACGGCCGGCCCGCAGCGCGAGCACGGTGAGCAGCGCACGCAGCCGCGCCCCGCCGAGGGGGAGGGCGGTGCCGTCGGGGCGGAGTGCCCGGGTGATGCCGAGGATGCGATAGCGCACGGGGTCCATTGTCTCCGGTGGTCCGGGGGCGGTCACGGGTCGGGGCCGGGCGGGCGGGTCGGCTGCCCCGTTCGCCCGCCGTCCTCTCCCCCGTGCCCGTGGACCCCCACTCTCTCCGGAACCGGTGGCCGGCGCGAGACGTTTTCCGGGTGCGCCCGGTACGGTCGGGCAGTCCGTACCGGGCGCGCCGCGCGTCCCGCCTCGTGCCCGGCTGCCGTGTGCCGGACGGGCCGTGGCCCGACAGCCAGTCCAGGGAGCCTCATGACCACCGCCACCACCCGCGCCGGCGACCGGCGGATCAGCCCGGTGTTCCTGGGCATCCTGGCTGTCACGGCGGTCACGGGATGGGCCACCTGGACCGGGTTCGCCGGCCGGCCGGGCGTGGCCGTGTTCCTGTTCGTGACGGCCGCCTGGATCGTCTCACTGTGCCTGCACGAGTACGCGCACGCCCGCACGGCACTGCACGGCGGCGACATCTCGATCGGCGCGAAGGGCTATCTCACGCTGAATCCCGCGAAGTACACCCACGCCCTGCTCAGTATCGTGCTTCCGGTGCTGTTCGTGATCATGGGCGGGATCGGTCTGCCGGGCGGCGCGGTGTTCATCGAGCGGCACCGGATCCGGGGGCGCTGGCGGCACAGCCTGATCTCGGCGGCGGGCCCGCTGACGAACGTCCTGTTCGCGCTCGTGTGCACGGCACCGTTCTGGCTGGGCGCGCTGGACGGCGTGCCGGTCCACTTCCGGTTCGCGCTGGCGTTCCTGGCGCTGCTCCAGGTGACGGCGGCGATCCTGAACTTCCTGCCGGTGCCGGGCCTGGACGGCTACGGCGTGCTCGAGCCCTGGCTGTCGCCGGGCCTGCGACGGCAGGTGGAGCCGTTCGCGCCGTTCGGCCTGCTGTTCGTGTTCGCCCTGTTGTGGGTGCCGACGGTCAACGGCGTGTTCTTCGACGTGATCGACTCGGTCCTGTCGGCCCTGGGCGTTCACGAGGCGGAGACGTACTGCGGCCTGGAGCTGTTCCGCTTCTGGCAGGGGGAGAGTGAGTTCTGCGCGGTCGCCGCGTGACGGGGCCGGCCGGCGATGTGCGGCTCAACCCGTGACGGGGCCTTCGGCCCGGGCTGCCCGCGCCGCCCTCTCGGCTTCCCGTTCGGCCTTCCCGCGCCGCACGTAGTACCAGGTCATGTTGGACGACAGCCCCGCAAGCAGGATCCAGACGACGCCCAGCCAGCTGCCCTGGACGAAGGACATGACGGCCGCGGCGACGGCGAGGAGGCAGACGGCGAGGGCGTAGAGAGCGAGGCGGGGCATGACGGCTGGGCTCCTGTCGGGGGACGCTGCTTCACCGACCAGTGTCCCCCATGGGGTCATACGTCCGTGACGCGGAGCCCGGCGTGTGCCGTGTAGCGGCGGTTGACGGAGATCAGGTTGGCGACCAGGGACTCCACCTGGTGGGCGTTGCGCAGCCGCCCGGCGAAGACGCCGCGCATGCCCGGAATGCGTCCGGCGAGGGCCTGCACGATCTCCACGTCGGCGCGGACCTCGCCGAGTACCATCACGTCGGTGTCGATCATGTCGGTCTCCGGGTCCTGGAGCAGGACCGCGGACAGGTGGTGGAAGGCGGCGGTGACCCGGGAGTCCGGGAGGAGGGCGGCGGCCTGCTGGGCGGCGCTGCCCTCCTCGGGCCTGAGCGCGTAGGCGCCCTGCTTGTCGAAGCCGAGCGGGTTGACGCAGTCGACGACGAGCTTGCCGGCGAGTTCCTCGCGCAGGCTTTCGAGCGTCTTGCCGTGGCCGTCCCAGGGCACGGCGACGATCACGATGTCGCTGCGGCGGGCGGTCTCGGCGTTGTCGGCGCCCTCGACGCCGTGGCCGAGCTCCTCGGCGGCGGCCTGCGCGCGTTCGGCTGCGCGCGAGCCGATGATCACCTTCTGGCCGGCCCTGGCGAGCCGGAAGGCGAGGCCCTTGCCCTGCGGTCCGGTGCCGCCGAGCACGCCGACGACGAGCCCGGAGACGTCGGGCAGGTCCCAGGGGTCCTTGGCGGGTGCCTTCGCGGGGGCGTTCCCGGGCTGCTGTGCGCTGTCGCTGGGGGTACTGGAGGTCATGGCCCGACTCTACGGGCGCGGGGAAGCAGTTTCCGGCTCGGCGCATCCACGTGAGCCCCGTCACTGCGCGGCCCGTCACCCCCTCGGTCGGGTGAATCGGAGGAGAACACCGGATCCCCGGGGCCAGGCCGGGGCAGGGTGCGGCCCGTGGATGCCGTACGGGTAGCGCTGCTGCGGGACGTGCTCGCCGGGACCGAGTGGCTGGGGGCCACCCGGCGGTTCGCGGGGGCGCTGCGGGGATCGGTGGTGTCGCACGGGGGCGGGCTGCTGCTCGTGGGCACGCGGGAGTACGAGCCGTGGCACCTGGCGGCACATCTGATGGACGAGGCCACCTGGTCGGGCACGCCGGAGCTGGCTCCGACGCTCGTACGGCACGACGCGCGCCCTTCGGATCCCGCGCATCTGGCGGTGGGGCTCGGACGGCTGGAGGCGGCACGGCGGGGCGAGACGCTGCTGGTGGTGGCGCCCGGGGAGCCCGCGGCCCCGCTCCTGGAACGGGTGTCGGACGCCCGCCGGGCCGGCGCGACACTGCTGTCCCTGGGCCCCGGCGCCGGCGAGCTGCCGGCACTGGCCCACGAGACGCTGGCCGTCCCGGACGGAGCCGAGCTGGACCTGGACACCGTGCAGCACCTGGTCGGCGCGGCGGCCGGGGAGAACGCGCTGCCGCCGTCGCGGGGCCGCCCCTTCCGGGACCGTCTGTCGCGCCTGGCCGACCTCCTGACGGCCCCGCCCCCGGCCCGCTGGTAGCCGGAGCGGGTCCGCCCGCGGGCCGCCCGGTCAGGCGTCGCCGCGTCCGCCGTCCCCCTCGGCGGCGTCGTGCCACTTGGGGTCGTTCTCCCACTGGAGGTTGCGCTCGCGGGCCGTCGCCATGGCGTGCTCGGCCTCGGTGCGGCTCGTGTAGGGCCCGAAGCGGTCCTTGTTGGGACAGTCCGGCCCCTCCTCGACCTTCTGGTGTTCCAGGCAGTAGTACCACTCGCCCGGCTTTCCGACCGTCCGCTTCTTGAACAGGGGCATGAACGGCTCCTCTCGCCACGGAAGACGGTGCCCCGTGGGCACTGAATTAGACTCGCCGCCATGTCTGGCCAGTCGCTGCTCGTCCCAGGGGAACTGTCTCCCACCCGTTCCGTCCCCGGAAACATCCGCCGACCCGAGTACGTCGGGAAGCCCGCTCCCACGCCGTACACCGGGCCGGAGGTGCAGACCCCCGAGACCGTGGAGGCGATGCGGACCGCCGGGCGGATCGCGGCGCGGGCGATGGCGGAGGCCGCCAAGCTCATCGCGCCCGGCGTGACCACCGACGAGCTGGACCGGGTGGCGCACGCGTACATGTGCGACCACGGGGCGTACCCGTCGACGCTCGGCTACCGCGGTTTCCCCAAGTCGCTGTGCACGTCGGTCAACGAGGTGATCTGCCACGGCATCCCGGACTCGACGGTGCTGCGCGACGGCGACATCGTCAATCTGGACGTGACGGCGTACATCGGCGGGGTGCACGGCGACAACAACGCCACGTACCTGGTGGGCGACGTGGACGAGGAGAGCCGGCTCCTGGTGGAACGCACCCGGGAGTCGCTGAACCGGGCGATCAAGGCCGTCAGGCCGGGCCGGCAGATCAACATCATCGGCCGGGTCATCGAGTCCTACGCCAAGCGCTTCGGCTACGGCGTGGTCCGGGACTTCACCGGGCACGGCATCAACACCGCGTTCCACTCCGGGCTGATCGTCCCGCACTACGACAGTCCGCACGCGACGACGGTCATCCAGTCCGGCATGACGTTCACGATCGAGCCGATGCTGACGCTGGGCACGCACGAGTACGACATGTGGGACGACGGCTGGACGGTCGTGACGAAGGACCGCAGGCGGACGGCCCAGTTCGAGCACACCCTGGTGGTGACGGACACGGGCGCGGACATCCTGACCCTGCCGTAACCGGACAGTCGGACCCGAACCCCTTCCCTCGCGAGCCCGCCCTCTTCGGAGGGCGGGCTTTCGCCGTTCCGCAACGGGGTAGGAAGTCACCGACGGGATACCGACGAACCGTCGGCAAGGTATTGACTTAGGCAAGCCTAACCATAAAAGATCTGGACTCATGGACTCCTTCTCGACCCTCATCCGCACCGCCTCGCACGAGCAGCACGTGGAGGCGGAGACCTCGACGTTCATGAGCGACCTGCTCGGCGGCCGGCTGGGCATGGACGCGTACGCGCGCTACACCGAGCAGCTGTGGTTCGTCTACGAGGCGCTGGAGTCCGGCGGACAGCGGCTGGCGTCGGACCCGGTGGCCGGCCCGTTCATCCGCCCGGAGCTGCTGCGCCTGCCCTCCCTGGAGCGGGACCTCGCCCACCTGCGGGGCCCCGGGTGGCACACGACGCTCACTGCGCTGCCCGCCACACGGGCGTACGCGGAGCGCGTCGCGCACTGTGCGAGCGCATGGCCGGCGGGCTACATCGCTCACCACTACACCCGCTACCTCGGCGACCTCTCCGGCGGCCAGATCATCCGCGACAGGGCGGAGCGCACCTGGGGCTTCCCGAAGAAGGGCGACGGCGTCCGCTTCTACGTCTTCGAGGAGATATCCAACCCGGCCGCCTTCAAGCGCGAGTACCGCGAACTGCTCGACGGCGTCCGGGCGGACGACCTGGAGAAGCAGCGCGTCATCACCGAGTGCAAGCGGGCCTTCGCCCTGAACACCGACGTCTTCCGCGCCCTGGGCGAGGAGTTCCCGCTGTCGGCGTGACGCCCGCCCCGCGGCTCACAGAAACCGCAGCCGCTCCGTCGCCCCGCGCAACTCGTCGCTCCAGGCCCGGTACGCGGGAACCTCGCGCAGGGCATCGAGCGCGACCGTCCGCCCCAGCCGCCCGAAGTCCCGCTCCGCGTCGCGCCGCCGGCCGAGTGCCGCCCTCAGCACGGCCTTGGGGAGACCAGCGGACCAGGTTCAACGCTCCAGGAACACCCGTCCCCCGATCTCGGTCCATCCGTACGGCTGTGGTGCCGTGAGGATCTGGGAGCCGGTGCCCTGGGTGATGTTGAGGGCACGTCCCAGCCGGTCGGTGAGGAGGAGGGCGGCGGCGCCGGTCGCCTCGTCCTCGTCGATGCCGTCGTCACGGCCGGGGAAGGCGCGGGCGCGGACCCGGCCGGCGGGCTCGTCCTCCCAGGCCCAGGCGTAGACCCACTCCCCCTTCGGCGGCACGGCCAGGTCGTCGACCTCGGCGGCGGTGGCGTACTGGCGCAGGGCGCGCGGCGGCACCCACTCCGCGCGCGCCTCGATCCAGCAGAACTCCCCGTCCTGCCGGGCGCCCACCACCCCGGCGTGCGTGACCAGCTCGGGGACGTCGAGCAGCCAGGCCGCGCCGACGCACGGGTGGCCGGCGAAGGGCAGGCGCAGGGTGGGGGTGTAGATGTCGATCACCCCGCGCTCGGGGTCGTCGACGAACACGGTCCCGCTGAAGCCGAGCTTCTCCGCGAACAGCTGCCGCTCGCTCCGCCCGGGCATGACGGAACCCTCACGGACCACACCGAGTTCGTTGCCGTACCCGCCCCGGGGGCCGCAGAAGACGCGCACCACGTCGTAGTCAGTCACGGGGGCATTCAAGCAGCCCTTGAGTCGCTCCGGAAAAGCGCTGACCTGCGGTCCGTTCAGCGCCCGCCCGACCGGCCGGCCGCAGGCGACCTCGAGACGGCCACCACGGGCTGCGCGGACTCTGGGCACAGCCCGTTCAGCCCTGCGGGGCGGGGCTGCGCCGCGTCGTTTCCGTGGTGCACGACCTGTCCGGACGCACGGGTCACGCCCTCCTGGCCCCGGGCAAATCGATGAAGGGGCTGGCGTCCGTCTGCGGTGAGTGGACGGCAGCCCCGGTCGGCGCGTGACGGGGATCAGCCGGGGAGCCGGTCCATGATCCAGGTGCACAGTTCTTCGGTGATGGCCGTGTGCGCGGTGGTCGTGGACGAACAGAGGGTCCTTCCTGACCGCCTGCGGCTGCGGCTGCGGCGAGGGAGAGGACCGGCTCGCCGAGGCGTTGGCCGACGAGACGGCCCTGGGCACAGCACCGGACGCGGCGGACCGGGCGAGCCGCTCCCAGGAGTGCGACGCCGACGACCGTTTCGTGGTCGTCGGGACGCGATACCGGTACGGCGGTGCGCCGAAGACGGCCGTGCGGCACTGCCGGGAGGCCGCCCAGGCCGGCAGTTGGCGGCCTCGGACCACGGACGGCGGTGAGATCGTGCCCGGCTGCTTCACCAAGTCGGTGGACGGGACGACCGCGTACCCGGGTGTGGAGAGCCCGGAGAAAGACGTTCTCCACGTGGAGATCGTCGCGGACCGCGCGGAGCCGGAATGGTGCTGAGTCCACGATGTCCGCCTGACCGAATGCCTGGAGGCGCGAGGTGCGCGGAGGCGTACGGCGGGCCCTCCTGCTCAGGTCCTTCCTCGGTGGCCGCCGTCCGGCCGGCCAGGCGTTCGTAACGCTGTCTGGCTGCCTGGGGGTACCGAGGCCGAGGCCGAAGGCGATCTCCTGCCAGGTCATCCCGCGGCCTCGGGCCATCTGGAGGAGGCCGGTTTCCAGTTCGTCCAGCTCTCCCCGGACCAGCGGCACGAGGCTCAGCGCGGCCGTGACGTCGGCCCGGTCCACCTCCGGTTCCCCGTCGTCCCCCTGCGCGGCTCCGCTGAGCGGGAACGACACCAGCCTGACGGCTTCGTGCGGGCCGAGGGCCGAGGGATGGACCTGCCTGCGGCGCTGCTCGGCCGTGGCCGCGTGCCGCTCGGCGATGCGGAGGAGGGACGCGTGGACGCGCTGTGCCCGCGCCTGCTCCGGCTGCGGGGGCGTGAAGGGGTCGGGGCGTCATTCGGAAGTCGGCGGCGTGGGTCAAGGGCGAGGTGCCACACAGTCACATGTCAACGAGCCGCTCTGAGCAATCCGTTCAAGCGACCTGTGCCACTAGGGATCACCCCGAGAAGCGGGCCCCGGACAGGCGGGGGCGGGCTCCTCTTCGCGCAGGATCCCGGTGGCGCGCCTGATCACCAGGATGGAGTCCGTCCGAAGCGCTGCTCCTGAGAAGCGGGAGAACCCGTACATGAATGCCCGTCGCCCTGTCCGTGTCGCCGTTTCCTCCGTGTTGTTGGCCGGGCTGGCCCTCGGCCCTCTTGCCGGGCCGGCCGCCGCCCGTCCCCCCGGGACAGCGTCCGCGGCGGCCGTCTCGTCCGTCGGAGTCGCCCCTGACCCTGCCGGTCCCGACGTCGGCGCTCTGGAGAAGGCCCTGACCGGACTCCCCGACGGGGACGTCTCGGCCGCTCTCGTCCGGGTCGGGGGCGAGGGGAGCTGGGCGGGGGCCGGCGGGGTGCGGGATCTGCGGACCGGGGCGCCGGCTCTGGAGAACGCCCGGTTCCGGGCCGGGTCGACGACCAAGGTGGTCACCGCGGCGCTGGTGCTCCAGCTCGTCGCGGGGGGACGGGTCGAGCTCGACGCGCCCCTCACCCGCTATCTGCCCGGTCTGCTGCCGGCCTCCTTCACCGAGCCGCCGACCGTGCGGCACCTGCTCACCTACACCAGCGGTCTGCGGCCCGGGGCGAACCTCGGCTCGACCACCGAGGAGATGTACCTCCACCGGTTCCGGACCCTCAGCGCCGAGCGGGTGGCGGCCACGGCGGTCGCGAAGGGGCCGGCCTTCGCGCCCGGGGAGCGGCAGGTGTACCAGAACATCGACTACACCGTGCTCGGCCTGCTGGTCGAGAAGGTGACGGGCGACCGCTACGAACACCGGGCCGACGTACGGATCTTCCGTCCATCGGGCATGCGGCACACCGGCTTCCCCGCCGGGCCGGACCCGCGTGTCCACGGCCCGCACCACCGGGCCTACACGGACATCGGCGGCCGGACCACCGACGTCACGGAGTGGAACATGTCCGACCGCTGGGCGGTCGGCGACATGATCTCCACCACCGCCGACCTGGAGCGGTTCCTGGTGGCCCTGTTCCGGGGCCGGGTGGTGCCGCAACCGCTCCTGGACCAGATGTTCGTCGTCCCCGACGTCGAGGGCGCGTCCTACGGCATGGCGCTGCAGCGCTTCGTCCACGACGGGACGGAGATCTGGGGCAAGACGGGGTCCCGTCCCGGCTACCACACGGTGCTGGCCGCGACCCGGGACCTGTCCCGGACGGTGGTGTACTCGGTGAACGCCAAGAGCGCCCGGGAGGACGGCTTCCCACTCGTCGCCCGGTTCGCCCTGCCTGCCTTCAACCGGTAGGACGTACAGGACGTGGGGACCGGGAAGGGCGCCTCCCCTGCCGGGGGGTGCTCTTCCCGACCGCGCCGTCACGCCCCCCGCCCGGGCGGGTTCCGTGCCGGGTCACGGTGTGGCCGCTGTGCCCGGTCCCGGCGTTCGCGCCGCACCCCGCCCCGGTAGGGTTCGGTTCCGGGAAGGGGAAGGTGAAGGATCCGGATGAGCAGGTGTCTCGGCCTTCGAAGGCTTCGCGGGTTCCGCGGGTTCGACCGGAGTGTGCTGATCGCGGCCGCCTCGGCGACCGCTCTGTCGCTGACGGCGAGCGGCTGCGTGGTGGTGCACGGTGAGCGGGAGGTACTTCCGGCCATCACCCGCGCCGAAGCGGCCACGGCGCTCCAGGAGTTCACCGCCGCCTACAACAAGGCCGACAAGGCGTACGACAGTTCCCTGGACGCCGACCACACCACCGGCGCGCTGGCCGACATCGACACGGCGCGGCTGACGGCCGGGAAGGCCAACAGCCCGGACGGCAATCCACGGCACGCGCCGCTGAAGCTGACCGACGCGACGTTCACCATCCCCAAGAAGGCCGGCTGGCCCCGCTGGTTCCTCGCGGACGCGGCCGGCAACAAGGGCGGCGACTCCCGCTGGCTGCTGGTGTTCACCCGCAGCGGGCTGGACGAGACCTGGCAGGCGGCGTACCTGACGCTGGTCGCCCCGGAGGAGATACCCGGGTTCGCGGTGGACGAGGACGGCTGGGCCGAGGCGGTGCCTGCGAACGCGACCGACGTGGCCGTACCGCCCGGCGAGTTGAGCGCGGCGTACGCGACCTATCTGAAGAACGGCGGGGACGGCGGCAGCACCGCCTTCGCCGAGGGGCCGCACACCAGCGCGTGGCGGGCGCTGCGGACGAAGCAGTCGGCCCGGCCGGGTCTGGCCACGCAGTACATCGACGAGCCGATGACGAACGGCGACTACGCGCCGCTGGCGCTGCGTACCGAGGACGGCGGGGCGCTGGTCTTCTTCACCACGCGCCACTTCGAGAAGCAGACGGCCGCAGCCGGGACGTCCGTGCCGACGCCGAACAGGGACGTACTGGCGCTGACCACAGGCGAGATACGGCGGACCCTGACGATGGAGTCCGTGTCCAACGAGGTGGCTCTGGCCCCGGGCGACGGTGACGACGGCGAGGTGGAGATCCTGGGGCGGATCCAGGGACTGACGTCGGCGAAGGGCGCGTAGCGCGTCCGCCGCCGCCCTGCGGCGTGACCGGACCGCGGGGGCCGGGGTGTCGCGGCGGGTCAGCGGCGCGAGGGCCAGGCCGCGGCGGCCGCCTGGTCGGGGTGCTCGCCGGCGTGGCGGGCGCAGGCGTCGGTGAGGTACTCCAGCAGGCTCAGCGGGTCGGGCAGCGGGTGCTCGGGGCCGCGGAGCCAGTGCACCGACCGGCTGTCGTCGCCGGGCAGCCGCGCGGGCGGTACCAGGACGTACGAACCGCGGCAGTGCCAGCGCAGGCCCGGATGCTCGTCCATCGTCTCGGGGTGGCAGTCCAGCTCGCACGGCCACCACTCGTCCTCGTCCTCGGGGGTGCCCCGGGTGAGGGTGAAGAACAGCATGCGGCCGTCGTCGCTCTGCGCGACGGGACCGACCTCGACCCCCGCCTCCAGCAGGCGCTCCCACGCCTCGTGACCGGCGTCGAGGGGCACGTCGAGTACGTCGTGCACCATGCCGGTCGCGGTGATGAAGTTGGCCTGCGGCTGGTGGCGGGCCCAGCGTTCGATCTGGGCGCGGTCGGTGGTGGACTGCGACTGCCAGGCGAACGAGACGGGGTGCCGGGCGGGAGTGGGACAGCCGACGCGGTCGCAGGAACAGCCGTACCCGGCCGGGTGGGCGGCGGGCGCGAGCGGGAGTCCCGCACCGGCGGCGGCGAGCAGCAGAGCCTCGCGGCCCCCTTCGTCGACGGCCGGTTCCGGGCGGCGCCCGCGCAGCCACCGGGAGAGTTTGCCCCGCCTGCCGGCCCTGCCGCCGAACTCCGCGCTCATCTAGCTCCTCGCCTCGCCGTCGTGCTCCACAGCATGCCCCATGGTCTCACCATCCTGCGCCTCCGGGGGCCGGAGCCCACCATCGGCGCAGCCGGGACAAGCGGGGCCCGGACGTGACGAGGGGTGCCCCACGGGGCGAAAGGTATACCCGCAGGTGCACTCGCCCTTCGGCTCCGGGCCCGGTCAGCGGGGTGCGATGCCGCCCAGGGCGTAGTCGACGAGGGTGTCGGTGTACTCGTAGGAGATCGGCCCGGTGTACTGCAGCCAGCGCTGGGCGAGTGGTGAGACGAACAGTTCCAGGGCGATGCGCGGGTCGATCCCGGGGCGGACGTCGCCCGCCTCCTGCGCGGAGCGCAGCCGGTCGACGTAGAGCTGGAGCGAGGGTTCCAGCAGCTTGGCGACGAACCTCCGGCCGAGCTCCTCGTTGACGACCCCTTCAGCGGCCAGGGCGCGGGAGGGCGCCTCGAACGCCGGGTTGTGCAGCTCGTCGACCGTGGCGCGCAGGACGGACTTGAGGTCGGCGGCGAGGTCCCCGGTGTCGGGGATGCCCTGGCCCTGCGGCCCTCCTTGCCCGTCCTCGGCGGTCCCGCGCTCCTGCGCGGCGGTGCGGGCGGTCTGCTCGCCGAGGTCGAGGAAGGCCTCCATCAGGACGTCCGCCTTCGACGGCCACCACCGGTAGATCGTCTGCTTGCCGACGCCGGCCCGGGCGGCGATGCCCTCGATCGTGGTCTTCGGGTAGCCGATCTCGACCACCAGGGCGATGGCGGCGTCGTAGATGGAGCGGCGGGAGCGCTCGCTGCGGCGGGCGGAGTCGGGGGACGAGGAGCTGTTCGAGGCCATGTCTCGAATTTACCAGGTTGACAAGACGATGCGTCTCGCCCGAGAGCGAGAGTAAGCGAGACGACACGTATCGCCACGCGTCCGAAAGAGGGAGATGACCATGTCCCGAGGCGGATCCGGAAACATGCTGGGCGTCGGCGGCACCCGGCAGCGTTTCGGCCGCGAGGCCCTGCGCGGCGGCCGCATCGGCGGCGGGCTCGACAGATCCCGGGCGACCGCCACGACCGGCGACGCCTCCGGACCCGCACACGCGGGCCCGCACACGCGGGCACGATCCGCGCGCACAGGGCCAGCGCCCGGGCCGATGGCGCCCGACGCGTCCACCGCTCCGGCACCGCCCGCCCACCGGCGGACAACAGCAGCGGTTCCGGTTTCGGGCCCCGACGAGGAACTGACGCACCAGCAGGAGGCGTCGCATTGCGCCCGTGGATCAACCACTGACGCGGGAAACCGCCGGGAAGACCGATGAAGATCTTCTAGGCGTTCGCGGTCTCGTCCGGGTGGAGGGCGTCCAGGATGAGGGTGAGGCCGAAGGTGAACTCGTCGGCGTAGTCGTAGCCGGACGCGAGGACGTGCTCGGTGGCCAGTTCGGTGAGGTGGGGGTAGGCGTCGGCGGGCATGTCGCGCACGAGGGCGCCTGCGACCTCGTCCAGCCCCGCCGCGCCCGTGAACGGCAGGCTCAGCTCCTGGAGCACGAAGCCGTACAGGTAGCTGTCGATCAGCGAGATGGCGTGCGCGGTCATGGGGACGGAGAACCCTCCGGCACGCAACACCCCGATGACGGCGTCGTGGTGGCGCAGGGTCGCGGGGCCGGGCTGGGAGCGGGAGTCCATGAGGCCGATGGCCCACCGGTGGCGCCGGAGGACGGCACGGGCGGAGGCCGCGCGATGACGCATGGCACTTTTCCAGTCCGTGTCGCGCGGCGGCAGGTCGATCTCGCCGAACACCGCGTCCACCATGCCGTCGAGGATGTCCTCCCGGCCCGCCACGTGGTGGTAGAGCGACATCGCCTCGACTCCCAGCGGTTCGGCGACGGCCCGCATCGTGAGCGCGGCCACCCCCTTCTCGTCCGCCACCGCCACCGCCGTACGTATCACGCGCTCGCGACTGAGCGGGGTGCGCGCCGACGCCCCGCGCCGACGCTTGCCTCCCTCACGCATCCGCCCCTCCTGCTCGCCCCTCTTGACTGCCTTACGGTGTAAGTCTAGCGTGCCTTACAACATAAGGTAAGCGTTCCGGTGAAAGGACTGTGCCATGGGTACGGATCGCGTGAAGAAGGTCTGCGTCGTCGGGGCTTCGGGGAAGCTCGGGCAGTACATGGTCGGGCACGCACTGGAACGCGGTTACGAGGTGGTCGGCGTGTGCCGGGAGCGCAGCGTGCCGAAACTGGCCGGGTTCGAAGGCCGGATGACCGTCGTTCCCGGACCCACGAACGACCCGGAGGTGATCCGGCGGGCGGTCGCCGGGTGCGACGGGGTGCTGACGGTCCTGGTGCCCTGGGGTGTACAGCAGTACGCGTCGGGCACGGCGCAGGCGGTGCTCGACCATGCACGGCCGGGCGCCCGCCTGGTCTTCTCCTGCGGCTGGCACGTCACGCGCGACGGCAAGGACACGTACTCGCGGATGTTCACCATGGGCGTCCGGATCGCCGCCGCGCTGGGCAAGCTCGCCCGCGCCGTCGAGATCGACGACCAGGTGGAGGCGTGCCGACGGGTGTTCGCCAGCGAGACCCGGTGGACCGTGGTGCGCGGCAGCAGCCTGGAGGAAGGCGAAAGCCAGGGTCTACCGGTGTGGAGCCGGCACGTGGGCGATCCGGTACTGGCCAGCAACCTGACACGCCGGGTGGACTTCGCGCTGTTCATGGTGGAAGCCCTCACCAACAACACGCTCGTCCAGGAGGCCCCCGCGATCGTCGGCTGCCGAACTCCCAGCGCCTTCGCCCATACCGGCGGCTCTCACCGCCTCCCGGGACAGAACACCTAGGTCCTGTCTCGAGTTTCCCGTCGTCGCCCGAAGGGCGGCCTTGCGGCGTCTGGTGCGGTGCATCGGTGTGCGGCCGGATCGCCCCCGTACGGGACGTACCTGGGTGATTCGGCCGTGCGGCGTCGGCCGTGCCAGACGCCGCACGGCCGACGGGAAACTCCAGACAGGGCCTAGTACGCCTCGCCGGCCGGCGGCGGCCAGGGGTCGCCCCAGTCGGTGTCCCGGGCCGCCCGGTACAGGTCGCCGTGGCGTTTGGTGACGGTGGCGCGGCGCAGGGCCGGATCCGTCTCGCAGAGGTCGAGGAGGACCTGGCCCTTGCGGATCTGCGGCTTGCGGACGACGCGGGAGGGGGCGGGGCTCACCGGGAGGCGGGTGGCGGCGACGTAGCTGAACTTCTCGTCCTCGTAGGCGAGGGAACCGCCCTTGACCTGGCGGTGCAGCGAGGAACGGCTGACCCGCGCCGAGAAGTGACACCAGTCCGTGCCGGGGACGATCGGGCAGGCAGCACTGTGCGGGCAGGGGGCGGCGGCCCGGAAACCGGCCCGGATCAGCCGGTCGCGAGCCTCGATGACCCGGGCGTAGCCGTCGGGGGTGCCGGGTTCGACGATCACGACGGCCCGAGCGGCACCGGCGGCGGCGTCGACGAGGGCGACGCGGTCGGCGCCGGTCAGTTCGTTGAGGACGTAGGAGACGGTGACGAGGTCGGCGGGCCCGAGGGGGAGCGCGGCGCCGATCCGGGAGCGCTGCCAGCGGGTATCCGCGAGGGCGGGGTGGGCGGCGGCGAGTTCCCGGCCGAGGGCGAGGGCGGGCTCGGCCCAGTCGAGGACGGTCACCGGCCTCTTCCCCTCCCAGGTGGCGCTCGCCGCCCAGGCCGCGGCGCCGGTTCCGCCACCGATGTCGAGGTGGTCGCCGGGCGTCCAGCCGGGCACCGCGTCGGCGAAAGCCGCCAGCGCGGACCGTACGGCCTCGAAGGTGGCGGGCATCCGGTACGCGGCGTACGCGGCGACGTCCGCGCGGTCGCGCAGGATGGGCGCCGCGGTCGGGGTGGCGCCCCGGTAGGTGGCGATCAGCCGGTCGACGGCCTGCGCCGCCTGCCGCGGCGGAAGCCCGTCGAGCAGTCCGGCGAGCGCGCCGCGCAGGGTGTCGGCGGGCGAGGCGGGAGCGGGGGCGTTCACCTCGCGATTCTACGGCGTGGGCGGACGGCCCCCGTCACCGGCCACGACGCCACACGCACTTCGCCGCGGCGGTCGTCGTCGGAAGGAGTCCAGGAGCGGGACGAACGCCCGCGGAAGGACGGGGCCCACGCCGGGACCGGGTTCGAGCGCGCCGGCGGTTTTCGCCGCGACGGTGCCATCCGCCGCGTCGGCCGCCCCGGCCCGGCGGGCGTCGCCCGTCCATGGCGCTTTCACTTCCCCCGGACCGCGCGGGCCACGCGCGTGGCTGCGGCGGCGCGGGGGGCGTGGGACGGGGTCGACGGGCGGCGGGGGTGGACGGTGTTGGCCAGGAGGACGAGGTAGGTGTCGGTGGCGCGGTCCAGGACCAGGGAGGTGCCGGTGAAGCCGGTGTGGCCGGCCGCGCCCCGCCCGGCCAGCTCCCCCATGAACCACGGCTGGTCCACGGCGAAGCCCAGGCCCGGTGGGGCGAGGAGCAGGTCCACGAAGTCGGGGCCCAGGATGCGTGCGGGGCCGTACGAGCCGCCCGCCAGCAGGGTGCGGCAGAAAACCGCCAGATCGGGGCCGGTGGAGAAGAGACCGGCGTGGCCCGCGACCCCGCCGAGCGCCCAGGCGTTCTCGTCGTGCACCTCGCCGCGCAGCATGCCCCGGTCCGCCCTGGCCCAGGGCCGCCGCTGGTCCTCGGTGGCCGCCGCGCCCGGGCAGGGGCCGAAGTCGGTCGCGGTCATGCCGAGCGGCCGGGTGATGCCGTCGCGGACGAGCGTGTCGAGGGTGTGGCCGGTGAGGCGCTCCAGGAGGTGCTGGAGCAGCAGCATGTTCAGGTCGGAGTAGCAGTACGTGCCGGGCACCGCGGTCGGCCGCTCCGCGCGGAGCCGGTCCAGGCGCTCGACGTCGTCGGCGCAGGCGTACAGCGGGAGTTCGGGGCGCAGCCCGGAGGTGTGGGTGAGCAGTTGCCGGACGGTGATGCGGTGCCGTACGGCCGCCGGGAAGTCCGGCAGGTACGAGCCCACGCGGGCGTCGATGCCCAGGGTGCCGCGCTCGACCTGCTGCACGGCGGCCACCGAGGTGAACAGTTTGGTCAGGGACGCCAGGTCGAAGGGAGTGTCCACGGTCATCGGCACGCGGTCGCCGGGCGGCAGTTCCAGCGGGGCCCCGGCCCGCTCGTCGTACGCCGCGTACCGTACGGCCCAGCCCGCCGCCTCCTGCACGGCGAGCACCGGGCCACGGCCGGCGACCACGACGGCGCCCGCGGCCCAGGGGTGTTCCCCGTCGGTGCGGGCGCGGACCTCCCGGACCAGGGCGGCGAGTTCGCGGGGGTCGAGCCCGGCCCGTTCCGGTGTGCCGCGGCGCAGTCTCGGCGTGCTCAGCTGCCCGCCTCCGCTCTCTCGGTGCCAGTGGTTCCGTTGGTTCCGCCGGCTGTGCTGCTTCCGCCGGCCGCGCGGGGACGCAGGGTGATTCCGTCGTCCGTGGCTGCGCGCCCGCGCCAGGGACGGCACATTCCCAGGAAGCAGGCCGATGCCACCAGGGCGGCGGTCAGTTGGACGACGCCCATCGGAACGGCGGTGTCCTCGCCCGCGATCCCGACCAGCGGGGAGGCGATGGCACCGATGAGGAAGGACGACGTGCCGAGCAGGGCGGACGCGGAGCCCGCGGAGTGCTTGATCCGCATCAGGGCGAGCGCCTGGGTGTTGGGCATGGTGATGCCCATGGCGGACACCAGCACGAACAGCGCGACGGCCGTCGGCACCAGCCCGACGTCCCCGAACACGCCCAGCGCCATCAGCAGCACCGCGGTCGAGGCGGTCACGACGACGGCCAGGCCGAGGCCGAGCACCCGGTCCAGCCGGACCCTGCCGACCAGCACCTTGCCGTTGATCTGGCCCATGATCACCAGGCCCACCGAGTTGATCCCGAACAGCAGGCTGAACGTCTGCGGTGAGGCCCCGTAGATCTCCTGGACGACGAACGGGGAGGCGGCGACATAGGCGAAGAGGCAGGCGAAGGCGAAGCCGCCGGTGAGGACGTAGCCGGTGAAGGCCCGGTCGGCGAGCAGCCTGCGCATCGAGCCCAGCGCCTCGCCGACCCCGCCGCGGTGACGGTCGGCGGGCTCCAGCGTCTCCGGCAGCTTCACCCACACCACGGCCGCCATCAGGACGCCGAGGGCGGTGAGGACGACGAAGACGCCCCGCCAGTCCGTCACCCGCAGCACCTGCCCGCCGATCAGCGGCGCGACGATCGGGGCGACGCCGGAGACCAGCATCAGGGTGGAGAAGAAGCGGGCCATGGCCACGCCGTCGTACAGGTCACGGGCCACCGCCCGCGCGATGACGATGCCGGCCGCGCCCGAGAGGCCCTGGGCCAGCCGGAAGGCGATGAGGAGTTCCACGCTGGGCGCGATCGCACACAGCGCGGTGGTGACGACGTAGGCGGCGAGACCGACGAGCAGCGGCCGGCGGCGCCCCCACCGGTCGCTCATCGGCCCCACCACCAGCTGCCCGAGCGCCATACCGGCCAGGCAGGCGGTGAGGGTGAGCTGGACGGTGGACGCGGCCGACCCCAGTGACCGGGTGACCTCGGGGAGCGCGGGGAGGTACATGTCCACCGCCAGCGGGGCGGTGGCGGTCAGGCTGCCCAGGATGAGCGTGACCAGGAGGGTCGCCCGGGTCGCCCCGGTCACCCGTACCGGGTTCCCGCGGCGGCTCCCCTTGCCCGCGGTGGCTGTCGAGGCGGCCGTGCCCGACGCCGTACTCGATGTCGTGGTGAATATGGACTCCCTGCCCTCGGCCATACGGCCCCTCCCTCTTCGGTTCGTGCGCCCCCCATGTTCTCAGCCCGTACCGGGTGCTCGCCGGGAGCGGCGATCTCGGGTGAAGATGTTCGCGAGGGTGTCATGGGAGCGCTTCCACGGAAGAGTGACCGGGACCACGAACGAATCACGAACCACGAACGAGCAAGGGCGGGACGGATGACAGGGCAGAACGTGCGCTGGGGAATTCTGGCGACGGGCGGGATGGCCGCGACGTTCACGGCGGATCTGGTGGATCTGGTGGATGCGGAGGTCGTGGCGGTGGCCTCGCGGTCGCCGGAGCCGGCCAAGGCGTTCGCCGAGCGGTTCGGGATACCGCGGGCGTACGGCGACTGGGAGTCGCTCGCGCGGGACGAGGAGATCGACATCGTCTACGTCGCCACCCCGCACTCGGCGCACCGGGCCGCGGCCGGACTGTGCCTGGAGGCCGGGCGGAACGTGCTGTGCGAGAAGCCGTTCACCCTCAACGCGCGCGAGGCGACGGAACTGACCGGCCTGGCACGCGACCGGGGACGCTTCCTGATGGAGGCCATGTGGATGTACTGCCACCCCATGGTGCGGCGGCTGAAGGCGCTGATCGACGACGGCGCGATCGGCGAAGTACGCACAGTGCAGGCCGACTTCGGGCTGGCGGCGAACGTCCCCGCGTCGCATCGGCTGCGGGACCCGGCACTGGGCGGCGGCGCGCTCCTGGACCTCGGCGTGTATCCGGTGTCGTTCACGCAGTTGCTGCTCGGGGAGCCGTCGGACGTCGTGGCGAAGGCCACGCTCTCGGAGGAGAGGGTCGACCTCCAGACGGGCGCGCTGCTCTCCTGGGAGAACGGGGCCGTCGCGTCGGTGCACTGCTCCATCGTCGGCGGTACCGCGACCTCCGCGTCGGTCACCGGTTCCGAGGGCCGGATCGACATCCCGTACGGTTTCTTCTTCCCCGACCGGTTCGTGCTGCACCGGGAGGGCCGGGACGCCGAGGAGTTCACCGCGGACCCGGCGGACGGAGCCCGCAACACCCTCAAGCACGAGGCTGCCGAGGCGATGCGCGCCCTGCGGGCCGGTGAGACCGAGTCCCCGCTCGTCCCACTGGACGGCACGCTCGCGGTGATGCGGACGCTCGACGTGATCCGGGCCCGCATCGGCGTCCGCTACCCCGGGGAAGCCGACTGAGCCGGTTCGCAGCCAAGCCCTCCGGACTTCACAAGCTGCACAAACGGAATGAGACAGTCCGCAGCATTGCGGCCGGTGGCGGCCATATGCCCATCCCTCCCGCATCAGAGCTTCGCATGTGAGGGCGACGGCTTCCGCGGGCTCCGCAGACCACATCGAGGGGGAGGATGCGGCAGTCGTTCCACCGCACCGGTAGGGGGCGGACCCGCGTGGGACCGCGGGGTACGCACCGGTGGGTGGAACGGCTGCCGAGCAGCCGCCCCACAGCACCGGCCACATCACCCGAACGGCGGGCGGCCACAGGCCGGGCCGGGCGCCGGAGTGCGACGGTGGTCACGCCCAGCGACTGGGACTGGGACTGGGACTGCTCGGGGACCGGGAGACGACGTGACCTGTTACGACCGACGTGATCTGGGCCTGCTGCTGCTCCGGCTGGGGACGGGGGGTGCCCTGGCGGCACACGGCGCACAGAAGCTGTTCGGCTGGTTCGGCGGGGGCGGAATCGAGGGCACCGGCCAGTTCATGGAGGACATCGGCTACGCACCGGGCAGGGTCAGCGCGACGACGGCGGGCCTCGCGGAGGCGGGCGGCGGCGCGCTGCTCGCGCTCGGCCTCGCCACTCCGGCGGCGGGTGCGGCGGCGGCCGGGGCGATGGCGGGCGCGGCCGCCGTGCACGCGCCCAACGGCTTCTTCAACCAGGAGGGCGGCTACGAGCATGCCGCGACCCTGGGTCTGACGGCGGCCGGCCTCGCCGTCACCGGGCCCGGCCGTCTCTCGCTGGACCACGCCCTCGGTCACTCGGCCGACCGGGACTGGATGGTCGTCGTGGCCTTCGCCGCGACCGCGGCAGCCACGACGGTGGTTGTGGGTGCACGCAGCCGACGCCTGCGCAGGGCGCGGGAGGGCGAACAGGAAGTCCTGTTCGCCTGACGTCCGACCGACGACCCGCCGGTCGGACGGTTGGCCGGGCGTTGTGGGCGCCCGGTGCCAGGGTCTGCCGTATGAGCGACCCGAATCCGATCATCCCGATGCCGAGGGTCAGCCGAGATACGGCCGGAAGGGATAGCAGGGTGATCTTGCGGCCGTAGGCGAGCTGTTCAGCTCTCGGCTCCGTCTTCTGCGAGGACGCGGTAGACGGAGGCGACGGATGGGTTCTGGCCCTTGTTCTTGCCGGTGGGGATGAAGAGCTTGGCCGCGATCTCGGGTACGGAGACGCCGCTGGCACGCAGTGAGCCCTTCCCAGTAATGGATCATGACGTTGCGTGATCGTTCAGATGGTGCGGTCGTATTCGAGTTGGAGCAGGACGAGGGCTGCGGCGGCGATCTTCGTGATACGGCTGGGGTCGAGGCTGACCCTGCGCAGGGCCTTGAAGGTCGTCTTGAGCAGGGAGTTGGCGCGCTCGCAGACGCCGTGGATGCCGCGGATGACCTTGTTGTACGTCTGTTGCTCCTCGGTCAGCTCGCCTCCGGCGGGCTTCTTGAAGGGATGGCGGAAGCCGTCGCCGGCGTTCTCGTAGCCGAGGTCGACCAGGGTCGGCATGTCCAGTTCGGCCGCGATGCGGTTGAGTGCCTCGACCAGCCCGTGGTGGCGGGCGCAGGTGGTGTCGTGTTCCCGGCCCGGCCGTACGGGCGAGACCCAGATCGGCCGGCCGTCCGGGGTGGCGATGACCTGCACGTTCCCGCCATGGTGCTTGTGTTTTCCGGACCACCAGAGGTCTGCGCCGTTGGGGCCCGGGGCGGCGACGCGGTCCGTGCGGATGACCGTACCGTCGAGGTTCAGATGCGTCAGCCCGGCTGCCTTCGCACGCTCCAGCGCGGTGGACAGGTCCGGTGCGCCGGCGGCCAGGACGGCCAGTCCTTCGTGGAGGTAGCGGTAGGAGGTGGAGACCGACAGGCCGTTGTCGCGGGCGAGTTGGGCCAGTCGGGTGCCGTCGAGGAACCAGCGCAGCACGAGCACGGCCTGCTTGAAGCAGCCCAGCGCGCGTCGCCCCTTGCGGGTCCTGGCCACGATTCGGTGGTCGCGCAGGAGACCGGCCAGGTGCTCGGCGGTGGACCGCCTCACATCGAGCACGGCGGTGTATGTGACACTGGTCGGCACGTGAGGCCCCTCGGTCGGATCTTTCTGTCGCAAGATGTTCCTACCAGGGGCCTTACGCCTGCCCGGACTTGGGGGATACCGCGGACCGCGCGACGCGCCTCCCGCTCACGGACGGTGACCGACGGTTACTGGGAACAGCTCACTGTAACTCACCGCGCACACAGGGCGAACGCCCGCATAACCACGACGGAACCGGGCTCCCCCAGCCTTTCGATCCCTACCCGAAGAACAGCGAGGAGAACTCATGTCCAGCACGGCCACCCGTCAGCACGCGTCCGTGAAGGCTGAGGTCAATTACGCGGGCGAGATAGAGGGGCGCGCCCTCTTCGACGCCGCGGACCCGTCCCGGACCAATCTGGCCTTCGTGCCGCACACCGTCGAGATCCATGACGCCCGCCCCTTCCAGGACGAACTGAGCCTGGACCGCGAGGGTTTCCAGCTGGTCCGGCACACCAGCTCGGTGGTCCACTCCACCGACCTCGCGGTGCTGGACCGCGTGTACCACCAGGAGATGGCCGAGCTGGTCAAGCGGGTGACCGGCGCACGCGAGGTGATCGTCCAGCGCAGCGGTCTGGTGCTGCGCACCAGCGAGCGCGCAGAGGAGCGGGTCGGCACGACACCGGCCCGCTTCGCGCACCTGGACTACACGCAGACATCGGCCGAGCAGTTCCGCGAGGCCGTCCTGACGGCCGAGGACATCGAGCCGGCACCGTACCGCCGCTACGCCATCTACCAGGCATGGCGTGCCACTTCCACTCCACCGCACGACAGCGTGCTGGCACTGGTCGACGCGACCACGGTCGGCGGGGAGGACACGCGCCTTTCTACGGCGTCTTCGGCCCGGAGGGCGCGCCCATGAGCCTGCTGGAGGCCCAGTTGGGCAAGGCGTCCGCGGACCACCGCTGGCTCTACTTCTCGGGCATGACCGCCGACGAGGTGATCCTCTTCAAGGGGTTCGACTCCGACTCCTCCCGGGCCACAGGCGTCATGCACACCGCGTTCGACGACCCGACCGCCCAGGGCGGCTCCCCGCGCGCGAGCATCGAGTCCCGTTTCTTCGCCTTCTTCGACTGACCTTCCGGCCCGGGGCCGGGCACGACCGCCGTAGCCGGCATACCGCCCCGCGCGCCTGGCCACGGCGTCCGCGTGGCCGTGCGCGCCGGGCGGTACCGGGCACGCGTACTGAGGAGCTTCGTTGAGCAGGCTGCGTTGGCTGACCGCGGGTGAGTCCCATGGTCCGGCACTTGTGGCGACGCTGGAGGGGCTGCCCTCCGGTGTGCCGATCACCACGGAGACGGTCGCGGATCATCTGGGGCGGCGTCGGCTCGGGTACAGGCGTGGTGCGCGGATGAGGTTCGAGCGGGACGAGGTCACGTTCCTGGGGGGTGTCCGGCACGGGCTGACGCTCGGCTCCCCGGTCGCGATCACGGTGGGGAACACGGAGTGGCCGAAGTGGGAGCGGGTGATGGCGGCCGACCCGGTGGATCCACCGGTGCCGGCCGGGCAGGGCCGCGGTGCGCCGCTGACCCGGCCGCGTCCGGGGCACGCGGATCTGGCGGGGATGCAGAAGTACGGGTTCGACGAGGCACGGCCGGTTCTGGAGCGGGCGTCGGCGCGGGAGACGGCGGCGCGGGTGGCTCTGGGGGCGGTGGCGCGGTCGTATCTGAAGGAGACGACCGGCATCGAGATCGTCAGCCATGTGGTGGAACTGGGGTCGGCGCGGGCGCCGGCCGGGGTGTGCCCGACTCCGGCCGACGTGGCGCGGCTGGACGCGGATCCGGTGCGCTGTCTGGACGCGGACGCGTCGAAGGCGATGGTCGCCGGGATCGACCGGGCGCGCAGGGACGGCGACACCCTGGGCGGCGTGGTCGAGGTGCTGGCCTACGACGTTCCGGTCGGCCTCGGCTCCCATGTGCACTGGGACCGCAGACTGGACGCGCGGCTGGCCGGTGCGCTCATGGGCATCCAGGCGATCAAGGGCGTTGAGGTCGGTGACGGGTTCGGGCTGGCACGGGTGCCGGGTTCGAGGGCGCACGACGAGATCGTGGGCACGTCCGGGGGCATCCGGCGGGTGTCGGGGCGCTCGGGTGGTACGGAGGGCGGTCTGTCGACGGGTGAGCCGCTGCGGGTGAGGGCGGCGATGAAACCGATCGCGACGGTGCCGCGGGCGCTGAGGACGGTGGATGTGACCACCGGTGAGGCGGCCCGGGCGCACCACCAGCGCTCGGACGTCTCCGCGGTACCGGCGGCCGGGATCGTCGCGGAGGCGATGGTGGCGCTGGTGCTGGCGGACGCGGTGGCGGAGAAGTTCGGCGGTGACAGTGTCGCGGAGACCCGGCGCAACGTCCGCTCCTACCTCGGCCATCTGGCCGTCCGGTGAGCGCGGTGCCCGTGGTCGTGCTGGTCGGGCCGATGGGCGTGGGCAAGTCCACCGTCGGACGGCTGCTGGCCGGCCGGCTGGGCGTCGGCTTCCGGGACACCGACGACGACGTCGTCGCCGTTCGGGGCCGCAGCATCGAGGAGATCTTCGCGAACGAGGGCGAGGGTGTCTTCCGGACGCTGGAGAAGGAGGCGGTCGGACGGGCGCTGGCCGAGCACGAGGGGGTTCTGGCTCTGGGCGGGGGTGCGGTCCTGGACGGGGACACGCGCGGGCTGCTGGCCGGAGCGCCGGTGGTCTACCTCGCGATGGACGTGCAGGAGGCAATCCGGCGTACGGGGCTGCACGTGGCCCGGCCGCTGCTGGCGGTCGCCCCGGGCAGGCAGTGGCGCGCGTTGATGCGGGCGCGGCGGCACCTGTACGAGGAGGTCGCCACGGCCGTCGTCGCGACCGACGGCCGGTCGCCGGACGAGGTCGCCCGGGCCGTCCTGGACGCACTCGACGACTCCCTGGTCGCGTAAGGACGTCGGTTGTGCGGCCCGGTCCTCCCGACCGGTCCGGACTCGCGCTTCCCGGATGATCCGTCCGAACCCGACGGGCGGTCCCCCGCCGGCCGCGCTCGACGCGAACCGCACGGGGCACGCCGGCGGCAGGATCGCGCTGCTGCCCTGAAGGCAAGCGTTTCCGTCCACTGCCGACGGACCTCGCGCAGGCGAAGTCCGTCGGCAGTCGTGCCGGATCGCCTGCCGCGTCGCCGGAGACCATCATGGAGCCACCGGCCGGCGCCATGGCATGACCGCGGGGGCACCTGCGCATCGGCGGGGCGGACCCGCGGTTACCGATGGTCCCGTGTGTGAGCCGATGATGGTCAACGGCGCGTCCGCGCCGCGACCAAGGGTGAGAAAGGGCGGACCAGTGGCACGGGACACGCGGATCACGACGGCCGAGCAGGCGGCGAACGACCAGTTGGTGTTGGCGTTTGGCTGGTTGCAAGGGTCCGCGAACCGGCTGGAGTACATCCTGGGGCGAGCCGTCGAGGAGGAGTGCGGGATCTCTCACCTGATGTTCGAGGTGCTGCTGATTCTGGGCCGGGCAGGAGAGCCGGGGATGTCGATGCGGGCCATCGCGCAGGAGCGGGTCCTCACCACGGGCGGCGTGACCCGGCTGGTGGACCGGATGGAGGCGGCGGGTCTGGTGGCTCGCGCCGAGAATCCGGGCGATCGCCGGGGACGGCTGGTCAGACTGACCCGGCTCGGGGAGGAGACCGTGGTGCGGGCCGCCCGTCTCCACGTGGAGAACGTGCGGCGGTACCTCCTCGACCCGCTGCCCGCGGAGCGGCGGGAGCAGTTCGCACGCGATCTGCGGACGCTGAGCATGTCTGCGCGCGACGCACTGCCCCGTCTGCGGTGAGGATCCCCCGGGCGCCGCTGCGGCCGGGCCGGGAAGTCCCAGCGGAAGGGAATGCCTGATGAATCAGATACTGTTGTGTCAGGTTGGTGACCCGTGGAAGGCGGGTCCGGAACCCCGGAGGCACCCCCCTCATGAAGCTCGTCCACGTCTTCGACGCCTCCTGCGGCTGGTCGTACGGTTTCGCGCCGGCCCTGGCCGAACTCGCGTGAGAGCACCCCGATCCGGAAGTGGACGTGATCTCCGGTGGCCTGTTCACCGGCTCGCGCCGCGTACCGATCCGCGAGTTCGATCACGTCCGGGGCGCCAACGCCAAGAGCAGCGAGCTGACCGGGGCCGAGTTCGGGCCCGGTTACGCCCGGCTGATCGCGGACGGGGCGTTCGTGAGGGACTCCGGGGCCGCCGTTCGGGGCGTGGCCGCGTTGCGGCAGGCCGCGCCCGACCGCATGGTGGAACTGGCCGCCGCACTGCAGCGCGCTTTCTAGGTGAACGGTCTAAGCCTGTCCGACCCGGCCACCTACAGCGCGGTCGCCGAGACGGCCGGCCTGGACCCGGACAGTGTCGTGGACGCGTTCTCCTCGTCGGATTCGGCCACCGCCGCGCAGCACGACTTCACGCGGGCGGCCGGCCTGGGTGTGGACGGCTTCCCGACCCTGCTGGCCGTCGCAGGCGACCACCGCACCACGGTCCTGGCCGTCGGCCATGCCACCGCCGATGAGATCGACCGGCGTCTGGACGCCCTCATCCCCCGGTTCTGACCGCCCTCTCCTCACACCATCCCTGTCCACCACCCTCCCCCCTCACGAAGGAATCACCATGAGCACCCTCGATTTCAAGGTCATCGACCTTGACTTCCCCGTCGGCTCGAAGAACAAGACCGCCACCCTGATCACCGGCGAGGAGCAGGCCTTCCTGATCGACACCGGGTTCACCCGCGCCGACGGCCACCGCCTGGCCGCCGAGATCCTCGACTCCGGCAAGACCCTGACCAAGGTCTTCGTCAGCCACGCCGACCCCGACTTCTACTGGGGCGCCGAAGTGATCGCCGACGCCTTCCCCGACGCCGAACTCGTCGCCACCCCGCTCGTGATCGCGCACATCCGGGACGCCTACGAGAGCAAGCTCAAGGCCTGGGAGGCCGTCGGCGCCAACCGCCCCACCCGGCTCGCCGAGATGGCCGAACTGACCGGCGACATCACCTTCGAAGGCCACGTCTTCCAGCTCAAGGGCGGCCATCCCGCCCTGCCCGACCGCCACTATCTGTGGCAGGCCGAGCACCGGGCAATCCTGGGCGGCGTCCTGCTCTTCCAGAACGAGCATGTCTGGGTCGCCGACACCGCCACACCCGAGTCACGCTCCGTGTGGATCGAGTCGCTCGACGAGATGACGGCCCTGGACCCGGCCTTCGTCGTCCCCGGCCACCGTCTGCCCACCGACACCCTCGACGCCGGCCCCGTCGCCTACACCCGCGACTACCTCACCGCGTTCGAGGAAGAACTCGCCAGGGCCGAGAACGGCGAGGCGCTGACCAAGGCGCTGGTCGCCCGCTACCCGGACGCCGGAATGCTCATCGCCGCCCAACTCGGTGCCAAGGTCGCCAAGGGCGAGATGGCCTGGGGCTGACTTCGGCCCTCCCGAGGTCCGGTGCCGGGCAGCGCGAGCCCCGGCACCGGACCACGTCCCACGCATCACGCGGACAGGGAGCCACAACGGGGCGCTGCGCGTCTCCCCTCTTCGTGCGGGTCACCCGACTCGACCGCCGACGCCCACAAGAACGCCGCGCGGGGCCCCGCATCACCCCGCTTCCGCCCTCGCCTCGTCCCCACCCCACGAGAAAGGCCATCCCATGAACGCGACGACCGACTTCGACACCTCCACCGCCCCCGCCGACGTGGTGCGGCGCCAGTACCTCGCCTCCGCCCACGGCGACCTCGAGGCCCTGCGGGCCACGCTGGCCGACGACGTGGAATGGACCGAGATGGCGGGCTTCCCCCTGGCCGGCACCTACCGCACCCCCGACGGCGTCACCTCCGCCGTCATGGAACAGCTGGGCAAGGCGTGGGCCAACTGGACCGCCCACGACGACACGTACGTCGTCGACGGGGAGAACGTCGTGGTCCTGGCCCGCTACACCGCCACCAACAAGACCACCGGCAAGGACATCAAGGTCCGTGTCGCCCACCACTTCATCGTCCGCGGCGGCCGCATCGTCCGCTTCGAACAGTTCGTCGACACCGCCAAAGTCCTTGAGGCGATGACTGCCTGACATCCCATCAGTCGGCGGAACCGGCCACGGTCGGCATCGCCGGCCTGACGACCTGAACCACGCCTCGATGGCGGACAGCCCACGTGCGCCTGCCTGCGGCATGAAGTGGGTGTATGTCCGGAGTGTGTGCGACGACGTCATCGACACCGACGGAAAGCTACTCACCGTTCGTCGACAGGTACTCAGGACCAAGGAGAGTGGCTACAGCCCCACCCTCGTGGACCGCCTCAAGACGAGCCCGCGCCTCAACACGAAGAATGTGCCGATCCCTCCGTACCTCCAGGACGTTTTGGACGAGTACATGGAGTGGCGCCCGCCGCGCCCAACAGCGAACGTCCTGTGGGAGCACAAGAAGACGATCACCGAATGTAAGCGCGGCTCGGTACAGGCACTCTTCTGGACGCGGCGCGGGAACCTCGTCTGCCGGAACCACTTCAACGACGACGCGTGGAAGCCCACGCTGCTGAAGCTGGGCATCAAGGACGAGGAGGGAAACCTTCCGACCTTCCATGACCTCCGGCACACCTTCATCTCCACGTGCCTTCAGAACGGGATCCCCGAGCACACTGTGGCCGCGTGGGTGGGCGACACCGTCGAGGAGCTGCGCCGTACGTATAGCCACCTCCTGAGGGACCATGCCGATACCCACGGCGCAATAGCCGCCGGCCTGACCGCACGGCCGAAGCCGACCCTCGTACGCGCCGCGGCGTGACGATCTGACCGTTGTACTCGCTGCCCTCTCGCAGACGCAGCGGCGAACCCCAGCGGGGCTGAGGCCGACACCGGCCTCAGCCCCGCTGCCGTTTCCCCAGCCTCTGCACCTCCGCCTCCACGCTGCGCCGCCGGCATTGTCGTGCGCCCGGTAGTCGAGTGGTGCGGCCCGGCTCGCTGACAGTCGGCGGGAAGCGCCCCCGTGAGCAGGGTTGTCAAAGAGGTACTGGCTGAGCGGGACTCCATACCCTGCTCAAGCATCGCGGCGGGACCGCCGGATAGCCCAGAACAAACGCTGTTTGCCGCAGGTCAGGCCCTGCCGTCGCCGTTCCGGGGTCCCGTGCCCCCGTGGCTACATTCATGGCTACGTACGTAGCCGCGCGACCCCGTTTGAACCGGTGCGGAACGGGGTTTGATCAAGCCCCCTGATTCGACAAAAAGGGCCCCTGAACTGCAAGTTAGCCGGTCAGAGGCGCTTAGCGGCAGACGAGTCGGGCTGTACGCCGGGTTCTGTCGCCCGGTCGCCTCGCGGCGGCCGGGGAGACGGCCATCCATCTAGGGCCGGCGTTGCCACCGGCCTCCAGCGGTCTACCCGCGGACTCGGGCGGGCAGCCCTCGAACGTCCGCGCAGAAACACCGGGGTGTTTCCTTTTGACCTTGCTCCGGGTGGGGTTTACCTAGCCGCCTGAGTCGCCTCAGGCGCTGGTGGTCTCTTACACCACCGTTTCACCCTTACCGGGGGCCGGAGCCCTCGGCGGTCTGTTTTCTGTGGCACTGTCCCGCGGGTCACCCCGGGTGGCCGTTAGCCATCACCCTGCCCTGTGGAGCCCGGACGTTCCTCGGGGAGCCCTCCGTCAGGGGGTCTCCACGCGGCCGTCCGCCCGGCTCGTCTGCCGTGTCGACCATGGTACCGGGCGTGGGCCCCGCTTCGGCGCGGCGGCCGTGGCCAGGACCGAACCCGTGAGGATCAGGGCGAACGCGGCCAGGACCGTCGCCGTCAGGGGCTCGCCGAGGAGGAGCACCCCGGCCGTGACCGCGACCGCCGGGTTGACGTACGTGATGACGGTGGCCCGGGCCGGCCCCGCTTCCCTGATCAGCTCCAGGAAGACGACGAACGCGACCGCCGTGCAGACGGCGCCCGGGGCCGCGAGGGAGATCGGGGCCCCGGCCGAGGGCAGCTCGGCCGGCCTCGTGAGCACGGCGGCCGGGGCGTACACCAGCGCCGCGAGCGTCGGGCAGACCGCGGTGAGCTGGAGGGACGGGACCTGCTCCAGATGGCGGGCGGCGACCAGTGGAGCGAGGGCGCAGCCCCGGGCCGTCACCAGCACCTCGGCCGGCGAGCGGGCGTTGCCGCCGCTCAGCTGCGGCACCGGCGAGGACACCCACGGCCAGCAGGCCTGCAGTGGATCTGGAGAGGTGGCGTGGGTGCTGCCGGCGGGCCGGGTGGGAGCGGCGTGCAGGGCGCGGTAGGCGTAGCCCTCGGGGACGGCCGGGCCGCCGGTGTGCGTCTCGCCGGGTTCGGGGACGACGATGGTGCCGGCCCCGGAGACGATGCGCCCGCCGCGGTACGCGATGGCCTCCAGACCTTCGACGGTCAGGTCACGCCGACCGTGCACTCGCCGTGGGCGTGCGGGGCGTACTCGTGCCGGTCGAAGCGTGCGGTGAGCAGGTCGGCCGATGGCCCGCAGCGCCCGAGCCGCGCCCAGGCCAGGCCAGGCCAGGCCAGCCGGCCTGTTCCCGTACGTTCGTCACCCGGCACCCCCGGCCACAGGGGATCAGAGGAAGCAGGCGGTGGTCAGGTCGGATTTCACGGCTCGGTCACGGCAGGGGCTGTGGGAGGCTGCTGGGCGGGAATGAGGGCCGTCGGCACGGGCGCCCGCTCGGCAACCCGGAACAGCTCCGCCGCCGACCGCCTGCGCCGCCGGTCCGACACCACGACCCCACCCGTCCACTTGCCCGTTGCCGTCCGGTACCGGTGCTGCAGTTCACCCACACGAGGGCAGTGGCGATCCCTTATGGCCGCGTAGGCGGGATGGCAGTGGGTGTTCCACGTCAGGTCCTCCGCATAGGTGGCACAGGCCGCCGGGAAGAGTACGGCGGAGATCAGCAGGTCGGCGATCTGCAGGCCGATGTGGGAGTCGCTGTGGCCGAATACGGGCGACTCGGCGACGTGCGGCATCAGGTCGCCGCCCGCCCGGAACTTCCGGGTCGTGACGCAGTGGACGTTGTCGACGTTCTTGCTCTTCGTACGACTGTCGAGGATCACCACACCTCGGCCCTCACGCCCGGCGAGGAAGTGGTCGAAGTGGGCACAGAGGGAGGCGACCGACGCGCCGTACATCGCGTCCTCCACGTTGGCGACGCCGTCCTGCTTGACGCAGATCTTGGCCAGCACCCGGCAGTCGTGGCGCTCCAGCATCGTCAGCAGCTTGCCGATCAGACCGTGCGCCATGCGGACCTGTTTGCGGTTGCCGTTGCGGAGGTGGGATCGGATGTTCGATCCCTTGATCTCGGTGCGGATGACCTCGCTCAGCTTGACGGCGGTCCGCAAGGTGGGGCGGAACTGCTTCTTCAGGGTGATGAAGTCCCAGGTGAGTGAGCGCAGTTCGGACTCTTCGACGACGATGCCACCGATGACCATGACCGGCGGCGCTTCCGGCGTGGAGGGATCGACCGTCTGACCGTCGCCGGACTCGTCGACGTAGCACAGGTACAAGCTTTCCTCCGCCGGAAACAACTACGGCCGCCCCGGAATCCTGAAGGGCGGCCATAGGGGTTGCTGCGCTGGGCGCAGCCTTGTTTTGATACTGAACCCAGCCTATGACACCTCCCCGTACGCGCGCAACTACGGATTGTCATCCAACTGCTGTCCGGCAGCCGCCTTCCGGGCATGGGCAAAGCGCTCGGCGGCGCACACGGCCGACCGGTTCACCGCTGACGTGGCGCCGGGCAGGGGCAGGGCTTCGGCGCCGCGGCCAGGACCACCGCGGCCGTCCTGCGCACCACGCCCGGCCACAGGGGATCAGAGGAAGTCGGCGGTGTCCAGGTCGAATGCGAAGGGGCGGGGAGGGACAGGGTCTTCCCCGGAGGGCGGGTGCAGACCTCCCGGTAGTCATCGCGGTGGTCGTCGCGTTCCAGGGCGCCGAACAGGGTGATCGAGGAGGCTTCGCGGTCGACGAGGAGGCAGAGGGGGATGCCTCCTCGGGCGTAGCAGCGGCGTTTGGTCTCGCGGTCGGCCTTCGGCTTGGCGGAAGTCACCTCAAGGACCGGGGCGACCCCGTCACAGGGCATCCAGGAATCGGCTCCCCGGTGGAGCCGTAGCTCCCTCGGGGGCAAAAGTGCCGTCCGGGATCAGGCGGTCCTTCGGGCAGCCACCACCGCTCCGCAGTTTCAGCCCCTTGTTCCCGGAGAACTGCATCCTGGTCCGGGAACGCTCGAGCACCTGCTCCACGATCAGTCCGATGCAATCCTCGTGATCCCCGTCCGGCGGCGGCGTCACAACGATCTCTCCCTCGATCGGCTCCGCCCGGAAACCTTCCGGGGTGTCCAGGGCGAGAAATCCCTCCAGCAGGACGTCTTCCTGCGTGAGCGGCTCGTGGGCCACCGCAGTCATGTCACGCCCCTCCTTCTGCCGCCCGTCAGACTGGGACATCGGCTGATCACCTGTCCGTGATATCGGGAATCGTCCACTCGGTCGTGGCACAGGATCATGGCCCTCGTCAGATGCCACGGCCGCCGGCTTGACCCTGCCTCGACGTCAACGTCTCTACTGGGGTCATGCGGATCGGAGAGCTTGCCGCGGCCGTCGGTGTCACCCCGCGGACCGTGCGGCACTACCGCCATCTGGGGCTGCTGCCGGAGCCGGAACGGCGGGCCAACGGGTACCGGGACCACACACTGCGGCACGCCGTCGTGCTGGCGCGGATCAGGCGGCTGACCGAGCTGGGGGCTCGGGCCGGCCGAGGTGCGGGACGTGCTCGCGGGCGACGCCGGCAAGGACCTCGTCGAGGTGCTGACCGAGCTGGACGAGGACCTGGCACGGCAGGAGGCGGCGGTCCGGGACCGCCGGGCGCGGCTGCGTGCGTTGCCGGAGACGGAGGGCGGGCCGACCACGGAGGGGCCCGCCTCCCCCGAACTGGCCGCCCTGTTCCGGGAAGTGGCGGATCTGTCCGACTCGCCCATGGCCGCCAGGGACCGGGAGGTGCTCGCCCTCATCGAGACCGCGGCGCCCCCGGAGCGGCGGGAGCGGCTGATGGGCCTGCCGGCCGGGTTCATGAAGGTGCCGGGCGGTGTGGAGCGCGCGCTCTCCGCCTACGCGCTGCTCGACGAACTCGCCGACGCCGAACCGGACGACCCCGTGTGGAGGAGGCCGCCCGCGTCCTCGCCGGGTGTCTGCCCGCCGGCCTGCTCCCGGAGGGGGCCCCGCTCGACGAGGACCACAGCTTCCTGCGTGCCATGTACGCGGACTTCCCCCGGCCCAGGCGGAGGCGGTCCGCCGGACCCTGCGGATCGTCACGGAGGAGCGGACAGAACAGATGGAACGGACGGAGCGGACGGAGCGGACGGCATGACCGGCGGCGTGCGGGTTGGCCGGGCCCTCGTCCGGCATGAGCTGCGCTTGGCGGTGAGCCTCGTGCTGTGGCTGGCGCGGCGCACCCGCGGCACGGCGGACGGCACTCCCTTCGGGTACGCGCGGGGGCAGGGCGCCGTCATGTTCGGGTTCGCGTTCGTGTGCGTCGTCGAGACGGTGGCGTTGTCGGTGCTGCTGCTCGACTGGCCGGCCGTCCACGCGGTGGTGCTGTTCCTGGACGTGTACACCGTCGTGTGCGTCGTCGCGCTGCACGCCGCGAACGTCGTACGGCCCCACGTGCTGGATCCGGACTCCGGCGTGCTGCGGATCCGCCGCGCCGTCCACGTCGATCTGCGGATACCGCTGGAGCGGATCGCCTCCGTACGGCGTGAGCTGCGGATGAGCCATGAGCCGGCCGCCGGGGAGCTGAACGTCGAGGCCGGCTCGCAGACCACGGTCACGCGGGAGCTCACGGAGCCGGTCACCCACGTCACCCTCTTCGGGCGACGCCGGGACGTGCGCGTCGTACGGTTCCACGCCGACGAGTCCGACGCCCTGGTCCGGGCGCCGGCCAGGGGCGGCGGGCCGCTCGGGCGCAGGGCCCGGCACCGTACCCTGACGGCTGAGCTCTACCGTGAGGAGTACCGCGTGCTTGTCCTGCTGCCGCCGTCCGAAGGCAAGGCCACTTCCGGCCGCGGCGCCCCGCTGAAGCCCGGGTCCCTGTCGCTGCCGGGGCTGGCCGGCGCCCGGGAGGCCGTCCTCGCCGAACTGGTGGACCTGTGCGCCGCCGACGAGGACAAGGCACGCGAGGTGCTGGGGCTGAGCGAGGGGCTGCGGGGCGAGGTCGCGAAGAACCTGGAACTGCGTACCGCCGGAGCCCGGCCCGCCGGGGAGATCTACACCGGCGTGCTCTACGACGCCCTGGACCTGGCCTCCCTCGACGCGGCCGCCAAGCGCGGGGCCGCCCGCTCGCTGCTGGTGTTCTCGGGGCTGTGGGGCGCGGTCCGGGTCACCGACCGGATTCCCTCCTACCGCTGCTCGATGGGCGTACGGCTCCCGGGACTGGGGGCGCTGGGCGCGTACTGGCGTACGCCGATGGCCTCGGTGCTGCCGGAGGCGGCCGGCAGCGGCCTGGTGCTGGACCTGCGGTCGGCGGCGTACGCGACGGCGTGGAAGCCGAAGGGCGAGGTGGCCGCCCGTACGGCGACCGTGCGGGTGCTGCACGCGCCGACGCGGAAGGTGGTCAGCCACTTCAACAAGGCGACCAAGGGACGGATCGTGCGCAGTCTGCTGACGGACGGGGCCGCGCCGAAGGATCCCGCCGCGCTGGTGGAGGCGTTGCGGGACCTCGGCTACGTGGTCGAGGCGCAGGCGCAGGCGCCGGCCCGTGCGGGGACGCCGTGGGCGCTGGACGTGCTGGTGGACGAGGTGCACTGACTACTACCAGGACCCCGGATGTTGCATCCTGCGCAACACCCTTTGCGCAGGATGCTTTACCGCGGGCAGGATGGCGCCATGAGTTCACCCCCGCACTCCGCTTCCTCGTCCTCGTCCTCGCCCTCGCTCGGCACCACCGCCTCCGTACTGGATCTCGCGCCCGTCGTGCCGGTCGTCGTGGTCGAGGACGCCGCCGACGCCGTACCGCTGGCGCGGGCGCTGGTCGCCGGTGGGCTACCCGCGATCGAGGTGACCCTGCGGACACCCGCCGCCCGGGACGCCCTCCGCGCGATCGCCGCCGGGGTGCCGGACGCGGTGGTCGGGGCCGGCACGGTGATCACGCCGGGGCAGGTGCGCGAGGTGGTGGCGGCCGGGGCGCGGTTCCTGGTCAGTCCGGGCTGGACGGAGGTCCTGCTGGGGTCGATGCGGGCGTCCGGGGTGCCGTTCCTGCCGGGGGTGTCGACGGTGTCGGAGGTCGTGGCGCTGCTGGAGCACGGGGTGCGGGAGATGAAGTTCTTCCCGGCTCAGGCCGCGGGCGGCACGGCGTATCTGAAGGCGATCGCCGGGCCGCTCCCACAGGCCCGTTTCTGCCCGACCGGAGGGATCGGTCCGGACTCCGCTCCGGACTACCTCGCGCTGCCCAACGTCGCCTGTGTCGGAGGGAGTTGGATGCTCCCGGCGGACGCGGTGGCGGCGCGCGACTGGGTCCGGGTCGAGCGGCTGGCCCGCGCGGCGGCGGACCTCACCGCAGGTGGGACGTCTCGTTGAACAGCCGGACGCTGGCGTTGCCGTCGGCGTAGTACGCCACCGCCGTCAGCGAGGCCGCCGACAGTTCCATCCGGAACAGGGCCTCGGGCGGGGCACCCAGGGCGAGCCGGACCAGGGTCTTGATCGGGGTCACGTGGGTGACGAGGAGAACCGTGCGGCCCGCGTACGCGGCGACCAGCCGGTCCCGGGCGGCCGCGATCCGGGTCGCGGTGGCCGCGAAGCTCTCGCCGCCGCCGGTGGGTTCGGCGTCCGGGGAGGAGAGCCAGGCGTTCAGGTCGTCGGGGTGGCGCTCACGCACCTCGGCGAAGGTGAGGCCCTCCCACGCACCGAAGTCGGTCTCACGCAGCCCGTCGTCGACGGCGACCTCGAGCCCCAGGCGGGCGGCGACGACGCCCGCGGTCTCACGGGTACGGGCGAGGGGGGAGGCGACGACCGCCTGGATCGTGCCGCGCCGGGCGAGCGCCGCGGCGGTCCGCCCGGCCTGCTCCCGGCCGACGTCGGAGAGGGAGGGGTCGTTGCCGCCGCTGCCGGAGAACCGTTTCTGTGGGGTGAGCGGGGTCTCACCGTGCCGCAGGAGCACGAAGGTGGCCGGCGGCCCCATGTCCGCGGGCGCCCAGCCCGAAGAGGGGGTGGCAGCCGTTGCCGGCCCGGTGCCGCGAGCGGCGTCCGTCTCCGTGCCGGGGGCGGCCACGGCCTGCGCGGCCCGCCCGTCCGCGGCGGCCTTTCCGGCAGGGGTGTTGCCCGCGTCGGCGGCCCCGGCCCCGGGCCCGCCGGTCCCCCGCACCCCTGCCCCCGGGCCGGAGGCCGGGGCCGACACCGCACGGGCCCGTGGCGCACAGGTCGCCGTGTCCCCGGGCGGGCCCGATTCCTCGGCTGCCACCGGCCGTCCGCCCTGCGCGTTCGATGCGGCCCGCGCGTCCGCGGCGGCCTTTCCGGCAGGGGTGTCACACTCATCCGCACCGGCGGCATCCGCCCCCCGCACGCCGGCTCCCTCGGCTCCGGCCTCCCCGACCGGTCCGGACGGCTCGGGTGTCACCGGCCGCGCGGCCGGTGTGTCCAGCGCGGCGCGCGAGGCCGACGCATTCCACGGCTCGCCCCGCTGCCCCGCGTCCCTCGCCTCGTTCGCCAGCCGGTCCGCGTGCTTGTTCCGCTCGCGCGGGATCCACTCGTACGTGACCCGGCCCGGCGGGAAGACGTGTGCCGCCTCGGCCGCCAGCGGCTTCATGGCAGGGTGTTTGATCTTCCAGCGGCCCGACATCTGCTCGACGACGAGCCTGGAGTCCCTCCGGACGTGGACCGTGGCCTGCGGGTCCAGCTCACGCGCGGCCCGCAGGCCGGCCGGCAGGCCCGAGGACTCGGCGACGTTGTTCGTGGTGGCGCCGAGGTACTCGGCCGCCTCCGCCAGCGTCTCCCCCGTCGCCGCGTCACTGACCACGGCTCCGTAGCCCGCGGGTCCCGGGTTGCCCCGCGACCCGCCGTCCGCCTCGACGATGAACTCCCTCACCGGGAAATCTCCTCGGCTCTGCTCAGATCTCCTCGGATGCCCCTACAGGCCCGACTCCGACGTGCGGACCAGGATGCGGCGGCAGTTCTCGCAGCGCACCACGGTGTCGGGCGCGGCCTGGCGGATCTCGCTCAGCTCGGTGATGGCGAGTTCCTGGCGGCACCCCTGACAGCTGCGGGCGTACAGCTTCGCCGCGCCGATGCCGCCCTGCTGCTCACGCAGCTTCTCGTACAGCTTGAGCAGGTCCGCGGGGACCGACCCGGCGACGACCGCGCGCTCCTTGGTGACCGTGGCGGCCTCGCCGTCGATCTCCGCGCAGACCGCGTCCCGGCGGGCGGTCGCGTCGTCGATCCGCGACTGGACGGAGGTGACCCGCTCGGACAGTTCGCCGACCCGCTCCTGCGCGGACTCGCGGCGCTCCATGACCTCCAGGACGATGTCCTCGAGGTCGCCCTGGCGCTTGGCGAGGGAGGCGATCTCGCGCTGGAGGTTCTCCAGGTCCTTGGGCGAGGAGACGGCTCCGGAGTCGAGGCGCTTCTGGTCACGGGCGGCGCGCTGGCGCACCTGGTCCACGTCCTGTTCGGCCTTGGTCTGCTCGCGGGCGCAGTCGCTCTCCTCGGTCTGCGCGGCCACGTGCAGGTCGCGCAGCTGGGCGAGGTCCCGGGTCAGCGACTCGATCTCGGCGTGCTCGGGGAGCGACTTCCGCTTGTGCGCGAGCTGCTGGAGGCGGACGTCGAAGTCCTGGACGTCGAGGAGTCGGATCTGGTCGGCGGGCTCGGCGTTCAGTTGGGGGCTCCAGATGTGTCGGGTTCGAAGGACGCCGCGTGGGCGGTCCAGGGGTCGGTGACCGTGGCGGAGACATGGACCCGCAGGCCCCATCCGTGACGGTCGGAGATCGCGTCGAGCTGGGCCGCGGCCAGCTCGCACCAGGGCCACTCGGTGGCCCAGTGCGCCGCGTCGAGCAGCGCGGGCGAACGGCCTGTGGCATGCTCCGCCGTGAACTCCGACGCCGGGTGGTGGCGCAGGTCCGCGGTGAGGTAGGCGTCCACGCCGGCCGACCGGACGTGGGCGAAGAGGCTGTCGCCGGAGCCGCCGCTGACGGCGACCCTCCGCACGAGCGCCTCGGGGTCGCCGGCGACGCGGATGCCCTGCGCGGTGCGGGGCAGGCGCTCGGCGGCGCGGGCGGCGAGCTCGCGGACGGTCAGCGGGTGGTCCAGTTCGCAGACGCGGCCGAGCCCGCGGCGGCCCTCGGGGTCCGTGGTGTCCGGCACCAGGGGCCGTACGACGCGCAGGTCCAGGGCGCCGGCCAGGGCGTCGCTCACGCCGGGGTCGGCCGTGTCGGCGTTGGTGTGGGCGACGTGCAGCGCGATGTCGTTCCTGATGAGCGTGTGCACCACGCGGCCCTTGGAGGTGGAGGCCGCGACGGTGGTCGTGCCGCGCAGATAGAGCGGGTGGTGGGTGACGAGCAGGTCGGCGCCCAGCTTCACCGCCTCGTCGACGATCTCCTGGACGGGGTCCACCGCGAACAGGACCCGGCCGACCTCCTGGCCGGGGTCGCCCGTGACGGTGCCGACCGCGTCCCAGGACTCGGCCCGCTCGGGGGGCCACAGGGTCTCCAGCGCGGCGATGACTTCAGACAGACGGAGCACGACGCAAGGCTACCTGCCCTTATGCCGCAGGAGTACCGGCGCGGGCGGGGGAACGGACCCCGCACCGGCCAGCACACACGCTTCCGTTTCCTCAGGCGAATCGTTCCTGGGACACCCTTATGTGTGAAGCGGGGTCCGGTGGGTCTCCCGACCGCGCGTACGAAAACTACGTTCGTCACCGGAGGTGACCGAACGATGACGATGTGTGCGACAGAGCCGTCGGCGGAGCACGGGGGCGCCGGGCACGAGGAGGGGGTGACCGCGCCGCCGGGCTGCGTCCTCAGCGCCGACGGTTCCTACGGCGCGCGCCTCGCCCTCGTCGGCAACCGCCTGTTCCCGGAGCGCTGGACCCTGGACGGGCCCGAGCCCTACGCGGTGCCGCTGCCCGGCGGCCGGCCCGAGGAGCCCGGGACCGCCGTGCAGCCCATGGGCGACGGGCGGGTCCTCATCCACCGGCCGGCGGACGGGAGGCACGCGTTCTCCCTGCTGTACCCGACCGGCCCCGGCACCGGCGAGGTGGCACTCGGCGCGGTCGCCTGCCCGGACGAGGAGACCCGGCTGCGGCTCCTGCCGCCCGCGCCGTGCGGGCGGCGGGCGTACGCCGTCGCCGTGGGCCCGCGGTCGACGGCCCTGTGGCTGGTGGCGGGCGGCGCCTTCGGGCCCG